>NZ_FLSP01000044.1 GCF_900091315.1 Streptomyces sp. DI166
GGGCGCCGCACCCCGCCGCCGCGCCCGCGCCGTACGGCTATCCGCACCCCTCCTACCAGCCCCCGCCGCCGTCCTACTCCACCCCGCCCTACGGCTCCACCCCGCCGTACGGGCCGGGCATGCCGCCGCCCGAGGGGCCGCGCCGCGGGCGTTCCACGGCGCTGCTGCTCGCCGTGGCGCTGATCGTGGCGGTGGCCGCAGGGGGCTCGGTGTACGCCCTGATGAACAGCTCCGACGACGACGGCACCGAGGGCCGGGGCAGCGGGGGCTCGCCGAGTCCGACCGTGCAGTCGAGCGCGCCGGTCACACCGGGGCCGACGAGCGGCGGGCCGAGCCCGTCGACCTCGCCCTCCCCGTCCGGGGACGGGACCATCCCGGCCGGGTACCTCGGCACCTGGTCCACGACGATCGACAACGCCTCCGGGCTCCACACCCGAAGGCTGACCATCCAGCAGGGCGAAGTGGGCGACACCGTGCTCTCACTGGTCGCGGACGGCGCGGACTACCACTGCGTCTTCCAGGCGTCGCTGGCCGAGGAGCCCGCAGGGGGCGGTTCGCTGGCGATCGGGCCGTCCATCGTCACCGTCGGCGAACCGGCCTCGTCCTGCACCCCCGGCGCCGCCACCACGCTCACGCTCCTCGGCGACGGCAGCCTGGAGCGGGTGAACACGCAGACGGGGGAGAAGCTGACGTACACCCGCGAGTAGAGGACCGGCTACCGGGGCTCCGGCGGCCGCTGCCGGGGCATGTTCGGGCGGGCCGTGCCGCCGGGCGGCAGGGGGAAGCGGCCGTGCACGACCGTGCCGTCCTGGCGGGAGCCGCCCGCCACCGCGCCCTGGATGCCCATCGGAGCCTGACCGGTGCGGAACTCGACCATCCACTCCGCGGTCTCGGTGCGCACCAGCTCGGTCACGTCGTCGGAGAACCGCCGCAGCACCCCGAGGCACCGCTCGGCCGCCTCGCTCGCCGTGCCCTCCGCGGGGCCCAGCACCTCGCGGACGCTCTCCGAGGCCCAGTCGAACTGGAGTACCTGCAGCCGCCGCTGCACCGCCTGCGCCGTGGCCACGTCCCTTATCCACCCGGAGGTGACGCCGAAGAAGCGGTCCACCCCCACGCAGGAGACGGCCAGCAGCAGCGCCAGATACCCCCAGGGCGCGACCCCGCCCATCGCCCCGGTCAGGTCCAGCAGCGGCAGCGCCGCCCCGGCGACCGCGCCCAGCGCCGCGCCACCGCGCAGTACGCGGGCCCCGCGCCGCTTCCACACCCGGTCCGCGAGATACCAGGCCGCCGTGTCGAGAGCCCCCCGCTCCACCCACTGGTACAGCTCGTCCAGCCGTACCGCGGGCTCGCCCCAGTCGCCCGGCGGGAACGCCCGCCCCGTCAGATCGCCCGGTGGATACTCGGGCTGCATCTCCGGCTGACCCACCCGGTACTCCCTACCTGATCCGAACCTGCTCCGACCGATCACCTTCCGTCACACTCCGTGACGGCCGACTTCTGCGCCGAACCTTCCTACCGCCCAACGGGTGGCGAAGAGGCGGCTTTGGCGGCTTTTACGCTCGGAAGGGGCGCTTGATCAGGTATAGGGCTCCCCATCGCCTCACTCGAAAGAGTGCCGGGGCGACGGGTGGGCGGACCACGTAGGCTCGTTCCAGAAGCCAGACGACAAGGAGCTGATCGTGATCCCCGGTGGTGGCCAGCCCAACATGCAGCAGCTGCTCCAGCAGGCCCAGAAGATGCAGCAGGACCTGGCGAACGCCCAGGAGGAACTGGCGAGGACCGAGGTCGACGGGCAGGCGGGCGGCGGCCTGGTCAAGGCGACCGTCACCGGCGCCGGTGAGCTGCGCTCTCTCAAGATCGACCCGAAGGCGGTCGACCCGGAGGACACCGAGACCCTCGCCGACCTGATCGTGGCGGCCGTCCAGGCGGCCAACCAGAACGCCCAGACCCTCCAGCAGCAGAAGCTCGGCCCGCTCGCCCAGGGCCTCGGCGGTGGCGGCATCCCCGGCCTCCCCTTCTGACCTTTCGGAGACGGGCCGCGGCCCTCTACGGTACGTAGTGAAGGAACCCCAGGAAGGACGGCAGTCCGTTGTACGAAGGCGTGGTCCAGGACCTGATCGACGAGCTGGGTCGGCTGCCCGGCGTCGGTCCCAAGAGCGCGCAGCGGATCGCCTTCCACATCCTCCAGGCGGAACCGACCGACGTACGGCGTCTCGCGCAGGCCCTGATGGAGGTCAAGGCGAAGGTCCGCTTCTGCGCGACCTGCGGCAATGTCGCGCAGGAGGAGCTGTGCGGCATCTGCCGGGACGCGCGCCGCGACGCCTCGGTGATCTGCGTGGTGGAGGAGCCCAAGGACGTGGTCGCCATCGAGCGCACCCGTGAGTTCCGGGGCCGCTACCACGTCCTGGGCGGCGCGATCAGCCCCATCGAGGGCGTGGGCCCCGACGACCTGCGGATAAGGGAACTCCTCGCGCGACTGGCCGACGGGACGGTCACCGAGCTGATCCTGGCCACGGACCCGAACCTGGAAGGCGAGGCCACGGCCACGTACCTCGCCCGCATGATCAAGCCCATGGGCCTCAAGGTCACCCGCCTGGCCAGCGGCCTCCCGGTGGGTGGCGACCTGGAATACGCGGACGAGGTCACTCTCGGCCGCGCCTTCGAGGGGAGACGACTCCTAGATGTCTGACGCCACGCTGCACGCGACGAACCAGGACCCGGACGACTTCGCGGTCCAGATCGCGGACCAGGTAGAGAGCTTCCTCGTCGCCGTCATGGAGGTGGCGAAGGGCGACGAACCGGAGTCGGCGATCCCCTTCCTGCTGCTGGAGGTCTCCCAACTGCTGCTGGCCGGCGGCCGGCTGGGCGCGCACGAGGACATCGTCCCCGAGGAGCGCTACGAGCCGGACCTCGGCCCGGAGCCGGACGTGGACGAACTGCGCGAGAGGCTGGCCCGGCTGCTGGAGCCGGTGGACGTCTACTCGGAGGTCTTCGACCCGTACGAGCCCCGCAAGGCGCCCGTACCGGCCCGGATCTCCGACGACCTCGCCGACGTCATCACCGACCTGCGCCACGGCATGGCCCACTACCGCGCGGGCCGCACCACGGAGGCGCTGTGGTGGTGGCAGTTCTCCTACTTCTCCAACTGGGGCTCCACCGCCTCGGCCACCTTGCGCGCCCTCCAGTCCGTCCTGGCCCACGTCCGCCTGAACCAGCCCCTGGAGGAGCTGGACGGCCTGGACACCGACCAGTCCATGGGCGACGACACCCTGGAGTTCGAGGCGGGCCGCGTGATGGCGGAGGAGATCGCGGGGCCGCTGGGCCTGGGCCGCCCGGCGAAGTAGGACCCGACCGGATCACCGCGAACCGGCCCCCTGACAGGGAGAGCGGAACTACGCTGGGTAGTCGACGGCGTATCACCCCTGGGGGCCGCGATGTCGGGTCGGAACAGCTCCAAGTCCAACACCAAGTCCAACTCCAACTCCCAGCCGCCGGTCGCCTGGCGTTACAGCGGCGACCAGATGAAACGCTGGCGCATCAAGGCGGACATCACCCGCGAACAGCTCGCCTCCGCTGCGAACTACTCCCCGGAAACCATCATGTCGATGGAACGCGGGGTACGCCGGCCGACGCCGCGCGTCCTCGACATCGCCGATGAACTGTGCGGCGCGGAAGGCATGTTGAGCGCGGGCAAGCAGTTCCTGGACCGCGAACGGTTTCCGGCGCGGGCGCAGGACTTCATGGAGCGGGAGAGGGAGGCGACCAACGTCTGGTGGTACGACGTCTCGCTCGTACCCGGGCTGTTGCAGACGGAGGAGTACGCGCGTGCCCTCATCGACAGCCGCATCCCGCCTCTGGACGAGGAGACGGTGCAAGAGCGCGTCGCGGGTCGCATGGAACGGCAGTTGATCCTCACCGAACGGAAACCGCCGGTGGGTTTGAGCTTCGTCCTGTACGAGGCTGTACTCCGCGCACCGCAGGTGAACGCCGCACAGCTGCGCCACCTGTTGGAGGTGGGGCAGCTGCGGAACGTCGTGTTGCAGGTGCTTCCCTTCGAACGAGCCATCAGCGATGCGCTCTTGGGTTCCATGGTGCTGCTGGAGACCCGTGACCACGAGCGATGCGCTTTCTCCGAAGGGCCATTCGCCAGCGAGCTTTCGGCTGATCCGGGGGTTGTCAGCCGGGTCACCGAGCGGCTTAGCATGATCCGCACGCAGGCTCTCGGGCCCGATGAGTCGGCCCAATTCATCGAGCGGATGGTGGACAGCCGTGATTGACCAGCGGAAGTGGTTCAAGTCCAGCTACAGCGACAACGAGGGCGGTGCCTGCGTCGAGGTCGCGCTCGACTGGTTCAAGTCCGGCTACAGCGACAGTGAGGGCGGTAACAGCGTCGAAGTAGCGTTCGCCACCCGCATCCACGTCCGTGACTCCAAGACGCCGACGGGCCCTGAACTCCACCTCGCCGCCCCTGCCTGGGCGGCTTTCCTCTCCGGAGTTTCCGCAGGTCGGCCCGGAGCTTGAGCCTCGGGCCCCGAGCCCTTCCATGGGTTTTCGGGATGTGGGTTTTTGGTTGAAAACCAACCAACCAGCCAAGTCTGAAGGTGAGTTGAGGCGTCGTACCTCAAATGAGTGACGTTCTGTGAACAACTTGCTTCGCAGCGTGATGCCGCCCTAGGTTCGCGGCACATAGATCGGCCCCGGTCGGTGCGCCAACACCGGCTCCGGGGCCTAACCGACGAGCGAATCGGACCTTCGATCGTGGCTTACGACAACCCTAGCGCCGCACTGCCGTCCCCGTCCCACCCGATGGCCAAAACGGGTTACGGCAAACGCTCCGCAGGTGACGAAGACCCGCACGCCGACCCGGACTTCGCACATCTGAGCCTCCGGGACCGCGAGATCGCCGTCTTCGTCGACCACCTCGAAGAGGGCCACGCGATGGGCTACAAGGCCATCGCGGCCGGCCACCCCCGCTACGGCCAGCAGGCCGTGCGCACGTCACTGGGCCGCATCACGGCCGCCGGCCACCTGCGCTGGATCAAGGAGCACATCACCATCGAGGACAACTCGATGCGCTGGGTGACGCGTACGTACTGGCAGCGCACGCCCCGGTCGCCGGAGTGGTGGGCGAAGTTCGCGGAGGAGCGGCACGGCAAGGACGTGACCGAGGAGTACATGTCGGGTCTGGTCCGCGGCGAGCCGAACGAAGAGCCGGAGCCGGAGCCGGACGTGGTGCCGGAGCCGGATGCGGTGCCGGAGCCAGATGAGGAACCGGCCGAGCAGCCGAGCACTGCCTACCAGGCCCTCGCGGACGTGCGCGCCGCCGACGACCGTATGCCGCTGTCCGAGCGCGACTGCCGCTCCCTCGAACCGCTCGCCGCCGAATGGCTGTCCCGTGGCGCGTCGCCGCGCGACCTCGTCAAGGCCCTGACGGAAGGGCTGCCGCCCGCCGTCACCAACCCGGGCGGACTCGCCCGCACCCGACTGGAGAACAAGATGCCCCCGAAGAAGGCGAAGATCCGGCAGAGGACGGCCCGCCGTGGCCGGGTGACCCGCGTGCTCATGTTCTGTCCGCTGTGCGACCGGGACGAGCGGACGACCGAGATCGTGAACGGCCTGTGCCGCGACTGCCTGGCGGAGATCGAGGCGGAAGGCCCCGAGCCCGGGTACGTCCCACCGACGTTCCTCCCCGGCCCGCGCGCCGGCGACAGTCTGCCCGGCGTCGACGAGCCCATCGACGTCACCGAGCCCATCGACGTCACCGAGCGCGTCGAGGCACTGCGCCGCGCGGCGGGGCTGCGGTGAGGGTGCGGCAGGTTTCGGTCGGGGCACCATGGAGCCAAGGAGGCGACGCCATGACCCCCAGGACCGAAGACCGGCCGCTGCCTTGACCTGGACCTTTCCCTTGATGAACTCCAGCCGCACGGTCTCCGGCGCATGGCGTTCCAGTTCCTCGAACTCCTCGACGGACATCAAGGACCGCCGCTACCGGCACACGGAGAAGCTGCCCTTCGGTGCCGCCGTCCAGCTCCCGGACCCGGTGAACATCACGCTCGACACGGAGCCCCTCAAGGAATTCGCGGACTGAGAATCCCTGCGCCCTGTGACGCGTCGCACTTTTCCCGACCGGCATTGCCGGGCATGCGCTGACCTGGGCGCCGGAATCTCACGATGCGATACCAAGAAGGTGAAATTCCCGCGCTCGTTAAACTGAGCCGACACACACGGACTGAGCGAGGAGCGCACGTGGGCCTTGTCGTGCAGAAGTACGGAGGCTCCTCCGTAGCCGATGCCGAGGGCATCAAGCGCGTCGCCAAGCGGATCGTGGAAGCGAAGAAGAACGGCCACCAAGTGGTCGTCGTCGTTTCCGCGATGGGCGACACGACGGACGAGCTGATCGATCTCGCCGAGCAGGTATCCCCGATGCCTGCGGGGCGTGAGTTCGACATGCTGCTGACCGCCGGGGAGCGGATCTCCATGGCACTGCTGGCCATGGCGATCAAAAACCTGGGCCACGAGGCCCAGTCCTTCACCGGCAGCCAGGCCGGTGTCATCACCGACTCGGTCCACAACAAAGCCCGGATCATCGATGTCACGCCGGGCCGGATCCGGCAGTCCCTGGACGCGGGCAACATCGCCATCGTCGCCGGGTTCCAGGGCGTCAGCCAGGACAAGAAGGACATCACCACGCTCGGCCGCGGCGGTTCCGACACCACCGCCGTCGCCCTGGCCGCCGCCCTCGACGCCGAGGTCTGCGAGATCTACACCGACGTGGACGGCGTGTTCACCGCCGACCCGCGCGTGGTGAAGAAGGCGAAGAAGATCGACTGGATCTCCTTCGAGGACATGCTGGAGCTGGCCAGCTCCGGGTCGAAGGTGCTGCTCCACCGCTGTGTGGAGTACGCCCGTCGCTACAACATCCCGATCCATGTGCGCTCCAGCTTCAGCGGGCTCAAGGGCACCTGGGTCAGCAGCGAGCCGATTCAGCAAGGGGACAAGAAGGTGGAGCAGGCCATCATCTCCGGTGTCGCGCACGACACCTCCGAGGCCAAGATCACGGTCGTCGGCGTGCCGGACAAGCCGGGCGAGGCCGCCGCGATCTTCCGGACGATCTCGGACGCCGAGATCAACATCGACATGATCGTGCAGAACGTGTCCGCCGCCTCCACCGGGCTGACGGACATCTCCTTCACCCTCCCCAAGGCCGAGGGCCGCAAGGCCATCGACGCCCTGGAGAAGAACAAGCACGGCATCGGCTTCGACTCGCTGCGCTACGACGACCAGATCGGCAAGATCTCCCTGGTCGGCGCCGGTATGAAGACCAACCCGGGCGTCACCGCGGACTTCTTCACCGCGCTGTCCGACGCGGGCGTGAACATCGAGCTGATCTCCACCTCGGAGATCCGTATCTCGGTGGTCACCCGCGCCGACGACGTCAACGAGGCCGTACGCGCCGTGCACACCGCCTTCGGGCTCGACTCCGACAGCGACGAGGCCGTCGTCTACGGAGGCACGGGCCGCTGATGTCCGGCACCCGACGGCCGACACTCGCGGTCGTGGGAGCGACCGGAGCGGTCGGCACGGTGATGCTCCAGATCCTGTCCCAGCACGCGGACATCTGGGGCGAGATCCGCCTGGTCGCCTCACCGCGCTCGGCCGGCCGCAAGCTGGCCGTGCGCGGCGAGGAGGTCGAGGTCGTGGCTCTGGCCGAGGAGGTCTTCGACGGGGTCGACGTCGCCATGTTCGACGTACCCGACGAGGTCGCCGCCCACTGGGCCCCGATCGCCGCCGCGCGCGGCGCGGTGGTCGTGGACAACTCCGGTGCCTTCCGCATGGACCCGGAGGTGCCGCTGGTCGTCCCCGAGGTCAACGCGCACGCGGCCCGGACCCGGCCGCGCGGCATCATCGCCAACCCCAACTGCACGACCCTCTCCATGATCGTGGCGCTCGGCGCCCTGCACGCCGAGTTCGGCCTGCGCGAGCTGGTGGTCTCCTCCTACCAGGCGGTCAGCGGCGCGGGCCGGGCCGGCGTGGAGACCCTGCGCCGGCAGTTGTCGCTGGTCGCCGGAACCGAGCTGGGCACCAGCCCCGGCGACGTCCGGCGGGCCGTGGGCGACGACACCGGGCCGTTCCCGGAGCCGGTCGCGCTGAACGTCGTGCCCTGGGCCGGGACCTGCCGCGAGGACGGCTGGTCGTCGGAGGAGATGAAGGTACGGGACGAGTCCCGCAAGATCCTCGGCCTGCCGAAGCTGCCCGTGGCCGTCACCTGCGTCCGCGTCCCGGTGATCACCACGCACTCCCTCACCGTGCACGCCCGCTTCGAGGACGAGGTCACCGTCGCGCGGGCCCGCGAGATCCTCGCCACAGCCCCCGGAGTCGTCCTGTTCGACAACCCGGAGGCGGGGGAGTTCCCCACACCCGCCGACGCGGTGGGCACCGACCCCACCTGGGTGGGCCGGGTGCGCCGGGCCCTGGACGACCCGACCGCGCTCGAACTCTTCGTCTGCGGCGACAACTTGCGCAAGGGAGCGGCGCTGAACACCGCGCAGATCGCCGAACTGGTGGCGACGGAGTTTTCGTGAGCGTGACCCTTGGCCGGAAAACTCCGGGGGCCTGCCGCGAAACGTTTGTAGGATCTGCGTGAAAGATGTGCGTCGGATAATGGTCCGTGCCACTTGAACAGGACCTCTTCGGCGTTCGAAGATTTCCTCCCCGTCCCCCGCAACCGCGCGGAGGGCGGGGAGCGTCTTTGCGGTCGCCTGTCGGTGGGCGCGCGGGCGCGTTTTCGGGCGTGGGGACGCCCGGGGCAGGGCGTACGGATGCCACGGGTAGGGCGTGCGGACGCCACGGGTAGGCGTGGGGACGCCGTGGGCAGGGCGTGGGGACGTCCGTTCATATGGGACATAGGGGAAGAGCGGGACGCATGAGTGCATGTGAGGCGCCATCAGCCGAGCTGCCTGACGCAAAAGTGACGTCCGGCACGTACAACCCTCTCGGGGGTAGACGTGTCCAACTGGCGTGGCAGAGGTACTCGACTTCCCTGCGGCGCGCGGCACGGCTCTCCGTCCGCCGCGCCCCTACCGCCGACCCCGCATGTCCGGTACGCCCGGCGGCATGCCGGTGATCGCACCCATGCCCGCAGCGCGGCCCACCCGCATCCCCAGTCAGCGCGACGGCTCCGAGACGTCCTACGCCGAGGAGACGGCGGCCGCCGGTACGACGGTCGACCACCTCACCGAGACCTACCGCGCCCACTACCGGTCGCTGCTGGGGCTCGCGGCGCTCCTGCTCGACGACACCGCCTCCTGCGAGGACGTCGTCCAGGAGGCCTTCATCCGCGTCCACTCCGCCCGCAAGCGGGTCCGGGACCCGGAGAAGACCCTGGCCTACCTGCGCCAGACGGTCGTCAACCTCTCCCGCTCGGCCCTGCGCCGCCGCATCCTCGGCCTGAAACTGCTCTCCAAGCCGATGCCGGACATGGCGAGCGCGGAGGAGGGCGCCTACGACCAGCTGGAGCGCGACTCCCTGATCAAGGCCATGAAGGGTCTGCAACGGCGCCAGCGCGAGGTCCTCGTGCTGCGCTACTTCGCCGACATGACCGAGGCCCAGGTCGCCGAGACCCTCGGCCTGTCGCTGGGCTCGGTGAAGGCATATGGCTCGCGCGGCATCGCGGCGCTGCGGGTCGCGATGGAGGCGCCGGCATGAGCGCCGACCACGACGAACGGCGGCGCCACGTCCCCGGGGACGACCGGACGCCTGAGCAATCGCACGGTGGGAACGAGACGGTGAACGACGGCCCGGACGGCCTGAGCGAGAACGAGGCGCGGGTGCCGTCGAAGCCGACGGGCCGGGATGCCGCCGCCAAGGATCTTGGCGGTTCCGGCGGTTCCGGCGGTTCCGGCGGCTTCGACGGTCTCGACCGGCTGAGGGCCGCGGTCCGGGGGACGGACGAGCCGGGCGGCACCGGCTCGGACGACGCCCCGAACCTGGACGAGTCGGACCTGCGGCAGCTGCTGCAGGACGCGGTGCAGGACATCGAACCGCGTGAGGGCACGCTGGAGCATCTTCGGCGCGCGGTGCCGGCCCGGCGGGCACGCAAGCGCCAGGCGCTGGTCGGCATGGCGGCGGCGGCGCTGTTCGTCGGTACGGCGGTCCCGGCGCTGGTGCACGTGTCGCAGTCGACCGGGTCCGGGGCCAACCCGTCGGTCGCGGGACACGGCACCCACGCGCAGGGCGGCGCCACGCAGGGCCTGGACCCCGACGCGGGGGACGGCTCGTCGGCGGGTGCCGCGGACAAGTCGGAGCAGACGGACCCGGGCGGCGGGAAGAAGGAGACCGGCGGCGAGCAGACCGGCGGCGACCCGTCGGGCGGCTCGGCGGACCCGCAGGCGACGACCGACGCGGGCGGGGCGGTCTGTACGGCCGAGCAGTTGACGGTCGCCGGGGCGAGCGCGGGCACGCAGGACCAGGGCGGCGCCGTCTACGGCACGTTCCGCTTCTCGAACGCCTCGACGTCGGCGTGTACGGTCACCAGCCCTGGCACGCTGAGCGTGGTCCCCGGAGGGGCGGCGGACCCGACGAAGCTGTCGCAGGCCCGGCACACCTCGGGCGACCCGGCGACGTCCCTGCCGGACCCGTCCGAGGAACTGACGTCCTTGATCCTCCAGCCGGGCACGGCGTACGAGGTGAAGTTCGCGTGGGTCCCGTCGGAGACGTGCCCCACGACGGGCGGCAACACCGGCGGCACGGTCGGAGGCGGCGGCGACCCGAGCCCCGACCCCACCCCGTCCTCCGGCACGGGCACCACGGACGGCACCTCCACCGGCGGCGACACCGGCACCTCCACCCAGCTCCTCACAGCAGACGGCCCGGCGGACGGCACGGTAACCATCACCAACACCCCGGACCCGGGCTCCCCCCCGGCCCAGACAACCATCCCCAACGCCTGCGCGGGCACGGTGTACTGGACGGGAGTACTGGCGGGCGCGTAACGACCCAGGGCGCCCGCGCCGACGGGCAGCGGCACGACGTCGCCCCGGACAGCGGCACGCCCCACCCCACCTAGCTGCAGCCAGCCGTACGGGCGGCGCCGGCCCAACCTACGTAGCTGCAGCCAGCCGCAGGACCGGGGGCCCAACCCACATAGCTGCGGGCAACCGACGTAGCTGCGGGCAGTCGTGCCGCTGGGGCGGCACGGGTGGGCGCAGCGGCACCCCGCCAGCGCGGGCGAGCGAACCCACCCCCACGGCGCCACCAACCGACGGCACCGGTCAAACAACGGCACCGTTAATCACCGGCACCGTCAATCAACGGCACCGTTAATCACCGGCACCCAGACCCAGGTCAGACCCCAACCCCCGGCTCAGACCCCACCCGCTCAGAACCCCCCGCCTCCACCAACCCCAACTCCGCATCCCGCGCAAACTCAACCTCACGCCGAAATAGCCGGAACCACATAAAAACCACAAACCCGGCGAAGACAAACCACTCCCCGGTATACCCAAGGTTCTGGAACGCCTTCAGATCCAGCCCCGAATCCCGAGCCACACTCACCGGCACGGCCGCCATCCCCCCGTCCCCGGAATTCAAGGTCACCCACGCGTCATAAACGTCGTACGACACAAGGTTCACCAAAGACGCCGCAGAGATCGCCCCCACCTGCCCCCGAGGCAACCCCCCATACCCCGGCACCCCGTTCTCCCCCGGCTGCTCAGAGGCCTGCAGCGCCCCCGTAACCGTCACCACCCCCGAAGGCGCATCGGGCACCGCAGCGGCATCCGCCTCCCCAGGCACCCACCCCCGCACCACCGGAAGCGCGTCACCCCCCTCGACCCGCAGCAGCGACAGCACATAGAACCCCCGCCGCCCATCGAGCTCCCGATCGGGCACCAGCAGCTGATCCGCGTACCGCCCGGTGGCCGTGACCTGTTTCCCCACGGTCGCCTTGTCCACAGGCAGCAGCTCGGACAGCGGCCGAGCCGCCTCCCGCTCGGCAGAGGCGACCCGCTCCTCGGCATTCCGGTGATCGGCCACCCGGTCCTCGAACCGACCCAGCTGCCACGACCCCATGAAGACACAGAAGGGGATGGCGAGCAGTACGAAGAGGTTGATCCCCCACCAGCGGGGCGTCAGCAGAAACCGGTACACGCCACCACGGTACGGGCACCCCCCACCCACCCGGCCCGCGGGGTTCAGTACCGCTCGGTCAGGTGCTCCCGCCCGGCCGGCGGCTCATACGGCTCCGGCCAGAAATCCGTGACCGCGACAATCCGCCCCTCCCCGTCCCCCCGGAAGAACGAAATCCCCACATGCACATCGTCCCCGTCGGTCACCCGCACCCAGGACACCGCTTCCCCCGCCTCCGCAACAACCCGCTCCACCCGCACATGCCAGTCCCCGGGAAACTCCCGGTTGAACCGCACATATGCCTCCCGCCCCCGGACCCGCTCCCGGCTCATGGGCGCCTCGTACGCCACATCGTCGGCCAGCGTCCCCGCGAACGCCTCCCAGTCCCGGGCCTCGGCGGCGGCCCAGAACTTCTCCACGTTCCTCCGCAGTCGCGTCATGCCGACCACTGTGCACCTTGCCACTGACAGCCGCCCCGTCAGCCGCCCCCGCAGCGGGCTCCGCGAAAGTTATCCACAGCCTGAGGACCAGGCCAGACACAATGTCGGCGATCCCGTGCACTATGGGGCCATGACTGAGAGCAACGGGTCCGCCGCGCCGGATCAGCAACAGCAGAACCGGGACCTGCCGGACTGGGAGAAGCGCTTCCGGGCACCCCGGGTGTCCCTGCCGGACTGGGCGGAGGACGCCCCGGACCGCTCCCTGTTCGTGTCGAACGCGACGGGGACGTACGAGCTGTACGCCTGGGACCGCGCCACCGGCGAGCAGCGCCAGGTCACCGACCGCCCCAACGGCACGACGGACGGCGTGCTGTCCCCGGACGGCGCCTGGATCTGGTGGTTCGACGACAAGGACGGCGACGAGTTCGGCGTCTGGCGCCGCCAGCCGTTCACCGGCGGCGAGGACGAACTGGCCACGCCGGGCCTGGACCCCTCCTACCCGGCGGGCCTGGCCCTCGGCCGCGACGGCCGTACGGCGATCGTGGGCCGCTCCACGGACGACGAGGGCACCACGATCCACCTCGCCCGCACCGGCGAGCCCCCGGCCGTCCTCTACCGGCACCGCGAGTCGGCGGGCGTCGGCGACCTCTCCCACGATGGTTCGCTGATCGCCATCGAGCACACCGAGCACGGCGACGCGATGCACTCCGCCCTGCGCGTCCTGCGCCCGGACGGCACCACGGTCGCCGAGCTGGACGACACCAAGGGCGGCACCGAGGAGCTGGGCCTGGAGGTCCTCGGCTTCGCCCCGGTCGACGGCGACACCCGCCTGCTCGTGGGCCACCAGCGCCGCGGCCGCTGGGAGCCCCTGGTCTGGGACGTGTCCACGGGCCAGGAGACCGACCTGACCATGGACCTGCCCGGCGACGTGAGCGCCGAGTGGTACCCCGACGGCTCGGCCCTGCTGGTCGGCCACAGCTTCGAGGCCCGTAGCGAACTCTTCCGCTACGACCTCACCACCCACACCCTGACCAGGATCCCCACCCCCCGGGGCACGGTCTCGGGCGCCACGCCCCGCCCCGACGGCACCGTCGAGTTCCTGTGGTCCTCGGCCGCCGAGCCGTCGACGGTCCGCTCGACGACCGGCAAGGTCGTCCTGGACCCGCCCGGCATGAAGTCCCCGGGCTCGGTCCCGGTCGAGGACGTGTGGGTGGACGGCCCCGGCGGCCGTATCCACGCCCTGGTCCAGAAGCCCGCGGGCGCGACCGGCCCGCTCCCCACGGTCTTCTCCATCCACGGCGGCCCGACCTGGCACGACAGCGACGCCTTCGCGGCGGGCCCCGCGGCCTGGGTGGACCACGGCTACGCGGTGGTCAGGGTCAACTACCGCGGCTCCACCGGCTACGGCCGCGCCTGGACGGACGCACTCAAGCACCGCGTCGGCCTGATCGAGCTGGAGGACATCGCCGCGGTCCGCGAATGGGCCGTCACCTCCGGTCTGGCCGACCCCGCGCGCCTGATCCTCACCGGCGGCTCCTGGGGCGGCTACCTCA
Organism: Streptomyces sp. DI166; assembly: GCF_900091315.1. Taxonomy (GTDB): domain Bacteria; phylum Actinomycetota; class Actinomycetes; order Streptomycetales; family Streptomycetaceae; genus Streptomyces; species Streptomyces fuscus. Next base: position 14,120 of record NZ_FLSP01000044.1, read on the forward strand.
CCCTCCTCGGCCTCGGCACCCAGCCCGACGCCTGGACCCTGGGCATCGCGGCGGTCCCGGTCGCGGACTACGTCACGGCGTACCACGACGAGATGGAGGCCCTGAAGGCGATGGACCGCACTCTCCTCGGAGGCACCCCCGAGGAGGTCCCGGACCGTTTCGAGGCCTCGTCCCCGATCACCTACGTCGACGAGGTGAAGGCCCCCGTCTACATCTCGGCGGGCGTCAACGACCCGCGCTGCCCGATCCGCCAGATCGACAACTACGTCAAGCGCCTGGAATCCCGCAACGCCCCCCACGAGGTGTACCGCTACGACGCGGGCCACGGCTCCCTGGTCGTGGACGAACGCATCAAGCAGGTCCGCCTGGAACTGGACTTCGCGTCCCGCCACCTGCCCCACTGACGCCGACAGGCAAGGGCGCCTTCCCCACCGGAGGGAGGGCGCCCTTGAACGCCCCTTCCCGCCAACCCGTAAGAAAGGGAAGCAGAAGGCGCCCTTCAGCGCGCACCCCACCCCATCCCACGGGAGACGCGACCCATTGGCGACCCCAACCCGCCCCCGCCCCTCCCAGAAAGAACCGAAACCCACCGCCGCCACTGGCCCCACCGACCGCACCCCCCTGACCCTGATCACCGTCCTCATCCTGGCGGTCCTGCTTCAAAACCCCCTGCGAGGAGCCCTCTCCTCCCCGGTGATGCAGACCTGGACGACGGTGTTCGTGGCGGTCGTAGTCCAGGCCATGCCCTTCCTGGTCCTGGGCGTGCTGCTCTCGGCGGCGATCGCGGTGTTCGTACCCTCCTCGTTCTTCACCCGCGCCCTCCCCACGCGCCCGTCCCTGGCGGTCCCGGTGGCAGGAGCGGCAGGGGCGGTACTGCCGGGCTGCGAATGCGCCTCGGTCCCGGTGACCGGCGCCCTGATCCGCAGAGGAGTCCCGCCGGCCGCGGCGCTGGCCTTCCTCCTCTCGGCCCCCGCCATCAACCCCGTAGTCCTGACAGCGACGGCAGTCGCCTTCCCGGACACCCCGGAAATGGTCCTGGCCCGCCTGGTGGCCAGCCTCCTGGTCTCCTGCGCGATGGGTTGGCTCTGGCTGCGCCTGGGCCGCACGGACTGGCTGCGCCCCCCGACCCACCCGTCCCACGAGGGCAAGCCCCGGGCAGCGGCCTTCTGGGATTCGGTCCGCCACGACGTACTGCACGCGGGCGGCTTCCTGATCCTGGGCGCGATGGCGGCGGCAACCCTGAAAGCGGCAGTGCCGGAGTCCTGGCTGAGCGACCTGGCAGCGAACCCCTGGGCAGCCGTGGTCGCCCTGGGAATCCTGGCGGTCGTGCTCTCCCTCTGCTCGGAGGCGGACGCGTTCGTAGCGGCGTCCCTGACCCACTTCTCCCTGACGGCCAGGCTCGCCTTCCTGGTGGTGGGCCCCATGGTCGACCTCAAGCTGATCGCGATGCAGGCAGGAACCTTCGGCCGCTCCTTCGCCCTGCGCTTCGCCCCGACGACCTTCCTCCTGGCCCTGGCCATCTCCACAGCGACCGGAACGGCACTCCTATGACCCGCCAGGCCCAGTCGGCGCTCCTGTTCCTGCTGGGAGCATCCCTGCTCCACGCGGGCACCACAGACCTGTACCTCCGCTATGTGAAGGAGGGCCTGCGCCCCCTGCTCCTGCTCTCGGCGGCGGTCCTGATCACCACGGCCCTGGCAACACTCTGGTACGACCGAAAGCAAGACCGACAGCCCGACGGAAGGCACGACGGAAAGCACGACGGAATTTCAGGGCCCACCAAGACCACCACCAGGCCCACCCCCCACAAGCCCCCGCGCACCACCTGGCTCCTGACCCTCCCCATCCTGGCCCTGATCCTGGTGGCCCCACCGGCCCTGGGCTCCTACACGGCGACCCGCGCAGGAACAGCCCTGCAAGAGCCGTACGCCTACGACCCCCTCCCCCCGGACAACCCCCTGACCCTCCCCCTGACGGACTACGCGGCCCGCGCGGCCTACGACAAGGGCCGCACCCTGAAGAACCGTCACCTGCGCATCGAGGGCTTCGTGGCCACACCCCCGTCGGGCCCCCCATACCTGGTCCGCATGACCCTGAACTGCTGCGCGGCGGACGCCCAACCGGTAAAGATCGCCCTGACCGGCGAGGTCCCCCCGGTCCTGCGCCCGGACACCTGGCTACGAGTGGAGGGCACGTACACCCCGGAAACAACGAAGGACCCGGTGAACGGCGCCCTCATCCCCTACCTGAAGGTGACAAGGGCAACCCCGATGAAACCGCCCAAGGACCCCTACGAGGCGCTGGCTCGGTAGTAGGCAACCAGCGCATTGGCATGCCCGTGCCCCACCCCGAACTCCCCCTTGAGCCACCCCACAAGCTCCATGTGCTTCTCCAGCGGCGACCCCTTGATGATCCCCATCCACTCCTCGATCGACCGCCCGTACTTCTTCTCGATGGACGGAAAGTAGCTGGCGGGCCCCTTGGCGGCAGCGGTCATGACGAAGATCTCCTGTCGAGCGAACGATCGTGACGCGTATAGGACCCCACCCGCCACCAGAACTCATCGGTGCGGCAACCACAGGCCCAACTACCCGGGAAACCCAAGGCTCTTCAGATAGGTCAGACGGGCATTGATGGCCGCGGAGAAGTGACGCCAGTCGAGCCTGTCGACCGGCTCGTGCGGTTTGGGGTCGGCGGCCGAAGAGGTGATGTAGCAGGCGGCGTCGTAGAGCCGCTCGGACAACAGCCGCTGACAGAAGACACCGAAGCGCTCCTGATAGGACATGCCTTCCCAGACCGGCTCCACCGGCAGGGCGCCTGTGGCCGGCCGGACGGGCCTACGCGATCCTGCCTCGTCCTGCATGATGAAGAAGTACCCGAGCCAGGGCTCCTCGCCCGGATACAGCTCGGCCAGGGCCGCATGACGCAGGTCGACGGCGCTGCCGAGCGCTTCCTCGACCCGGTTGTTGTAGTTGTTGCCGAACGACGGACCGCCGAGAGCCTTCAGCTCGAAGGCAGCCACCAGGGTGTGCCGGTGCACGACGACCAGGTCCCACTGCTTCTGCGGCCGGAAGTAGCCGGGCAGTTCGAGCCCCTGGGACTTGTTGACCCGAATGCTCTCGGGCGGATACCCCGCGTCGAGGAAGAACTTGGACAACAGGACTGCGATGGCGTCGAAGTGCTTGCCACCCCGCACGGAACCCGCTGTGCCCGCCCCCACGGCGGCCTTGATCGCGGACTGTTCCCTCTGCAGTTCCTTGGCGCCCCAGTACGCCGCGACGGCGTCCTCGAAGTCCTGGCGGGTAACCGTCAAGATCCATGCCTCCTACTCAGGCAGCTCGGCGAGCCCGTAGACACGCAGAGCGACCTCGGTGGCGGCCTCCACATCCCGCCTGCGGAAAGCTTCCATGAGGGCCTCTCGGTCGCTCTCACCGATCTCCGCCGGGTCCGGTACACGGATCTTCCGGAGGTACTGCGCCTGGAACCGGAGGGTGCCCCCGCGCATCTTGACCGCGTACGCCTCCACGAATGCCTCCGCGACCTTGGACAGCAACAGGCCACCGAGTACGCGCATGTCCCAGACGTCCGAGACGATGAAGTACAGGTTGTGGTGAGGGTACAAGCCCCCTTCGTCGAGGACCGGATGGATCCTCAACTTCATGTCCGGGAACAGCAGTTTCCGGCGACGGGTGAGCCGGTGATCGACCTTGTCGATGGTCTTGTACCAGCGATGGGGCTGCTTGACGGCGACGTAGCGCTTGCGCAGGACCTCACTGTTCCGCTCGAAGTACGCTGCGAGACGCGGATAGGCGTCGAGGTCGACCAGATCACCGTCGGCAGCCCAGGGGTTGACCAGGTACGTACCGTCCCAGTCGACAGTGCCGCTGGTCGTGTCACGCACCATGGCCATGGGCAACAGCCGGTCCGTCTCTACGAGACCGGCGTCCTTGGTGAGGAAGACCTTGTCCGCGCCGGTGGCGATACCGATGCCCACCTTGGTGCCGGTCTCGGCGTCCTCCAACAGCCGGAAGCGTTCGGTGAGTTTCTCAAGAACAGCGAGCCTCGCCGGCGAGGCGGCAGGCCAGGAATCCTCCTCCGGAAACCAGTGAGGCATACGGGCAGCCTCGTACGCCCCCGTGGAGACCGTGGACGATGCCCCCTCCCGATACCACTCGACAAAGCCCCGAGCCTGTTGCGCGCCAAAGGACCGGTTCGTATCCGCGGCAACGGCCGCACCCTGGGCCCGGTTCGAGATGAGCGTGATCGCCGGATACGCCGAAACCTGCTCCTCAAAGGCATCGACATCGTGCATGACAAGCGCGAGGTCCATGCTGAAGTGCCGGGTCACCAGCTGCCGCAGCCGCCGCCCGTACTGATTCCGCATCCAACGGTCGGCACAGATGAACCCCAGCCGCCCCCCTGGATTGAGGCTGCGCAGGGCCACCTCGTAGAAACCGACATAGATGTCGGCGCGGCCCCCCATGGTGGAGCAGGACCGCCGATAGACAGCCATCCGGTCATCGGGAACGTCTTCGAGGCGAATGTACGGAGGGTTCCCGACGACGTAGTCGGCACGGTGCCCGGCGTCCGCCTGAAGCAGATAGTCCCCCCGCCCGACCCACGCCTCGGCGACCTTCGTCGCATCCTCCGCCCCCCATCCCTCCCCCCGCAGGGTTGCCGCGACCAACGCCCGACTCTGCTCGACATTCCGCTCCAACAGGTCGAAGGCGCGGACGGCGGTGACCGCATCGGTGATGGGCCGGCGGCGCGCCCGGCAGGAGGCACTGACCCTGGAGGCGACGACAGCCAAAAACGCCCCGCCCCCACAAGCGGGCTCCACGAGCCTGAGCTCACAGAGGTCCTTCTCCGCCGTATAACCCAGAAGATCCAGAATGAGCTCGACCACCCAAGCCCGCGTGAATACCTCTCCGTGCTCCACGGCCTCCTGCAGAGACTCGGGCAGGGAGAGGTCGTCGGTGCTGAACAGCGCGCTTGTTGCCACGCAAGGGACAGTACCGCCCGCGACCTGCGGCTGTCGGGGTGGCGGGCTCGCCGGTCGACGGGGCTGGACGGGTGTAGTTCGGACGTGGCCCCGGTGACCTCGGCTCGGAGCGGCACGTCACCGAGTTACACAGGGCCATGCGCCTCGGTGCGGGGCGTGCCGGTGCCCTTCTCGGCCCGGACCCGACGACTGGAAGAGCACCATGGCAAAGCGCGACCCTCGCAACCGCACCGGCGGGAGCCCGCTACGTCGCGGGCTCGTCACCGCCGTGCTCGCAGCGGGCCTGCTGACGGCCTCAACGGCAACGGGATACGGGACCGACGTGGCCGGTCCGGCACCCGGCCCGCAGTTCACGCCGCTGACGGCGGCGGTGATGACCGAACCGACGCCGTTCCGCGCCACGGACGGCAGGACGCACCTCTCGTACGAACTGCTCACCACGAACGCCCTGCCCACCAGCGCTCAGGTGCGTCTCGACCGGGTCGAAGTCCGGGACGCCCGCTCACACCGGGTGGTGGGCTCGCTCAGCGGCCAGGCGCTGGCCGACGCCGCCAACCCCGTGGGTGACCCCCTGCCGGGTGCGGACGGGTCCACCCCGGCACCCCCGGGGCCGACACCGACCGTCATCCCGGGCTCCCAGCGGTGGGTCATCTGGCTCGACCTGGCCCTCGACCGCGGTCGGCATGTGCCCAAGGTCCTCGAACACCATCTCTCGGGTGCCGTCGTCACCCCCTCCGGCTCCTCCCCGTTCGAGGAGACGGTCCAGGTCACCCCGACCGGCCGCACGGCGCCGCTGAACCTGAACGCGCCGGTGCGCCCCGGCACGTGGTACTCCAGCGAGTCGTGCTGCGGGAACACCCACCACCGGCGCGGTCTCGCCCCGATCAACGGCCGCTTCTACGTTCCGCAGCGCTTCGCGATCGACTGGTACCGGGTCGGAGAGCAAGGACAGACCTGGGAAGGCGACCCCACGCGGCTCACCAGCCACCTGAGCTACCGGCAGCCGGTCGTCGCCGCGGCCGGCGGAAGAGTGGTGGAGGTCCAGGACGGGATCCCGGACAACACGCCACCCGTCACGCCGCCGATCCCGCCCATCGAGGACACCGTCGGCAACCACGTCACCGTGCAGGTCGCACCCGGCCGCTACCTGCTCTACGCCCACCTCAAGCCCGGCTCGCTCAAGGTCCGGGAAGGCGACCGCGTCGAACCCGGCCGGGTCCTCGGCCTGATCGGCAACAGCGGCAACTCGACCACCCCGCACCTGCACTTCCAGGTGATGACCACCGCCGAGTTCTTCCCGACCGACAGCCCGCCGTTCACCTTCCGCGAGTTCCGCGTCGTCGGCCAGGTCGACCCCCGCCTCTGGGACGACAACCTGGGCCTACAGCCAACCGGCGTCCTCCCGATCACACCCTCCCCGTACGAGGGCCCACACCGCGCGCGCTATCCACTCGACCGCGAGGTACTGACGTTCTGACCCCACTCCGAACACGCAAACAGCAGATCGCCCAGCCTACTCACGTGAGTAGCCTGGGCGATCTGCTGCTTCCCTGTCGGGGTGGCGGGATTTGAACCCACGACCTCTTCGTCCCGAACGAATCTTGTTGGGTGTTTGACCTCGTGCTGGTGTGCCTCTCACCTGCTGCGACGGTCCGCAGACGTCCGCGGTTGTTCGTTGCTGTGCGTCGGCGTTGTCACGCAGTTAGACACGCAGACGGCGCACCCGGCACAAACTTCAGCCACCGGCATCGTTGCAAGGTCATCCAGCGCGGCGAGCCGGCATTCATCACCGCGTCCGTCTCAAGCCGTGGGCTGGCGGCGGGTCACGTCCGTTCAGCAGCGTGGCCGCGCGCCGTCGACGGCAGTCAGCGCCCCCGGCTCCAAGGAACTGGAGCGAGCCGAGCAGGGCAGAACAGCATCGGACGCTCAACACGGCTCGAACAGGATGTCAGCACCCAAAGTCAAGAGACGACGGTGCGCCATCACGATTATTCTGGCTGGTTCTCACCGCTGTCTGACCTGCGCATATGCCACTACGCTCGCAACTATGGGGAAAGCCATGCGCTTGTACTGGGGATACATCGCGGTCGGGGCCCTTATCGTGGCGTGGAGCCAGCAATGGGCCCTCTCGGTCGTCGCCGCCCTGTCTGTAGCGGTGTTCGCCTACGCCTCGTTCCAAGTACCGGTTTGGTGCGGCGCTGTGAACCGAGACGGACGCACCTACTGCCGGAACAACGCCTATGGCGTGTTGATGGGGTGTCGGAATCGCCAACATCGGTGGCAAAAGATCAAGATGATTGTGCTGCGGACGAAGGTCGGGAATGTCGGTCGCGCCGTGTTCCCGACCGCGAAAGAGAAGTTCAACGGTTTCTTGGCCGTGTCAGGCCTGCTCTCTGCAATCGCCGCAGTGATCGTTCCTGTCTTCACTGGTGGCTGACCTGCCACATGGTCCCAGCCTTCCCCATGAGGCGCTGTCATCGTGGGCGCGACGGCCTTCACCCTTCTGCGTGAACGGCCGTGGGACGGGTCAAACCTGATCGACGCACTCTTTCACTACGGTGTAGGTGACCCGGCCGATCTCAACATCATGGTCATCGGAGACATCGCCTGCAGCTCGCGCAAGAACTTGGCCCTGTAGTCGATGCCCGTCGCTGACTCTGGAGCGACAGGTCTTGATGGCTGCTACTTGCGTACGACGCTGGGCCTCTCCCACGCTTTCTTCGAACTAATTTTCGACAGTAGGGTCTGCGTGGCGAACTTGGGTCGCCTTAAGCGCCTGTGAACGTTGCTGTGTTAGGGCTCCTTGACGGTGACGCGCCAGCGAGTGTGAAGTAGTGTGTGAAGTATGACTCCGCGCCAGCTCCAGACTCCGTTTGGTGACGATCCGTGCGAGGATGTGCCCCTGTCGAGGGCCCCTCTGGTGCGCGTCCTGGCGCAGCTACGCTTCGAACCTCTAGCGGTTCTCGACTCTACGAACGCCGCGTCACTCTTCGCCGCAGAGGTGGGGAACGCCTACCCGTACCTTGAAAAAGGCGCAGAGTTCAACATGGTCGTCGGGGCGGGACAAGTGTCTCCGCAGATGGGGCAGACGCAAGTCTGGCGCTTTCGATCACCTGACCGGGCGACGACCGTCTCTCTCACCAATGGAAGTCTCTCGCTGGAGACGACTTCCTATCCTGGAAACGCTGAATTCTGTGCCTCTCTCTCGACGCTGGCTGCGGCACTGAAAAAGGTAGCCTATGTTCCCGCATATACTCGCCTCGGGTACCGATACACGAATCGGCTAACCGATGATGCTGTGATTCATGATCTCTCCAAATTCGTTCGAACGGAGATTCTGGGAGTATCCGGGACTGAGTTGGGAGGCAGTGCTGTGCTGCAGCACTCCCTGTCTCAAGCCGCATTCCAAATTGATGAGACCACCGGGCTTCTGGCGCAATGGGGCGAGATGCCTCCTGGTGGCACATACGACCCCACGCTTTCTGCAATTCAGCAGCGCAGCTGGGTGCTGGATCTAGATTCCTTTTATCAGGCTTCGGAGGTAAGCTCGCAGCCAGAGTATGTGCGCGAAAAGGCGGAGCGGCTGGCGATGTCGGCATATCGATTCTTTCGCTGGGCCGTGAAGGATGAATTTCTGGCATACTTCGGAGGTGTCCTATGAGCGCCACATTGCAAAGCCAGGATAATTCGCTCTTCCATATTCACACAGACTCAGGCCCAACCCAGGCGAGCATCAGGTCATTCGATGCTGCTGTTTCCCCCAGGTCGCGCCTTTGGGTGGCAGGGTGGATCTGTGCAGCCACTATGGCGACTTCCACATTCATCGGAGTGCCCGTAGCTGAAGCGGCCCCGTTGGCCGAACAAACATCGACACCGGTTACAGCGGATTTCGGCTTGGTTGATCCAGTCGAGTCCCCGGATGGCCGTGAGGCCGATCTACCCCTTGAATCAGCGGCACTTGTTCAGATGATCCACGATCAGAGCGGTTTGACGTGGGAGCAACTGAGTAAAACGCTCAATGTGAGTCGCCGCTCGGTGCATCTGTGGGCTTCGGGCGGCCGCGTCAATGCGCGGCACGGTGAAATGATCATGCGGCTCGCCCAACTTGTGCGTTCCGCGCCCGTGCGGGAGCCTGCTTTGGTGCGTGCGTGGCTCCATGCTTCCGAGCCCGGTGCTCCGAGCCCCATGGAGGACTTTCGAGCGCAGTACAGGAAGGCCGGCACGCCTATCCAGAGTGCTGGCTATACTTCAAGTGAACTGCTGGGCGGGGAAGCTGGCTGAGTGTCAGGGTAGGGGGAAGTCTGTGGGGTCGCCTTCCGGGGATGTGTCCGCTAGTTCCTCTGCCCAGGAGACGACTGAAGCAGTGGTGCCAGCATGGGCGGATCGTATCCGCGAGTACCGGCAAGGTGACGTTCTCCGTGTCGATAGCATCCCACGCAAAATTGCACCGGGAGTCGTCGATTGGGTTGAGACGCCCCTTGGAGCTGCGGTAATTACACAGACCTGTGACTTGGTCTTGTCCGACCGCCCAACGGCACACCTTGTCCCCGTCGTGGAGCTTCCAGCTAGTGAAGCAAAAGCGAACCGCAGTGGTCGACGCCCGCACTTGGTTCATCTACCCGCCTTAGGTGAATGTTGCTTTGCAGATCTCACCTTCATGGCCACGGTAGACAAGCAAGTCGTCGTGGACGCAGGGCGCGTACCAGGCGTTAAAGACATTGCTGATGTTCGTAAGTTCGGTCAAAGAGTCGGGCGCCGTTTTAGTAGGTTCGCCTTTCCGGATGAGGTAGTTCCATGGCTACGACCTCTTCAGTCAGTCGCGGAGAGTAGAGCTCCCAAGGAATCGAGTCCCATCGGCTGGGCCTTCCAACGGGTTGCCTCTCTTCGCCTGTGGTGTGAAGACGAGTGGGACAGTTCTCCCTACGCTTTGACTCTTTTTGTAGTGCTTGAGCCTGGCGTGTTGCCGCCATTCCCTTCAGACGTTCCAGTTCCACCTGCCAGCGAGAGGATTTCTCGATGGCTACATGGCGCTGATGGATGTGCACTGGCGCGTAAACACGGTGAAATCGCTCAGCTCCTTCAGAGAGAGTCCGATACGTCCTTGACGGCGGCGGATAGGTACTGGCTTTGGAGTGCGCTTGCTGAGGCTTGGGCCAGTATGTGCAAGGCGCCTGAAACGGCTACGCCGGATGTGTTGACTGCTGTCACCGGTGGTGCAATCGAGTCTGAGATTATGTCGACGGAAGATTTCTCCTTCGAGCAGTATCGGCACTCAGAAGAAATCGACCTTGACCATCTGTCCTCGCCTCTGCCAATTTGATGGGGTGAAATAATCGAGGTCGGTGGAGCGGCTTTGGGGTGGCGCTGCTTTGGCGCGAGTGATCATGGCCCCGTAAGCTTCCGGCGCGTCGGGCAGTCTGTGGACCTGCCCGGTAAAGCACGACGTTGGGGCCATGATCTTCGAGGCTCGCGCCAAAGTGGCTCCGTAAAGCCGTGGAGCCGACCGCCCCAGCCACGACGTACCCCTTCTCTAACGCCAGGTGGCTGCATGCTTTGAGCGCGGCACGGGCGCCGGCCGGGCTGGAGCGGGGCGGAGACAGGAGCGCAGGCCCGGCCGGCGGCCGGGCCGCGCGCGGTGAGCGGAGCGAGCCGCCTTGAACCAGTAAAGAAAGTTGTAACTCACTGGCAGGTGGCGTTATCGGTGTCCGCCCTTGCGCTTCGAGCTTCGGCGATACGGCGGCCATGCTCGGCGGCTCTCAAGAGGGCGTGCGCCACGCGCTCGGCGTCATCAGGGCCCAGGAGGATCTGATCGGTCCACAGCACTGACAGGCGCACGTTGCCGTTCAGCAGGTTGGTTGCGACGTCTACCTCGGCGTCTTCCCCGGTGACATTGGTGACGTTCAAGTCCTGGTCGCTGCTGTAGGCGCTCATGCAGCTGAGCATGCCTGAAGCCCGGCCTGGAGTTGAGGACCGGGCAGTCAAGCGACAAGTCTGCTAGTCGGTGTGGGGCTTGAACTCGGCTGCACAGGGCGGTAATTCAGTGCCCTGTCGGTGTGCCAGCGGTAGGAAGATCACGGGCCGGATCGTCCAGGTGATGCGGGTGCCGGCCTGAGTGAGCGCCACTGCGTTGGGCTCGGCACGCAGGAGTGCTTTCCTCGTCGCGATACGGCCCTCGTACAGCCACTCCCACGCTTCCTGTGAGGCGTCGGGGTCTAGTGCCGGTGAGATCGTGCGTAGTGCGACCGCTACCCATCGGTCGGCCTGGGGTGCCGAGTACGCGTCGAAGGACGCCCGGAGAATCGGCTGCGTCTCGTCCGTGAGGTCCTGGGTCCAGCACTCGCACCAGTAGCCCCGCTGCGGCTTGTCCATCAGCACGGGTGACCTCCCACGAGCGGGGTCGTGAACAACTCCGCGGTGACCGTGTGACCGCCATCGCTCTCGTGGACGACGACCCGGTGAGCGATCACGCTGACCATGCCCAGGCCTCGGCCGTGCTCGGCGTCCTGGTCCTGGCGCTCGACCTTGGGGGCGGTGCCGGCGCCTCCGTCGTCCGTGACCGACAGCGCGATTGCCTGCGCTGAGACTGCCAGGGCCAGATGGAAGCTGCCCGAGTGCTGGCCGCTGGCCGTGTGCAGGATTGCGTTCGCACTCAGCTCGCTCACGATCAGTTCCGCGTCCTCCGCCCATGGCGATCCGCGCAGGATGTCGCGCGTCCAGCGGCGGGCCCGGCTGACCTCTTCCGGGAAACCTGGGCAAGTGAGTCCCCAGACCCGGGCTGTACTCGTATACTCGTGCATACAAGTTCCTTCGTGCTGGTAGGCCGCCATGTGCAGCGGGTTCGGGCTAGACGAGTTTCACGCCGTCGTGGGCGCGGATGGCAGGTGGAGACGCCGCGTCCATCGCGTCCAGGACACGGATGGCGTATGCCTCGTCGGCAAGCTCGGAGACTTCTTCGCGGGTTGCCCAACGCAGTGCGCGGGTCTCGTCGCCGGTGGTGGGCGTGCCGTCGGCGGCCTGGCAGCGGAAGACCAGGGAGACGATCAGGCCCGTCATGTTCTTGTAGACGCCGGTCAGGGTCGCCGGAAGGGCGATCTTGATGCCGGTCTCTTCGAGGACTTCGCGTTGCAGGGCCTCGGGGATGGTCTCCTCGCGTTCGAGGACACCGCCCGGGGGTTCCCACTTGCCGTTGTCCCGGCGCTGGATCAGGAGGGCCCGGCCCAAGTCGTCGATGACGACTCCGGCCACGCTCACGGAGTGCGGGCGTTCTGTGCTCACGTTCCTCGGCCCTCTCGGATGGCTAGGCTCTCCACCGTAGCAACAACACTCGCCCACACGTCTAGATACCTAAAGGAGTGCACTCGTGACCCCTGCTCTTCCCTCCGGCCAGCTCGGTGATCTCGACCCCACGAGCGATCGTGCGGTCTTCCGGCAGATCGCCGACCAACTGCGCGAGGCCATCGACCGTGGGCGGTTCCGAGAGGGCGAGAAGCTGCCCTCTGAGGCGGAGCTTGTGGACCACTACGGGGTATCCCGGATGACCGTCCGCAACTCCTTCTCCATCCTCCAGGGTGAAGGACTTGTCCATGCCGAGCACGGCAAGGGCGTTTTCGTCCGGCCCCGGCCGCCCGTGCGGCGACTCGCCTCCGACCGGTTCGCCCGCCGGCATCGCGAGCAGGGCAAGTCCGCCTTCATCGTCGAGGCGGACACAGTCGGCAGCCACCCCCAGGTCGACAGCCTTGAGGTCAAGGAAGAGAAGGCCAGTCAGGACATCTCCACCCGGCTCGGCTCGGTTCGTCGGGTCCTCGCCCGGCGGCGCCGCTATCTCCTCGACGGCCGGCCAGTCGAGTTCGCCACCTCCTACCTCCCCCTCGACATCGCCCGCGGTACGCAGATCGCCGAACCCAACCCCGGGCCCGGCGGCATCTACGCCCGCCTTGAAGAACTCGGTCACCGCCTGGACCACTTCGAGGAGGAGATCCGGGCCCGGATGCCCTCGCCGGACGAGGTCAAGACGCTCCGGCTGGCCTCCGGCGTGCCCGTCATCCATCTCGTTCGCACCGCCTTCGACACCGAGGGACGGGCCGTCGAAGTCTGCGACACCGTCATGGCGGCGGACGCCTACGTCCTGTCGTACCAGCTTCCGGCGACCTGACCGCATGGACGGCGGCGCAGTACTAGACGGTCGTATCGCCCTCATCCTCGGGGGCCGGAGTGAACCAGTGGCCGATGTTGGTCCACATGAAGCCTTCCCGCCACGTGGGCTTGTCGGCCGCCCAGTCGAGGAGTGCTTGCAGGACCTTCTCCTGCGACACCGTCTGCGTCTGGTAGTGCTCTGCGGGAACGCCGTCTCGGTACTCCAACTGGTAGGTGTTGGTCTCGCGGAACAGCACCTGGATGTACCAGTTGCCTTCCTGGTTCTCGTCCTGCCGCTCAAGGAGCAGGTGATCGCCCTGATCCAGGTCGGCGAGCATCGTTCCTATCTTCGGCTTCGAAGGGCGATTTACAGCGTGGCCCCGGCTGTTGGTCGCAATCAGCATGGGCAGAGCATGCCCGAGGGCACTGACAACGGTCCGGTCCGCGAGGCTTCCCGAACTCGTACACCTCATCATGCGTACTCGTATAGACGAGTGGGCAAGTTGTGTGGCAGGGTGATCGTCGCGAGCCCGGGAGATCGGGTTCGCAGATCGCTACATGTATAGACGAGTAGATAGGAAAACTGTCTTGCGCACCATCCGTGTTGAGACCTCCGCCGCCACGATCCTCCTCACCGAGGCTCCTGAGCCCAAGGTCCGCGACCGTCAGACCGGCGAGATCGCCAAGGACGCCGTCAGCGGTGAGGCGCTGATGACGCTCGGCGTCGTCTACATCGAGGACGGAGAGTCCTCGCTGATCAAGGTCACCGTGCCCGAGGGCGGTGTATCCGAGGGCCTGAACCTGGGCGCTCCGGTCTCGCTGCCGGGGCTCGTTGCCCGGCCGTGGGAGTCGGTGTTCAACGGGCAGCAGCGTCACGGCATCGCCTTCCGGGCCGCCGCCGTCACCCCGGCCGCGTTCCCGGCCGCCATGGGGGCCACCGCCTGATGACCGACCTGACGACGCTCCTGGAGGTGGGTGGTCCCCTCGCCGCGCTCGGCGGCGGGACCGCCTACACCCGGGCCAAGTACCCGGCCGTCTACTGGTCCGCCGTCGGCGGCCCGATATCCACCGCCCGCCTGCTCAGCTCGTACAGCTCCGTCATGGAAGCGTGCGGCCTGACCGTCGCCCCCTCCCGGCTGCGGGTCCTCGCCGTCAAGGCCACCACCCGGCGAGAGGTCCGGCCGGTCCCGCCCCGCCGGGGCATCATCCGACCCACCTCGACCGGGCTGCGCATCCGGCTGCGGCTCGCCCCCGGCCAGGAACCCGCCGACGTCGCCGCCTCCGCCGAACGGCTGCGGCATGCCTGGGGAGTTCACGCCGTCTACGTCACCACGATCAAGCCGGGTGTCGTCGAACTGCGCCTCGTCGGCTACGACGTTCTACGGCGGGTGCGCATGCCCCGCAAGACCGGCTCCGGGTTCCTCAAGGTTCCGGTCGCCCTGCGGGAGGACGCTACTCCGTTCGTACGGGACTACCGGACCGTTCCCCACCAACTCACCCTCGGCGCGACCCTGTCCGGCAAGTCCATGTACCTGCGCCACCTCGTCGCCGGACTCGCCCGTCAGCCGGTTGCCCTGGTCGGGATCGACTGCAAGCGCGGCGTGGAACTGGCGCCCTTCGCCGCCCGCCTCTCCGCCCTCGCCACCGACCCCGACGAAGCCGCCGAACTCCTGCCCGCCCTGGTCAAGGAAATGGAGGATCGCTACGACCTGATCAAGGCCCGGCAGGGCATCGCGCCCGACACCCCGGACGAGGAGATCACCTCCGACATCTGGGGCCTGCCCGAGAGCGAACGGCCCACCCCCGTCGTCCTGTTCGTCGACGAGGTGGCCGAACTCTTCCTCACCGCCACCCGCAAGGACGAGGAACGCCGTGACGAGATGGTCACCCAGCTCATCCGCCTCGCCCAACTCGGCCGAGCCGCCGGCATCTACCTGGAGGTCTGCGGCCAGCGCTTCGGCGCCGAACTCGGCAAGGGCGCCACCATGCTCCGCGCCCAGCTCACCGGCCGCGTCTGCCACCGCGTCAACGACGAAGCCTCCGCCAAGATGGCCCTCGGCGACATCGCACCGGAAGCGGTCTCCGCCGCCTGCGCCATCGCCCCCGAACTGCCCGGCCTCGCCGTCGCGGGCGACACCTCCGGCGGCTGGTCCCGTATCCGCACGCCCTACCTCTCCCTCGGCGACGCCGCCGAGATCTGCCGGGAATCGGCACACCTGGTGCCCGACCTGCCCGCGCTCAAGCCCTTCCGGCCCGCCATCCCCGTACGCCACGCCGACACCCCGGCTCCGGCAGTCCTGCCGCACCCGGCGACCGACTGACGCACTCCCTATTCACCCGGTCGGCGTGACCGCCTCACGCCACGTCCCTACCCCTGCCTTGCCCGAAACCGAAAGGAGCCGGACCGTGCGCGCCCATCTGGCCCGTGTCGACGCGGTGTTGGTCCAGGCGCTCATCGCCGCCGCACTGTCCTTCGCCCACATCCACGACATCGCCATGGCGGCCGGACAGGACGGATGGAAAGCGTGGGCCTACCCGATCAGCGTCGACCTGCTGCTCGTCGCCGCATGGCGCCGACTCCGTACCGGTACGGCCAAGGCGGCGGCCTGGTGCTGGTTCGTCATCGCCCTCACCGCCTCCCTCGGCGCCAACGTCGCCACCGCCGGACTCCTCGACATGACCGACGTGCCGGCCTGGCTGCGCATCCTCGTCGCGGGCTGGCCTGCGGTCGCCTTCCTTGGCGGGACCCTCCTCGTCCATACGGCGCCGAAGACGGCCACCGAGGAGAACGGCGCGGAACTCATCGAGGACCAGGAGGACGAGCCCGAAGCCACACCCGAGACGTCCGCCCAACCCGTTGCCATCGAGCCAGCACCGACCACCCCGCCCGTTCCGGTGCCGACCGCCCTGGTCGACCACGCCCGCAAAGTCGCCGCCGAACACCACACCCGAACTGGAGCCCCGATCGACACCCCCACCCTCCGCGCCCGCCTCGGCATTCCCGCGCCCCTAGCCGAAGCCATCGCCGCCCAACTCTGAAGGGAGACCCGCATGACCGCCAACCGCCGTTTTCGCAACGTCACCCGCATAGGTCCCGTCCAGGTCGCCACCTCGTACGACGGCCGGGGCCGCGAGAAGCACACCGCCGCCTGCACCGCCCCGCGCTGCAACTTCTCCGCCGACTACGACAGCCGCGCCGCCGCCGAACTGGCCGCCCGCACCCACCGCTGCCCCGTCCGCTGAAAGGACCCCTCACCCCGTGACCATCAGCCTCCCCCTCGTCGTCGTCCTCGGCTTCTTCGCCTGGGGAGCGGTCAAGTTCCTCGGCGTCCGCACCTGGATCGTCGTCCTGATCGCCCTGTTCGGCTTCTGGCTCTCCCACACCTTCCTCGCCCCCGCCATCGAATCCGGCACGCGCTCCGGCGTGACCGTCATAAACGGCTGACACATCTAGACGAGTAGATAAGGAATCGCCCATGTTCCTGCCCAAGTACCCCGACAACCCCACTCCGCCGCCCGCACACACCCACACCGCAACGACCGCCCCGGCACCCGCCCGCCGCTCGCTGCCCTCGGTGTCCATCGACCAGAAGACGGTCGTCGCCCTGGTCGTCGGCGGAGTCGTCCTCACCGCGCTCCTGGCCGCAGTCGCCGTCACGGCCATCTCCGTCGCCGTGGCAGCCGTCGTCCTGCGCTCCCTGCTCCGCGACCAGCACCGCCGCTGAATCAACGCCCGGCCTCCGGGGCGACGGCACACGACCAAGCATTACGCCGCCCCGGGGCCTTCCTCCCGACCGAGCCAGTCAGAAGGGAAACGCCATCTTCACCCGCACCACCCCGGCCCCCATGCCGGAACTCGCGAACCTGGCCGCCCAGGGCACCCTCCCCGGTATCCTCCGCCAGCTCTCCGGCCTCGGCGGCTGCACCCACCCCATCCGCCTCGACGGCCACCGCACCGAATACGACATCGACACCACCACCGGAGAGATCGGCCGCATCCTCCAGCACCTCGACTCGACCAGCCTCCCCGCCGGCCAACTCCTCGTCCGCTGCAACAACCGCCGCACCACCCGCTGCCCCGCTTGCGCCGAGGTCTACCGCCGCGACACCTTCCACCTCATCACCGCCGGACTCCGCGGCGGCAAAGGAACCCCGGAACAGGTCGGCACCCACCCCCGCGTGTTCGCCACCTTCACCGCCCCCGGCTTCGGCCCCGTCCACAACCGCCGCACCGACGGCCGCCCCTGCCGCTGCGGCCTCCACCACGACCAGGACGACGACACCCTGGGCACCCCCCTCAACCCCGACACCTACGACTACGAAGCCGCCGTCCTCTGGAACGCCCACGCCGGACAACTCTGGCGACGCTTCTCGATCTACCTCCGCCGAGAAGTCGCCAAGCGCGCGGGACTAAGCCAACGCCGCCTCCGCGACCACGCCCGCGTGTCCTTCGCCAAGGTCGCCGAATACCAAAGGCGCGGAGCCGTCCACTTCCACGCGGTCATCCGCATCGACGGCCCGGAAGGCGGCAACACCCCACCACCCGCTTGGGCCACAGCCGATCTCCTCACCGACGCCATAGAAACCGCCGCCGCCAAGGCCCGAGTCGACGGCCCGACCATCGACGGCCGCACCCACACCTTCACCTTCGGCAGCCAACTCGACGTCCGCACCATCCGATCCGCCGACTTCAACGACGGCCAGGAACTGACCGAACGCGCCGTCGCCGCCTACATCGCCAAGTACGCCACCAAAGGCGCGGAGACGGCCACGGGAGCTCTCGACCGGCCGCTGAAGTTCGTCGCCGAACTCGCCCAGCTCGACATCAGTGACCACGCCCGCACCCTGATCCGAACCGCGTGGACCCTCGGCGCCCGCAAGAGCCTCGAACACCTCCGCCTGCGCGCCTGGGCCCACATGCTTGGCTTTCGCGGCCACTTCTCCACCAAGTCCCGCCGCTACTCCACCACCCTCGGCGCACTCCGTGACGCCCGCGCCGAATGGCGCCGCGCTCAAGCCGCAACAGCCAGGACCCCTCAGCCGGAGACGACATACGTCCTCGCCCACTGGGTCTTCGCCGGAACCGGCCTCTCCGACACCGAAGCCTGGCTGTCCGCATCCCTCGAACCCGCCCCTGGAACAGAAGGAGAACCCACCAGATGACCACGGCCGCGCCCGAACTGCTCACCGTTCCGGAGGTCATGACCCGGCTCAAGCTCGGCCGTACCAAGGTCTACGACCTCATCCGCACCCGCCGCCTGGTCTCCATCAAGGTCGACGGTTGCCGCCGTATCCCCGACACCGCCGTACGCGCCTTCATCCGGGGCCAGATGGGAGAGGCGGCCTGATGACGAAGCGTCGTAGCCGCGGTGACGGTGGCCTGCACTGGGACGAGAAGAGACAGCGTTGGATCGCCACGGCGAACCTCGGCTTCGATCCGAGCGGCAAGCGGATCGTCAAGCGGGGGAGTGGCAAGACCAAGACGGAGGCGAAGAACAAGCTCAAGGAGGTGTTGCGGGACCACGAAGACGGCCTTGCCATCGCCCCGACCAACTACACGGTCAAGGACGCGGTGAAGGACTGGCTCACCTACGGCCTGGCCGGCCTCGACCCCAGCACCGTCGAGACCACCACCCTCATGAGCGAGAAGCACGTCATTCCGTCACTCGGCGCTCGTAAGCTCCGCGACCTGAGCGCGGAGGACGTAGACCGCTGGCTGGCCAACAAGGCAAAGACCCTCAGCACGCGCACCCTCCAGGGCCTCCACTCCTGCCTGAACCGCTCGGTCAAGCGGGCCATGGCGCGGGACAAGGTGAAGCGCAACGTCGTTGAGCTGTGCTCGGTGCCCCAGGGGCAGGCTGGACGCCCGTCCAAGGCGCTCACCTTCGCCCAAGCCGAGGCCGTGCTGAAGGGGGCTGAAGGGACCTCGATGTACGCCTACATCGTCCTCGCGTTGTTGACGGGCGCCCGCACTGAGGAACTGCGCGCCCTCACCTGGGACCACGTCTTTCTGAAAGGGCGTCCCGACATGGACCCGCCTCAACCTCCGCACATTGCGGTCTGGCGTTCGGTTAGGCGCACCGGAGACACCAAGACCCGCAAGTCCCGGCGCACCCTCGCCCTGCCGGCGCGCTGCGTCGAAGCCCTCTGGCAGCAGTTCGAAGACCAGGGATGGGATCGGCTTGCCGCCGGTGAGGCCTGGGAGGAACACGGCCTCGTCTTCTCCTCGGCCGTCGGCAAGCCCCTCGACGCTGCCAACGTCCGCCGTGCCTTCCGCCAGGCGCTCAAGGATGTTGACGGGGTCGACGCTGCGGAGTGGACGCCCCGGGAGCTCCGGCACAGCTTCGTGTCGCTGCTCTCCGACCGGGGTGTCCCGCTGGAGGAGATCTCCCGGCTCGTCGGGCACTCTGGCACTGCGGTTACTGAGGAGGTGTACCGGAAGCAGATCCGGCCCGTGATCCAGACCGGTGCCGTGGTCATGGACGGCATCTTCAAGCGGGGCCCGGAGCGTTAGTCACGCAGTTAGACACGCACACAAAACAGATCAGGAGCGTCCTCACGTGAGGACGCTCCTGATCTGCTGTTTCGGCTGTCGGGGTGGCGGGATTTGAACCCACGACCTCTTCGTCCCGAACGAAGCGCGCTGCCAAGCTGCGCTACACCCCGATCGTCCCCGCTTGTCGCGGTGACGTCGTTTACTTTAGCCCACCGGTGGCTGGAGACGAAATCCGGTTTTGGCGCGGTGGCGGATGGGGTTCGGGCGGGTGTGGTCCAGGGCGACCAGGAGGACCGCGAGGGCGTAGATCGAGAGGCCGATCAGGAGGGCGTTGGCGAGGACGGACTTGTAGCCGTGGGCGTCGACGTCCAGGAAGGGGTAGAGGTAGCGGGCCTCGGTTCCGGGGGACAGGAGTTCTGCTCGGGCGAGGGTGAAGACCAGGTACGTCGCGGGGTAGATCAGCCACGTCGCCGCCTGGCGCAGGTGCAGGGCCGCCGGGGCTGTCAGCAACAGCCAGTCCAGTACCGCCGCTGCCGGGGCCGCCGTGTGCAGGATCACGTTCGTCAGCGCGTGCCAGCCCGTCGGTGGGGGCGTGACGTCAGCCAGTAGTAGGTGGTAGACCAGCGCCGCGATCACCGCGTACAGCAGTGCCGCGCCGGTCAGCGCCGACGGCAGGGGCTTGCGTGCGGTCCAGGCCTTGCGGGCCGACAGCAGCATGACCACTGCCAGCAGGATGCCGCTCTGGATGGAGAAGCGGCTGAGGACGCGCAGGGGGGCGCCCAGCCAGATTTCCACTGATACCGCTGCCGCCGCCGTCAGTGCGATCAGCAGGCGGAACGCTGCCGTCAGACGGCGGCGGCACGGGGCCACCACCGCCGCGGCGGGGACCGGCGCGGGCAGCACCCCGGGGATGCCCGGTATGGCGGGCAGGTCCGGGATGTCCCTGGGTATGGGGGCGGTCATGCCCCTCACGCTAAGCAGGAGGGGTAAAAGGGGCTATTCGGGCGGGCCGGGTGGGTTACTCGCCCGGGCTGCTGACCACCCGGGCTTCACCCCGGTTCCCACCCGGTCTTCACCCCGGTTCCCACCCGGGCTTCACCCCGGCTCCCCTACGCCCTCTCCACCAACGTCAGCAGCGTCGCCTCCGGCGGGCACGCGAAGCGGAACGGTGTGTAGCGGTTCGCGCCGCAGCCCGCCGAGACGTGGAGGTACGACGTCCGTCCCTCCGCCGTGTGCCGGGACAGGCCCTTCACCCGGTCCGTGTCCAGGTCGCAGTTGGTGACCAGGGCGCCGTAGAAGGGGATGCAGAGCTGGCCGCCGTGGGTGTGGCCGGCCAGGATCAGGGGGTAGCCGTCCGCCGTGAAGGCGTCCAGGACGCGCAGGTACGGCGCGTGCACCACGCCCATCGAGAAGTCCGCCGCACCGGACGGGCCGCCCGCCACCTCGTCGTACCGGTCCCGCTTGATGTGCGGGTCGTCCAGGCCGGTCAGCTCGATCGACACCCCGTCGATCTTCAACTGGCCCCGCGCATTGGTCAGGTTCTGCCAGCCCGCCGCGTCGAAGCCGTCCCGCATGGCCTCCCACGGGTTGTGGATGGCGCCGACCGCCGGCGGGTTGCCGTTCAGGCCGTACTTGCCCTGCGCCTTCTCCACCAGGTAGCGGGCCGGGTTGCGCAGCTTGGGGCCGTAGTAGTCGTTCGAGCCGAAGACGTACGCGCCGGGGAACTCCATCAGCGGGCCCAGCGCGTCCAGTACCTCCGGCACGCCCTCGGTGTCCGAGAGGTTGTCGCCCGTGTTGATCACGAAGTCGGGGCGCAGGCCCGCCAACGAGCGCAGCCAGCGCTGCTTCTTGCGCTGGCCGCAGACCATGTGGATGTCGGAGACCTGCAGCACGCGCAGCGGTCGCATCCCGGCGGGCAGCACCGGTACCGTCACCCGTCGCAGGCGGAAGGAACGGGCTTCGAACCCGGCCGAGTAGAGCAGTCCGGCGGCACCAGCCGCCGCGATCCCCAGAGGTACTCCGTATCGCGCGCGCATACCTCCATCGTGTCAGACCCGGCCCAACTCCCGTGCCCGGCCGCCCGTCCGGCGCCCCGCGGGGAAATCGAGGGGCGCCCTGTCACACGCACCTGCGACAATCAGGCCATGACCACGCTCAAGTCGAAGCTTCAGGATGACCTCAACGCCGCGATCAAGGAGCGCGACGAGCTGCGCTCCTCGACGCTCCGGCTGACGCTCGCCGCGATCACCAAGGAGGAGGTCGCGGGCAAGGAGAAGCGCGAGCTCTCCGACGACGAGGTGCAGAAGGTGATCGCCCGCGAGGCCAAGAAGCGGCGCGAGGCCGCCGAGGCGTTCGCCCAGGGCGGTCGTCCCGAGTCCGCCGAGCGGGAGAAGGCGGAGGGCGAGGTGCTCGCCACCTACCTGCCCAAGCAGCTCAGCGACGAGGAGCTGGAGAGCATCGTCGTCCAGGCCGTCAACGAGGCCAAGGCCGCCGGCGCCGAGGGCCCGCGGGCCATGGGCGCGGTCATGAAGATCGTGAACCCGAAGGTGGCGGGGCAGGCGGAGGGCGGCCGGGTGGCCGCGGTCGTGAAGAGGATCCTCGCCGGCTAGCCGAGGAGCACCGGCCCACAGCGGCATATACATAAAGGCGTACGGCCCCTGCCCCGTATCAGAGGGACAGGGGCCGTACGCGCAGTACGTGTCAGCCTCGGCCGCCGTTGCCGTTCCCGCCGTTGTTCGTCTGGCCCTGGAAGAAGTCCTCCGGGATCGAGAACGTCGGGTCCGGCTGGGTGGGCTCGCCGGTGGCGCCGCCGTCCTGGCCGCCGTCGGTCGTACCGCCGTCGATGAAGCCGCCGCCGATCAGACCGCCGTTGCCGTTGCCGTTGTTGCCGTTCTGGTCGCCGTTGCCGTTGTCGTCCTCGTCGCGGTCCCGGTCACGGTCGCGCTCCCGGTCGACGTCGCTGCGCGGGATGTCGACGATGTTGAACGGGGGTGCCTCCCGGCCCTCCAGCGCGCCGGTCATCATGTCGCGCCAGATCGGACCCGGCACCTGGCCACCGAAGACCTTCGCGTGCCAGACACCGCCGATGGTGATGTTCTGCATCTTGCGCTTGTGCGCGGGGTCGCCGACCCAGACGGCACCGGCCATGTTCGGGGTGTAGCCCACGAACCAGGCGGCGAACCGCTCGTCCGTCGTACCGGTCTTGCCCGCGCTGGCGCGGCCGCTGAGGCCCGCCTGCTGGCCCGTACCGTCCTCGACCACACCGCGCAGCAGGGTGTTGATGGTGTCGGCGGTCTTCTCGGACATCGCCCGCGAGCAGGTCGACTTCGGGACCTGGAGGGACTCGGTCTTGCCGCCCACCCGCCGGGTGATCGACTCGATGGCGATCGGCGTGCAGTACATGCCGCGCGCGGCGAAGGTGGCGTAGCCGTTCGCCATGGTCAGCGGGGACATCTCCTGGGTGCCCAGCGCGATGGACGGCGCCTGGACCATCTTGTTGCCGTCGGCCCGCTTGACGCCCATCTTCTCGGCCATCTCGGTCACCGGGCAGATGCCGATGTCGCTGATCAGCTCGACGTAGTAGGTGTTGACCGACTTCGCGGTCGCCTCCCGCATGTCGTACGGGCCGACCTCGGACTCGTTCTCGTTGGCGACCTTGACGCCCTGCTCGTTCCAAGACCCGCCGCCGCACTGGGCGACCGGGCTCGGGTAGTCCATCTCGTACGGCGAGCCGTACACCTTGTTCGCGGGCGTGCCGCCCTCGATCGCCGCCGCGGCCACGATCGGCTTGAACGTCGAACCGGGCTGGTAGCCCGCGCCGCCGCCCATGGCCGCGTCGACCGAGAGGTTGATCTGGGTCTCGTTCTTGCCGAAGCCGTACGGGCGGGACTGGCCCATGGCCAGGATCTTGCCGGTGCCGGGCTCGACGATGGTCGCCGCGGTCGCCACGTCGTCGCTCTTGTTGACGTGGTCCTTGACCGACGCCTGGACCGACTTCTGGGCCTGCGGGTCGAGGGTGGTCTTGATGGTCAGACCGCCCTGGTTCCAGATCTTGGCCCGGTCCTCCTTCGACTTGCCGAAGACGGGGTCGCGCAGGAAGGCCGCGCGGACGTAGTCGCAGAAGAAGCCGGCGCCCTTCACGGCGGTGATGCAGCCGTTCTTGGGCTTGCTGACCTTCAGGCCCAGCGGCTCCTTCTCGGCCTTGGCGGCCTCCTCCTGGGAGATGTCGCCGACCTCCGCCATGCGCTGCAGCACGGTGTTGCGCCGCTTGGTGGCCTCGGTCTCGTCGTTGACCGGGTCGTAGCGGGAGGGCGACTGGACGATGCCGGCGAGCAGGGCGGCCTCGTGGAGCTCCAGCTTCTTCGCGGACTTGGAGAAGTAGCGCTGGGCGGCGGCCTCGACGCCGTACGCCTGCTGGCCGAAGAAGGTGATGTTCAGGTAGTTCTCAAGGATCTTCTTCTTGCCCAGCTCCTCCTCGACCTGGATCGCGTACTTCAGCTCGCGGATCTTGCGGCCGAGCGTCTGCTGGGTGGCCTCGGCGACCTTGGTCGGGTCGTCGCCGGCCTCCTCGACGAAGACGTTCTTCACGTACTGCTGGGTCAGCGTGGAGGCGCCCTCGGCCACGCCGCCGCTCTGCGCGTTGCGGTTGAGCGCGCGCAGGACGCCCTTCAGGTCGACCGCGCCGTGCTGGTAGAAGCGGGCGTCCTCGATCGCGACGATCGCCTTCTGCATGTACGGCGAGATGTCCTTGAGGTCGACCACCGTACGGTCGCGCGAGTAGACCGTGGCGATCGTGCCGCCCTTGGAGTCGAGGATCGTGGTGCGCTGGCTGAGTGGCGGCGTCTTCAGGTTGGCCGGGAGCTCGTCGAAACTCTCCACCGTGCCCTTGGCGGCCAGCCCGAGCGCGCCGACCGCGGGCAGGGCGATGCCCGCCAGGACGGCTCCCGCGAGCACACTGACACCGAGGAACTTGGCGGCCTGCTGCGCTGGCGACAGACCACCGCCCGAGAGCTTCTTTGGCATGAGGGCAGCCTACGTTCTCATTCGCCGGACACGCGTATATGCCTTGGCCTAAGCTGCTCACAACTGTCACAGCAGTGCGGCCACGTATCAATACGTCCGGCGACCCCGAATCGTTCCGGTCTGCCATCAGATTTTTGATGGAAACGTGTCCGAATCCGCCTTGTGTGTCACCTGGCGTCCGTTGTGACTCCATAGAACTATCCCGGTTTGCCTGGATGATCACGCATGTCACCAGCTCACTCCCCCGGGTGATCTGCCGCTTCCCCATAGTCCGTTCGGACCATTCAAGATTGGGCCCGCTGGGGGTGTTGCGCTGTGCCCACCTTCCGTAACGTCCTCAACTGGCGGCGGTGAATATGCCGCTGCCGCCGTGGGGGAGCCTCGATTCGGGAGAGGACGGCGCCGGTATGGGCTGGGTAACCGACTGGAGTGCGCAGGCGGCCTGCCGCACTACCGATCCGGATGAACTGTTCGTTCAGGGAGCAGCGCAGAACAGGGCCAAGGCGGTGTGCACCGGATGTCCGGTACGCACGGAATGTCTGGCCGACGCGCTCGACAACCGCGTCGAGTTCGGCGTGTGGGGAGGAATGACCGAGCGGGAGCGCCGCGCACTGCTGCGCAGGCGGCCCACGGTCACCTCGTGGCGCCGGCTGCTGGAGACGGCTCGTACGGAGTACGAGCGCGGGGCGGGCCTGGTGCCCCTCGACGACGACCAGGTGTACGAGAACTACGCGGCGGTGAGCTGACGGCACCCCAGGGCTCCGTCGGCGGGCCCGCCGGGTGGCTCAGGCACCGGACGTGGGCAGCTCCGGTCGGCCTGCCGCCAGGCGGTCCCCGATGTCCCGCAGCCCCGCGAGGTCATGCACATCGCCGGGCAGCGCGGCCACTTCGGCCACCGCCACCTCGGGGTGGAGCGCGGTGAAGCGGTCACGTGTGCGCTGCTCGCGGGAGAGCAGCTGCATACGGTCCGCGTGCAGCCTCAACAGGCCCGCGGCGAGCTGGTCCGTGGTGGGTGCCGGGGCCGGGTCCAGGGTGGCGGGGGAGCCTTCCTCGGTGGCCTCGGTGGCCTCGGTGGCCTCGGTGGCCTCGGTCACGGACCCGGACGCGGGTCCGTCCGCGAGCCCGGATGCGGGAGATTCTGAACTGCCGTACGTGTCGGGAGAGTTACGAAGTCCAGCTTTCCCGTCCTCCTGATCCACAATGCGGGACTCCTCAAGATTTTCCGCGGCGGCGAGCGCCCGCTCGGCCGACAGCCGGTCGGCGCCGCTGCCGTGGACCCGGTTGAGGACCAGACCCGCCAGCGGCATGTCCTCCGCGGCCAGCCGCTCCACGAAGTACGCGGCCTCGCGCAGCGCGTCCCGCTCCGGCGCCGCCACCACCAGGAACGCCGTTCCCGGCGCCTGGAGCAGCTTGTACGTGGCGTCCGCGCGCGTACGGAAGCCGCCGAACATGGAGTCCATGGCGGCCACGAACGTCTGCACGTCCTTCAGCAGTTGCCCGCCGAGCAGCTTGCCCAGGGCGCCGGTCATCATCGACATCCCGACGTTCAGGAACTTCATCCCGGCCCGGCCGCCCACCTTCGCCGGGGCCAGCAGCACGCGGATCAGCTTGCCGTCGAGGAAGGAGCCGAGCCGCTTGGGCGCGTCCAGGAAGTCCAGCGCGGAGCGGGAGGGCGGGGTGTCGACGACGATGAGGTCCCACTCGTCCTTCGCCCGCAGCTGGCCCAGCTTCTCCATCGCCATGTACTCCTGCGTGCCCGCGAAGCCCGCCGAGAGCGACTGGTAGAAGGGGTTGCCCAGGATCGCGGCGGCCCGTTCGGGGTCCGCGTGCGCCTCGACGATCTCGTCGAAGGTGCGCTTCATGTCGAGCATCATGGCGTGCAGTTCGCCGCCGCCGGAGTCGTCGATGCCCTTCACCCGGCGCGGGGTGTTGTCGAGGGAGTCGATGCCCATGGACTGGGCGAGCCGGCGCGCGGGGTCGATGGTGAGCACCACGACCTTCCGGCCGCGCTCGGCGGCCCGCAGCCCCAGCGCCGCGGCGGTCGTGGTCTTGCCGACACCGCCGGACCCGCAGCACACGATGATCCGGGTGCCGGGATCGTCCAGCAACGGGTCGATGTCGAGGCCCCGCGCGGGGGAGAGGCGATGGTGGGCGGAGGGCTTGGACTGCTGGGCGTGGGCGTCCGGGCTCATGTCATTCCCTGCTCTCGCAGCTCGGTGGCCAGCTCGTACAGCCCCGCCAGGTCCATTCCCTCGGTGAGCAGCGGCAGTTCGTGCAGCGGCAGACCCAAGTCGGCGAGCACCGCGCGCTGTTCCTGCTCCAGCGTGTAGCGCTCGGCGTACTCCTCGGCCTGCTGCAGCAGCGGGGTCACCAGCCGCTCCGCGTGCCCGCCGCGCCGCGCACCGCCGAGACCGGCGGCCGACAGGGACTGCGCGATGGCCGTACGGGGTGTGGCCCGTACGAGTTCCAGTTCCTCGGCGTCCAACACCTGCGGGCGCACCATGTTCACGATGACCCTGCCCACCGGCAGGCGCGCCGCGCGGAGTTCGGCGATGCCGTCGGCGGTCTCCTGGACCGGCATCTCCTCCAGCAGCGTCACCAGGTGCACGGCCGTCTCCGGGGACTTCAGCACCCGCATCACGGCCTGCGCCTGATTGTGTATCGGGCCGATCTTGGCGAGGCCCGCCACCTCGTCGTTGACGTTCAGGAAGCGGGTGACGCGGCCGGTGGGCGGGGCGTCCATGACGACGTAGTCGTAGACGAACCGCCCGCTCTTCTCCTTGCGCCTGACCGCCTCGCACGCCTTGCCCGTCAGCAGGACGTCGCGCAGTCCCGGGGCGATGGTGGTGGCGAAGTCGATGGCGCCGAGCTTCTTCAGGGCCCGGCCCGCGCCGCCCATCTTGTAGAACATCTGGAGGTAGTCCAGAAGGGCCAGTTCGGGGTCGATGGCCAGCGCGTACACCTCCCCGCTCCCAGGAGCGACGGCGATCTTCCGCTCCTCGTAGGGCAGCGCCTCTGTCTCGAAGAGCTGCGCGATGCCCTGCCTGCCCTCGACCTCGACGAGGAGCGTGCGCTTTCCCTCGGTGGCGAGGGCGAGCGCGAGCGCGGCGGCGACCGTGGTCTTTCCGGTCCCGCCCTTGCCGCTGACGACCTGGAGCCTGCTCACGTATTCGAGCCTAACCAGTCGGTCGCCGGATCACGCCGGAGGCTGTGGACAACGTGCGCGCGAGTGCTGTTACGACAGGGGCTAAAGTCGGCCACATGACCAAGTGGGAATACGCGACTGTGCCTCTGCTCGTCCACGCCACGAAGCAGATTCTGGATACCTGGGGCGAGGACGGCTGGGAGCTCGTCCAGGTCGTGCCCGGGCCGAACAACCCCGAGCAGCTGGTGGCCTACCTGAAGCGGGAGAAGCAGGCGTGAGCGCGGTCGAGGCGAGGCTCGCCGAACTGGGGCTGACGCTGCCCGCCGTGGCGGCGCCGCTGGCCGCGTACCAGCCCGCCGTGCGGTCCGGTGTGTACGTCTACACCTCCGGCCAGCTCCCCATGGTGGACGGCAAGCTCCCGGTCACCGGCAAGGTGGGCGCGGAGGTCACGGCGGAGGAGGCCAAGGAGCTGGCCCGCACCTGCGCGCTCAACGCCCTCGCCGCGGTGAAGTCGGTCGCCGGTGACCTGGACCGGATCGCCCGCGTGGTCAAGGTCGTCGGCTTCGTGGCCTCCGCCACGGACTTCACCGGCCAGCCGGGCGTCATCAACGGCGCCAGTGAACTCCTCGGCCAGGTCCTCGGCGACAAGGGCGTCCACGCCCGTAGCGCGGTGGGCGTGGCGGTCCTCCCGCTGGACGCACCGGTGGAGGTCGAGGTCCAGGTGGAGCTGGCTTCGGCGTAGGAGGGCGACGGGGCGGGGTGCTGTGCTTTCCGCCGTAGCTGCGGGCAGTCGTGCCGCTGGGGCGGCACGGGTGGGCGCAGCGGCACCCTGCCGGCGCCGGCAAGCGCACCCACCTCCCCGCACCCCCACCCCACCCGGCCACCTCTCGAACATCCGCGCGCCCCGAGATAGCCTCCGGACATGGCGAACGGTCAGTGGTATCCCCCGGAGTGGCCCGACCGCATCCGCGCACTCGCGGACGGCGCCCTCACCCCGGTGCCGCCCAAACGCGCGGCGACGGTCATGCTCCTGAAGGACACCGACACCGGCCCCGCCGTGCACATGCTGCGCAGACGCGCCTCCATGGCCTTCGCGGCCGGCGCCTACGCCTACCCCGGCGGCGGCGTCGACCCGCGCGACGACGACCACCAGGTCCGCTGGGCGGGCCCCACGCGCGCGTGGTGGGCGGATCGCCTCGGCGTCGACGAGCTGGGCGCCCAGGCGATCGTCTGCGCCGCCGTACGCGAGACGTACGAGGAGTCGGGCGTCCTGCTCGCGGGCCCGACCCCGGAGACCGTCGTCGGCGACACCACCGGCGAGGACTGGGAGGCCGACCGTGCCGCCCTGGTCGCCCGGGACCTCTCGTTCGCCGAGTTCCTCGACCGCCGCGGCCTGGTCCTCCGCTCCGATCTGCTCGGCGCCTGGACCCGCTGGATCACCCCGGAGTTCGAGAGCCGCCGCTACGACACCTGGTTCTTCGTCGCCGCCCTGCCCGAGGGCCAGCGCACGCGCAACGTCTCCACGGAGGCCGACCGCACCGTATGGACCGCCCCCGGGGACGCGGCGGCGGCGTACGACAAGGGCGAGCTGCTGATGATGCCGCCCACCATCGCCACCCTGCGCCAGCTGATGCGGTGCCGAACGGCCGCCGAGGCGCTCGCCGCCGCCCCCGCGCGGGACATGACGCCGATCATCGCCGAGGCGCGCCTGGAGGACGGTGAGATCGTGCTGTCCTGGCCGGGACACGCCGAGTTCACCAAGCACATCCCGACCACTCCGACCGGTGGAGCCCCCGCATGACGGACGCCAGCACCCTTCCCGGCCAGCCGCGGGGCGGGGTTCACTCGGGCCCCGCCACCCCGCGCGCGGTGAACGTCCTCGCGCCCAACGCCTCCGCGATGACCCTGGACGGCACGAACACCTGGATCCTGTCCGAGCCCGACTCCGACGTGGCCGTCGTGGTCGACCCGGGCCCACAGGACGACGGCCACCTGCGCAATGTCATCGACACCGCCGAGAAGGCGGGCAAACGCGTCGCGCTCACCCTGCTGACGCACGGCCACCCCGACCACGCCGAGGGCGCCGCCCGCTTCGCCGAGCTCACCCGTACCAAGGTGCGCGCCCTGGACCCGGCGCTGCGCCTCGGCGACGAGGGGCTCGGCGCCGGGGACGTGGTCCGCGTCGGCGGCCTGGAGCTGAGGGTGGTCCCGACCCCGGGCCACACCGCCGACTCCCTGTGCTTCCATCTCCCGGCCGATCAAGCGGTGCTGACCGGTGACACCATCCTGGGGCGCGGAACGACCGTCGTGGCCCACCCCGACGGCCGTCTCGGGGACTACCTGGACTCCCTGCGCCGTCTGCGCTCACTCACCGTCGACGACGGCGTGCACACGGTGCTCCCCGGCCACGGCCCGGTCCTGGAGGACGCGCAGGGCGCCGTCGAGTTCTACCTCGCCCACCGCGCCCACCGCCTCGCCCAGGTCGAGACCGCGGTCGAGAACGGCTTCCGGACGCCCCAGCAGGTCGTGGAGCACGTGTACGCGGACGTGGACCGCTCCCTGTGGCCGGCGGCGGAGCTGTCGGTACGGGCCCAGCTGGACTACCTGACCGAGCACGGGCTCATCTAGGCGCCATTGGAACGGCGTCATAGGCGCTCTCTAGTCGGGCCGCGGCGCCTTCACGCCGTGCACGCGCGCGTACTCCTCCGCCAGCCACGGGCCCAGGTCGCCGACGTAGGACCGCAGGACGGCCGCGTCGCCCACCGGCTCGTAGCCGCGGACCGCCGCGGCGCGCATCTGCTCGGCGCGCTCCGGGTAGTACGCGCCGAAGGCCTCCGCCATCTCCGTCAGATCGCTCGTCCAGCCGTTCCAGCGCGGCATGACCAGGGTGAACCCGGTGCGGACGAGACGGCGGGACAGGAGCCGTACGAGGGGCCTGCGGGCCTCCTCGGAGTCGGCGGCGGTGATCCGCTCGCGCCAGCGGGGCAGCAGCAGGGCGAGGTCGCCGTTGGTCTCCCGCGCGAGGAGGGAGTCGGGCCGGTAGCGCGGCAGGTACTCGGCGAGGTCCTCGCCGAGCAGTGGGGTGCACAGGCAGGCGACGAACCACCCCAGGTCGTGCCGCTCCGGTTCGCTGAGCACGCGCGCCTTGCCGTACAGCAGCGTGCCGACCCCGTCGATGCGCCGGAACTCCTTGTCCAGCCCCTCGCCGAGCACGCGCGCGTCCTCGCGGTCGGCGTCGGTCGGCTCGGCGTGCAGCACGACCAGCAGATCGAGGTCGCTGTGCCCCACGCGCGCGGTGCCGCGCGGAATCGACCCGTAGAGGTAGGCGCTGTGCATCCGCGCCCCGAAGACGTCCAGCAGCCGGTCGCGGGCCGCGGCGACCACGGGCCGGAAGTCGTCGGACACCAGGGCGAGCGAGCCCTCGCGCGCGATGTACCCCTGACCGTCGAGACCCTTGCCCAGCGCCGTGTCAGCCATGACCTCACTGTGCCAAAGCCACTGTGGTCAGGCACACGGAAACAGGGCCCGCCTCGCGAGGAGACGGGCCCTGTGACAGCCGTACGGCCGAGCGGTGGGCGTCAGCGGGAACGCTTGGCCAGGCGCTCGACGTCCAGGAGGATCACCGCGCGGGCCTCCAGGCGCAGCCAGCCGCGCTGGGCGAAGTCGGCGAGGGCCTTGTTGACCGTCTCGCGGGACGCGCCGACCAGCTGGGCCAGCTCCTCCTGCGTGAGGTCGTGCACGACGTGGATGCCCTCCTCGGACTGCACGCCGAACCGGCGCGACAGATCCAGCAGGGCGCGTGCGACACGGCCCGGCACGTCCGAGAAGACCAGGTCGGACATGGCGTCGTTGGTGCGGCGCAGACGGCGGGCGACGGCGCGCAGCAGCGCGGTGGCCACCTCGGGGCGCGCGTTCAGCCAGGGCTGGAGGTCGCCGTGGCCGAGGCCGAGCAGCTTGACCTCGGTGAGTGCGGTGGCGGTCGCCGTACGCGGGCCCGGGTCGAAGAGCGACAGCTCACCGATGAGCTCACCGGGGCCGACGACGGCGAGCATGTTCTCGCGACCGTCGGGGGAGGTGCGGTGGAGCTTGACCTTGCCCTCGGTGACCACGTAGAGCCGGTCTCCGGGGTCGCCCTCGTGGAAGAGGGAGTCGCCGCGCGCGAGGGTCACCTCACTCATGGAGGCGCGGAGCTCCGCGGACTGCTCGTCATCGAGCGCCGCGAAGAGCGGGTTGCGCCGCAGAACGTCGTCCACGAGTTCTCTCCTTGTCGACCTGCT
The DNA here is from genome assembly GCF_900091315.1 of Streptomyces sp. DI166. Lineage (GTDB taxonomy): Bacteria > Actinomycetota > Actinomycetes > Streptomycetales > Streptomycetaceae > Streptomyces > Streptomyces fuscus. Next base: position 46,195 of record NZ_FLSP01000044.1, read on the forward strand.
CAGGGGATCTTGCTCCCCCTTGGTACCAGGGGACCGTGCTCCCCATTTTGCCGGACCGTCCAAACAGTGTGATCTGTCACAAGGATGCCGCACAGGTGTCCCGAGTTAAGCGGCAGGGGTCCAATTGGGCGCCGATCTTCAGGGCTCGGGGCGGATGTCGGTGCCGGGCTTTAGGCTGGCCGGGTGTCCAAATCGCCGGTGAGAGCACAGGCCAAGGGGGCTGGGCGGGTGGTTGTACGTCGTGATTCCGCTGTGGGCGAACAGAACTCTGGTGGCGCAAAGAAACCGGCAAAAGCGGCAAAGCGTGCAGTGGCCGCGGTGAAGAAGACGGCGACCGCGAAGAAGGCGGTGGCCACCAAGAAAGCGGCCGCCACGAAGAAAGCAGCCGCCACGAAGAAAGCGGCGGCAGCGAACAAGGCGGCCCCCGCGGAGAAGGCGGCCCCCGCGAAACGCGCGGCCGCGAGACCCGCCAAACCCGAGTCCCGCACCGCCCTCGTCCGCCGAGCCCGCCGTATCAACCGCGAGCTCGCCGAGGTCTACCCCTACGCCCACCCCGAACTGGACTTCGAGAACCCCTTCCAGCTCCTGGTCGCCACGGTGCTGTCCGCCCAGACCACCGACCTGCGCGTCAACCAGACCACCCCCGCGCTCTTCGCCAAGTACCCCACCCCCGAGGACCTGGCCGCCGCCAACCCGGAGGAGGTCGAGGAGATCCTGCGGCCGTGCGGGTTCTTCCGGGCCAAGACCAGATCGGTGATAGGGCTGTCCAAGGCGCTGACCGAGCAGTTCGGCGGCGAGGTGCCGGGGCGGCTGGAGGACCTGGTCAAGCTGCCCGGCGTCGGCCGCAAGACCGCCTTCGTGGTGCTCGGCAACGCCTTCGGGCGGCCCGGCATCACCGTGGACACGCACTTCCAGCGGCTGGTGCGGCGCTGGAAGTGGACCGAGCAGACCGACCCGGACAAGATCGAGGCCGAGATCGGGGCGCTGTTCCCCAAGAGTGACTGGACCGACCTTTCGCACCACGTGATCTGGCACGGCCGCCGGATCTGCCACGCCCGCAGGCCGGCCTGCGGCGCCTGCCCCATCGCCCCGCTCTGCCCCGCGTACGGCGAGGGCGAGACGGACCCGGAGAAGGCCAAGAAGCTCCTGAAGTACGAGAAGGGCGGCTTCCCGGGCCAGCGTCTGAAGCCCCCGCAGGCCTATCTCGACGCCGGTGGCAAGGCGGCCCCGCCGCTGGGGGCCGGATGACGGGCCCCAACCTGCCCCTGAGAAGGCGTCGGGGCCGGTCTCCGGGGAAGTCTCAGGGTCCGGCACAGGAACGATCTCGGCGTCGCCCGGCGTTGGAATCGGCAGGACGACGGGGGTGGCGATGACACGAGCGAGCCATACACAGGGCATGCCGGTGACACTCAGCAAGGAGGGCCTGCCCGCCTGGCTGGACCCGGTCGTGCACGCCGTGGAGACCGTCGAGCCGACCCAGCTCAGCCGCTTCCTGCCGCCGGAGAACGGCACCGGGCGGCAGTCGGCCGTACTGGTCCTGTTCGGCGAGGGCGAGCGCGGCCCCGAGCTGCTGCTGATGGAGCGGGCGGGCTCGCTGCGCTCCCACGCGGGCCAGCCCTCCTTCCCCGGCGGCGCCCTCGACCCCGAGGACGGCGACCCGAAGGCCGACGGGCCGCTGCGGGCCGCGCTGCGCGAGGCCGAGGAGGAGACCGGTCTCGACCCGTCCGGGGTCCAGCTCTTCGGCGTCCTGCCCCGGCTGTACATCCCGGTCAGTCACTTCGTGGTCACTCCCGTCCTCGGCTGGTGGCGCGAGCCGAGCCCGGTCGGGGTCGTGGATCCGAACGAGACGGCCCGGGTCTTCACCGTCCCCGTGGCGGATCTCACGGACGCCGCCAACCGCGCCACCGCGGTCCACCCCAGCGGCCACCGAGGTCCGGCATTCCTGGTCGAATCGGCTCTGGTCTGGGGTTTTACCGCCGGGATCATCGACAGACTGCTGCACTTCGCGGGCTGGGAGCGGCCCTGGGACCGGGAGAAGCAGGTCCCGCTCGACTGGCGGTCGTGACAGGGTGGTCGCCGTGTTCTGTGAAAATCGGGGGGCCGGGAAGTGACGAGGCGAGGCGTTAAGCGGTGAACGTGCTGGACATCCTGCTGCTGCTCGCCGCGGTGTGGTTCGCGATCGTCGGCTACCGGCAGGGCTTCGTCGTCGGCATCCTGTCGGTGATCGGTTTCCTCGGCGGCGGACTCGTCGCCGTCTATCTGCTCCCGGTGATCTGGGACGCCCTGACGGACAACTCCGAGGTGAGCACGACCGCCGCGGTGGTCGCCGTCATAGTGGTGATCGTCTGCGCCTCCGTGGGCCAGGCCCTGACCACCCACCTCGGCAACAAGCTGCGCCGCTACATCACCTGGTCCCCGGCCCGCGCCCTGGACGCCACCGGCGGCGCCCTGGTCAATGTCGTCGCGATGCTCCTGGTCGCGTGGCTGATCGGCTCCGCCCTGGCCGGCACCACCCTGCCGACGCTCGGCAAGGAGGTCCGCAACTCCAAGGTGCTGCTCGGGGTCGCCCGGGCGCTGCCCGCCCAGGCCGACACCTGGTTCGCGGACTTCTCCTCCGTCCTCGCGCAGAACGGCTTCCCGCAGGTCTTCAGCCCGTTCGCCAACGAGCCCATCACCGACGTCAAGCCGCCCGACCCGGCGCTCGCCAACAGCGCGGTGGCCACCCGCGCCAAGCGGTCCATCGTCAAGGTCGTGGGCACCGCGGACAGTTGCGGCAAGGTCCTGGAGGGCACCGGCTTCGTCTTCGCCGACCGCCGGGTGATGACCAACGCCCATGTGGTGGGCGGCGTCGACGAACCCACCGTCCAGATAGGCGGGGAGGGCCGCAAGTACGACGCCCAGGTCGTCCTGTACGACTGGAAGCGCGACATCGCGGTCCTCGACGTACCGGATCTGGACGCGCCCGCGCTGCAGTTCACCTCCACCGACGCGCGCAGCGGGGACGGCGCGATCATCGCGGGCTTCCCGGAGAACGGCGCCTACGACGTCCGCGCGGCCCGCGTCCGAGGCCGTATACCGGCCAACGGCCCGGACATCTACCACCGCGGCACCGTGCACCGCGATGTGTACTCGCTGTACGCGACCGTCCGCCAGGGCAACTCCGGCGGCCCGCTGCTCACGCCCGAGGGCAAGGTGTACGGAGTGGTCTTCGCGAAGTCCCTCGACGACGCCGAGACCGGCTACGCGCTCACCGCGGACGAGGTCAAGGAGGACATCGCCGCCGGGCGTACCGCGAACCAGCAGGTGGACAGCGACAGCTGCGCGCTGTGAGCCCCGCGGCTCAGCCGCGTGGGTGGCGCAGGCGCACCGAGACCCAGCGGGCCCGGCGGCGCAGGATGCGCGGAATCCCCACCCGGGGGTCGGATCCCGCGAGTTGCGGGGCGCTGCCGCCCTGGCGGCCGCTCAGAGAGCTGCCCGAGCGGCGGTTGCGTGCTACGTCGTTGTAGTCGTGCGTCCAGCCCATACCCCGACGTCTGCCCCTGCCCCAAGGTCGATAACCGCCCCCAGGGCCCCCAATTGGCCTATGCGCCGGGCAAGTGGCCGTTCGTAGGACAGGTGTTCAGCCACCGATACCCGGAGCTTTTGAACCGTCACCGATCGGGTTCGGGGTCCTGCAGCCAATTGACCAGTTCCGATGTGAAAGCGACCGGATCCTCCTCATGCGGGAAGTGTCCGAGTCCGTCGAACAGGCGCCAGCGGTACGGGGCTTCCACGTACTCTCCGGAGCCGGCCGCGCTGCGGGTGCGCATCACGGGGTCCAGGGAGCCGTGCAGATGCAGGGTCGGCACCCGCACCGGGCGCTTCATCCGGCGGTTGAACTGGATGCCGTCCGGCCGGGCCAGCGAGCGGACCATCCAGCGGTACGGCTCGATCGAGCAGTGCGCGGTGGAGGGGATGCACATCGCGCGACGGTACGTGTCCACCGCGTCGTCCTCCGGCAGCCGCGGCCCGGACCAGTCCCGGATCAGCCGCCCGACCAGCGCCCCGTCGTCGGCGGTGAGCCGGCGCTCCGGGATCCAGGGCCGCTGGAACCCCCAGATGTAGGAGGACGCGGAGGTCTGCCGGACGTCGGAGAGCATCGCCGAGCGCCAGCGCCGCGGATGCGGCATGGACGCCACCGCCAGGCGCCGTACGAGCTTCGGGCGCATCACCGCCGCCGTCCAGGCCAGGTAGCCGCCCAGGTCGTGGCCGACGAGGGCGGCGTCCGGCTCGCCGAGGGAGCGGATCACGCCGGTGATGTCGAGCGCCAGGTTGGCCGGGTCGTAGCCGCGCGGGGTGCGGTCGCTGCCGCCGACGCCCCGCAGGTCCATGGCGACCGCCCGGAACCCGGCGTCCGCGAGCGCCGGGAGCTGGTGCCGCCAGGTCCACCAGAACTGCGGGAAGCCGTGCAGGAGCATCACCAGCGGCCCGTCGCCCATCTCGGCGATGTGGAAGCGCGCGCCGTTGGCGGCCACGTCCCGGTGGGTCCAGGGGCCGTCGAGTCGTGCGACCGAGGCGGATTGCGCCGAAGGGGTGGCCGGGTCCGTCATGACGACGAGCGTGCCACAGCCTCGATGGCGGCGGGCGACCGGTCCTCCAGCTCCGGCGCCGGACGCGGGTGCGGCTTGGCCTTCTGCAGGACGCCCGCGGTCTCCTTCATCGAGGCGGCGACCTTCTGCGGGCCCTTGCTCTTCTTGGCCTTCTTCGCGAAGTAGACGCCGATCAGCGCGAGCACCACGGCGATGAGCACGTTCGCGGCGAAGGAGAGCAGGAAGCAGATGGCGAGGTTCCAGTCGCTCCAGGTCCGGATGCCGTACGCCAGGGCGAAGTTGAGCATCGGCAGGGAGAACACCAGCACACCGCCGGCCACCATGAACGCGCCGCCGCTGGTCGCACCGCGCTTCACGTCCTGCTTGAGCTGTGCCTTGGCCAGGGCGATCTCGTCGTGCACCAGGGCCGACATCTCGGTCGTCGCCGAGGCGAACAGCTGGCCGATGCTGCGTTCGGCGCCGACCGGGCTGCCGTCGGGTGCGCTCATCGCGTTCTCCCTCTTCTGACCGTCTGGGTGAGGTCTCGACTTTTGTACCGTCCCGTCAGATCATGCCCGACGCTCGTTCTCCTCGCCTGCCCCGCCCGCCACTTCGGCAAGCCGCTCCAGCTCCGCGGCCTTCTCCTCGGCGATCCGCCGGTGCTCGGCGGCCTTGCGCTCGTGGATGGCGGCCATCCGCAGGTGGTACTCCGGGTCGTCCTCCTCGTAGATGTCGGGGATGCCCGAGTGGTCGTCGTCGCGCTCCTCGGTCTCGATCATCCGCCGGTACTTGGCGTTGCGGATCTTCAGCAGCACCGTCGCCAGCAGGGCCGCGATCAGGGAGCCCATGAGCACGGAGGCCTTGACCTCGTCGGTGAGGGCGGCGTCGCCCTCGAAGGCCAGCTCGCCGATGAGCAGCGAGACGGTGAACCCGATCCCGGCGAGGGTGGCCACCGCGAACAGGTCCGCCCAGGCCAGGTCGTCGCTGAGCGAGGCCCGGGTGAACCGCGCGGTCAGCCAGGTGCCGCCGAAGATGCCGACCGTCTTGCCGACCACCAGCCCGAGCACCACACCCAGGGTCTCCGGATGGGTGAACACCTTGCCGAGCGCGTCTCCGGACAGCACGACACCGGCGCTGAACAGGGCGAACAGTGGGACGGCCACCCCTGCCGAGAGCGGCCGGACCAGGTGCTCGATGTGCTCGCCGGGGGAGTGCTCCTCGCCCTCGTGGGGGTGGCAGCGCAGCATCAGGCCCATGGCGACACCGGCGATGGTGGCGTGGATGCCGCTGTTGTACATCAGCGCCCAGATGACCAGCGCGAGGGGCACGTAGATGTACCAGCCGCGCACGCCCTTGCGCAGCAGCAGCCAGAAGACCACCAGGCCGGCGACGGCGCCGCCGAGGGCCGCGAAGTTCAGGGTCTCGGTGAAGAAGACCGCGATGATCAGGATGGCGAAGAGGTCGTCGACGACGGCGAGGGTGAGCAGGAAGGCGCGCAGGGCGCTCGGCAGCGAGGTGCCGATCACGGCGAGCACGGCGAGCGCGAAGGCGATGTCGGTGGCGGTGGGCACGGCCCAGCCGGCCAGGGAGCCGTCGCCGGAGAGGTTGGTCAGCGTGTAGACGAGCGCGGGGGCGGCCATGCCGCACAGCGCGGCGACCACGGGCAGTGCGGCCGCCTTGGGGTCGCGCAGGTCACCGGCGACCAGTTCGCGTTTGAGCTCGATACCGGCGACGAAGAAGAAGATCGCGAGCAGTCCGTCGGCCGCCCAGTGCGCGATCGACAGATCGAGGCCGAGGGCCGAGGGGCCTATGTGGTAGTGGCTGACCTCGGCGTAGCTGTCGCTCAGCACGGGGACGTTCGCCCAGATCAGGGCGGCCACGGCGGCGGCGAGGAGCAGGACACCGCCGACGGTCTCGGTGCGCAGCGCGTCCGCGACGAAGTTCCGCTCGGGCAGGGACAGCCGCCCGAGGACCTTGCGGGGGGTGCGGGGCGTGGACACGGGAACCTCCGGGAAGCGGGCAGCACAAACACTTGCCGACCAGACTTCCCGGCGCACCTTGTGGAACTTTACGTGTTGTTTAGCGTACCTAACCTGTGCCGCCCCGGCATATGAGGGCCGTTACCCATGAGCGGAGCGCTCCGGAGTGGAGCGCTCCGCTCATGGGCTGTTGGAGGTGGTCAGTCCTCGCTCGGCGCGGCCGGCAGCTTGGCCTGGATGAGGTCCATCACCGTGGAGTCGGTCAGCGTGGTGACGTCTCCCAGCTCACGGTTCTCGGCGATGTCGCGCAGCAGACGGCGCATGATCTTGCCGGAGCGGGTCTTGGGCAGCTCCGCGACCGGCAGGATCCGCTTGGGCTTGGCGATCGGGCCGAGCGTGGCGCCGACGTGGTTGCGCAGCTCCGCGACCAGGTCGTCGGTCTCCGCGGCGGTGCCCCGCAGGATCACGAAGGCGACGATCGCCTGACCGGTGGTCTCGTCCGCGGCGCCGACCACGGCCGCCTCGGCGACCGAGGGGTGCGAGACGAGCGCCGACTCGACCTCGGTGGTGGAGATGTTGTGGCCGGAGACGAGCATGACGTCGTCGACGCGGCCGAGCAGCCAGACATCGCCGTCGTCGTCCTTCTTGGCACCGTCACCGGCGAAGTACTTGCCCTCGAAACGCGACCAGTAGGTGTCGATGAACCGCTGGTCGTCGCCCCAGATGGTGCGCAGCATCGACGGCCACGGCTCGGTCAGCACCAGGTAGCCGCCACCGCCGTTGGGCACCTCGTTGGCCTCGTCGTCGACGACGGTCGCGGAGATACCGGGCAGTGGGGTCTGCGCGGAACCGGGCTTGGTGTGGGTGACGCCGGGCAGCGGCGAGATCATCATCGCGCCGGTCTCGGTCTGCCACCAGGTGTCCACGATCGGGGTGCGGTCCGCGCCGATGTGCTTGCGGTACCAGATCCACGCCTCGGGGTTGATCGGCTCGCCCACCGAGCCCAGGATGCGCAGGCTCGACAGGTCGAACTTGGCGGGGATGTCGTCGCCCCACTTCATGAACGTACGGATCGCGGTGGGCGCCGTGTACAGGATCGTCACCCCGTACTTCTGGATGATCTCCCAGAACCGGCCCTGGTGCGGGGTGTCCGGGGTGCCCTCGTACATGACCTGGGTGGCGCCGTTGGCGAGCGGGCCGTAGACGATGTAGGAGTGCCCGGTGACCCAGCCGACGTCGGCGGTGCACCAGTAGACGTCGGTCTCCGGCTTGAGGTCGAAGACGGCGTGATGGGTGTAGGCCGTCTGGGTGAGGTAGCCGCCGGAGGTGTGCAGGATGCCCTTCGGCTTACCCGTCGTGCCGGAGGTGTAGAGGATGAACAGCGGCTGCTCGGCCTCGAACGCCTCCGGGGTGTGCTCGGCGCTCTGCCGCTCGACCAGCTCGTGCCACCACACGTCCCGGCTGTCGTCCCAGGCGACCTCCTGACCGGTGCGCCGGACGACGAGGACGTGCTCGACGTTGTCCACCTTGGCGATGGCCTCGTCGACGGCCGGCTTGAGCGCGGACGGCTTGCCGCGCCGGTAGCCGCCGTCGGAGGTGATGACCACCTTGGCGTCGGCGTCCTGGATACGGGTGGCGAGCGCGTCGGCGGAGAAGCCGCCGAAGACGACGGAGTGGGCGGCACCGATCCGGGCGCAGGCGAGCATCGCCACGGCCGTCTCGGGGATCATCGGCATGTAGACGGCGACCCGGTCGCCCTTGCGGACACCCAGCTCCAGCAGCGCGTTCGCCGCCTTGGAGACCTCGTCCTTGAGCTCGGCGTAGGTGAGGGCGCGGCTGTCGCCGGGCTCACCCTCGAAGTGGATGGCGACCCGGTCGCCGAGCCCGGCCTCCACATGGCGGTCCACGCAGTTGTACGCGACGTTGAGCGTGCCGTCCTTGAACCACTTGGCGAACGGCGGGTTCGACCAGTCCAGCGTCTCGGTCGGCTCCTTGGCCCAGGTCAGCCGACGGGCCTGCTCGGCCCAGAAGCCGAGCCGGTCAGCCTTGGCCTGTTCGTACGCCTCAGCCGTGACGTTGGCGTTGGCGGCCAGGTCAGCGGGCGGCGCGAAGCGTCGCTCCTCTTTCAAGAGGTTGGCCAGGCTTTCGTTGCTCACGACATCTCCCTTTCCCAGGGTGTCCGTTGTGTCCCAGGCCACAGCTCATCAGACCCGGGGGCCCGATGACAAGGGCCGACGGGAAATTGGTTTAGACCTGTCTGTGGACCTGTCCACGGCCCTGTCACGGCTGTTGTCCGGTAGGCGGCGTCACACGTACCCACGGACGCTGACCAGGGAGAGTTCAGGGCCTGTGTCGCCTTTCACACCTATGGTCCCGGGCCCGCCCTCAGGCCGGCAGCTCCGCCGCGCGCACATGGTCGAAGAGCTGCTCCCCGCCGTGCCCGGTGAGCAGGTACGCCTGAGCCTCACCCACATGGAAGTACATCCCGTGCAGCTCCAGTGCCCCGTCCCGCAGCGCCCGTGCCACCGAGTCGTGGGCGCGCAGGTGCTCCAGCTGCTGGACCACATTGGTCAGGCAGAGCTGCTCGGCGGCGTCGGCGGGCGCCCGCCCGGCGAGCCTCGGGCACGGCCTGCCCGCGTCGGCCAGGCGCTCCAGGCTCGGCATGCCGTGCCGCAGCCACCGCCCGAGCGGGCTGCGCGCACGGCCCGGCTCGGAGCTGAGCAGCGCCTGCATCGCCCCGCATCCGGAGTGCCCGCACACCGTGATGGACCGGACCTTCAGCACGTCCACCGCGTACTCGATCGCGGCGGCCACCGAGTCGTCCCCGCTCTCCTCGCTGGACCGGAAGGTCGCCCCGCCGGGCAGCGGAGGCGGGACCAGGTTGCCCACATTGCGCACCACGAACAGATCACCGGGACCACTGGAGGTGATCATCGAGGTGACCAGCCGCGAGTCGGCGCAGGTGAGGAAGAGCTGGGAGGGCCGCTGTCCCTCCCGCGCCAGCCGGGCCAGCTCACCGCGCACCAGCGGCGCGGTGTTGCGCTGGAACGCGCTGATACCGCGCGCCAGTTCCCGCCCGCTCGGCCCGTGGCCGTGCCGGGCCGAATCCGTCGGCACACCGTTTCCGGAACCGGCGCGGTGTGGGCCGTCCGGTCGGGCGTCCGGCGAGGGCTCCTCGCACTGGTGGTTGCGCCAGGGCGTCCAGGGGCGGCACCGGCACCCGGCCTGCGCGCCCGCCGGTACGGCGGTCCCGGATGCCGTGGTCGCGGTGTCGGGGACCCCGGGCTCGGCGATCCGCAGCCCCGCCCTGCGGCCGTGCAACTCGACCGAACCGCCCCGCGCGGTATGGGTGTTCTGCCAGTCCTGGAGCGTCTCGTACGCCGCGTGGTCCATGAAGGAGCCGTCCAGCTCCACGACGGCACGGGCCCCTTGGGGTACGAGGTGCAGGGTCCGGCTGAGCCGGGGCACGGCGAGGAAGGTCAACTGGCCTCGGACATGGACGTAATGGACTCCTTCCTTCTCGTCATGGGTGATACGGGTGCGGGCGAGGCGGTGCAGGGAGACGGCGACGGCGACGGCGATCCCCAGCGTCACGCCCTCCAGGACGCCGAGGAAGACCACGCCGGCGGTGGTGACGGCGTAGACGAGCACCTCGCGGTGGCGGGTCACCGTGCGGATGTGGTGCAGGGACACCATGCGGATACCGACGGCCATCACCAGGGCGGCGAGCGAGGCGAGCGGGATCAGCTCCAGGAGCGGGACCATCAGCAGCGCGGCGACTACTACCAGAACGCCGTGCAGCATCGTGGAGTTCCGGCTGACGGCACCGGCGTTCACATTCGCCGAACTGCGCACCGCGACCCCGGCCACCGGCAGTCCGCCGAGGCCGCCGGAGACGATGTTGGCGGCACCCTGGCCGAGCAGTTCGCGGTCCAGGTCGGAGCGGCCGACGCCCTCGGGCGGGCCGGGGCGGCCGGCGGCCAGCTTGTCCACGGCGACCGCGCCGAGCAGCGACTGCACGCTGCATACGAGGGTGACGGTCAGCACGGCCGCCAGGATGCCGAGCACCGGTCCTTCCGGGAGCCCGGCCAGGGCGTGGCTGCGCCAGGACGGCAGGTCGACCTTGGGCAGCCGCAGCGCGGCGAGCGAGGCGGCGGCGGTGGCCCCGGCGACGGCGATCAGGGCGGCGGGCACCCGGCGCAGCAGGCGTCCGGCCCGGCCGGGCAGGTGCGGCCAGAGCAGCAGCAGGGCGAGGGTGAGGCCGCTGACCGAGACGGCGGCCGGGTGCAGTTCGGCCAGCTGGGCGGGCAGGGCGCGCAGATTGTCGGGGACGGAGCTCTGCGGGGTGCCGCCGAGGACGATGTGCAGCTGGGCGACGGCGATGGTGACGCCGATGCCCGCGAGCATGCCGTGGACGATGGCGGGGCTGACGGCGAGCGCGGTGCGCGCCACGCGCAGGCAGCCGAGGCCCAGCTGGGCGGCACCGGCGAGGACGGTGATGGCGCAGGTGGTGCGCCAGCCGTAGCGCTGGATGAGATCGGCGGTGACCACGGTGAGACCGGCGGCGGGGCCGCTGACCTGGAGCGGGGCCCCGCCGAGCCGGCCGGCGACGAGCCCTCCGACGGCGGCGGCGACGAGCCCGGCCTGGAGCGGTGCACCGGTGGCGAGCGCGATGCCGAGGGAGAGCGGCAGCGCGATCAGGAAGACCGCGACCGATGCGGAGACATCGGCGCCGGCGAGGCGGAAGCGGCGGGGACGTACGGGCGGCGGGCTGTGGGACGGATGGGCGGGCTCGGCCCGAGTGTCGGTGGTGTGGGTGGGGACGCAGGCGGACATGGTTCCCGTCTCCTCCGGGGCGGCGCGGTCGCGGATCTGGTCACCCCCGGCGGTGTGGGGGTCGGGTCGGCGGCCGTGGGTCACGGCATGCAGCGGCGGGATAAATCAACGCTCAGTAAACGGATCGTAATGCAGAGTAAAGGGCGAGCATAGGGTTTCCGGGCAAATGGGCGAATACCTCACCTGAATGAGTGAAGTGCCCGTTTCGTCGGCTTGTCCTACTAATTCCTTTTCGGGTCCGTGCGATCTTGGCCGCGCTGTCGTCGCTTTTCCGGCAGAACGCCAGAAAACGCCCCTGTCGGCGTTGGCCCCGAGAGAAGGAAGTAGGTGGGCGGAACATGGCCGCCACCCAGAAGATCGCCGCGGGCGCCGTGGTCGCCGCGGTCTGTGCCGCGTCCCTCGCCGGCTGCACGAGCGGCAGTGAGGGCACCAAGGGCGGAGTCCCCGGTCCGCAGAAGGAGAAGCCGGCCCAGGCGGCGCCCAAGAGCCCGGTCCGGCTGATCGGCGATGGGTCCACCGCGTACACCGGGGCCCAGCCCCACCTGCCGCGGCCGGAACGCCTGAAGCCGGGTCAGAAGCCGCCGCAGTTCGTGGTGTTCTCCTGGGACGGCGCCGGGGAGGACGGCCAGCGCCTGTTCTCGCACTTCCGCAAGGTCGCCAAGGCCAACAACGCGACCATGACGTACTTCCTGAGCGGTGTGTACATGCTTCCCGAGGACAAGCGGGACCAGTACCGGCCGCCGCAGCACTCGCCGGGCCGCTCCGACATCGGCTTCAACGACGTGGAGGGCATCGCCGACACCGTCGAGCAGCTGCGCGGCGCCTGGCTGGAGGGCAACGAGATCGGCACCCACTTCAACGGCCACTTCTGCGGCAAGGGCGGCGGGGTCGGCGAGTGGTCCGTGGAGGAGTGGAAGGACGAGATCGCCCAGGCGAAGCAGTTCGTGAAGTCCTGGAAGACCAACACCGGGATGGACAAGGCCGCGCCGCTGCCCTTCGACTACGACAAGGAGCTCATCGGCGCCCGCACCCCCTGCCTGGAGGGCCGCGCCAACTTCATGCAGGCCGCCCGCGAGTTGGGCTTCCGCTACGACACCAGCGGCGTCAACAACCAGGTCTGGCCCAAGAAGAAGGAAGGCCTGTGGGACCTGTCGATGCAGCTGGTGCCCTTTCCCGGCCGCACCTTCGAGCAGCTGACCATGGACTACAACTTCATGGTCAACCAGTCCGGCACCACCAGCCAGGGCGACCCCGACAAGTACGCGTTCTGGGGCGACCAGATGCGTGACGGCCTCCTCCAGGGCTTCCAGCGCGCCTACGACGGCAACCGCGCGCCGCTGATCATCGGCAACCACTTCGAGTCCTGGAACGGCGGCACCTACATGCGTGCCGTCGAGGAGGTCATCGAGACCGTCTGCAACAAGCCCGAGGTGCGCTGTGTCTCCTTCCGCCAGCTCGCCGACTGGCTGGATGCCCAGGACCCGCAGGTGCTGCAGAAGCTGACCACGCTGGGCGTCGGCGAGGCGCCGAGGCAGGGCTGGGCCGCCTTCCTGTCGGACCGCCCGGCCCCGGCCCCGAAGGGCGTACCCGGGGCCCCGGCGGCCCGGCAGTAGCGGCGGCAGCGACCGCGTCCGCTCAGGCGGGAGCGGCGACGCTCTCGTCGAGCACGAACGAGGGGTCGACCTGGGCGGCCAGGTCGGCCCCCGTCCGCTCGTTCCCCCACGCCTGGGCGTTCTTCAGATGGAAGTGCACCATCTGGCGGGTGTAGCGCTCCCAGTCGCGGTGCTCGTAGGTGGCGTCCGCGGCCTCCCGCATCCGGTGCAGGGCGCGGTGGTTGGCCTCCTCCAGCAGCTCGAACCGGGGCGGGCGCCCCTTCTCCATGGCGCGCACCCAGTCCGAGTGCCCCACCGTGACGAGCAGGTCGTCCCCGGCCTCCGCGCGCAGGAAGTCGAGGTCCTCCTCGCCGTGCACCTTGTTGCCGACGACCTTCAGCTCGACGCCGAAGTCCCGGGCGTACTCCTTGTACTGGCGATAGACGGAGACCCCCTTCCGGGTCGGCTCGGCGACGAGGAACGTCATGTCGAAGCGGGTGAACATGCCGGAGGCGAAGGAGTCCGAGCCCGCCGTCATGTCGACCACGACGTATTCGTCGGGGCCGTCGACGAGGTGGTTCAGGCACAGCTCCACCGCTCCGGTCTTGGAGTGGTAGCAGGCGACCCCCAGGTCGGCGTCGGTGAAGGGGCCGGTGACCATCAAACGGACGGCGCCGCCGTCGAGTTCCACCGGCCGCGCGCAGGCGTCGTAGACCGGGTTCGGCTCGCACACCCGGAGCAGCCGGGAGCCCTCGCCGGGCGGAGTGGTCTTGATCATCGTCTCCGCGGAGGTGATCCGCGGGTTGCTGCCGCGCAGATAGTTCTTGATCAGCGTCAGCCGGTCGCCCATCGCGGGCAGCGCGGCCGCCTCGGACTCCTCCAGGCCGAGCGCGGCCCCGAGGTGCTGGTTGATGTCGGCGTCGATGGCGACCACCGGCGCACCGGCCGCCGCCAGATGCCGGATGAACAGGGAGGACAGGGTCGTCTTGCCGCTGCCGCCCTTCCCGACGAAAGCAATTTTCATGTTCAGTAAGCGTAGTGACGCGGGCCGCGCCGACACGGCTGGACGTGAAGATGGCCACTCGATCGTGGGGTGGGGCCCGGGGTGCGTAATGTCGTACTCATGAGTACGACAGGCGCGACCGCCGATCCGTTCGCGGCCCTGGGCGCGCTGCCCGGTGTGCCCGAGTCCGTGGAGTCCGTGCGCAAGGCCGTGGACCGGGTCTACGGACACCGGATCATGCGCCGCCGCAGCAACGAGATCACCTCCGAGGCGGCGCTGCGCGGCGCCCGTGGCTCGGCGGCGCTGGCGGGTGCCGACTGGGCGCTGGAGGAGGTCCGCCGGCGCACCGACTTCAGCGGTGACGACGAGGCGCGCGTGATGGGCGCCGCCCTGCGGCTGACCGCCGAGGCGGGGCAACTGCTGTCCATCTGGCGGCAGTCGCCGTTGCGCGTGCTGGCCCGGCTGCACCTGGTGGCCGCGGCGACCAACGGCCCCGAGGTGGGGCGTCCGCGCCAGGCGGGCGAGGCGGTCGACGAGCCGCTGGTCGAGCTGCCGCTGCCGAGCGCCGCCGAGGTCAACGGCCGGCTGGAGGGCCTGTCCGAGCTGATCATCGCGGGCGGCTCCGCCCCAGCCCTGGTGACCGCGGCCGTGGTGCACGGTGAGCTGCTGGCGCTGCGGCCCTTCACCTCCCACAACGGCCTGGTCGCGCGGGCGGCCGAGCGGATCGTGCTGGTGGGCAGCGGCCTCGACCCGAAGTCCGTGTGCCCGTCGGAGGTCGGTTACGCCGAACTCGGCGGCGCGGCCTACCTGACGGCCCTCGACGGCTATGTCTCCGGCACCCCCGAGGGGATGGCGGCCTGGATCGCGCACTGCGGCAAGGCGGTCGAGCTGGGGGCGCGCGAGTCCACGGCGGTGTGCGAGGCGCTGCAGCGCGGAGCGGCGTAGGAAAGGGACAGGCCCGGAAAGACCCCCGAACAGGGTTGCGGCGGTACGAGAATCCGTACCGCCGCTGGCATGTCCACCGGGTTACCAAGCGTCCTCGATATGTTGCCCATCAGGTCGGGGACTTTGCCCGTCACCTGGTGCGGCTGGCCCGTAATCGACGGGTCGACGTCGCGTGGGTGCCCGATGTTCATGCTCGGTCCGTGGGGCCAATTGCGTTTTAAAGGTGATCCTCTCGGATGTCCTTTGGTCTCGCGGGCCGTTGACTCCTTTCTACTCCAGCTCCGGAGCAAGCGGAAGCCCTGACTGCGGTTCTTTACTTTTGGGTTCAAATGCGAGCCAAACGGGCACCGCTGGGGCGCGCCCGCCCGGCCCGCGGCGTCGGCGCAGGTCAGGCCAGGGCCGTACGGCGCCGGCTGGCGTACCAGACGAGGCCGGCGGTGGCCGCCGCGGCTCCTATGGCGGCCGCCGCCACCAGGGCCGGTCGGGTGGAAACCGAGAATGCGGGCAGCCGCTGCTTGAGCTGGACCGGGCGGTGGAAATCGAGAATCGGCCACCCGCGCGCGAGGGCTTCGCGGCGCAGGGCCCGGTCCGGATTCACGGCGTGCGGATGGCCGACGGACTGGAGCATCGGAAGGTCGGTCGCCGAGTCGCTGTAGGCGTAGCAGCGCGCGAGGTCGTACCCCTCGGACGCGGCCAGCTCCTTGACGGCCTCGGCCTTCGTCGGGCCGTACGCGTAGTACTCCACCTCTCCGGTGAAGCAGCCGTCCTCTCCCACGACCATCCGGGTGGCCACCACCCGGTCGGCGCCCAGCAGTTCGCCGATCGGCTCGACCACTTCGGCGCCCGAGGTGGACACGATCACCACGTCGCGGCCGGCGGTGTGGTGCTCCTCAATGAGGGAGGCGGCCTCGTCGTAGATGATCGGGTCGATCAGGTCGTGCAGGGTCTCGGCGACGATCTCCTTGACCTGCTGGACGTTCCAGCCGCGGACGAGCGCCGAGAGATACTCCCGAGTGCGCTCCATCTGGTCATGGTCCATACCCCCGACGCGGAAGACGAACTGGGCGTATGCGGTCCGCAAGGCGGCCCTGCGGTTGATCAGACCGCCTTGGTAGAAGGACTTGCTGAACGTGAGCGTGCTCGACTTCGCAATGACCGTCTTGTCCAGGTCAAAGAAGGCCGCTGTGCGGGGCAAGGAGTGGTTTTCCACGACCCCGAGCATATGCGCAGCCCATTCGGCGTAAGGTGGGGCGTGTGGGTTTGCCTGAGAGGGCTCTCGGGTACACCATGGAAGTCACGGATCGTTCGCGACCGTGCTAACCCGGTCCGACTCCTCCCCCCCCGAGTCGGCCGTGGGGACGACCCCCGCTCTCCCCCCCGGCGGGGGTCGTCGCATGTCCGAACGGTTTTTCTCCCTATTTCTCCGGCCTTGAGGCCACAACGAGGCGGCTCTGTCCGCCTCTTCGGCATGCCCATGATTCGTCACTGTGTGTAGTTGTCGCGCTGCTCTGCGGATGTCGCACGGGGGTTGGTACAACGCTCACCGGTTTGGGTGACAGCGATATTCACAGGCGCTGAGTCGTCCACAGTTTTTGACCAAGATCCACACGATTTCCGCCTTCGCTGCACCGTGATTCCGACGCGCCCCGCCGGAGCCGACTTCATGGCCGGTTCCGGATAGTCGGGCGAGTTTGGCCGGTTCGTATCGGCCGCTCATATGGAGACCGGTTGCCCGTTCTTCACACGTTTGGGAATCGCGGGGCCTCAGGGGCTCTGTGAGAGATGCAGCAAGGGGGAGATTGTGGCCTCAACCGTCACACAGGAACCACCGCCCGCCGCCTCCGGCCGGCCGGGCGCACCGCTGATCGTCACCGAGGACGCCGTCCTGCTGGACGACCTGCTGCGCCTGTGCGCGGCGGCCGGGGCGACACCCGAGGTCCATCACGGCATCCCGGAACCCCGCGGCAGCTGGGAGGCGGCACCGCTCGTCCTCGTCGGCGACGACGCGGCGCGCCGGGTGCGCGGCGCCGCCCGCAGGCGTGGGGTGGTGCTGGTCGGCCGGGACCAGGACGACTCCGGCGTCTGGCGCCGGGCCGTCGAGATCGGCGCCGACCACGTCCTGGTGCTCCCGGACGGCGAGCAGTGGCTGGTCGACCGCATCGCCGACGTGGCCGAGGGAGTCGGCAGACCCGCCCTCACCGTCGGCGTCATCGGCGGACGGGGCGGCGCGGGGGCGTCCACGCTCGCGTGCGCCCTCGCCGTCACCTCCGCGCGGGAGGGACTGCGCACCCTGCTCGTGGACGCCGATCCGCTGGGCGGCGGACTCGATGTGGTCCTCGGCGGGGAGAGCGCCGAAGGGCTGCGCTGGCCGGCGTTCGCCGCCTCGCGCGGGCGGGTCGGCGGCGGAGCCCTGGAGGAGTCACTGCCCCGGCTGCACGACCTCAGGGTGCTCAGCTGGGACCGCGGCGACTGCATCGCCGTACCGCCCCAGGCCGTACGGGCCGTCCTGGCCGCCGCCCGGCGGCGCGGCGGCACGGTCGTCGTCGACCTGCCGCGCCGGATCGACGACGGCGTCGCCGAGGTGCTCGCCCAGCTCGACCTCTGCCTCCTCGTGGTCCCGGCCGAACTGCGCGCCGTCGCGGCCGCCGCACGGGTGGCCTCCGCCGTCTCCATGGTCCTCGGCGACCTGCGCCTCGCGGTGCGCGGCCCGTACGCCTCCGGCCTCGACGGCGGCGAGATGGCCCGCCTCCTCGGCCTGCCCCTCGCGGGCGAGGTCCCGAACGAACCGGCCCTGCGCCGCCGCGATGCCCCGCCGGGAGCGGCGGCCCGCGGACCGCTGGCGCGGTTCTGCCGGGACTTCTGGGAGCGGGCGCTGATGGAGGTGGGGGCATGACCACCGCTGCCATGGCGGGCGAGCCGACCCCCGCGCTGCTCGACGGGGTGCGGCGCAGGCTCGCCGAGAGCGGGGCCGAACCGACGCCCGCGCGCGTGGCGCAGGCGCTGCGCGAACAGGGGCGGGTGCTCGGGGACGCCGAAGTGCTGGGCGCGGCCGAGCGGTTGCGCTCCGAGCTGGTCGGCAGCGGGCCGCTGGAACCCCTGCTCGCCGATCCCTCGGTGACCGATGTGCTGGTCTCCGCCCCGGACCGGGTCTGGGTCGACCGCGGCGGCGGACTTGAGCTGACCGGCGTCCGCTTCCCCGACGCGGCGGCCGTACGACGCCTCGCGCAACGGCTTGCCGCGGTGGCGGGGCGGCGCCTGGACGACGCCCGGCCCTGGGCCGACGCCCGCCTGCCCGACGGCACCCGGCTGCACGCGGTCCTGCCGCCGGTGGCGGTCGGCTGCACCTGTCTGTCCCTGCGGGTCGTACGGCCGCGGGCGTTCACGCTCGACGAACTGGTGACCGCCGGCACCGTGCCGCCGGGCGGCGACCGGGTGCTGCGGGCGCTGATCGAGGCACGGCTGTCCTTCCTCATCAGCGGCGGCACCGGCAGCGGCAAGACCACCCTGCTCAGCGCGCTGCTCGGGCTCGTCGGGCCGGGTGAGCGCATCGTGCTCGCCGAGGACTCCGCGGAGCTGCGCCCCGACCACCCGCACGTCGTGGGCCTGGAGAGCAGACCCGCCAACCAGGAGGGCGCCGGGCTCGTCACGCTCCAGGACCTGGTCCGCCAGGCGCTGCGGATGCGGCCGGACCGGCTGGCCGTCGGCGAGGTGCGCGGACCGGAGGTGGTGCATCTGCTGGCCGCGCTGAACACCGGCCACGCCGGCTGCGGCACGGTCCACGCCAACGCGGCGGCCGACGTCCCGGCCCGGCTGGAGGCGCTCGGCACGGCGGCGGGGCTCGACCGGGCGGCGCTGCACAGCCAGGTGGCGGCGGCGTTGTCGGTGGTCCTGCATCTCGTGCGGGGGCGGGACGGGCTGCGGCGGATCGCCGAGGTGCATGTCCTGGAGCGGGACGAGGCGGGGTTGGTGCGGACGGTTCCCGCGCTGCGGTGGGGGTTGGGCGTTCGTGGCCGAGCGGGGGTGGGGGTGGTTGCGGGGGGTGCTGCGGGAGCGGGGTGTGCTGTCGGCGGATGACGGATGCGAGACGAGGAACGGGGAGTGCGATGGGTGATGTCGGGATGAGCGGGGCCGCGGCCTGTGCCGGGGCGGCGGCGCTGTGGCTGCTGAGCGGGCGGAACGCCGGGGTGCGGCGGGCGCGGTTGCTGCTCGCCGGGGGCGGAGCGGTGGGAGCCGGGCCGCCGGACTGGCGGGCGGTCGCGGTCGGGCGGGTGCGGTG
>NZ_FLSP01000045.1 GCF_900091315.1 Streptomyces sp. DI166
TCGGCGCGTACGGCCCCATGCGCCCCGAGGAGCTGGTCGGCCTCCGTCGCTGTGACGTCGACCTCGACAACCTGGTGATCCGCGTCCGTGCCGCCGAGCCTGAGCGGACCAACGGCAAGCGTGCTCCCGGCGGTACCGAGTCCGACGCGGTGTCCGGGCCGTCGTCCTTCCGGCCTTCCTCCACAAGGAGGTGAAAGCAACACCTCGCATGGTTCGCCGGGAAGGGGCCTGACGGCCTGGTCTTCGGCGGGGCGTAGGGAGCTCCCTTCCGCCGCACCTCCTTCGGCCGGAAGTGGCGGCGTGCCCGTGCCGTAGTCGGTCTCCCAGGCGGCTTCCGCTTCTACGATCTTCGTCACACCGGACACACCCTCTCGACCCGTTCAGGCGCCACCCTCAAGGACACGGTGGTCCGCGCCGGCCAGTCCTCCGAGAAAGCCGCGCTGATCTATCAGCACTCCGATGAAGAGCGGCAGCGTGACGCGGCGGCCGGGCTCGACGACATGGTCCGCGCTGAGCGGACGAGGCAGAAGTGTGACCCAGCTCAACACGCCGTCTCGTGAAGTCTGTCGGCTTCACCGTGAGGGGAGGGCTTCCAACGCTCCCCTCACGTATGGCGGTTGGCGACCCAGAGCGGCACTCTGTGTTTGGGCAATTATTCGCGAACCAGTCTGTTCATACTCAAGTAGCCTTATTCATCCCATTCGAGACGAGAAGGTACATGAGTAGCGTCCCTCCAGAGCAGTACCGTGAGGCCGTCGAGAAGGATGGTCGCCGACTGCCGGGCGGCGGGACCTATCGAGACGAAGCAGCGCAAGTACCGGTCCGTTCTCATTGGGCATGGATGGTGCGACGAGGTGCACCGTCTTGCTGAGGCATCCCTGTATCTCGTCGATCACGGATACGGTCATGAGGCACTGATCCTGCTCCGCACCATGTTCGAGACCACGATCAGCCTGCACTGGCTCTCGCAGAAGGGCGATGCTGGAGCGCTCGGGGTGTTTGCCGAGGGAAGCCGCCTGAACCGAGCCGCTGCCGAGGACATGCAGAAGGGGTTCAACGTACCGAAAGCCGCGCAAGCAGTTCCTGCGCTCGATCGCGAGGGAACTTGGGCTGGCTCCGGTCCTGCCTCAGGTGAGCTAGTCAAGTCGGCGGCTGGCCGTAATGGTGCGGATGTGGTGCGCACTCCGCCCACCGGTCTAGACAACAAAGAACCCCCGGGCCACTGGCCTGGGGGTTTCGCATGGAGCGGGTGACGAGAATCGAACTCGCGCTCTCAGCTTGGGAAGCTTGGGTTCCTTGGCGACTGTTGGTGCGTTGACCTGCGTTGGGGTGGCGCTAGAGTCTCGACGTACCTGAGTCAAGTTCCCGCGGTTCCCCGTCGTTCTCTGCAGGATCTGGCACGCGAATGGCACGCTCGAACGTCCCGTGGCGGAGCAGGGTCCAGGAGGAGCTGAGCCTTGGCCGACCGCAGTGAGCCCCGACGGTGGGGCTGCGCGGCGGTCCCTGTTGGGACGATCCAGCGGTGCTGGGTGAAGTGCGTTACCAGAGAACCCAGCTGGCATCAACGAGAGTTGACAACTCATAAACCTGAGATGATGCTCTCGCCATGGCGAACGCATTCAGTGAGCGGGTGGCCCGGCTCAACACCCATTCAGGCAAGACGTACCAGGAGATGGCTCACGACTGCGACTTCAAGCGGTCAGTGACCTGGTGGAACAAGGTGCGGTGGAACCAGATCGAGAATCCTCCGGAGCCGGGCCTGTTCCCGTACCTTGCCAAGGCCCTGCAGGTTCCACAGCGCCGAGTCGCGGAAATGGTGGCCGAGCAGTGGTGCGGCGTCCGACCCGACGACACCGTGCCTGAGCGCCTGCGATCCATTCTCTCCGTACTCCGGGAAGTGGATGAGAGGGATCTACTGGTCATGCATGAGATGGCGATGACCCTGTACCGCAAGCGCATGATCAGACTGGAGAGGGACCAACTCTCCGCCGAGCTTCTGATGGCGTACATAGAGGGCGGCGAGGGGCCCCTCACCTTGGAGCAACTGCGAAAGCTCAGGCGCTCTGAGCTGTACGCCGTCAAGCATGACCCGAGTGTGGAAGTCGAACCCGATGCTCAGGCAATGCTCGACGCCCTCCCAGACCCCGAGGAGGAGTGACAAGGGGCCGAATCCGGTCGGCAACCAATCAGCATCGAGGCATAAACAGACCAGCGAGCGTGATTATGGTCGTGCGCATCACCCCAGAGTGTCAACAGCGACTCTCGTTGACACTCTGGGGTGATGCGCACGGCTCCGGAGGCCGTTAGCGAGGACCACGATGGTGCAGGTCACAAGGCAGTCAACGGACCAGAGCCTCGGCCTCGTCCACACATAGTCCACGCAGTGCGCTAGCGCTGACGCTAAGGCTTGGGACCTGCGTCTGCTCCAACCTGCCCTCCGCGCGCTGTGCAGCCGATAGCCTTTCATGCGCTGGTGAAGCCATGGAAGCAAGTAGTGGACGGCGGGAAGGACAGGACCGAGTGTCGACGTTGAGCAACCTCCTGCGGCAAGTTGGGCAGAAGGATCCGCAGCTGGCTGTCGACCTAGCGAGGGAGGTGGAAGCGCTAGGCCGGCGTCGCCGCTTCGGACTCAACTTCGAACGCCACGTGCCTGAGACGGTTGACCTGCCAGGGCGGCCGGTTCGCAAGGGCGACAAGGTGCGTTTCCTAGCCGAGCGAGGGGCGCCTCCCAAGTCAGTCGATCAGCGCATCTGGAGAGTCGTTGGTCTCACGCGTACTGAGAGTGGGCGCGTCGCCACCCTCACTCGTCAAGACACCTCCGATGCGGAGGTTGAGACCGTAACCCGCTCCGTAGATGATCTCGTCGTCGTAGCGGAGTTTCGTGACGCCATTTTCCCCGGCCTCGTTTCTACTGGCAAAGTTGAGCGAGGTGGAGAAAAGCCGTTCCATTCTGTTATCAACGCGGAGAACTATCACGCACTGCAGACCTTGCTCTTCACTCATGAGGGCAAGGTAGACGCCATCTTCATCGACCCCCCATACAATACTCGCGACAATGATTGGAAGTACAATAACGATTACGTAGATCCGGATGACGACTACGCCCACTCAAAGTGGCTGGCTTTCATGGAGCGGCGCCTAAAACTCGCGAAGCGTCTCCTTAATCCAGAGTCATCTGCCCTTATTGTAACAATCGATGAGAAAGAAGTCCTTCGTCTGGGTCTGCTGCTCGAACAGACCTTCCCAGAGGCCGCCATTCAGATGGTGACGTCTGTCATTAGTGCAAAGGGAGCAGTGCGGCGCGGAAAATTTTCACGAGTCGAGGAGCATATCTTCTTCTTGACCTTCGGGGAGGCGAAAATTCACCCGTGGGAAAGTAACATGCTCCCGTCATATAAGGAAACACAGGAAGACGAAGCCGCCGAGGAGGAGCAAGCTACTCCCAAGCCAATCGAATGGCTCGGATTGCGACGTAGGGAGCCATCCAGCGTCCGCGGTTCACGGCCTAATCAGTTCTATCCTATCTTCGTGTCCCGTGAGGATGGGACTCTGCACTCTATCGGTGATCCGATCGATGATGACGTCGATCGATCTGCCGTTCCCACCCCTGCGGGTACTGTCGCACTCTGGCCACTAAAGCCTGACGGGACGGAAATGCTGTGGGGGTTGACTCCTGAAGTTCTGAGAAAAAATTGGGCTAACGGCTTCGCGCGGGTTAAGAACTGGAAGCCGGCCACGGCAAAGGGTACGGTTTATTACCTGCCCAGTGGCACTATTGAGCGCATCCGCAAGGGAGAAATCACTATCACTGGGCGAGCTGCGGATGGCGCCGTAGAGGGACACGTCACGCCTGACAGCTCAGTCGTCACTCCGCCGAAGCGGGTGTGGAATATGGCGTCACACAATGCTGAGATCGGTGGTACAAGTATTCTGTCAGCGCTTATTCCGAAGCGCCACTTCCCGTACCCTAAGTCTCTGTTTGCCGTTGAGGACATCCTGCGCTTCGTCGTCGGCCCCAAGAAAAATGCTCTTGTCGTTGACTTCTTCGGCGGCTCTGGCACTACGGCCCATGCCGTTATGCGTCTTAATCGCCAAGACGGAGGATCCCGATCCAGCATCATCATCACAAATAACGAGGTTTCAGCGAACGAGCAGGCTCGGCTGCGAGCACAGGGATTGCGACCCGGCGATGCTGAATGGGAGCGACTCGGTATCTGCGACTTCATCACTAAACCGCGACTACAAGCGGCAGTCACAGGTTTGACCCCTGAAGGAAAGCCGGTTAAAGGGAAATACAGGTTCGTCGACCAATTTCCCATGTCGGATGGCTTCGATGAGAACATCGAATTCTTCACGATGACATATGAAGCTCCGCGAGCAGTTGCACATCACCGTTCTTTCGAGGCTGTGGCGCCACTGCTTTGGCTTAAGGCTGGAGCACAAGGGCGCCGTATAGAGAAGGCCCGCGATGATTTTGATATCACCGACGTGTACGGCGTGCTATTCGACATGGATTACTCGCACGACTTTCTGACCGCTCTTGCAGAGGTCGACAGCGTACGAATGGCATTCATCGTCACTGACGACGACCGTAGCTTCCAGATGGTCTGCTCCGAGCTTCCAGGTCATGTCGAACCAGTGCGCTTGTACGAGTCTTACCTGACGAATTTCACGATCAACACGGGCAGGGAGTGATTGTACGATGCGATTTACTCTGAAGGAGTACCAGAACGACGCTGTGGGTCAAATGTTGACCTACTTTTCTGACGCCCGTGAGGATTTCCATCGGAAAGGCCGTAACGTCTCCTTCTCTCTCGCAGCCACTACTGGTGCTGGTAAAACCGTCATGGCTGCCGCGGTTATCGAATCTCTGTTCCTCGGTAATGACGATTGGGATTTTGAAGCCGACCC
This sequence comes from Streptomyces sp. DI166, assembly GCF_900091315.1. GTDB lineage: Bacteria > Actinomycetota > Actinomycetes > Streptomycetales > Streptomycetaceae > Streptomyces > Streptomyces fuscus. The sequence continues at coordinate 4,912 of NZ_FLSP01000045.1, forward strand.
CGGTGCGGTAGTTTTGTGGTTCACGGACGATCCGTCTCTCAACGAGCAGACTCGCTTGCGGCTAGTCGAGGCGGCAGGTGACCGCATCGCGCACTCCCAACTGCAGGTCATCGAGAACACTTTCAATCGAGAGAAGTTCGAATCGGGGAAGGTGTACTTTCTCAATTCACAGAAGCTTTCGAAGACGTCGCTGCTTGTTAGGGGAGCGGCAGAGGACGAGCAGACGCCTCTAGTTGAGCGCTCGGTGTCGCCGGACCTGCGTGCCTTTACCATCTGGGAGACAATCAAGAACACCATTGAGGATGACCGCCTGACTCTCTATCTGATTCTTGACGAGGCGCATAAGGGAATGCGGAAGCTCACTAAAAGCGACCGCGAGGACAGGACCACTATTGTGAAGCGCCTGATCAACGGGGGTAGCGGGGTGCCCCCGGTCCCGGTGGTGTGGGGCATTTCTGCGACAATTGAACGGTTCTCGGAAGCGATGTCGCAGGCGCAAGGGCGCTTCACCTACCCGGACTACGAGGTTGACCCAGCTTTGATCCAGGAGTCCGGCCTCCTCAAAGACGATATTCGTCTCGACTTCCCCTCGGAATCAGGTGTATTCGACACCGTCCTTCTCAAGCGAGGGACGCGAAAAGTACGCGAGTCAACCCTGCAGTGGAAGCAATACGCCGAAGAGCAAGGCACGACGTCGGACCCAGTTGTACCGCTCCTAGTGGTGCAGGTCCCTAACACCCCCTCAGATAGCTTGCTGGTATCGGCCATCGATACTATCCGGGAAGAGTGGCCAGAACTGCCCGCCGGCAGCATCGCGCATGTATTCGGAGAACACGCCAACATTCAGCTGGGCGATTACGTGATTCCGTATGTAGCGCCGGAGAAGGTCCAGGATAGGTCGCACATCAGAGTCATCCTTGCCAAGGACGCTATCTCCACAGGTTGGGACTGCCCTCGGGCTGAGGTGCTCGTATCTTTTCGCCCGGCTTCAGACAAGACGCATATTACACAGCTTTTGGGTCGCATGGTTCGGACTCCACTAGCGCGTCGCATTACCGGTAACGATCGCCTCAACTCCGTCGAGTGCGTCCTTCCTTTCTTCAATCGCGCAACCGCCACTGGGGTCGCCGAGATTCTCCTCGGAAAGAGGCCTGGTGAAGACGGCGAAGACGGCTCTGGAGGCTCCGGCGGAGGCGAGGGACGCCGCGTGCTGTACAAGCCGGTCGACATGGTCGTCAATCAGGCCATCCCGGCGGAAGTTTGGGATGCGTTTGATGCTATTCCGTCCCAGACCCTTCCGCGTAAAGCAGCAAAGCCCACCAAGCGACTCACTGCACTTGCCCAGGCTCTCTCTCGCGACCACCTCTTGTCTAACGCCCGGAAGGTTGCCTACGCGGAACTGTTCGCAGTTCTCGATGGCTTGATGGCTCGCTATAAGGAGCAGGTGCAAGCTGCAACGGCTGGCATATTGGATGTCAGGGGCGAGACCCTCGTGGCCTCGGTGCACAACAAAAATGTAACTGTAGCGGAGACATTCACTGAGATCGCGGACGAGCGCTCTGTGGATTCAGACTTCAAGATTGCGCAACGTATCCTGTCCCCGGATCTAGCGCGCAAGTATGCCGACCACATTGCAGTGGAGGATGATGACGATGACGGGCTTTTTGATGCTCACGTAAAAGTCGCTGCCTTGGCGCAAGTCAACGGTGTCCAGGAGGCTATCGATCGTGAGGCTGACGCCCTGGCGACCAAGTGGCTCTCTCAGTTCCGTGTAGCCATCAAGGGGCTGTCGGACGAACGCAAGGCCGTCTATGACGACATCGTCGCGATGTCAGTAGATCCGCAGCGCACCGAAGTTGCACGGCCCAAAGTTCGGTCCGAGGAAACAGAGGATGCGGACGGCAACAAGGTTGCAGCTAAGCCTGGTCATCTTATGGCTGACGAGAACGGCGACTTCCCTATTTCATCGCTCAACCAGTGGGAAACGAAGGTTCTGGAGTCGGAGATGGGGCAGCCAGGATTCCTGGCTTGGTATAGGAACCCGGGACGTGCCTCGGAGGATTCGCTCGCAATCGCCTACAAGGACGGCAAGGGTGATTGGCGACGTATGTGCCCTGACTTCATCTTCTTCCATGGTGATCTCTCCGACGTGAAGGTCTCTATTGTCGATCCGCACGGCTTCCATCTCCGGGATGCTCTGCCGAAGCTGGTGGGTCTGGTGGATTTCACTGAGAAGTACGGCACTGAATTCCACCGCATCGAGGCTGTGGCTGAGACGAAAGACAAGAGGCTTCGAGTACTCGACCTAAAGAGCCCCTCGGTGCGAGAAGCTATTAAGGGAGCGAGCGACGTGGAGCAGCTTTATCTGTCCGCTGCTGCGACGGATTACTGAGATTGCCTCAGGTCCGCGTTGACACGGAGAGCGCGGTCGGCGGAGCGGCTTTGGGCTGGAGCTGCTTTGGCGCGAGTGATCATGGCCCTGTACGCTTCCGGCGCGTCGGGCAGTCTGTGGACCCGCCCGGTAAAGCACGACGTTGGGGCCATGATCTTCGAGGCTCGCGCCAAAGTGGCTGCGTAAAGCCGTGTAGCCGACCGCCCCAGCCACGATGTATCCCTTCTCTGGCATCAGGCGGCTGTTTGCTGTGTGCGCGGTACGGGCGCCGGCCGGGCTGGAGCGGGACGGAGGCAGGAGCGCAGGCCCGGCCGGGGGCCGGGCCGCGCGCGGCGAGCGGAGCGAGCCGACTTGAACCCGTAGAGAAAGTTGTAACTCAGTCGCTCTGCTGGGGCTGTCCGGTCCCGGTAGATGCTTGACAGTTCGGTCCCAGCTGATGGTTGACAGCGGCCGTGTTCGGCTTTTCTGTGCGCGTCGTTGCGGTGCGTGTGGGGAGGCCGGGATTGGCGCTGGTGGAGTTGTCGGTTGTCGAGCAGAGATATCGGGCTGTGCTTGCGGTGCTGGCGGGTGCGACGGTGACGGAGGTCGCCGCGTCGCTGGGGGTGTCCAGGCAGACGGTGAGCGGGTGGAAGTCCCGGTATGAGGCCTCGGGTCTGGCTGGGCTGGCGGACCGGTCGCGTAGGCCGGCGTCGTGTCCGCATCAGGCGTCTGCCGAGGTGGAGGCGGCGGTGTGTGAGCTGCGGCGTAAGCATCCGAGGTGGGGTCCGCGGCGGATCGCGTTCGTGCTGGAGCGGTCCGGTGCCGTCACGCCGGTTCCGTCGCGGATGACCGTCTATCGGATCCTGGTCCGCCATGGGCTGATCGAGCCGGGGGTGCGGCGCCGGAAGCGGTCGGATTACAAGCGCTGGCAGCGGGACCGTCCGATGCAGTTGTGGCAGATGGACATCGTAGGCGGCCTCCTGCTGGCCGATGGCAGCGAGTGCAAGATGGTCACCGGGATCGATGACCACTCCCGCTTCATGGTGATCGCGAAAGTGGTGCAGCGGGCCACGGCCCGGGCGGTCTGCTCGGCCTTCGGTGAGGCACTGGTGCGGTTCGGAGTGCCGGAGGAGGTGCTGACGGACAACGGAAAGCAGTTCACCGCCCGCTTCGGTCCCGGCAAGCCGGGCGAGACGATGTTCGACCGGATCTGCCGGGAGAACGGCATCACTCACCGGCTCACCCGCCCGCAGTCCCCGACGACCACGGGGAAGATCGAACGCTTCCACCAGACCCTGCGGCGTGAACTCCTCGACGACCATGAGCCGTTCATCGACCTGGGGGCGGCGCAGGCGGTGGTGGATGCCTGGCTGGAGGACTACAACCGGATGCGGCCGCACCAGGCCCTGGCCATGGCCGTCCCGGCCAGTCGCTTCGTCCCCCGGCCTCGGTCCGAGCAGGACGCCCTGCCGGTGGTCCTGCCCGCCCGCCTCGACCCGGTCCCGAGCCCGGACGTTCCAGCCCCTGCGGCTGAGTCGGCGGCCGTGGCCTGGCCGATGGCCCAGGGCGAGGTCGGCGCCATCGAGCTGGAACGGGTGGTGCCCGCCTCGGGGAACCTGAGCCTGCGCGGGCAGCAGATCTGGTTCGGCCCGGCGCTGGCCGGCACCACGGTGACCTTGCGGATCGACGTGAACCGCCTGCACGTCCTCATCGGCGGCGGCCGGCACAAGACCCTGCCCTCGAAGCTGTCCGGCCGGGACCTCAAAGCCCTGCTGGCGGGCGGAGGCGCCCGACCCGCCGGACCATGGGCGGACGACCCCGGCCCGGCGAAGGACACGAAGGGGCCGGTGGAGGTGGACCGCACCGTGAATGCGGTCGGCTACGTCGGCCTGGGCGGCGACAAGGTCCTGATCGGCTGGCCGTTCGCCGGACAACGGGTCACCCTCCGGCTCGACGGGAGAGTCCTGCAGGTCCTCGACGAGCAGCGTGTCCTGAAGGTCACCCTGCCCAGCCCACTGCCGGCCTCGGCCTGCGGACGTCTGCAAGGGGGCCGTCCGGCCGGGCCACCTCCCCAGCTGCCACCGCCCGCCGAACAGATCGCGGAGCGGACGGTCAGCAGCGTCGGAGGCTTCATGGTCGCCGGACAGCGCATCCAGCTCGGCCGCGGCTATGCCCACCAGGTCGTCACCGCCCACCTGGACGAGGAAACGATCCGCGTCTTCCACGGCCAGGAGCTGATCACCACCGTCCCGCGTGTCACCAGGAAGGAGGTGGTGGTCCGCAAGTCCGGCGAGCACAACCGCCGGAAGATCGTCTAGGGAAGACGTCAAGCATCACCCGACGCCAACCCGTCAACCATCAACTGAGACTCGACACGCTCTGCTGGGGCTTGAAATCGTATGCGCAGGATGGGAGTTCGGCGTCCTGGCGGTGTGCGAGCGGCAGGAAGAGCGCTGGGCGGATCGTCCACGTCACTCGGGTGTGGGCCTGCGTGACTGTCACCGTGCAGGGCTCTGTACGCAGCAGGGCCTGACGCGTATCAACGCGGCCGTCGTACAGCCATTCCCATGCCTCGTCGCTGGCTTCCGGGTCCAGCATCGGTGTGATCGTCCGCAGCGTCACCGCGACCCACTGGTCCGCCTGCTGGGCCGAGCCGGCGTCGAAGGAAGCGAGAAGGAACGGCCCCCGGCCGCTATCCACGTCCTCCGTCCAGCACTCGCACCAAAAGCCCCGCCGGACCCCCGCCCTCAGCATCCCTGCCCTCCCCACGGCCCACCCGTGACCAGTTCCGCCGTGACCGTGCAGCCCCCATCGCCCCTCCGAATCAGCACCCGGTGTGCGAGGCTCCCGACCAGTCCCAGCCCCCGCCCATGCTCGGCCTCCTGGTCCTGGTCCTCTTGGCCGACCTGCCCGAACTCCGGTGCAGTCTCCGCACCCCCGTCGTCCGTTACCGACACCGCAACCACTCGCGCCGACACAGCCACCGCCAGATGGAAGCTCCCGGCCGCCGCCCCGCTCGCCGTGTGCCGCACCGCGTTCGTGCTCAGCTCGCTCACGATCAGTTCCGCGTCGTCGGCTAACGGAGAGTCCCGCAGGATGTCCCGCGTCCACCGGCGGGCTCTGCTGACCTCTTCCGGGAATCCCGGGCAAGTGAGTCCCCAGACGCGGGCTGTACTCATATACTCGTGCATACAAGTTCTTTCATGCTGGTAGGCCGCCATGTGCAGCGGGTTCGGGCTAGACGAGTTTCACGCCGTCGTGGGCGCGGATGGCCGGCGGGGTCGTCGCGTCGAGTGCGTCGGTGACGCGGATCGCGTACGCCTCGTCGGCGAGTTCGGTGACCTCTTCGCGGGTGGCCCAGCGCAGGGCGCGGGTCTCGCTTCCGGTGGTGGGCACACCGTCGGCGGCCTCGCACCGGAAGACGAGGGAGACGATCAGGCCCGCCATGTTCTTGTAGACGCCGGTCAGGGTCGCGGGAAGCGCGATCTTGATGCCGGTTTCTTCGAGGACTTCGCGTTGCAGGGCCTCGGGGATGGTTTCCTCGCGTTCGAGGACGCCGCCCGGAGGCTCCCACTTGCCGTTGTCCCGGCGCTGGATGAGAAGGGCCCGGCCCTGGTCGTCGACGACGACTCCGGCCACGCTCACGGAGTGCGGGCGTTCAGTGCTCACGTTCCTCGGCCCTCTCGGCTGGCTAGGCTCTCCACCGTAGCAACAACACTCGCCCACTCGTCTAGATACCTAAAGGAGTACACGTGAGCCCTCTTCCTTCGGGCCTCTTGGGTGATCTCGACCCCACGAGCGATCGTGCGGTCTTCCGGCAGATCGCCGACCAATTGCGCGAGGCCATCGACCGTGGGCGATTCAAGGAGGGCGAGAAGCTACCCTCCGAGGCCGAGCTGGTGGACCACTACGGGGTGTCCCGCATGACGGTCCGCAACTCCTTCTCCATCCTCCAGGGTGAGGGCCTGGTCCACGCCGAGCACGGCAAGGGCGTCTTCGTCCGGCCCCGGCCGCCGGTACGCCGCCTCGCCTCCGACCGGTTCGCCCGCCGCCACCGCGAGCAGGGCAAGTCCGCCTTCATCGTCGAAGCCGATGCCGCCGGAAGTCACCCCCAGGTCGACAGCCTGGAAGTGAAGGAGGAGAAGGCCACCCAGGACATCTCCGCCCGCCTCGGCTCCGTACGGCGGGTTCTGGCCCGGCGTCGTCGCTACCTTCTCGACGGCCGGCCCGTCGAGTTCGCCACCTCCTACCTCCCCCTCGACATCGCCCGCGGCACGCAGATCGCCGAACCCAACCCCGGACCCGGCGGCATCTACGCCCGCCTCGAAGAACTCGGCCACCGGCTCGACCATTTCGAGGAGGAGATCCGCGCCCGAATGCCCTCGCCCGCCGAGGTGAAGACACTCCGGCTCGCCTCCGGCGTACCCGTCATCCACCTCATCCGGACCGCCTTCGACACCGAGGGGCGAGCGGTCGAGGTCTGCGACACCGTGATGGCGGCTGACGCATACGTGCTGTCGTACCAGCTTCCGGCGACCTGATCGTCACGTTTTGCGGCGGTGCGTGGGGGCGATTCCCGGACTCGTACAGCCCAACACGCGTACTCGTATAGACGAGTGGGCAAGTTGAGTGGCAGAGTGATCCACACCTTCCCGGCAGTCGGGTTCGTTGGGCGCATCATGTATAGACGAGTAGATAGGAAGGGAACTCCCTTGCGTACCATCCGCGTTGAGACCTCCGCCGCCACGATCCTGCTCACCGAGGCTCCCGAGCCCAAGGTCCGTGACCGGCAGACCGGCGAGATCGCCAAGGACGCCACCAGCGGTGAGGCGCTGATGACGATCGGCGTCGTCTACATCGAGGGCGGCGAGTCCTCGCTCATCAAAGTCACCGTCCCGGAGAGCGGTGTCTCCGAGGGACTGACCCTCGGCGCCCCGGTCTCCCTGCCGGGCCTGGTCGCCCGCCCGTGGGAGTCCGTGTTCAACGGACAGCAGCGCCACGGCATCGCCTACCGGGCCGCAGCCGTCACCCCGGCCGCCTTCCCGGCCTCCATGGGGGCCGCCGCCTGATGACCGGCATAGCCACGCTCCTGGAAGTGGGTGGTCCCCTCGCCGCGCTCGGCGGCGGGGCCGCCTACGCCCGCGCCAAGTACCCGGCGGCGTACTGGTCGACGGTCGGCCTGCCGCTCTCCACCGCCCGGCTGCTCAGCTCGTACGGCTCGGTCATGGAAGCCTGCGGCCTGACCGTGGCCCCCTCCCGGCTGAGGGCCCTCGCCGTGAAGGCCACCACCCGCCGCGAGGTCCGGCCGGTCCCGACGCGGCATGATCCGGCCCACCTCCACCGGCTTACGGCTCCGAATCCGCCTCGCCCCCGGCCAGGAACCCGCCGACGTGGCCGCCTCGGCGGAACGGCTGAGGCACGCCTGGGGCGTCCACGCCGTGTACGTCTCCACCGTCCGGCCGGGCGTCGTCGACCTGCGGCTCGTCGGCTACGACGTGCTACGGCAGGTACGGATGCCCCGCAAGATCGAGGGCGCCGGACTGCTGAAGGTGCCCGTCGCCCTACGGGAGGACGCCACACCCTTCATACGCGACTACCGCACGATCCCCCACCAACTCACCCTCGGCGCAACCCTGTCCGGCAAGTCGATGTACCTGCGCCACCTCATCACCGGACTCGCCCCACAGCCCCTCGCCCTGGTCGGCATCGACTGCAAGCGGGGCGTCGAGCTGGCCCCCTTCGCCTCTCGGCTCTCAGCGTTCGCCACCGACCCGGACGAAGCCGCAGACCTCCTGCCCGCCCTCGTCGAGGAAATGGAGAACCGCTACGACCTGATCAAGGACCGACAGGGCATCGCCCCCAGCACCCCGGACGAGGAGGTCACCTCCGATATCTGGGGACTGCCGCCCCACCATCGCCCGGTCCCCATCGTCCTGTTCGTCGACGAGGTGGCCGAACTCTTCCTCGTGGCGACGAAGAAGGACGAGCAACGCCGCGACGAAATGGTCACCCAGCTCATCCGCCTCGCCCAACTCGGTCGCGCCGCAGGCATCTACCTGGAAATTTGCGGCCAGCGCTTCGGCGCCGAACTCGGCAAGGGCGCCACCATGCTCCGCGCCCAACTCACCGGACGTGTCTGCCACCGCGTCAACGACGAAGCCTCCGCCAAGATGGCCCTCGGCGACATCGCCCCCGAAGCGGTCATGGCCGCCTGCGCCATCGCCCCCGAACGGCCCGGCCTGGCCGTAGCCGGTGACACCTCCGGCGGCTGGTCCCGCATCCGCACGCCGTACCTCTCCCTCGGCGACGCGGCCGAGGCCTGCCGGAACACGGCACACATGGCGCCCGACCTCCCGGCTCTGAAGCCCTTCCGGCCGTAGCGGGCCTGGCCCGCCCCACCCCGGTCGGCGTGACAGCCCCACGCCAACTCCCTACCCCTCCCTTGCCCGAATCCGTAAAGGAGCCGCACCATGCGCGCCCACCTGGCCCGCGTCGACGCGGTGCTCGTCCAAGCGGTCATCGCCGCCGCGCTGTCCTTCGCCCACCTGCACGACGTCGCCTCGGCGGCCGGACAGGACGGGTGGAAAGCGTGGGCCTACCCGGTCAGCGTCGACCTGCTGCTCGTCGCCGCCTGGCGTCGACTCCGCTCCGGTGAGGTGAAGACGGCGGGGTGGTGCTGGTTCGTCATCGCGCTGGCCGCATCCCTCGGCGCGAACGTCGCCACCGCCGGACTGCTCGACATGAGCCAGGTGCCGGCATGGCTGCGCATCCTCGTCGCGGGCTGGCCCGCCGTCGCCTTCCTCGGCGGAACGCTCCTCGCCCACTCCGCCCCCCAACCCCAGGACGACGAACCACCCGCGCAACCGGCCATCGAGACACCGCCCGAACCTTCCGCCCTCCCCGTCCCGGCCGCCCTCCTCGAACACGCCCGCAAGGTCGCCGCCGAGCACCGCGCCCGCACCGGCACGCCCATCGACACCCCGACCCTCCCGGCCCGCCTCGGCGCACCGCCGCCCCTCGCCCAAGCCATCGCTGCCCAGCTCTGAAAGGAGCCCCGCATGACCCCCAACCGCCGCTTCCGCAACGTCGTCCGCATCGGTCCCGTCCAGGTCGGCACCTCATACGACAACCGGGGCCGCGAAACCCACACCGCCGCCTGCACGGCCCCGCGCTGCGGCTTCTCCGCCGACTACGACAGCCGGGCCGCCGCCGAGCTGGCTGCCCGCACCCACCGCTGCCCCGTCCGCTGAAAGGACTCCGTCACCCGTGACCGTCAGCCTGCCGCTCGTCGTCGTCCTCGGCTTCTTCGCCTGGGGAGCGGTCAAGTTCCTCGGCGTCCGCGTCTGGATCGTCGTCCTGATCGCCCTCTTCGGCTTCTGGCTCTCCGACACCTTCCTCGCCCCCGCCATCGAGTCCGGCACGCGTTCCGGCGTGGACGTCATAAACGGCTCACATGACTAGACGAGTAGATGAGAAAGGGTCCGCCGTGTTCCTGCCCAAGTACCCCGACAGCCCGACTCCGCCGCCCGCCCACATCCACGCGCCGACCGACCCCGCGCCCGTACGCCGCTCGCTGCCGCCAGTCTCGATCAGTGCCGGAACGGCCGTAGCCGTGATCACGGGCGGTGTGGTCCTGACCGCGCTCCTGACCGCCGTCGCCGTCTCGGCCATCTCCGTGGCGATCGCCGCCGTAGTCCTGCGCTCCCTGCTCCGCGAATACAACCGGCGCTGACCGGCGCCCGGCTCCGGGGCGGCGCGACACCGCCAAGCATCCGCCGCCCCGCAGCCTTCCCTCCCAGACCAGCAACCAGAAGGAGAACGCCATCTTCACCCGCACAACCCCGCCCCCACTGCCGGAACTCGCGAACCTGGCCTCGGACGGCAAACTTCCGGGTATCGTGCGCCAGCTCTCCACCCTGGGCGGTTGCACCCACCCGATCCGCCTCGACGGCCACCGCACCGAGTACGACATCGACACCACGACCGGAGAGATCGGCCGCGTCCTCCGCCACCTCGACTCGGCCGCCCTCCCCGCCGCGCAGCTCCTGGTCCGCTGCAACAACCGCCGCACCACCCGCTGTGCGGCCTGCGCCGAGGTCTACCGCCGCGACACCTTCCACCTGATCACCGCCGGACTCCGAGGCGGCAAGGGCACCCCCGAACAGGTCGCCGCCCACCCCCGCGTCTTCGCCACCTTCACCGCCCCCAGCTTCGGCCCGGTCCACAACTGCCCCTCCACCGGCCGCCCCTGCCGCTGCGGCACCCACCACGACCAGGACGAAACCGCCCTCGGCACACCGCTCGACCCCGACACCTACGACTACGAAGCAGCCGTCCTCTGGAACGCCCACGCCGGACAGCTCTGGCGCCGCTTCTCCACCTACCTGCGCCGCGAGGTCGCCAAGCGCGCGGGCCTCTCCCAGCGGCGGTTCCGCGAACACGCCCGCGTCTCCTTCGCCAAGGTCGCCGAGTACCAAAAGCGCGGCGCCGTCCACTTCCACGCCGTCATACGCCTTGACGGCCCCGGCGGCGGCAACACCCCACCCCCACCCTGGGCAACCGCCGAACTCCTCACCGACGCCATCAAGGCCGCCGCGACCAAGGTCCGCGTGGACGGCCCGACCATCGACGGCCGGGCCCACACCTTCACCTTCGGCCGCCAACTCGACATCCGCACGATCCGCTCCGCCGACTTCACCGGCGGCGAGGAGCTGACCGAGCGTGCGGTCGCCGCGTACATCGCCAAGTACGCCACCAAGGGCGCCGAAACGGCGACGGGAGCCCTCGACCGCCCGCTGAAGTTCGCCGCGGAACTCGCCCAGCTCGACATCAGCGACCACGCCCGCCGCCTGATCCGCACTGCCTGGACTCTCGGCGCCCGCAAGAGCCTCGAACACCTCCGCCTGCGCGCCTGGGCCCACATGCTCGGCTTCCGCGGCCACTTCTCCACCAAGTCCCGCCGCTACTCGACCACCCTCGGCGCGCTCCGCAACGCCCGCGCCGAATGGCGCCGCGCCCAAGCAACCGCCGACGAACCCGAGACGACGACATACGTCCTCGCCCACTGGGCGTTCGCCGGAACCGGCCTGTCCGACGCCGAAGCCTGGCTGGCCGCATCTCTCGAACCCGCCCCCGGAACGGAAGGAGAACCCACCACATGAACGACCGGTACCTGTCCGTCGACCAGGTGGCCGAGCTGCTCGGCACGACCGCGCGCTTTCCCCGGCGGCTGATCGAGGAACGGCGCATCCGGTACGTGAAGATCGGTCGGCACGTGCGTATCCCGCAGAGCGCGCTTGAGGAGTTCATCAGGTCCCGCACGGTCGAGCCGCTGAGGCGACCCCGCCCGAGGTACGGGAGGGCTGCCTGATGGCCAACAAGAAGGGGAGGAGGCGCCGCTTCGGAGCGATCAGGAAGCTGCCGTCCGGCCGCTATCAAGCGCGCTATCCGGGCCCTGACGGCGTGATGCGACCGGCACCGGAAACCTTCGGGACGATCGCGGACGCCGACGACTGGCTTGCCGAGAAGCAGACAGAGATCCGGCGCGGAGACTGGCGAGACCCCGATGCGGGTTCGGTCAACTTCAAGGTCTACGCGGAGAAGTGGGTGGAGGAGCGGGAGCTGTCGGTTCTGACCGAGGACCTGTACCGCTACCTTCTGGACGACCACATACTTCCCGTCTTCGGTGAGTCCGACCTCGACGAGATCACCGCGCCTCTGGTCCGCGAATGGCGTGCCGAGCGCCTTCGTACGACCAGGGCCAAGACCACGACCGCCAAGGCTTACCGGCTGCTCAAGAGCATCATGGAGACGGCCGTGGACGACGACTTGATCAAGCGCAACCCGTGCCGGATCAAGGGCGCGGGGAAGGAGAAGGCGGCCGAACGGCGCATCGCCACCGTCGCTCAGGTCGACGCCCTTGCCGATCAGCTCGGTCCGCGCTGGCGCCTGATGGTCTACCTCGGTGCGTACGGTCCGCTCCGCCCCGAGGAGCTGGCCGGCCTCCGCCGCCGGGACGTCGACGTCGAGCGCCTGAAGATCACAGTACGTGTCGCCGAACCTGAACGGACGAACGGTCGTCGCGCCCCTGGCGACACCAAGTCAGCGGCCGGTACCCGGACTATCCATCTCCCTGAGTTCCTGCGCCCGGAGCTGCGGATCCACATGGAGCTGTTCGCGGGTAAGGGGCCCGATGGTCTGGTCTTCCTCGGCGAGAAGGGTGCTCCTTTCCGCCGCAGCACCTTCGGGCGTAAGTGGCGCAAGGCCCGCACGGTCGTCGGTGTTCCCGCGGGCTTCCGTTTCTACGACCTTCGTCACACCGGGCACACGCTCTCGACCCGGTCGGGCGCCACTCTCAAGGACACGATGGTGCGTGCAGGGCAGTCCTCCGAGAAGGCGGCGCTGATCTATCAGCACTCCGACGACGAACGACAGCAGGAAGTTGCTGCCGGACTCGACGCGACCGTACGCAAGGCACGCCAGGAAGCTGCTGCGGCCGAGTCGGATGATCAGCGTTCTGGCACGAATCTGGCACGCGGCGACTGATCGCATCGGACAGCAAAAGGGCCCAGGTCTCTGACCTGGGCCTTCTTCGTGGAGCGGGTGACGAGAATCGAACTCGCGCTCTCAGCTTGGGAAGCTGATGTTCTACCATTAAACTACACCCGCGTAAGACGCCGACCGGAGTCGGTGTCCGACTGCTCGCTCACTTTACCTCATGGCTGGCCCCCGGTGCTCGGACCCCGGGGGCCTGACTGGTTTTCAGGGGTGGGATGCGGCTGCGGGGGGCCGGAGTTGGGGCGTACGGTGGGGGGCGCGTAGAGGGTCTGGGCGGGATCGGAGTGCCGCCTGGAGGGGCGTCCCTTTCATCCCGTAATGTGGGGCTTCGTCACCCGGCGGGCAGCAGCCGGGTGCGGCTCTTGGGGAAGGGACTCAAAGGACTTGATGGAGCGCACCGTCGTCCAGTGTGCCGATGGGCACGTGTTCAGCACCGCCTCGTTCCCGATGCAGCAGGCCGAGCGGCTCGGTCCCGGACGGCTGGTCCGGTGTCCGCGCTGTGCCCGGCTGCGCAGTGTCGTGCCGGTGGCCCTGGAGAAGCGGTAGGAAGAGGGAGTACCAGGCGCGCGGTGCCGTCCGATTCGGTCGGTCCGCGCGCCTTGCGTATCCTCGGGACGTGCTTCTCTCAGACAAGGACATCCGGGCCGAGATCGACGCCGGGCGGGTACGGATCGATCCCTATGACGAATCCATGGTGCAGCCGTCGAGCATCGATGTGCGGCTGGACCGCTATTTCCGGGTGTTCGAGAATCACCGGTACCCCCACATCGACCCCTCCATCGAGCAGGCCGACCTGACGCGGCTGGTGGAGCCCGAGGGGGACGAGCCGTTCATCCTGCACCCCGGTGAGTTCGTGCTCGCCTCCACGTACGAGGTCATCTCCCTGCCCGACGATCTCGCGTCGCGGCTGGAGGGGAAGAGTTCGCTGGGGCGGCTCGGGCTGGTGACGCATTCCACCGCCGGGTTCATCGATCCCGGGTTCTCCGGGCACGTGACCCTTGAGCTGAGCAACCTCGCCACCCTTCCGATCAAGCTCTGGCCGGGGATGAAGATCGGGCAGCTGTGCATGTTCCGGCTCAGCTCGCCCGCCGAGTTCCCCTACGGCAGCGAGCGCTACGGCTCCCGCTACCAGGGGCAGCGCGGGCCCACCGCCTCCCGGTCCTACCTCAACTTCCACCGGACGCAGGTGTGAGCATGAGCAGCGACGTACGCGAGAACCTCACCTACGAACGGTTCGGCGCCGCCGTACGCGAGCTCGCCCAGACCATCGCCGACGACGGCTACGAGCCCGACATCGTGCTCTCCATCGCCCGCGGTGGCGTCTTCGTCGCCGGCGGACTCGCCTACGCGCTCGACTGCAAGAACATCCATCTCGTGAACGTCGAGTTCTATACCGGGGTGGGGACCACGCTGGAGATGCCTGTCATGCTCGCTCCCGTCCCCAACGCCATCGACTTCTCCGACAAGAAGGTCCTGATCACCGACGACGTCGCCGACACCGGCAAGACGCTCAAGCTGGTCCATGACTTCTGCCTCGACCACGTCGCCGAGGTCCGCTCCGCCGTCATCTACGAGAAGTCCCACTCCCTCGTGAAGTGCGAGTACGTCTGGAAGCGGACGGACGACTGGATCAACTTCCCGTGGAGTGTCGAGCCCCCCGCGGTGAAGCGGAAAGGGCAGGTTCTCGACGCCTGACAGGGCCTGGCGATGAGAAGGAAGCGAAAAGGAAGGGCTCCCGCGCGGTATACGTGCGGGAGTCCTTTCTGCGTTCCGGGGGCTTCTAGAACGTTCCCAGCTTCACGATCGACAGCAGTGCCGCCAGTTGGATCGCTGACGCGCCCAGGGCCTTTGGCCAGGGGAGGTCGTGGCTGCGGGAGACCATCATCGTGAGGAGGGCGCCGGCCGCCACCCAGGTCGCCCAGCCGAGGATCTGGACGAAGCCCGCGTCGCCGCCGAAGAACATGGCGACGACCAGGCGGGGGGCGTCCGTGAGGGACATGATCAGCATGGAGAGGCCGACCGTGGGCTGCCAGGCGCCGTTGCCGCCGAGCTGGCGGGCCAGGGTGTGGGTGACCACGCCCAGGATGAAGGCGGACAGCATCATCGCGGCGGCCGTCGTCAGGACGATCGGGACCGCGTTGGAGAGGGTCGCGTTGATCGCGTCGTCGCGGGCCTCGTCGAAGCCGAAGACCGCGAGCATGCCGTAGAGGAACGTCACGATCAGGGCGGGGCCCCAGACCGTGTAGTCCCGCATCTGGAGGAACGTGCGGTCCGGGGAGAGGAAGATTCCCTTCAGCAGGTCCTTCCAGTGCAGGCGAGGGCCGACCGGGGCCGCGCCCGCCTGGTAGGTCTGGGCCTGGTTGTAGGGGTCGTCGTGGACCGAGAACGCCTGGGTGTGACCCGGGTTGTTCGCCGCGTACGGGTCCGGGCCGCCGCCGTGGGCGTGCGGGTGGTGTCCGCCGTCGCCGAAGTACTCCGGTTCGCCGTGGCCGCCATGGCCGCCGTAGGCGCCATGGCCGGCCTGACCTCCGTACCCGGCTCCCTGCGGGGGGTAGCCGTACGACGGGGCCTGCTGCCCGTACGGAGGTTGCTGCGGTTGCCCTTGCGGGGTCCGGTTGTCCCGGCCTCCGCGTCCCATCCTGAATCCAGCCACGTCTTCGAACGTACCTGGTCCCGGAGAGTGACGTGCCGGGCCCGGCGTTTCGGGCTCGGCTTTGCGGCCGAGCTGTGACATCCCCTAAGGGGGGATTGGGGGTTGGCTCCGGGGGCGCTCGCTCAACCGTCGCCCGCAGACCTCTCTGCGGAGCTCCCGGCATACCTTCCCGCGGATCTCCCCGCCTCAGTGCGTGAACGGGCCGCTGAACCCCGGGAGGGTGAAGCCACCCGTCACCGACGGTCCCCGCAGCACCACCGAGGTGTCCGCGCCGCCGCCGATCCCCACGTCCGCCTTGCCGTCGTGGGTCACGTCACGCAGTCGTACGGTGTGCCCGAAGGCGGCGTACTCCTGCGCCGGGCCGGTGACCGTCTGCGGGATCCAGGAGGAGCGGGTGCCCGTCAGGCCGCCGGGGCCGCCGCGGAACAGGGTCACCCCGCCCTGGTCCTCGTTGCCGCCGACGTCCTCGTGCGGGACGCCCACCGCGAGGTCGGCGTAGCCGTCGCCGTCGACGTCCCCGGCCGCGAGGGCGTAGCCGAAGTTGTCGTCCGCCTCCGGGCTGCCGGCGACCCCGGAGCTGGCCTGGTTGTACATCATCGAGCCGCTCGGGCCCGAGGACGTGCCGCGCCAGACCAGGAGTGAGCCCTTGCCGTCGTGGGAGTCGGGGCGGCCGAAGGCGATGTCGCCGTAGCCGTTCTTGTCGAAGTCGCCGATCACGGCGTTCGTCGCGGTGACCGTCTTGGACGGGCCCGAGGTCAGGCCGCCGGAGCTGCCCTTGAGGTACCAGGCGCGGTGGACCGGCTGGTTGTTGACGAACTGCTCGCCGAGGATCACCAGGTCGGTCTTGCCGTCGCCGTTGACCTTGCCTGCCGCGAGGCCGTACGAGTACCAGCCCGCGTCCACCTTGTCGATCTTGGAGACGGTGCCGGTACCGCCGGACTTCTTGAAGGAGCCGCGGTACAGCCAGGCCTCCGAGCCGCCGATCACCGCGAGGTCGGGCGAGCCGTCCCCGGTGAAGTCGCCGGTGGCGACATCGCTGCCGAAGTGGCCGTGCGCGCCGGACTTCGGGGTCACACTCGTGCCACCGGACAGGCCGGAGGCGGAGCCCCACACGATGGTCACCGAGCCGCGGTAGCGCTTGCTGCCCACGTGCTCGGTCGGGTTGCCGACGACCAGGTCGGCGTAGCCGTCCTTGTTCAGGTCGGCGCTGGCCAGGGAGGCGCCGAACTGGTCGTCCTCCTCGTCCGTGCCGGGGATGCCGGGGCTGTCCTGGTGGATGGACTTGGGGTGTGCGGTGTCGAGGCCGCTCGCGGTGCCGTAGACGACTGTGACGGTGCCGCCGGAGCGGTCGCCGTAGTTGACGCCGCCGTAGGCCACGTCGCGGTGGCCGTCGCCGTTGAAGTCGTCGTAGTGCTTGGCGACCGCCGCCGAGGCGGGGGCGGTCATGAGGAGCGGGGACACACCGGTCGCGAGGAGAGCGGTCGCGAGCGCGGCGGCCGTGCGTCTGGTCATGAGGAGGAACTCCTGTCCGTCCTGGTCGGTCCTGCTCGGTACGTCACTTGCCGAAGATCCAGCCGAACGTCGCGTTGTCCTTCAGGCCCGCGCCGGCCGCGTCGAGCGACAGGGTGCTCCGGTCGCGGGGGCCCGCACCCCGGGGCGCGGGCCCGTGAACGGCCGTACGGGTGCTCAGTCGGCGAAGTTGGCGCCGAAGTACGGGGAGCCGGTGGTGGCGACGCCCGCGGTGCTGGGGGAGACGGCGCGGGAGCCGGAGGTGGTGATCTTCGTGCCGTTGGAGGGCAGGTAGGTCACCGCGCCGTTGCCCGCGTTCTCGGCGGAGCCGACGACCAGGTCGGCCTTGCCGTCGCCGTTGACGTCGTCGACCTTGAGGTCGATGCCGAAGCCGTCGTTGTCCTCGTTGGAGCCGGGGACGCCCGCGGAGTCCTGGGAGAAGGACTGGGCGCCGGAGGTGGTGTTCAGGCCGCTCGCGGTGCCGTAGAGGACCGTGACGGTGCCCGTGTCGACGTCGTCGCCGATGTTCTCGCCCGCGACACCGATGCCGAGGTCGAGGTAGCCGTCGCCGTTGATGTCGCCGAGGTCCAGCTCGTAGCCGAAGAAGTCGTTGCCCTCGGAGGTGCCGGGGACGTTGCCGGTGTCCTGGGTGATGCCGGTGGCCGTGCCGGGGCCGCTCGCGGTGCCGTACGTCACCCAGACCTTGCCGCCCTTGGCGGAGTCCGGGACGGTCGTGCCGTCCTCCAGGGTGGGGTTCCACTGGGCGCCGCTGACGATGTCGCCGTAGCCGTCGGCGTTGATGTCGCCGATGGCGGTGATGATGCCGGGCTTGAGCTGCTTCAGGCCGGTCGTGGACAGGCCGGTGGCGGTGCCGGGGAGGTAGTAGTTGCGGTTCCAGCCGTACTCGGTCTCGGTCTCGAAGCCGTCGACGACCAGGTCGGTGCGGCCGTCGCCGTTGACGTCACCGGCGGACAGGTTGAGCGGTCCGCCCGCGTCCGAGCCCATGATCGGGGGCTTGACGGTGTACTTGCCGCCCGTGGCGCCGCCGGTGGTGAAGCCGCCCTTGAAGACGTACATGGTGGCCACGTTGGTGCCGACCGCGAGGTCGGTCCTCCCGTCGCCGTCGAAGTCGCCGGCGGCGAGGTTCTCGCCCCAGCGGTCGTGCTTGGAGGGGGCCGGGTCGGCGACGGTGGTGCCCTTGCCGGTGATGCCGGAGGCCGAGCCCCACAGGATCGCCAGGGTGCCGCCGTCCTTGTCGCTGCCGACGTCCTCGCCCGCGGAACCGACGGCGATGTCGTCGTAGCCGTCGCCGTTGAAGTCGCCGTAGGCGGTGTCGTAGCCGAAGCGGTCGCCGGCCTCGGAGGAGCCCGGGGTGCCGGTGGTGTTCTGGCTGATGGTGTGGCGCTTGGCAGCCGACACGCCGGTCGCGGTGCCGTAGAGGACGACCACCTGGCCGGCCTGCTTCCTGCCGCTCACGTAGGCGCCGTCGGCGGAGAAGGCGACATCGCCGATGCCGTCGCCGTTGAAGTCGGCCTTGGGGACGGCGGTGGAGTTCGCGGCCGTCGCGGTGGCGGCCGTGAACGTCAGCATCCCGCCCGTAAGCGCGACGGCGGTGGCCGCGGCGAGGGCGAGGCGCAGGGGCTGGTGCATGCGGGTTCTCCTGCGGCATGCGGGGATGTCGGGGGGACATCCGCAGTCAATGGGGTGCCGTCGGTCGCGTTCGCCGGAGTTGTCCCACGGCGTGCGTCCAGTACGGCGATCAAGAGACTCGTACTGGTGCTCAAAGGTTGTACGTGAGTTCGGGGGAACTTCCTTGAGTACGTGTACTCATGCCGCGGCGCCCGCGCCGGTCCACTGTGGAAGCCACCGGACAGGATCCACCGGACAGGATCCACCGGACAGGATCCACCGACCAGGAATCCACCTGGACACGGACCGACGCCAGGGGGGACCCGCGATGCCGCCGAAGGACTCACTACCTCGCCGACTGCTGACCCTCGCCACGGACAACTGGGCCGCGCGTGCCTACTGGGCGCTCCTCGCGGCGGGCGTGGCCGTCGGCCTGGCCCTCCCGGAGAACCTCCTCGGCGCGGTCCCGCTGCTGCTCACGGCGCCGTTGTCGACCCTGGCGATCGCCGTGCCGCCGGTGGGCGACACGCTCGCCGGCGTCCTGGCGGCCGTATGGCTGCTGCTGAGCGCGCTGGTCAACGCCGCCGTGGCCGGCGCCCTCGCCCACCGCATGCGCGCCGAGCGGCACGCGTGAACGACTCGGAGAACGGAACAACGGACATGGAACGCTCCGCACGTCTGCGCGCCCTGCTGGCGCCCGCCACGGACAACTGGCTCTCGCGCGGCTATCTCGCGCTGGTCGCCGTGGCGATCGGGTTCTTCCTGTACGCGGTCCACATCTCCCCGGACCCGGGATTCGCCGCGATCTGGCCGGTCTTCGCCACGGCACCGCTCGGCTTCGGCGCCCTGCTGCTCGCGGTGCCCGTCGGCGGGGCGCAGTGGCTCGGCTCGCTGGTGTTCGTCGCCGGGACGGTGGCGGCGGGGCTGGTCAACGCCTCGCTGCTGGGGATGCTGGCGCGCGGGGTGCGCACCGCCTGAGCCGGGGCGGCCGGCCGTACGGCTACTGGTACGGCTGCTGCTGCGGCTGGCCGTACGGCTGGGCTCCCGCGGACTGGGCCTGGAGCTGTTCCGCCTGTTCCCTCGTCAGCCTCTGTTCGAGGCCGCAGAAGGTGCACTGGGTGGAGTACTTCGTCGACACCGGGAACAGCGGCACGAAGAACAGCGTGAACTTGGTGACCCGCTTGCGCAGGGTGTGCGCGGCGGGGTTGCCGCACTGTCCGCAGACCAGGGTGAGGATCGCCAGCTGGTACAGGTAGCCCTTGGTGCCGAAGATGATCATCTGCGGTGCCTCTCCTGGGTGGGGTCCTTCTCCCCAGTGTGACCGAGGGGGAACCGGTGTGGACGAGCGGGGAGACCACGGGGAAGGGAAACGCCCCCGCCCGGTCGGGCAGGGGGCGTCCCACGGTGCCGTGGGCGGGCTACTTCACCGGCTCCGGCTCCGGCTCGTTCTCCTCGGCGGCCTGGCCCTCCGGGTCGACCGGCGTCTTCACCGACTCCAGCAGCAGCTGGGCGACGTCGACGACCTGGATGGACTCCTTGGCCTTGCCGTCGTTCTTCTTGCCGTTCACCGAGTCGGTCAGCATGACCAGGCAGAACGGGCAGGCGGTGGAGACGATGTCCGGGTTGAGGGAGAGGGCCTCGTCGACGCGCTCGTTGTTGATGCGCTTGCCGATCCGCTCCTCCATCCACATCCGCGCGCCACCGGCGCCGCAGCAGAAGCCGCGCTCCTTGTGGCGGTGCATCTCCTCGTTCCTGAGGCCCGGGACGTTGGCGATGATCTCGCGCGGAGGCGTGTAGATCTTGTTGTGGCGGCCCAGGTAGCAGGGGTCGTGGTAGGTGATGATGCCCTCGACCGGGGTGACCGGGACCAGCTTGCCCTCGTCCACCAGGTGCTGCAGCAGCTGGGTGTGGTGGATGACCTCGTAGTCGCCGCCGATCTGCGGGTACTCGTTGCCGAGGGTGTTCAGGCAGTGGGGGCAGGTGGCGACGATCTTCTTGGCCGACTTGGGCTTGCGGGACTCTTCGGTCACCTTGCCCTCGTCGTCCATCTCCTCGCCGAACGCCATGTTCAGCGCGGCCACGTTCTCCATGCCGAGCTCCTGGAACAGGGGCTCGTTGCCGAGGCGGCGGGCGGAGTCACCGGTGCACTTCTCGTCGCCGCCCATGATCGCGAACTTGACGCCCGCCATGTGCAGCAGCTCCGCGAAGGCCTTGGTGGTCTTCTTGGCGCGGTCCTCCAGGGCGCCGGCGCAGCCGACCCAGTACAGGTACTCGACCTCGGAGAGGTCCTCGATGTCCTTGCCGACCACCGGCACCTCGAAGTCGACTTCCTTCGTCCACTCCAGGCGCTGCTTCTTGGCCAGGCCCCAGGGGTTGCCCTTCTTCTCCAGGTTCTTGAGCATCGTGCCCGCCTCGGACGGGAACGCGGACTCGATCATCACCTGGTAGCGGCGCATGTCGACGATGTGGTCGATGTGCTCGATGTCCACCGGGCACTGCTCGACGCAGGCGCCGCAGGTGGTGCAGGACCACAGCACGTCCGGGTCGATGACGCCGTTCTCCTCGGCGGTGCCGATCAGCGGGCGCTCGGCCTCGGCGAGGGCGGCGGCGGGCACACCGGCCAGCTGCTCCTCGGACGCCTTCTCCTCGCCCTCCATGGTCTTGCCGCCGCCCGCGAGCAGGTACGGGGCCTTGGCGTGCGCGTGGTCGCGCAGCGACATGATCAGCAGCTTCGGGGAGAGCGGCTTGCCGGTGTTCCAGGCGGGGCACTGCGACTGGCAGCGGCCGCACTCGGTGCAGGTGGAGAAGTCCAGCAGGCCCTTCCAGGAGAACTGCTCGACCTGGGAGACACCGAAGACGTCGTCCTCGCCGGGGTCGGTGAAGTCGATCGGCTTGCCGCCGGAGGTCATCGGCAGCAGCGCGCCGAGCGAGGGCTCGCCGTCGGCGTTGCGCTTGAACCAGATGTTCGGGAAGCCGAGGAAGCGGTGCCAGGCCACACCCATGTCGGTCTTCAGGGCGACCGTGATCATCCAGATGAAGGACGCCGCGATCTTCAGGGCCGCGAAGAAGTAGGTGAGGTTCTGCAGCGTGGACAGGTCCAGGCCCTCAAGGGCGGAGACCACCGGGTACGAGATGAAGAAGGACGCCTCGTAGCTGTCCACGTGGTGCTGGGCGCCCTCCAGGGCGTGCAGCATGAAGATGCAGACACCGACGATCAGGATGATCGTCTCGACGAAGTAGGCCTGGCCGGTGTTGGAGCCCGCGAACCGGGACTTGCGGCCCGCCCCGCCCGGCCGCGACAGCTGCCGGACGGCGATGAGGACCACGATGCCGAGCACGGTCATGGTGCCGATGAACTCGACGAAGACGTTGTACGGCGCCCACTCGCCGATCACCGGGAGCAGCCAGTCGGCCTGGAAGAGCTGGCCGATGGCGTTCACGATGGTCAGCAGCAGCGTGTAGAAGCCGATCGCCACGAACCAGTGCGCGACGCCGACGATGCCCCAGCGGTTCATCCGGGTGTGGCCGAGGAACTCCTTGGCCACCGTGATCGTCCGCACGACGGGGTCGTTGGTCCGGGCCCCGGCCGGCAGCGGTTGGCCGAGCATCATGAAGCGGACGAGCTGCAGGATGGCACGGCCGAACAGGGCGACGCCGACTGCCATGAGGACCATCGACACGATGATCGCGGCGAGTTGCATTTCGGGGCTCCTCGGGCCTGCGAGGCGACATTACTAAGCGGTAACTTATGCAGTCCTCTGAGACTACCCGCATCCTCGGTCGCACTGTAGCCAGCGACGGGGTGATCTGGGTCGCTGAGGGTCGCCTTAAGAACCGATCGTGTTATTCACGCCAAATTAGTACATTCAGCACTAATTTGGATCCGTGCTCTACGGGATCGCCGCCGCCACCGCCGCCCTGTTCCTCTCCGCCGTCCTCACCGCCCTGGTCCGTGCCCCCGCCCTGCGCCTGAAACTGCTCGACCGGCGCCGGCAGCGCCCCCTGCCGCTGGGCGGCGGCGCGGCCGTCGTGCCGGTCACCTGCCTGGTGGCGGTGGCCGGCGACTGGACGGGCGCCGCCCCGCTCGGCGCCGATGTCGTCCGGCTGCTGATCGCGGGCGCGGCGGTCGGCGCCCTCGGCCTGATCGCCGACGCGCGCCGGGTCAAGGCGCGGTTCCTGCTGGGCGGTACGGCGGTGGCGGCGGCGTGCGCGGTGCCGTACACGGAGACCGGGGCGCTGGGCGGCATCGCCGCCGTCTGCTGGATCATGGCCGTGACGCTGGCCTTCCGGGCGCTGGACCACGCCGACGGGCTCGCCGCCACCGTCGGCACGGTGACCGCCTTCGGGGTCGGCGTCTGCGCTGCGGCGGAGGTGCTGGACGGGCTCGCGGTGCTGCTGAGCGTGCTGGCCGCCGCGCTGACCGGGTTCCTGATGCACAACTGGCATCCCGCGCGCGTGGGGCTCGGCGCCTGCGGCTCCCTGTTCGCCGGGTTCACGCTCGCCGCGGCGGCCGTGGTGACCCGGGCCGGGCACGAGGGGGCCGCGAGTGCGGGCGTGCTGTTCGCGCTGACGGCGGTGGCGAGCGCCGATGTGCTGCTGGTGGTGCTGGCCCGGCGGTTCGGCGGGCGCCCGCTGCTGCGCGGCGGCCCCGACCATCTCGCGCACCGGCTGCGGCGGCTCGGGCTGACCCCGCAGGGCGCGACCGTGGTGCTCGGCGCGGCGGCCTCGGCCGCGGTGGTCGTGGGCGTGCTGGTGCACCTCGGCCGGATGGCTCCCACGGGGGTGCTGTGGGTGGCGGCGGGTGCCCTGATCGTCGTGATTCTGCTCTTGAGAGTGAAGCGTCCGCAGTCTCGGCGGACCGCGTCCGTGCAGGTCGGAGCCCAGTTGCGTGTAAGGAATGGATAAGAGTTGAGCCTCACAGACTCAGGTCTGTTGACCGCGCTCGACGGCTCATGCACACTTGAGTCCGTTCCACTCAAGTCAGCTGGAGGAATCAACCATGGCACGTGCGGTCGGCATCGACCTGGGCACGACTAACTCCGTCGTCAGCGTTCTGGAGGGCGGCGAGCCCACCGTCATCACCAACGCCGAGGGCGCCAGGACCACGCCGTCCGTCGTCGCCTTCGCCAAGAACGGTGAGGTGCTCGTCGGCGAGGTGGCCAAGCGCCAGGCGGTCACCAACGTGGACCGGACCATCCGTTCCGTGAAGCGCCACATGGGCACGGACTGGAAGATCGAGCTCGACGGGAAGCCCTTCAACCCGCAGCAGATCTCCGCGTTCATCCTCCAGAAGCTGAAGCGGGACGCCGAGGCCTACCTGGGCGAGAAGGTGACCGACGCGGTCATCACCGTCCCGGCCTACTTCAACGACTCCGAGCGCCAGGCGACGAAGGAGGCCGGCGAGATCGCCGGTCTGAACGTCCTTCGTATCGTCAACGAGCCCACCGCGGCCGCGCTCGCCTACGGCCTCGACAAGGACGACCAGACGATCCTCGTCTTCGACCTCGGTGGCGGCACCTTCGACGTGTCCCTGCTGGAGATCGGCGACGGCGTCGTCGAGGTGAAGGCCACCAACGGTGACAACCACCTCGGTGGTGACGACTGGGACCAGCGTGTCGTCGACTACCTGGTCAAGCAGTTCCAGTCCGGTCACGGCGTGGACCTGTCCAAGGACAAGATGGCCCTCCAGCGCCTCCGCGAGGCCGCCGAGAAGGCCAAGATCGAGCTGTCCTCGTCCACCGAGACCTCGATCAACCTGCCCTACATCACCGCCTCCGCCGAGGGCCCCCTGCACCTCGACGAGAAGCTGACCCGCGCTCAGTTCCAGCAGCTGACCGCGGACCTGCTGGAGCGCTGCAAGACCCCGTTCTTCAACGTCATGAAGGACGCCGGTGTCTCCATCAACGAGATCGACCACGTCGTCCTCGTCGGTGGCTCCACCCGTATGCCCGCCGTCGCCGAGCTCGTCAAGGAGCTGACCGGCGGCAAGGAGGCCAACAAGGGTGTGAACCCGGACGAGGTCGTCGCCATCGGCGCCTCGCTCCAGGCCGGTGTCCTCAAGGGTGAGGTCAAGGACGTCCTGCTCCTCGACGTGACCCCGCTGTCCCTCGGTATCGAGACCAAGGGCGGCATCATGACCAAGCTCATCGAGCGCAACACCACGATCCCGACCAAGCGGTCCGAGATCTTCACCACGGCCGAGGACAACCAGCCGTCCGTGCAGATCCAGGTCTACCAGGGCGAGCGCGAGATCGCGGCGTACAACAAGAAGCTCGGTATGTTCGAGCTGACCGGTCTGCCGCCGGCGCCGCGCGGCGTCCCGCAGATCGAGGTCTCCTTCGACATCGACGCCAACGGCATCATGCACGTGACCGCCAAGGACCTGGGCACGGGCAAGGAGCAGAAGATGACCGTCACCGGCGGCTCCTCGCTGCCGAAGGACGAGGTCGACCGCATGCGCCAGGAGGCGGAGCAGTACGCGGAGGAGGACCACAAGCGCCGCGAGGCCGCCGAGACCCGCAATCAGGGCGAGCAGCTCGTCTACCAGACCGAGAAGTTCCTCAAGGACAACGAGGACAAGGTCCCCGGCGAGATCAAGACCGAGGTCGAGGGCGCCGTCGAGGAGCTGAAGGCCGCGCTCAAGGGCGAGGACACCGCCGAGATCCGCACCGCCACCGAGAAGGTCGCCGCGGTCTCGCAGAAGCTCGGCCAGGCCATGTACGCCGACGCCCAGGCCGGACAGGCCGCCCCCGGCGGCGGTGACGCCGGTGCCAAGGCAGCCGACGACGATGTGGTCGACGCCGAGATCGTCGACGACGAGCGCAAGGACGGTGCCGCGTGACCGAGGAGACCCCGGGCTTCGAGGAGAAGCCCGACGTCCCCTCCGGCGCGACCCCCGACGACGCCGAGCCGAAGGCCGCCACCCCCGAGGGGGCGGCCCCGGCCGGGGACGCAGCAGCAACGACCACACCGGACCCCGGTCTGATCGCCCAGCTGGACCAGGTCCGTACCGCGCTCGGTGAGCGCACCGCGGACCTCCAGCGGCTCCAGGCCGAGTACCAGAACTACCGCCGCCGCGTGGAGCGGGACCGGATCACGGTGCGGGAGATCGCCATCGCGAACCTCCTCACCGAACTCCTGCCCGTGCTCGACGACATCGGCCGCGCGCGGGAACACGGCGAGCTCGTCGGCGGATTCAAGTCCGTCGCGGAGTCGCTGGAGACCGTCGTGGCGAAGATGGGTCTGCAGCAGTTCGGCAAGGAGGGCGAGCCCTTTGACCCGACGATCCACGAGGCGCTGATGCACTCCTACGCGCCGGACGTCACCGAGACGACCTGCGTCGCGATCCTCCAGCCGGGGTATCGCATCGGCGAGCGCACCATCCGGCCCGCGCGGGTGGCTGTCGCCGAGCCCCAGCCGGGCGCGCAGAACGTCAAGGCCGAGGACGCCTCCGAGGCCGGCGAGGAGAAGGACAACGGCTCTGAAGAGGGCTGATCACAGCAGGAAGGAGGGACGTCGGGGATGAGCACCAAGGACTTCATCGAGAAGGACTACTACAAGGTCCTCGGCGTCCCCAAGGACGCCACCGAGGCCGAGATCAAGAAGGCGTACCGGAAGCTCGCGCGCGAGTTCCACCCGGACGCCAACAAGGGCAACGCCAAGGCCGAGGAGCGCTTCAAGGAGATCTCCGAGGCGAACGACGTCCTCGGCGACCCCAAGAAGCGCAAGGAGTACGACGAGGCCCGCGCCCTGTTCGGCAACGGCGGCTTCCGGCCGGGGCCGGGCGCGGGCGGCGGCTCCTTCAACTTCGACCTGAGCGACCTCTTCGGGGGTGCCCAGGGCGGCGGCGGCGCGGGCGCCGGCGGTTTCGGCGGCGGGCTCGGTGACGTCTTCGGGGGACTGTTCAACCGGGGTTCGTCCGGCACCGGCCGGGTGCAGCCCCGGCGCGGCCAGGACATCGACACCGAGGTCACGCTCACCTTCACCGAGGCCATCGAGGGCGCCACGGTGCCCCTGCGGATGTCCTCGCAGTCTCCGTGCAAGGCCTGTTCGGGCACCGGCGACAAGAACGGCAACCCCCGGGTCTGCCCGACCTGCGTCGGCACCGGACAGGTCGCCCGGGGCTCGGGCGGCGGTTTCTCGCTGACCGACCCCTGCCCGGACTGCAAGGGCCGCGGCCTGATCGCCGAGAACCCCTGCGAGATCTGCAAGGGCAGCGGCCGGGCCAAGTCCTCGCGGACCATGCAGGTGCGCATCCCGGCCGGGGTCAACGACGGCCAGCGCATCCGGCTGCGCGGCAAGGGCGCGCCCGGCGAGCGGGGCGGTCCGTCCGGTGACCTGTACGTCACGGTGCATGTGGACTCCCATCCGGTCTTCGGACGCAAGGGCGACAACCTGACGGTGACGGTGCCGGTGACGTTTGCGGAGGCGGCGCTCGGCGGCGAGGTCAGGGTGCCCACCCTGGGCGGGCCGCCGGTCACCCTGAAGCTGCCTCCGGGCACGCCCAACGGCCGCACCATGCGCGCCCGCGGCAAGGGCGCGGTCCGCAAGGACGGCACACGCGGGGACCTGCTGGTCACCGTGGAGGTGCGTGTCCCGAAGGACGTGACGGGGAAGGCTCGTGACGCGCTGGAGGCGTATCGCGAGGCGACCGCGGGCGAGGACCCGCGGGCGGAGCTGTTCCAGGCCGCGAAGGGAGCTTGATGCCAGATGGACGGCCGTCGACGCAATCCGTATGAACTGACCGAGGACACCCCGGTCTACGTCATCTCGGTGGCGGCCCAGCTCTCCGGCCTGCACCCGCAGACGCTGCGCCAGTACGACCGACTGGGCCTGGTGTCTCCGGACCGCACGGCCGGACGGGGCCGTCGCTACTCGGCCCGCGACATCGAACTGCTGCGCACGGTGCAGCAGTTGTCGCAGGACGAGGGCATCAACCTGGCCGGCATCAAGCGGATCATCGAACTGCAGAACCAGGTCGCCGCACTCCAGGCCCGGGTCGCCGAACTCCAGTCGGCGCTCGACGGCGCCGCCGCGGCGATGCAGCAGCGCGAGGCGGCGGTGCACGCCTCGTACCGCCGCGATCTGGTGCCGTATCAGGAAGTCCAGCAGACCAGCGCGTTGGTGGTCTGGCGCCCCAAACGCCAGCAGAACGACTGACGCGCGTACGGTACGCGCAAGGGGCCGCGGGTCTTGGTGACCCGCGGCCCCTTCGTCATGTTTTCTCCACGACTCCCACCGATCATGATCACTTTTCAGTCACGGGATCACCATCCGGCCAAGATCACCGGTATACCTCGCACTCCGCCCCTCGGGAACACGGGGGCTCTGAAAAGGAGTTGGAGTGCAACGCACCAGCCGAAGACGGTGGGTTCAGGCCACCGCGGCGCTGACCCTCGCCGGTTTCCTCACCGGTGACCCCTACCTGGCGTCCCCGCCGGCGCCGGACACCGACCAGATCGTGAACAGCCCCGCCACGGCCGTCACGCTCGGCGACAGCGAGCCCGACATAGCCGAGCTGCTCGGGCTGAGCGAGGAGCAGGCGGCCCGGCGCAACGCGCACATACAGAACCGCCGCATCGAGCTGCTCTCCCAGCGCACAGAGACCTCCTCGGTGTACGTGAACCCGGACGGCACCCTGACCGCCGAGACCTACGCGGGACCGGTGCGGATCCAGGAGGCCGACGGCTCCTGGAGCCCCATCGACACCGAACTCGCCGACGAGGGCCCGGCACTGGAGCCGCAGGCGGCGGCCGCCGACATCACCGTCTCCGACGGCGGTGACCGCAAGCTCGCCTCCGTCGCCAAGGGGAGCGCCGTCATGGCGCTGGGATGGGAGGAGACCCTTCCCACGCCGACGGTGAAGGACGACACCGCCTCCTACGACCTCGGCGACGGACAGACCCTCACGGTCACCGCCCTCAAGCAGGGCTTCTCCCAGAACGTGCTCCTCGACGAGGCGCCGACGGAGGACCTGACCTACCGCATCCCGGTCACCCTCAAGGGCCTCACCCTCTCCGAGGCGGACTCCGGGCACCTGCTGCTGAAGAACGGCGCGGGCAAGCTGGTCGCCGAGGCCCCGGCACCGATGATGTGGGACTCCTCGGTGGACGAGCGGTCCGGGGAGCCGAAGCACCTCGCACCCGTGGACACCGAGATCGAGACCGCCGCCGACGGCTCGCAGACCCTCGTCCTGCGCCCGGACGCCGGCTTCTTCGCGCAGGACCTGACCTACCCGGTCACCGTCGACCCGACGAGCACGCTGTCGGCCACCACCGACACCTGGGTGGCCACCAACTACCCCGACTCCCAGGTCTCCTCGACCGAGCTGAAGTCGGGCACGTACAACGGCGGTTCCACCGTCGCGCGCTCGTTCCTGAAGTTCGACGTGTCGGCGTACCAGGGCGTCCACGTCATCGACACCAACCTGGCCCTGTACTCGTACTGGTCCTCCTCCTGCACTGGTGGCTCAGGGACCGCCGTGCGCCGGGTGACCGAGGCATGGACGCCGTCCGCCGTGACCTGGGCCGACCCGCCCGCGTCCACCACCACCGGACAGGTCGTCAACACCGGGGCCAAGGGCTTCTCGGCGGACTGCCCGGCGGGCAACCTGAACTTCGACATCGACGCCATCGTCCAGGCGTGGACGAGCGGCACGGCCAACCACGGGCTGCTGGTCCGCGGCGTCGACGAGAAGGACTCCTACACCTGGCGGCGCTTCCACTCCGCCAACTACGTCTCCGGCGGCAACGGCGCGACGGAACCGCATCTGACGATCACCTACAACACCTACCCCGAGGTGCCCGCCGCACCGTCCCTGGCACCGGTCACCGGCACCAGCGTGGTCACCTCGACCACTCCGGTGCTCTCGGCCCTGGTCGACGACAGCGAGCCGCAGCGGGTGCGCGCGCAGTACGCCATCGAGCCGAACCCGGCGTACAACGACACGACGTACACGCTCACCGCGGACACGCCGTACGTCGACACCGGGGAGACCGCCGCGCTCGCCGTACCGGACTCCAACCCGCTGCCGAACGGCAAGCACCTGCGGGTGCGGGCCCGGAGCTTCGACGGCACGGACCACTCGACGGCCTGGAGCGCCTGGAAGAACTTCACGGTCGACACGTCCAAGGCCCCTGTGCCCGAGGTCCCCGGCGACCTCGCCACCGGCGCGACCCAGACCACCACCCCGCTGCTCACCGGGGTCGTCACGGCCGCGGGCCGGGGCTCGGTGTCGGCCGAGTACCTGTTCTACGACGCCTCGGGCGCGCCCGTGGGCGAGCCGCTCACCGCCTCCGTCCAGGACGGCGACCGGGCCGTCGCCGAGGTGCCGTCCGGTCTGCTGGCCGACGGCTCCACCTACCGCTGGAAGATGCGGGCCTGCGCGGACGGCCTCTGCTCCGCGTACACCGCGCTCCAGACGTTCACCGTCGACGTGGCCGAGGAGCCCGCGCCCTCCGGCACCACCGGCACCCCGCCCGAGGCGGTGACCGACCTCAGGGCGGTGCCCGGCGAGAACGGCGCCCTGGTGACCTGGTCCGCGGCGGAGTTCGTCGGCGAGCCGACCGACACCGTCACCTACACGGTCACCGCGGTGGCCTCCGACGGGACGACCGTGGGCACGAAGACCACGACCGGCCTGTCCGCGGTCTTCGACGGCCTCGACGCGGACGCCGGGGACATCACGTACACCTTCAAGGTGACCGGCCGGAACACCTACGGCACCGGCGCGACAGCCACCTCGGCCGGCATCGTCCCGGCGGCCGTGCCGGGCGGCACGAACGCGTACGCGGCGGTTCTGGAGGCCTACTACGCCGCCAGGGGCGGTCTCGTCCAGGGCAGCCATGTCGACGCGAACACCGCCGCGGCGAGCAGCGCGTACGGCCCCCAGTTCGTCGCACGCCTCGCCGCAGAGCAGGAACTGCTGCTGCGCGAGCGGGTGTCCGGTTCGGAGGACGACTCGGACAACGTCGCGCCCGACGCGACGTTCAGCGACGTCCTGGCGATGCCGTCCGCCGACGGCCAGACCGTCGTGCTGCGGGCGAAGGTGCAGACCCGGGACACCATCGTGACCGACGTCAGCACCGAGACCGCCGACCCGACCGAGCAGACCGGCGTGACCGAGGTGCGCTACACCTTCTCGGCCGGTACCAAGCCGGTGCTGCTCTCCGCGGTCGTCGCCTCGGCCAAGGAGGCGGTGGTGCGGCCGACGCCCGCCGCGCTCGCCGACTTCGCCCACTCCGTCGAGACGGACGTCCTGCCGGACGGGCTCGACGCCTCGGAGTTCGACGGCGACTCCACGGACGACGGCAGCGAGACCGGGGTCACCACGGTCTCCGCCGACGCCCTGCAGACCGGTACCTACCTGCGCACGGGAGCGGCCACCTGGGCCGTGAGCAACTGGAACGCGCCGGCCATGTACAGCCAGGACTGCACCAACTTCGTCTCCCGGGCGATCCACTACGGCGGCAGCGTCAAGATGAAGGGCTCCGGGGACGAGGACCACAAGAGCAAGAGCTACTGGTGGCGCAAGCCGAGCAACTGGTTCCACGACGAGACGTACACCTGGATCAACGCGGCCTATCTCAAAACGTTCATGGAACGGCACATGCTGGACTCCAAGCGGAACACGAGCAACGCGTTCACCGGGGACATCGTCTTCTACGACTGGAAGAACGACGGGAAGATCGACCACGCCTCGATCATCAGCAAGATCAGCAACGGCAAGATCTACGTCACCCAGCACAACAAGAACTACAAGTACCGCAGCCTGTCTGCCCAGAAGAACGCCGAGCCCAAGATGAAGATCTGGATCTACCGGCCGAAGCCGCGGTGGTACTGATGCGCCCCGGACCCAGGGTGTGGATCGTCGCCGCGGAGGCGATCGCGACCCTGCTCGTGGCCAGGACGTTGTGGACCTGGCGGGACGACCCGTATGTGTTCCTCGCGGACGTGCCCTACATGAAGTGGTCGAGCATAGGACTCGCCCTGTCGCTGGTGCTGACCCTTGCGCTGGTGTCGAGGGAGCAGTTGTGGCCCCGGCGGGTGGGCTGGTCGCTGACGGCGGTGCGGGTGTGTCTGCTGCCGTGTCTGGCGCTCGCCTGGTACCCGGCGATGTCGCCCTACGTGTCGCTGTGGTGAGGCAGGGACAGTGAAAGGAGGCCGGGTCCGCGCGAGCGGGCCCGGCCTCCCGTCGTTCCACGACGTCAGGGTTCTACCGCGTCAGGTCCAGTTCCGTCGCCACGACGATCTGGGCCTCGCCCGTCCATGTGAAGGAGGAGTTCCCGGCGTCGTCGATGGCGTCGACGATGAAGCAGGAGACGTCGCCGTCGGGGACGGTCTCGTAGCGGTACGACGTGGTGTCCGGGCCGACGTAGTAGCCGGGGTAGAGGGAGCAGACCTGCTCCTCCTCGTCGCCCAGGAGTTCGCCGCGGCGGACCACGTAGTTCGCCAGGTCCGGGGCCGGGTTCGGGTGCCAGGTGATGTGGAAGCCGTACTCGGTCGGGGTGACCTGGACGCCCGTGACCGCCGGTGGCGGTGTCAGGTCGGCGCGCCGGGCGGTGACCGGGGCGGAGCGGGCGGACTCGTTGCCCGACGAGTCCAGGGCGGTGACCCGGTAGGTGTAGGCGGAGCCCTCCGCGGCCGTGGTGTCCATGTGGGTGGCCGCGGTGGTGGTCGCCAGGCGCGTGTACGTGCCGTCGGGGGTCGTGGAGCGGTAGACCCGGTAGGACGCGGCGCCCGTGACGGGGGACCAGTTCAGGCTCAGCCCCTCGGCCTCGGACCCCGCGGTCAGGCCGCCCGGTACCGCCGGCGGCGTCCGGTCGGCCGTGGTGACCGGGAGCGACGCCGTTGCGGAGGACTTGTTGCCGGCCTTGTCGTGGGCGCGGACCGTGTACTCGTAGGCGGCGCCCGTCACGGGCAGCGTGCTGTCCGTGTACGAGGCGGAGGTCGTCGTCGCCAGCGGGGCCGACGGGTAGGTGCCGCCCTTCTCGCGGCGGTAGACCTGGTACCCGGCCAGGTCCATCTCCTTGTTCTTCGCCCAGGTCAGCTTGGCCTTGCCGGTGGCCCTGTCGTACGCGACGGCCGCGCCCGTGGGCTTGAGCGGGGCGACCTTGTCGACGGAGGCGGAGGTACGCGGGGCGTAGGAGAACTTGACCTTGGCGGAGCCCGTCCAGTTGACGTAGTCGATCCGCAGGGTGTGCTTGCCCTTGGCGAGGGTCAGGTCGACGTTCTTGGACACCGTGGCCGAGCCGTTCTTCCACAGGCTGAGCTTCCGCGTGCCGTCGACGTAGACGCGGATGCCGTCCAGGCCCGACGCGCTGATCCGGAACGGCCCGCCGGAGCCGAAGTCGCGGGTCACGGTCCAGCGGACGCCGAAGGAGTTGCCCGGCAGTCCGGAGGCCGGGGCGCCCGTGCCCCAGTTCTGGTCGATCGCGCTGTCGCAGTCGGTCTTCTTCGGGGTGCCGGAAAAGGTGGTGTTCGCGTAGAACGTCCGCTTGAACACCGGTGAGGCGCATGTGACGGCCGCCGAAGCGGGGGCCGCGGCGGCGGTCATCAGGCCGGCCGCGGTGGCGAGCACGGCGACGGCCGCCGTGCCTCTGGCTGGGTTCATTCGGTCCTCTGGAGGTCGTGCACTGACGTGATCACGACTCCCGAGGGGGCGCGATGGTTGTACGGAGGGGAGGTAAAGGCCAGTTGGAGGGGATTCCGTCAGACCTTCACAAGCCAAGCGGAGCGTGGTGTTGCGCACTCGTTAAGTGATTCCGCTTGACGCTGGGGGGCGGTGCCGCGTTGGCTTTTCAGTCACCTGGGTCGCAATGCTGCGCCCGCGTCCGGAAGGCACCAGAAGTGAGCTCCCCAATGCGTCGTATCGCCATATGCGTGGCCGCGTCCTCTTTGACCCTTTCGCTCTCCGCCTGTGGCGCCCTGGGTGTGACGGGCGACAGTGCGGACGCGAGCCCGACCAAGGGTGATGACATCACCGTGGGGCTGCTGCTGCCGGAGAAGGCGAACACGCGCTACGACAAGTTCGACCACCCGATCGTCCGGGCCACGGTGGCCGAGCTCACGGAGAACAAGGGCGAGGTCGTCTACTCCAACGCCGACGCGAGCGCCGCCACCCAGACCAACCAGATGCAGAAGATGATCGACGACCGGGTCGACGTCATCCTGCTGGACGCCGTGGACGCCGAGTCCATCGCCGGAACGGTGGAGAAGGCTAAGCAGGCCGGGATCCCGGTCATCGCCTACGACCGCCTGGCCCAGGGCCCGATCGACGCCTACATCTCCTTCGACAACGAGCTGGTCGGCGAGGTGCAGGGCCGCTCCCTGATGGCCGCGCTCGGCGGTGACGTCGACACCTCGACGAAGATCGTCATGATGAACGGCTCGCCCACCGACCCGAACGCCGCGCAGTTCAAGTCGGGCGCGCTCTCCGAGCTCAACGGCCAGGTCACCATCGCCGCGACGCACGACGTCAAGGACTGGAAGCCGGAGAACGCCCAGGAGCACATGACCCAGGACATCGCGAAGATCGGTGTCGACAACATCGCCGCCGTCTACGCCGCCAACGACGGCATGGCCGGCGGTGTCATCAAGGCCCTCAAGGCCGCCGGTGTCACCGACATGCCGCCCATCACCGGCCAGGACGCCGAACTCGACGCCGTGCAGCGCATCATCACCGGCGAGCAGTACATGAGCGTCTACAAGTCCTACCCCGAGGAGGCCCAGGCGGCCGCCGAGATGGCCGTCGCCAAGGTCCAGGGCAAGGACATCAAGTTCGACTCGCTCACCGCGGACCGCGTCGACAGCCCCACGCACAAGGACATCCCCGCCCAGCTCGTCCCCGTGGTCGCGCTGACGACGGAGAACATCAGCGAGACCGTCGTCAACGACGGCATCTACAAGCTGAGCGAGATCTGCGCCGGCAAGTACAAGGCCGCCTGCGAGGCGATCGACCTCAAGTAGCCCGCGGTCGCCCCGGACACGCCTGGGGGCCCGGTTCCGCTTCGGACCGGGCCCCCTCGGCATGTCCGGAATGCGTGATCACATGTCCGGCGCCAAACCCTGGCAAAGCGGCCGAATTTGGGTTGACTCAGTCCCTGAGGCGTGTTGCGGAGCACGCTTCGTCCGCGCATAGTTGCGCTGCGGAACACGCGGAAACCGGGGGTGGGATGGGCGATGGCCGGGCACGGGATGGACGAGCACCCACACGGTGCTGACCGACTGTGCGAGGTCGGGGACCGGGTGTACTCCCGCGCCGTGCGGCGCGGCCGGGTGCCCCGCGCGGACGTGGAAGAGGTGCCCTGTCTGGTGGAGCTGGCCCTGCTCCACCCGGACCCGGACGACATGGCCTGGCTGCTGCCGACCTCCCCGCAGGAGGTGATGACCCGGCTGCTGCGCGGGGTGTACGACGAGGTCAGCGCCAGCCAGCGGCGGATGGGCTCGGCGGTGGCCGCCTTCGAGTGGTACGCCGGACTCGGCCCGCTGCCGCAGAACTCCGCCGGTGAGGGCAGCGCCATCCGGGTCCTGGACGGGCTCTCCCGGATCCAGGCCGCGATGGACGCGGCCACCGAGGCCTGCACCACCGAGGTGCTCACCGTGCAGCCGGGCGGCATCCGCCCCGAGCACGAGCTGACCGAGGGCCTGCACCGGGCGATGGCGCTGCGCGCCCGCGGGGTGCGGATGCGGGACCTGTACACGCATGTGGCCCGGCACGGGCAGGGACTGCTCACCTACCTGGAGCTGATGGGCGACGCCGTGGAGGCCCGCACCCTGGAGGAGGTCATCGACCGGCTCATCCTCTTCGACCGCACGGTCGCCTTCATCCCGGCCAACGCCGACCGCACCCTCGCCCTGGAGATCCGCCAGCCGGCGCTCGTGCAGTATCTGGTGACGGTCTTCGAGCGGCTGTGGCGCCTGGCGATCCCGCTCACCGCGCCGCTGCCGGACACCGGTATCGAGGGCATCTCCTACCGCGAGCGCTCGATTGCCGCGCTGCTCGCCGAGGGCCACCAGGACGCGGTCATCGCCGAGCGCCTCGGCATCAGCGTGCGCACCTGCCGGGCCCATATCGCCCGGCTCTCCGAGACGCTCGGCGCGGCCAGCCGCACCCAGCTGGGCGTGCGGATCGCACAGGTGGGCCTGGTCGGGCCCGCGCAGGCCGCGGACGGACCGGCGCAGGCCGCGGACGGGCTGCCCTCGCCCGCTATGAGCCTGCCCGACCGAGGATCCCGGACCGGGCGATGAGATAGCCGAGCTGGGCCCGGCTGTCGCTGCCCAGCGTCGCCGCCAGCTTGGCGATGTGCACCCGGGCGGTACGCACGTTCATGCCGAGCCGGTTGGCGATGACCTCGTCCGTGTGGCCCTCCACGAGCAGCGCCGCGATGGCCCGCTGGCGGGGCGTGATGCCGTCGTGGACGGGCTGCTGGACGGCCTCCGGGTACATGGGCGTGGCCAGCCGCCACAGGCGGTCGAAGACGGTCCCGAGGAAGGCGACGATCGCGGGGTGGCGGATCTCCAGGGCGAGGGTGCGGTCGGCGCTGGCCGGGACGAAGGCGACCGTGCGGTCCAGGATGATGAGACGTTCCGTCACCTCGTCCAGGGTGCGCGCCTCCACGTTCCCGCGCAGCCGCTCGTACCGGGCGGTGACGGTGGGCGCGTGGCGCAGGGTGTGCTGGTAGAGGGTGCGGATACGGCCGCCGCGGTCCAGCAGCGCCTGGTCGCGGGCCATGGCCTCGGCGTGCGCGCTGGGCGGCGACTGGGTGTGCGTGACGTGCGGCTGTACGGCGAGCAGTTCCATGGCTCCGGCGGCCATGGCCGCGGCGATGGTCCCGGCGATACGGTCCAGGCCGCTCAGGACGGTGACCGAGGGCAGGTCCGAGGCACGCCCCGGAGGGCCGTCGACGCGCATCAGCGGCTCGAACAGCGCGGCCAGCCGCTCCTCCCTGCGGCGCTCCTCCGCGACCCGCTCCTCGGCCGTACGCAGCATCTGGTGCAGGGCCACCGCCGGGGACAGCGGCTCCAGGCGGCCGGGGGCCGTCATACCGGGGTAGAGCAGCCCCAGTTCGGTCAGACAGGGGGCGCCCGCCGCGTCGGCGATGCCGACATGGCCCTCGCGCAGGGCCCGTTCGTACAGCTCGGCGGCCGCGTCGCACAGGTCCTCCACGCCGTGCTCGGGGTGCGGCGCCGCGGTCATTCGGCCACTCCTTGCTGGTCGAGGATGCCCGACGTCGCGATGAGGTAGCCGAGTTGGGCCCGGCTGTCGCTGCCCAGGGCGGAGGCGAGCTTGGCGATGTGGACGCGGGCGGTACGGACGTTCATGCCGAGGCGGTCGGCGACGACGGTGTCGGTGTGCCCCTCGACCAGGAGGCGGGCGATGGCCCGCTGGCGGGGTGTGATGCCGTCCGGGGGGCGCTGCGGGAACCCTTCCGGGTACAGCGGGGTGGCCAGCCGCCACAGGCGGTCGAAGGCGGTGGCGAGGAACTCCACGAGCGCGGGCTGGCGGATCTCCAGGGCGAGCGAGCGGTTGGCGTTCGCGGGGATGAAGGCCACCGAACGGTCCATGATCAGCAGACGGTCGGTGACCTCGTCGAGGGTGCGGGCCTCCGCGTCGCCCTTGAGCTGCTCGTAGCGGGCCCGGACGGAGGGCGAGTGGCGCAGCGTGTGCTGGTAGATGGTGCGGATGCGGCCGCCGCGGTCGAGGAACTCCTGGTCGCGGGTGAGGGCGTCGGCCCGGGAGTCGGGCGCGGCCTGGGTGTGGCTGATGTGCGGCTGGATGGCGAGCAGTTCGCCGGAGCTGTCGGCCATTATCGCGGTGATGGTCTGCCGGATGCGGTCGAGCCCGCTGTGCACGCTGATGGTGGGGGTGCCCTGCGCTCCGGTGCGTCTGCTGTCGATCCGGACCAGCGGTGCGAAGACCTCCACCAGCCGGGCCTCGGCCCGCCGTTGCCGGGCGACGTCCTCGGCGATGGTGTGCAGCAGGCGGGGCAGGGCCAGTACGGGCGCGACCGGGCGTAACCAGCGGGTGTCGTCGAGGTCGGGGTGGAGCAGCCCGGCCCGCAGCAGGCAGGGCAGGTCCGCCGCCTCGCCCGCCGGGACCCGGCCCTCGTGCAGCGCACGGCTGTACAGGGCCACCCCCTCGGCGCAGATGTCCTCCTGCGCGGCGTGCCGGTGCTCCACCATCACAGGTGGCTGTCCTGTCCCGGCACCGTGCGGTCCTGGTCGAGGATGCCCGACTGGGCTATGAGATAGCCGAGCTGGGCGCGGCTGCCGCTGCCGAGGGCCGTGGCGAGCTTGGCTATGTGGGCGCGGCAGGTGCGTACGTTCATTCCCAGGCGCCGGGCGATGGCCTCGTCGACGTGGCCCTCGACGAGCAGCTTGGCGATGGAGTGCTGGATCTCCGTGATGCCGTCGGTGTCGGTCTCGTAGGGGGCGCCGGTGCTCAGCGGGACGGCTCGGCCCCACATGAACTCGAAGACCTTGATGAGGTAGCGGACGAGTCCGGGGTGGCGCAGTTCGAGCGCGACCTCGCCGTCGGAGCGGGTGGGGATGAAGGCGACGGTCTCGTCGCAGATGATCAGCCGCTCGACGAGTTCGTCGATGGTGCGGTACTCCACCTTGCCGTCGGTGAACTGGGAGACGTAGGCGAGGGTCTCGGGGCTGTAGCGGGCGGGGTGCTGGTAGAGGGTGCGGATGCGGCAGCCGCGCTCGATCAGCGGGCGGTCGCGCTCCAGGGCCTGGTTCAGGGTGTGCTCGGGGCGGCGGCGCATCGGCTGGACCGTGAGCATCTCGGTGGTGCACTGGGCGGTGGCCAGGTCGAGGGCGGCGTTGATGCGCTCGATGCCCTCCAGCACGGTGATGGAGTGGGTGGTGGCCGGTGCCTGCGCGCTGAGCGTCATGAACGGCTCGAATGCTTCGGCGAGTTCGATCGACAGCCGGCGCTGTGCGCTGATCTCGCGCTCGATCGGGTTCATCCGCTGGGCCAGCGCGACCGACGGGGGGACCGGGCGCAGCCAGTTCGCGTCATCGGGGTCGGGATGAAGGAGGGCGAACTCCATCAGACAGGGCGCGGGTTCGACGTCCGCGCGGGTGATCCGTCCCGTCCGGAGTGCGTTGCCGTAGAGACGACGGCCTTCGTCGCAAAGCTCCGTCAGCGCGTGAGGATGTGTCCCCTTAGTCTCATTCGTGGCCAATTCTCCACCCCCCAGGGTCCTGAACGTGCAGGAACATGATGCACCGATCGTGTGGCCATGACGTGCCGGAATGGGCCATCGTCTTAAACGACGGGGGAGAGGTGACCTTCAGATGAGGACGAAGCCGACTATGCATAAGAAGATGCTTCGCTCGGCGCTTGCCGCCGCCTTCTCCGCCGTTGTGGCTGTTGGAGTGCTGGGTGGCCTGGCCGGGGCGAAGGGCGATGCCCGGGCGGACAGCAGCTGGCGTACCGCGACTGTGACCGTCGCCGGGGACAGTAGCTGGGTCGTCGCGGCCTCCGAGACGCCGGGTGACAGCTCGTGGAGCTCCTCCAAGGCGCCCGGTGACAGCTCCTGGAGCACGGACGACAGCAGCTGGAGTGCTCCGGCATGACCACCCCACCCGACGACCGAACCTTCCGTCGCGAAATGGCCACCGCCTACCGCTCCGGATGGCACTTCATCGATCTTGTCACCGCGATCCCCCACCCCGGTGACTCGTTGATGGTGACCGTCTTCGGAGAACCG
The DNA here is from genome assembly GCF_900091315.1 of Streptomyces sp. DI166. Classification (GTDB taxonomy): domain Bacteria; phylum Actinomycetota; class Actinomycetes; order Streptomycetales; family Streptomycetaceae; genus Streptomyces; species Streptomyces fuscus. The sequence continues at coordinate 44,351 of NZ_FLSP01000045.1, forward strand.
GTCGTCGTCACCCGGGACGAGGACGAGGACGTGCGGGCCTACCGGTGCCTGCGCCGGCCCCGGGGCGCGCCGCAGCCCGTGCGATGCGCCATCCGCTACGGAATGATCTTTGTGAACCTGGACCAGCGGGACCACCAGCAAGTGGTGGACCCGGGGGTCCCGGCACCCCGGACCATCTCAGCCACCCCCCGCAGTGCCTGACGCGATTCCCCCGTCGTAAAAGATCGCTCAGGTGCTTCCCCCCGCAGCGGCGTCACCGTGACCTGAACACGGTGACGCCGCTGTGTTTTGCGGGACATTTCCGGTTATCAACCAAAATCCGCGGTGGCCGGAAGTCGACGGGCGGGCGGTTCAGCCGCGTCCCATGGCCCGCTCCAGCTCGATCTCGATCACCACGCGGTCCGGATTGGGGGCGGGCATGCGCTCGTAGCGCTCGGCGTAGCGCTCCACGGCGTCCGCGACCCGTTCCGGCTCGGTGCGCACCCGCGCCCGCCCCTCCAGCGTCGCCCACCTCCCGCCGTCCACCTGGCACACCGCGACCCGTGCCCCGTCCGGCCCGGCGGCCAGGACATGGGCCACCTTCCTGCTGTTCTTGTTCGTGATCACCCGGGCCAGCCGTGCCCCGGGGTCGTAGGTCACGCCCACCGGCACCACATGGGGGCTGCCGTCCGGTCGCAGCGTCGTCAGCGTGCACAGGTGCCGTTCCCGCCAGAAGCTGAGGAACGGGGTGTCGGGCGCGCCCGGGTCCACGGAGTGAGTCATGGTGCCGGAACTTAGTCCGCGGAAGCCTCCCGGCACATACTTGAGTGGAATAGACTCAACTTTGTGTACGTTGGATGAGTCAGCGTGGACAGGGCTGTCGAACAGGAGGAGAGCGCACACGTGGACGCAGAGCTGACCAACAGGAGCCGGGAAGCGATCAACGCGGCCGGTAACCGGGCGCTGACCGAGGGGCACCCGGACCTCACGCCGGCCCATCTGCTGCTGGCTCTGCTCCAGGGCCAGGACAACGAGAACATCACCGACCTGCTCGCCGCCGTCGAGGCCGACCAGGCCGCCGTGCGTTCCGGCGCCGAGAAGGTGCTCGCCGGGCTGCCCAGCGTGACCGGGTCCACCGTCGCCCCGCCGCAGCCCAACCGGGAACTGCTCGCCGTGATCGCCGACGCGCAGGCCAGGGCCAAGGACCTCGGTGACGAGTACCTGTCCACCGAGCACCTGCTCATCGGTATCGCCGCCAAGGGCGGCCAGGCCGGGGACGTACTCTCCCGGCAGGGGGCCACCGCGGAGAAGCTGCTGGAGGCGTTCAGGAAGGCAAGGGGAGGACGCCGGGTGACCACCGCCGATCCGGAGGGCCAGTACAAGGCCCTGGAGAAGTTCGGTACCGATCTGACGGCCGCCGCGCGCGAGGGCCGGCTCGACCCGGTCATCGGCCGGGACCAGGAGATCCGCCGGGTCGTGCAGGTGCTGTCGCGCCGTACGAAGAACAACCCCGTGCTCATCGGCGAGCCCGGCGTCGGCAAGACGGCCGTCGTGGAGGGGCTCGCCCAGCGGATCGTGAAGGGGGACGTGCCCGAGTCGCTGAAGGAGAAGCGGCTGGTCGCGCTGGACCTCGGCGCGATGGTCGCGGGCGCCAAGTACCGCGGTGAGTTCGAGGAGCGGCTGAAGACCGTGCTCGCGGAGATCAAGGACTCCGACGGGCAGATCATCACCTTCATCGACGAGCTGCACACCGTCGTCGGCGCCGGTGCGGGCGGCGACTCCGCCATGGACGCCGGGAACATGCTCAAGCCCATGCTCGCCCGCGGTGAGCTGCGCATGGTCGGAGCCACCACGCTCGACGAGTACCGCGAGCGGATCGAGAAGGACCCGGCGCTGGAGCGGCGCTTCCAGCAGGTGCTGGTCGCCGAGCCGACCGTCGAGGACACCATCGCGATCCTGCGCGGGCTCAAGGGCCGCTACGAGGCCCACCACAAGGTGCAGATCGCCGACAGCGCGCTGGTCGCCGCGGCCACCCTCTCCGACCGGTACATCACCTCCCGCTTCCTGCCCGACAAGGCCATCGACCTGGTCGACGAGGCCGCCTCCCGGCTCCGTATGGAGATCGACTCCTCGCCCGTGGAGATCGACGAACTCCAGCGCGCCGTCGACCGGTTGCGCATGGAGGAGCTGGCGCTGAGCAAGGAGACCGACCCCGCCTCCCAGGAGCGCCTGGAGCGGCTGCGCCGCGACCTCGCCGACAAGGAGGAGGAGCTGCGCGGCCTGACCGCACGCTGGGAGAAGGAGAAGCAGTCCCTCAACCGGGTCGGTGAACTCAAGGAGAAGCTCGACGAGTTGCGCGGCCAGGCCGAACGGGCCCAGCGCGACGGCGACTTCGACACCGCCTCCAAGCTGCTGTACGGCGAGATCCCCTCCCTGGAACGGGACCTGGCCGCCGCCTCGCAGGCCGAGGAGGAGGCCGCCAAGGACACCATGGTCAAGGAGGAGGTCGGCGCCGACGACATCGCCGACACCGTGGCCGCCTGGACCGGCATCCCCGCCGGGCGCCTGATGGAGGGCGAGACGCAGAAGCTGCTGCGCATGGAGGAGGAGCTGGGCAAGCGCCTGATCGGCCAGTCGGAGGCCGTGCAGGCCGTCTCCGACGCGGTACGGCGCACCCGCGCCGGCATCGCCGACCCGGACCGGCCCACCGGTTCCTTCCTCTTCCTCGGCCCGACCGGCGTCGGCAAGACCGAACTGGCCAAGGCGCTCGCCGACTTCCTCTTCGACGACGAACGGGCCATGGTCCGCATCGACATGTCCGAGTACGGCGAGAAGCACAGCGTGGCCCGCCTGGTCGGCGCCCCGCCCGGCTACGTCGGCTACGAGGAGGGCGGCCAGCTGACGGAGGCGGTGCGGCGTCGCCCGTACTCCGTGGTCCTGCTGGACGAGGTGGAGAAGGCGCACCCCGAGGTCTTCGACATCCTGCTCCAGGTGCTGGACGACGGACGGCTCACCGACGGCCAGGGCCGCACGGTCGACTTCCGCAACACCATCCTGGTGCTCACCTCCAACCTGGGCAGCCAGTTCCTGGTGGACCCGATCAGCAGCGAGGAGGAGAAGAAGGAGCAGGTGCTGGAGGTCGTGCGCGCGTCCTTCAAGCCGGAGTTCCTCAACCGCCTGGACGACCTGGTGGTCTTCTCCGCGCTCACCAAGGACGAGCTGTCCCGTATCGCCCGCCTCCAGATCGACCGGCTGGCCAAGCGGCTCGCCGAGCGCCGCCTCACCCTGGAGGTCACCGACGCGGCCCTGGCCTGGCTCGCCGACGAGGGCAACGATCCGGCCTACGGCGCCCGCCCGCTGCGCCGCCTGGTCCAGACGGCCATCGGCGACCGGCTCGCCAAGGAGATCCTGGCGGGCGAGATCAAGGACGGGGACACGGTCCGGGTCGACACCTTCGGCGACGGCCTGATCGTGGGCCCGGCGACCGGGAAGACGCTGTAACACGGCCGGGCGCCGTCACTCGGTGGAGGCGAGGAAGCTGACCCGCGCGGTCTCGGAGTCCTTGTACTTCACCTGCACGGTGACGGTGCCCGCCCCGGCGTCGGGGTGGCCGTCGGGGTGTTCCTCGGTCAGGCACAGATCCGCCTCCAGGGACCCGCAGGGCCCCTGCTGGGGGACGGCGTCGTAGGTCGAGATCAGCCAGTCCGTCACCTCGGCGCGGGGCATGCGGAAGCGGGCGACGTAGCGCAGCTCCTGGAATCCCTGCTCCGTGCAGGGGCCGATGTTCTCGGCACTCTCGGGCAGCTCGGCGCCGCCGAAGTGCAGCACGTCGGCGCAGGGGACGTTCTGCCCCGCGTATCCGTCGTGGTCGGCCTGGAACAGTACGTAGAACACGATCAGCGCGATGAGCCCGCCGATGGCCAGGACCGGAAGCGCCAGGATCCCGGCCACGATCCCCCATCTGGTCCGTCCGGGCCCCGTTTTGAGTGTCCTGTACATGTCCCCCGCCCTCCATACCGGCCAGATCTTGTCAGCCGAAGGCTGACAGGCCCCGTCAAGGCTTGCCACCCCCTCCCCGCATGGGGGAGGATGGCGGGATCCGTACGAAGGGAAAAACACGGTGAGCATCGACCCGTCCTCGATTCCGAACTTCGGGGGCCAGCCCGAGCCGCAGCCCCAAGGACCGGCGGGCCCCGTCGTCCCGGATCAGGACCTCGTGAAGCAGCTCCTCGACCAGATGGAGCTGAAGTACGTCGTCGACGACGAGGGTGACCTCGCGGCGCCGTGGGAGCAGTTCCGCACCTACTTCATGTTCCGCGGAGAGGGAGAGCAGCAGGTCTTCTCCGTGCGGACCTTCTACGACCGCCCGCACAAGATCGACGAGAAGCCGCAGCTGCTGGAGTCCATCGACGACTGGAACCGGCGCACCCTGTGGCCCAAGCTCTACACCCACACCCACGACGACGGCACCGTCCGCCTGATCGGCGAGGCGCAGATGCTGATCGGCACCGGCGTCAGCCTGGAGCACTTCGTGTCCTCCACGGTCAGCTGGGTGCGCGCCGCCATCGAGTTCGACAAGTGGCTGGTCGAGCAGCTGGGCCTGGAGCAGGAGATCAACGACGCCGACAAGCCCGAGGGCGACGAGGAGTAACCGGCACGCCCCGCGCAAGCCCACGAGAGCCCGTCCGGGCACCGGCCGTCAGCGCCGGGTGCCGGGGCGGGCTCTCGCCGTGCCGCGGGCCCCGCGGGGCGCTGGGGCGGGGTCCGGACGCGTTCCCGTCCCGGCCAGCAGCGGTGCCGTCATCGCGGTGGTGAGCAGGGCCACCGCCGTGAGCAGGGCCAGCAGGCTGGAGTCGATCAGCCCGGCCTCGTGGCCGATCTCAAGGACGACCAGCTCGGTCAGGCCCCGCGTGTTCAGCAGGATGCCGACGGCCCAGGACTCCCGGCGCGGCAGACCGGTCAGCCGTGCCGCCAGAGCGGGACCGCCGGTCTTCGTCAGCACCGCCGCGGCCAGCAGCAGGCCCAGGACCGCGCAGGTGCCCGCGGTCGGCCGGAGCGCGCCCAGGTCGACGCCCAGTCCGAAGCCCAGGAAGAAGAAGGGCAGCAGGACGGTCCTGGCGGTGTCGATCAGGGCCGTGGCGGCGGCGCGGGAGCCGGGGCGGTGGCCGGGCGGCCAGACCAGGCCGACCAGGAAGGCGCCGATGAGCTGGTGCATCCCCACGGCCGCGGTCAGCGCCGCCGAGCAGCCGACCGCCACCACCAGCGCGGTGCCGGCCGCGCCCGGCTCGGCCCGCTCCGTCCAGCGGGCGAGCGGGCCCGCGGCGAGACGGCGCACCGGTCCCAGGAACACGGCGACGACGGCGACCGCCGCCAGGGTGCGCGCCAGGGCCTGGCCGAGGCCGGAGCCCTGCGAGAAGGCCAGGATCGCCGCGAGCGCCAGCCAGCCGCCCGCGTCGCCCACCGCCGCCGCGTACAGGCTCAGCCGGCCGGGGCGGGTACGGGTCAGGCCCAGGTCCTCCAGCATGCGGGCCAGCACCGGGAACGCGGTGATGCTGAGCGCGCAGCCGACGAACAGCGCGAAGGCGGCCCGGGGCACCCCGTCGGGCGCGTACCTGCCGTGCAGCGGCAGCGCCACCAGGGCGCCCGCCGCGAACGGCACCAGCAGCGACGCCTGGCTGATCGCCAGGGCCTGCCTGCCGGTGCCCCGCAGCCGCGCGGTGGACAGCTCCTGACCGGCCGCGAACATGAACAGGGCCAGCCCCAGCTGGGCCAGGCCAAAGAGCATGGGCAGCACCTCGGGCGGGAACAGCAGGCCCGCGAGGCGCGGGCTCACCGCGCCCAGGAGCGAGGGGCCCAGGGCGATGCCGGCCACCACCTCGCCCATGACCCGCGGCTGGCCCGCCCGTGCCACGAGGGCTCCGGCGCCCCGTGACACGGCGAGGACGACGGCGGCGGCGAGGAAGAAGTGGCCCACCGCGTCCAAGGAGAACATCACGCCGTCCCGTCCGGGGGTCGCAGTCAGTGCCGGGGTCGGCGGCTCAGGGCCAGGCCGGCGAACAGGAACACCACGCCGATGACGCCGGAGACGACGGCGGCGGTGGTCTCGGCGGGCTTCTGGCTGGCGTTGAGCACCGCGGTGACCACGCCCATCACGGCGCTGATGTAGCAGAAGATCGTCAGGAAGATGCGCAGGTTGGGGTTCATGGCGGGCTTGGTCCAATCCGTGGTGTGCGTGGGCGGTGGTGCAGTGGTCAGCGGGGTGCGATGCCGGTGGCCGTCAGGCCGAGCAGCATCACGTAGGCGTCGGTGTCCTTGCGGAAGCGGTTCCAGCGGTCCGCGGCCAGCGCGAACTCGGCGAGGGTCAGCGCCCCGGAGGCCACCAGCGGCTGCAGACGGCCGGGGCCCAGGTGCGGGGCGAAGTCCTCGGTGGGCCGGTCGTCGTTGGTGGTCGCGAAGGGACGCAGCGCCACCTCGGCGTACCCGGCCGAGCGCAGCAGCCGGGTCAGCCGCCGCCCGATCATGCGGTCGCCGCCCGCCGACGCCTGGGCCTGCGTCAGCTTGGCGTGCACGGAGGCGAGTTCGGGGAAGGCCGGGTCGGCCAGCCCCCAGCAGGAGGCGTCCACCTCGGTGACCACGATGCGGCCGCCGGGACGCAGCACGCGCAGCGCCTCCGTGAGCATCGGGAGCGGGTCGGCGAGGTGCTGGAGTACGTACCGCAGCAGCACACAGCCCGCGAAGCGGTCGGGGAGCGGCAGGTCGGCGCCGTCCGCGACGATCAGGTCGGCGCCGCACCCCTCGGCGTGCGCGAGGAGGTCGCCGTCGACGTCGACGGCGGTCACCGGCAGGCCGGGCAGCGCCGCGCGCAGCCGCCGGGTGACCGCCCCGGACCCGGCGCCGATCTCGACGAGGGGGCCGCACGACTCGTCGACGCCCGACTCGCGCAGGACCCGCAGCTCCTCGTCGAAGGAGAGCGCGGCCTGCGCCTCCAGCCGGGCCAGTTCACCGGCCAGGCCGCCGGAGGTGGTGGCCGCGGGATCGTAGGAACCGGCGGCGGGACGGGCGGGAGTGGTGGTCATCGGGGCCTCGCAGTCATTCGCATGCCGTACTTGGGGCGCAGGGTCACCAGGGCCTCCGGCTCCACCCGGAAGCCCGGCTCCACTTCCAGCCGGGCCGAACGCATCAGGACGGCCAGCACCAACGTGGCCTCCACCAGGGCGAGATGGCGTCCGATGCAGGTGCGCTCGCCGCCGCCGAAGGGCAGGTACAGATGGCTCGGCAGGGCGGAGGTGCCGGCGAACCGGTCGGGTACGTACGCATCGGGCCGCTCCCAGTGGTCCGGGTGGCGGTGCAGGACCCACTGGCTGACGCAGACGAGCGCCCCGGCCGGGATGTCGTACCCCTCGATGCTGTCCGGGCCGACCGCGCGGCGGGAGATCAGCCAGACCGGCGGGTAGAGCCGCATCGCCTCCTCCACGGCCCGCCGGCAGTGCTCCAGGGCGGGCAGGTCGGCGGCGGTCGGCGTGCGGTCGCCGAGCACCCGGTCGACCTCGGCGCGGACCCGGTCGGCCTCCTCCGGGTGCCGGTCCAGCAGGTACAGGGTCCAGGTCAGCGCCTTGGCGGTGGTCTCGTGGCCCGCCATCACCAGCGTCAGCACCTGGTCGCGCAGGGCGTCGTCGTCGAGCTGCCCGATCATCGCGTCCAGCAGGGAGGCGTCGGCCGCCCCGGCTCCGGCCGCGCGGCGCGAGGCGATCACCGTGCGGGCGATCAACTGGAGGAAGGTGCGGGCCTGTACGTATCCGCGGCGGCGCAGCGCCGTGTCCTCGGGGTCCGGGTCGGGGTCGGGTACGTAGTGGCCCATGAAGCGGTTGGCCGCGTCCACGGCACGGCCGAAGCCCTCGCCCGCCGTGCCCAGGTCCACGCCGAGCACCGCCCGGGTGAGGATCGCCAGGGTCAGCGAGGTGAGGTGGTGCTCGACGGGCAGGACGGCGCCCTCGCGCATGGCGGGCCGCCAGCGCCGGACCAGGGCCTCGGTCTCCTCGGTGATGATCCCGTCGAAGGTGGTGACGGCGGTACGGCGGAAGGCCGGTGCGCACAGCTTGCGCTGGCGGGCCCATTCCTCGCCGTTGCTGGTGAGCAGACCGTTGCCGAGCAGCGGGCGCAGCATCGCGTCGTCCGGGGTGTTCGCCTTGGTGTAGTTGGCGACGTTGTCCTTCAGTACGTGCCGTACGAGATCGGGGCGGTGGAGCATGAACACCCGCTCGCCGTCGCCGAGATGGCTGGTGATGTCGCCGTACTCGCGGTGCATGCGGGTCACGAACTCCAGCGGGTCGGCCCGCATGCGCGCCATGTCCACGGGTTTCTCGGGCCCCGGCGGGACAGTTCCCGCGGCGGCGGTGCTGGGTTTCACGTGAACCTCCGTGGATGGTGGGCCCGGGATACGTAGGCCCCATTACGTATGTGCGGTTCCGCAGTACGTATCGGCGTGCGTAATTCCGTAATCGGTGGGCGAATTCCCGCTGTCCCGCTCCGCCTGCCTTCCGGACGGGGCGCGGCATGAGAGTATGCGTTTCGCCTGGTGGCGCCGACCGCTTCGGTGACACGGCCGGTCGGGGCCACAGTAACTCCCGTACCGGACAGGCTCAATGCTTACCCGAAACGGCGCGATACTCACGTTTCCGCGGCCGAAGTACTCACATTTCCAGGAGGGTTGGATTACGTCTCTTTGCGTCTTGGCGGGGCGATTCGGAGCGTGTGAATCTTTTCTCGTCGCCGGCACAACGACCGAATCGCAAAGCGCGCCGACCAAGCGCGGAAAAACGTAAGGAAGGGAGAGTTCACATGGCCCTCGATCCGCAGCAGCGGGCAGAGTTCGTGAACGCCTACACCCGCGTCCTCATCAGCTCCTGGTCCGACGAGTCGTTCGCCGCCCGGCTGCAGTCCGAGCCGCGCACGGCGCTCGCCGAGGCCGGCCTGGAACTCCCGGCCGACGCCGAGGTCGTCATCGTCACCCAGGCCCCCGAGGGCCACGAGGAGGGCAACCTGGACGTCCAGGTCGGCCTCTGGGAGCAGGGTCTTGAGACCGGCCGCTACGAGTTCCATGTCCCGGCCACCCCGGCCGTGGACGCCGCCGAACTGAGCGAGGGCGACCTCTCCGACGTCGCCGCGGGCTGCAACTACTGCTGCTGCCCCTGCTGCTGCTGCACCTGATCGGCAGCCCCACGCAACCGTTCCCACTTCGCTGGAGGGTTCCATGCCCACTGCGCCGACGGGACATCCCGTCTCCGTCCGCGGTCTTTCCAAGGACTACGGTGACGTCCACGCGGTGCGGGACATCAGCCTCGACATCCATCGGGGCGAGGTGTTCGCACTGCTCGGGCCGAACGGCGCGGGAAAGACCACGACCGTCGACATCCTGACGGGCGTGCGGCAGCGCACCAGCGGAGATGTGCGGGTCCTCGGCCACGACCCGGCCGAGGACCCGCGGGAATGGCGGGCGCGGATCGGCGTGGTGCCCCAGACGGCGGGCGCCTACGCGGATCTGACCGTGCGGGAGGTCGTCAGCCACTTCGCCGCCATGTACCCGGCGCCCCTGCGCACCGAGCAGGTGCTCGACATGGTCGGTCTCGGCCGGCACCACCGCACCCAGGCCCTGGCGCTCTCCGGCGGCCAGCAGCGTCGCCTCGACGTCGCCGTGGGCGTCGTCGGGGACCCCGAACTGATCTTCCTGGACGAGCCCACCACCGGGCTCGACCCGGTGGCCCGCCGGGAGGCGTGGGAACTGGTCCGCTGGTTCGCCGACCGCGGCCGCACCACCGTGCTGACCACGCACTACCTCGACGAGGCGGAGGAACTGGCCCAGCGGGCCGGAGTCGTCGTCGGCGGACGGCTGGCGGCCTGCGCCCCGCTGTCCGAACTGGGCGGCCGGGACAACACCCGCACCCATGTCTCCTTCCGCCGTACGGCCGCGCTGCGCGACCGCGCGCTGCCCGCGCTGCCGCCCGGCACCGAGACGGCCCACGACGACACGTCGGACACCGTCACCCTGCGCACCTCGGAACCCTCCGGGGTGCTCTCCGTGCTGCTGCCCTGGGCGCGCGAGGCGGGCAGCCCGGAACTGCCCGAACTGCGGGTGCACCGGCCCACCCTCGAAGAGATCTATCTGAACCTCATCGACAGGGAGACCGTCGCATGCCCCTGACCGAGGCCGCCGCCACCGCTCAGCCCGCCGCGCCGGCGCCGTCCGCCGACGGGCCGCCCGGGGCAGGTGCCGTGACCTTCGGGGCGCGGGCCCTGGTCAGAGCGAGCGCCGCCCGGTCGGGCGTCGAACTGAAGGCGTTCTTCCGCAACAAGCAGTCCCTGGTGTTCACCCTGTTCTTCCCGGTGATCCTGCTCGTCGTCTTCGCGTCGATCTTCTCCGGCAAGGTGGAGGGCACCGACACCGACTTCCGGCAGGTCTTCATGTCCGGGGTGATCGCGGCGGGCGTGATGAGCACCGCCTTCTCCGGGCTCGCCATCAACATCGCCGTCGAGCGCGACACCGGACTGGTCCGGCGGCTCGCGCTCACGCCCATGCCGAAGACCGCCTACTTCATCGGCAAGATCGTCCGGGTCGTGGTGACCACGGCCCTGGAGACGGTCCTGCTCATCGGCATCGCCGCCACCGCCTTCGACCTCGAACTGCCGCACACCGCCGAGCGCTGGGCCACCCTCGGCTGGTGCCTGGCGCTGGGCACCGCGGCCTGCGCGCTCGCCGGGACCGCCTACAGCGCGGTCATCCCCAACAGCCGCTCCGCGTCCGCCGTCGTCACACCGGTGTTCATGGTGCTCCAGTTCATCTCCGGCGTGTTCTACCCCTTCGACAAGCTGCCGCTGTGGATGCAGAACACCGCCGCGCTGTTCCCCGTGAAGTGGATGGCGCAGGGCTTCCGTTCGGTGTTCCTGCCCGACTCCTTCACCGTCGTGGAACCGGCCGGTTCCTGGGAACTGGGGCGCGTGGCACTCGTGCTGGCCCTGTGGGCGGTCGGCGGTCTGGTGGCGACCACCCTGACCTTCGGCTGGCGCGGCCCGCGGGTGCGCTGAGTCCGGGAAGGAGCAATCGACGATGACGACGACACCCGGGCTGCCCTCCGGCATCGCCCACCCCTTCTCCCCGGCCGGGCGCATCGATCCGTATCCGGCGTACGACTGGCTGCGCGCCCACGCGCCGGTGCACCGCGACCCGATGAGCGGGATGTGGCTGGTCACCTCGCACGCCGACTGTGTCGCGCTGCTGAAGGACCCCGCGTTCTCCGCCGCCGCGGGCCAGCGCGAGCGGGCCCGCGACGACGACCTGCCGGTCTCCATGCTCACCACCGACGGCGCCGACCACGCCCGGCTGCGGGCCCCGGGCGCGCTGCTGCTCGGACCGGCCGCGCTGGCCTCGGTCGAGGACGCCGTCGCCGCCGACGCCGACGCGGTGCTCGACCGGGCGGCCCGCGCGGGCACCCTCGACGACGCCGTGGAGCAGCTCGGCGTACCGCTGGCCACGGCCGTACTGGGGCGGCTGTTCGGGCTCGGCGAGGACGACTGGGGGACGCTGGCCCAGCTGGCCCGGGCCGTCTCCGTCAACCTCGACCCGCTCGCGCCGCCGCCCGTCGCCCGGCTGGGGCGGGCCGCGATGGGGGAGCTGACCCGGTTCCTCGACGCGCACGCCGAGCAGGCCCCGCCGTCCCCGCTCGCCCGGCTCGCCGCCGACCCCCGGCTCACCCGGCAGGAGATGCTCGGGGTGCTCGGTCTCGCCGTGGTCGGCGGCTGGCAGCCGCTGGCCGAGTCCATCGGCAACGCCTTGTACTGGCTGCTGCCCCGCCCCGACGCCCGGGCCGCGCTGCGCTCCTCCGACGCGGAAGGCGCGCTGACGGCCATGGACGAACTGCTGCGCCTGGAGGCGCCGATCCCCTTCACAGCACGGGTCACCCTGCGCGAGGCGACCCTGCCGGGCGGCACCATTCCCGCCGGGCAGCGGGTGCTTGCGGTGCTCGCGGCGGCCAACCGCGACCCGGCGGTCTTCACCGACCCCGCCGAGCCGGTCTTCGACCGCACCCCCAACCCCCACCTCGCCTTCGGTGGCGGCCCCCACTTCTGCCTCGCCGCCCGCCTGGTACGCCAGGCAGGCGCCCTCCTCCTCACCCGCCTGGTCCACCGCTTCCCCGACGCCAACCCCGGTTCGTCGACACCGAGTTGGGCGCCGACGCTGATTCCGCGGCGGATCACGGGGCTGAGCGTGGAGCTGGGGGCCGACGCGGGCACCGGGCGATGTCCCGTGACGGGGGCGGGGGTCGGCGCATGAGCGAAGTCGTGGTGATCGGGGCGGGGTCGGCGCATGAGCGGGGGTTCGGGAGTGTCTGAAGTCGTGGTGGTCGGGGCCGGGGTCGCCGGGCTCGCCTGTGCGGTGCGGCTGGCCGAGGCCGGGGTCGACGCACAGGTACTGGAGGCGCGGTCCCGGACCGGGGGACGGGTACGCAGCTTCCGGCCCGCCGACGGAGGGCCCGCCCTGGAACTGGGGGCGCAGATCGTGCACGGGGACCGCAACCCCGCGCACACCGTCCTCGGGCCGCTGCCCGCGTTGCCCCGGCCGACGGCGGCGTACGTCGTCAGCGGGCGCACGGCGCGGCCGATGGCGCTGCTCGCCCGTGGGGGCTGCCCGCCCTGGCTGGCGGAGGCCCGGCTCGCCGCGTACCGGGAGGGCTCCGTCAGCGTCGGCTCCTGGCTGACGACCCTCGGGGCGGCTCCGGCCGAGGTCGCGGTGGCCCGGGAGTGGTTCCGGCAGACCTGGGCGGCCGACCCGGGGCGGATCGACGCGGCGGCGGCGGGGCTGGCGATGCGTCAGGACCCGGGAGGGCGCGGCGAGTTCACCGTGCCCGGCGGGCTCGATCTGCTGACCGCGCGGCTGGCCGAGCGGGTTCGGGTACGCACCGGCGTTCCGGTGCGCCGGATCGCGGTGGAGCCGGACGGCTCGGGCGTACGCCTGGCCACCGAGGACGGCGAGACGACCGCGTCGCAGGTGGTCGTCACCGTGCCGCCCGCCGTTGTGGACCGCGGACTGCTCACCATCGACGGGCTCGACGAGGACCGACGGGCCGCCGCCCGCACCCTCGCCCCCGGCGACGCGTACTGCGCCGTCGTCACCCTGAGCGGCCCCGCACCCCAGGACATCTCGGTGTTCGACGCCGACGGCGCGGGCGGGTTCCTGTCCTGCCGGCGCGGCCGCCCCGAGGTGACCGTCGTCGCCAAGGACACCGCGGCGGCCTGCGTACGCGCGGCGGCCGGCGCCGCCGGACAACTGGCGGCCCTGCTGGCGGTGGCGCTGCCGTGGACCGCCGCCCTGGACATCGTGGCCGTGGAGACCGCGGACTGGTCCGCCGAGCCGTTCAGCGGCGGCGGGTTCTGCGCGCCCGGACCGGACTCCACGGCGGCGGCCGAGCGCTGGGCGCGTCCGCTGGGCGGGCGGCTGTTCTTCGCGGGGGAGGCCGCCGTGACGGGCCGCGCGCTGCCGTGGCTGCAGGGGGCGTACGCCGACGGGCGGCGGGCCGCCGAAGAGGTACTCAAGGCAAGGAAGCAGGGACAGTGAACGTCCACTCGGGCTGGTACTTGGCCGCCTTCACCTCCGAACTGGAGGGCGACGTGGCCCCGTTGGACATCGGCACCCGACGGCTGGTCGCCGTGCGGACCGGCGGTGCGCTGCGGGTCTACGACGCGGACTGCCCGCACCGCGGCGCCCATCTCGGGCGCGGCGGCCGGGTCGAGGGCGGCTGTCTGGTCTGCCCGTTCCACGGCCGCCGCATCGGCCTGGGCCGCCCGGAGCGGGAGGGCCCGAGGCCGTGGGTGCGGGAGCACGAGGTGATCGTGTGCGGCGAGGCCGTCTTCGTGCGGCTCACCGACGGGCCCGACGACGACCGCGGGATGCGCGCCACGCTCAAGGAGCTGGCCGGCACCCACCCGCTGGTCCGGGCGGTCGCCCGCCCCGTCGCGGCCGCCGCCGACCTGATCGTCGAGAACGCCTTCGACACCGAGCACTTCACCGCCCTGCACAAGGTGTACCGGGTGCGCGGAATGCGCCACCGCGACGGTGCCCACGGTGAGTTGGTGATGGACGGCGAGTTCCCGATGCCCGCCTCGCCGTGGCGCGGCAGGCCCGGCGCGCCCGCCGCCGAACCGTACGTCCCGCGCTTCCACGCGCGTGCCTTCAGCCCCGCCGTGGTGGTGACCGAGTTCGGACCCGCCGACGAGGTGCACATCATCGTCACCGGCGCGGTGCCGGACGCCTCGGGCGGCTGTGTCGCCCGGGTCGCCATCGGGGTGCGCGAGGGCCAACAGGCCGCGCTGCCCGCCCTGATCGCGGGCAGCGAGCGCGCGCTCGCCGAGGACATCGACGTATGGGAGCACCTCAATCCCGCCGTGGTGCCCCGGTACGACGAGGCGGACGCGGCCGTGGTCGCGTACCGGGCCTTCTGCGAGGGCTTCACCGACCTCGGCACCCCGGGGGCGTCATGACCGTACGCCGATGCGCCACCGACCCCGACTGCGCCGCCTGTACCGCCGCGGCCGGGCCACTGCCGGGGGAGACCGGGGCGACCCGCGACGGGCTGCGCGTACGCACCTGGGGCGGGGACGGCCCCACCGTGCTGTGGGTGCACGGCTACACCATGGACGCCACGCTCTGGCGCCCCCTGTGGCGTCTGCTGCCCGGGCTGCGGCACGTCGGTGTCGACCTGCCCGGCCACGGCGGCTCCGCGCCCCTGGACCCCGGCACGACGCTGCCCGCGCTGGCCGCCCGGGTGCTGGAGCTGGCCCGCGCCGAGGGGGCGCGGCGCTGGGTGGGCCTCTCCTTCGGGTCGACCGTGACGCTGCAGATGGCCCTGGACGCGCCCGGCGCCGTGGACCGGCTGGCGCTCGGCGCGCCCACTCCGGCCGGCGGACCGCCGGACCCGGCCGCCCGCAAGCGGTACATCGAGCTGCTGATGCTGCGCCGGATGCGCGGCCCGGCCGCCGCCGACCAGCTGGCCGACCTGTGGATGGCCTCGCCCCCCGACATCTTCCGGGGCACCGAGGCGCACCCCGGCCTGCGGTCCCGCATCCGGGCCGTGGTGGCCCGCCACTCCTGGGCCGAACTCGACAACGGCGCCATGGCCGCGCTCAGCGCCCACACCCACCCGCCCGAGGACCTGTCCCGGATCACCGCCGACACCCTCGCGCTCACCGGCGCCGACGACATGCCGGTCTTTCACTCCAACGCGGCGCTGCTGGCGGCCGAGTTGCCCCGCTGCCGTACGGAAGTGGTTCCGGACGCGGGTCATCTGCCGTTTCTGGAACGACCGTTGGCGGTTGCACCGGTTCTGGCCGCGCACCTTGCGGGCGGGCCGGTGAGCACAGAGCATGTACGGGACCTGCGCGCGACGACCACAAACGCACCGAGAATCAAGGAATTTATGGGCGAGGAGCCGCCTGTATAGAGTGATCGAAGACCAAACGGGGGCTAGGGGGACATGCCGGAATTCGTGCTTGAGTTCTTCGGGACACTGCTTCATGTAACGGGGATGGAAGGCCCCGAACTGTCGTACTTCTTCGGGCCGCATCTGCTCGGACTGCGCAAGACGCCGGAGAAGGAGAAGGCGTCACTGACCGTGCACCTCGGACAGCGGTCCGGGTCGGGCGGGCGCGGGGTGCGGGTGTTCGGCCCGGACGGAAGGCTGCTGCGCCGCTGGTCCTTCCACGGCATGGGGGGCATTCCGCCGCTGCTGCCGCCGTTCGCGGCGATGAACGGGCAGTACGCGGTGGTCCAGGCGGCCGTGCTCGCCGAGGGCGACCGGGTGGTCGCGCTGATCGGCGGCGTCGGCTCGCCGCGCAACTCCGTCGCCCTCGCCCTGGGCGGGCGGGGCTGGCGGATGGTGTCGAGCCAGTACCTGGTCGTCGACCGTGCCACCGGGCACACGCTGCCGTACCAACTGCCCATGGAACTGCGCGGTGTCGACCTGGACGCGGTGCGCGCCGCCGGTCTCGCCGACGGCCCGGACGCCGTCGACGCAACGCCCGGCGGTCCCACCGCACTGCCGGGTCTCGGCGCCGCCGAGGACGGGGGCGCGTACGCCTGGAGCGGGGACCTGCGCCGGGTGCAGTCGCCGCTGACCGGCCCGTACCTCCAGGTCCGTCCCGAGCGGCTGCTGGCCACCGTGGACCGGGGCGCCCGCCTGGGCCCGGCCCATCTGGTGCGGCTGTGCTGCACCGGCACCGACCGCTGCGAGCTGGAGGAGTGGGACGTCACCCCGTCCGTCTGGCCGCCGGAGGCCGCCGACGGCCTGCCCGCGGCCTCCCGCCTGCGGCTGCTGCTGCCCGGAACGCGCAGCGCCGACGAGGCCGCCGACCTGCTCCACGAACGACTGACGTCACTGCCCGCCGCGAAGGGAACCGTCCTGTGCCCCGCCGAACCTCGTACACCGAGGGAACACCCTGCTGGATCGACCACGTGGGGGTCGACCCGACCGGCGCCAAGGAGTTCTACACAGCCCTCCTCGGTTGGGAGTTCCGACCCGAGGGCGGCCGTGGCTACCACCTGATCCTGCTCGGCGGCGAGATCGTCGGCGGGCTCGGGCCGAGCCCGATGGGCCCCCGGTTCGGGTCGTCCTGGAACGTCTACCTGGCCGCGAAGGACCTCGACGCGGCCGGTGAACGGGCCGAGCGGCACGGGGCCCGGCTGCTGGCGCGGGGCGTCCCGGCCGGCGGGGACGGCAGGCTGAGCCTGGCCGTCGACCCGCAGGGGGCGCCGTTCGGCCTGTGGCAGGGCATGCGCGAGGAGGGCGTCGTCCTCGTCGACGAGCAGGGCGCCCTGGCCGGCGCGGTGCTGCACTCGCCCGAGCCGGAGGACTCGGCCGCCTTCTACGGGGCCGTGTGCGGCTCGGACGCCCGGATCGAGAAGGGCTCCCCGGCGCGGTGGATGCCGCTGCTCGGGGCCGACGCCCCGGACGCCTTCGAGGAGCGGGCGCGGGCCGCGGGGGCGACGGTGCTCGCGCCCGGGGTGCTTGCCGACCCGTGGGGAGCGGTGTTCGGGGTGGCGGACGTGGCGGTGCCGCGGTAGGCCGTGTCCGCGACCCGGCGGGCGGGCGCGGCGCGTACGTATCGCGCGCGATACGTAATATCCGCGCTGCGCACCGCTGTCCGTTCTCCGGGCCGTGCTTCCCGTGCCAGGGTCTTGGGTGGGGAGCGAAATTCCGCGCGCCGCGAGATTCCGGTTCGCTGTCCCCTGCGGAATTTCCGTACGGAATTCCAGTGCGGCACGCGGCTGTCATGCCACCGGGGGAAGGGAAACGAATGGCACCCGAAATCGTGGTGATCGGCGGTGGACCGGCCGGTTCCATTTCGGCGGCTCTGCTGGCCCGGAACGGTGCGCGGGTCCGGCTGCTGGAACGCGCGCATTTCCCGCGCTATCACATCGGGGAGTCCGTGGCGACGTCCTGCCGCGCCATCATCGAACTCGCGGGCGCGCTGGAGAAGGTGGACGCGCGCGGCTACCAGGTCAAGGAAGGGCTGCTGCTGCGCTGGGGCGCCGAGCGCGACTGGGTGGTCGACTGGCCGGAGATCTTCGGCACCGGCGCGCAGACCTCGTGGCAGGTGGACCGCGCCGACTTCGACCACGTCCTGCTGCGGCACGCCGCCTCCCAGGGCGCCGAGGTGACCGAGGGCGCCCAGGTCAAGCGGGTGCTGTTCGAGGACGGCCGGGCGGTCGGCGTGGAGTGGACGCACGAGGGCGTCACGAGCATTACGCGCGCCGACCACGTCATCGACGCCTCCGGGCGGGCCGGGGTGCTCTCCGCGCGCCACTTCCGCGACCGCCGCCAGCACGACGTGTTCCGCAACGTCGCCGTCTGGGCCTACTACAAGGGCGGCAGCCTGCTCCCGCGCACCCCGCGCGGCGGCATCGACGTCATCTCCTCGCCGGAGGGCTGGTACTGGGTCATCCCGCTGGCGGACGGGATGTTCAGCGTCGGCTTCGTGACCCACCAGGACAACTTCCTGCGGCGCAGGCAGGACTGCCCCGACGTGGAGCGGCTGTTCCTCGACTTCGTCCAGGAGTCCGACACCGTGCGGGAGTTGATGGCCGACGGGGAGTTCCAGCACGACGTGCGCGTCGAGCAGGACTTCTCCTACGCCGCCGACAGCTTCTGCGGGCCCGGCTACTTCCTCACCGGGGACTCCGCCTGCTTCCTCGACCCGCTGCTGTCGACCGGCGTCCACCTCGCCATGTACAGCGGCATGCTCTCCGCCGCCTCGATCCTCGCGCTGCACGACGGGGACGTGGCCGAGCCGGAGGCGCTGTCCTTCTACGAGACGCTGTACCGCAACGCCTACGCGCGGATGTTCTCCATGGTCGCGGGCTTCTACGAGCAGTACCGCGGCAAGGCCACCTACTTCTGGCTCGCGCAGCGGCTGGCCCGCGGCCGCTACCCGGAACTGGTGCGCCGCCCCGAGCCCGTGCCGATGCGCTCGGCGCCGGACAGCGAGGCCTTCGCGGCGCTCACCGCCGGCGCCCTCGACCTCGACGACGCCCGCCGGGCGGGCGGCGCGGATCCGCTGGCCGCGGAGGTACTGGCGGCCCAGGTCG
>NZ_FLSP01000046.1 GCF_900091315.1 Streptomyces sp. DI166
CCGGGGCGGCCGGTGCCGCGGACGCCCGCGGCCGGGCGCCGCCCGGCCGTCCGGCCGCCATGAGTGCCCGTCGCCGCTCCTCCCGCAGCCGCTCCTCCTCGCGCCACCGCGCCAGTGCCTGCGGCTCCAGCGGGAACGTCTGGAGCTGGACCCCGCCCCAGACCTCCTCGCCGGTCACCTGTCCCTCCACGGTGGCCCCGAGCCCCAGCGGCACGGCCACGAACTGGCGGACCGTGCCCTTGCCCGAGTTGATGCCGTCCAGCCACGGCTGGCGGGGAAGGACGAGGTAGTTCTGCGGGTCCCGGGCGAGCCGGTCGCTCCACGGCTTCCCGGAGACCGCGCAGACCTTGCCGACGCCGACCTGGAGAGCGGCGGGCTCGGCGGTCCCGGCGAAGCTCAGCCACATCGCCTCGCGCAGATACACCGGCAGCATCACCCCGCCGCGCGCCCGCCACTCCCGAGGAACCGTGTCCGGGTAGTCCGCCACCCGCCGCAGCGGGAACTCGCCGAGCCCCGGCGGCAGCGGATGCGTGCCGGTCTCGGGCAGCCGCAGGGTGCGGATGAACCGCACCGCCACCCCGCCCGGCAGCCGCAGTGTGTTCCTGTCGATCCGTACGCCGTCGCCCACTGACCGTGCCCCCCTGTCGATGACCTTGTCACCTGGGACGGCGCACGGAGGCCAGCCGGTTCCGGCCGACCCGCACGGTCTCCTGGAGCCGGGTCAGCCGCGGCATCCGCTCGCGCTGCTCGCTGGAGACCCGGTCCAGCTCCTCCAGCAGCCGCCGCGAGCGGTGCTCGGTGTCCATCTCGTCGAGCATGCGGTTGACCTCGGTCAGCACCGCGCCGTGCAGCTGCCACTGCCGGGCGTCGCGCTGGACCTCCTCCAGCAGCAGCTGGGCGAGCTTGTCCCGGGTCGCGGCGGCCTGCCGCAGCTCCGCGGCCAGCCGCTCCTCGGCGGACTCGGCGTTCTCGCTGACATGCGCGGTGACCAGCACCGCGAAGCTCACCACCGCGTCGGCGACCTCGGAGAGCAACTGCTCCACGGCGGCACCGATCTGCGGCGCGAACAGCGGATCGGGGTCGCGTTCCTTGGCCAGGTCGGTGAGCGTGCGGGCGATCACCCGCAGCACCACCGTGCAGATCTCCAGGGTGTCCAGACCGGTCCGCAGCACCACCCGGTGCAGCAGCCCCTCGCGCACCCGCGGATTGAGCCGCAGACTGTCCTCGGCCTGCCTCAGGGCCGCGTCCACCTCGACGATGTCGTGGTCGAGCCGGCGCGCCTCGTACAGCCGGGCCGTCGCGCGCTCCACCGGCGTACGGCCGGCCGCCTCCTCGCCCATGCTCAGCATCAGCTGCCGCACCCGGCGCGCCAGTCCCTCGATGGACTCGCCCGCCTCGTCCACCCACACCGGCGGCGCCAGCAGCAGGTTGCAGCCGAGGCCCACGACCGCGCCGATCAGCGTCTCCAGCACCCGCGCCCACGCCGTGTCCCCGACGGAGGTCACCCCCAGCACCAGCATCGCGCTGATCGCCACCTCGGGGACGTACTCGTCCACCCGGACCAGATGTCCCACGGCCAGCGAGGCCAGGATCACCAGCGCCAGGCTCCACCAGGTCAGACCCACCAGCAGACTGAAGGCGATGGCGACCAGGACGCCGGCCACCACGGAGTTCACCCGGCGCACACCGTTGGTGAGCGTCGCGTAGAGGGTGACCTGGACGACCAGCAGGGCCGTCAGGGGCGCGGTGAGCGGGGCCTTCTCGGGGCTCAGGTGCAGGGCGATGACGTAGGCGACCGTCGCCGCTGCCGTCGAGCGCAGCATCTGAACGACCGCGGGTTCCCGGCTCAGCTTCGTCAGCCACTCCCGCGACACCCGCCACCGTCGTACGTCGAGCATCCTTGCGCTGTTCCCCTCTCACGGAGCGACGAACATGATCACGCGGTCCGCCGAGCGGACCGCGACAGTCCGCAAGGAGGCCCAGAGTGATCGACTCGGGATCACCTGACAAGAGCCGACGGCGGAAAGAAGGAGGAAATCCCCCCGATCCGACCGCCGGAGACCCGCACCCGCGGACGGGGGCCGACCGGATGGTGTCCGGTCCGGCCGGGACGCGAGCCTGGGATCATGAAACGGCACCGGACCGCAACGGCCCTGACCCTGTTCATCATCCTCGGCACGACGGCGTCCGTCCTCCCGGCGGCGGCTGCCGCCCCGCCCGTGCGCGCCACCGCGGCATCCGACCACGACGGGGCCGTCGTCGACGCCCTCGCCCGCGCGGCGCATCCCCTGCGCACCGTCGAGCCCGGCGGCGACACTCGCGACCTGCGCGCCCTGGACCGCATGATCGGCGACGCCCGGGTCGTCGGCCTCGGTGAGGCGACCCACGGTTCCCACGACTTCTTCGCGCTGAAGGGCCGCGTCCTGCGCCACCTGGTCGAGGAGCGCGGTTTCCGCGCCTTCGCGCTGGAGGCACCCTGGAGCACGGTCGCCCGCCTCGACGCCTACGTGGTACGCGGTGAGGGCGATCCCCGGCGCATCATGCGGGACGAGTTCCAGCGCGACTACCGGTGGTGGAACAACACCGACTACCTGCGGCTGATCGAGTGGGCCCGCGCCTACAACCTCCGCCACCCGGCCGACCCGGTCCGCCTGGTCGGCGACGACATCGCCTGGTCCGGGCCCGAGCTGTACGACGCCGTCACCGGGTACGCCGCCGGCCGCGACCCGGAGACCGCGGCCCGCCTCGAAGAGCTCTACCGAGGGCTGCGGCCCACCGAGGCCACGGGCGCCTACATCGACCGGTACCTCGGCGAGCCGTACGCCGTGCGCGAGGAGCGGGCCCAGCGCACCGGACAGGCCCTTCAGCTGCTGCGCGGCATGGCGCCGGGCAAGGACCGGGCGGCGTACGAGCGGGCGGTGCAGGACGCGCGGGTGATCGACCAGACGGCACGGCAGTACGCCTTCGACTTCACCGACCCCGCGCAGGTGTCCGAGGCCATGCGCTACCGGGGCGAGCAGATGGCCGCGAACGTGCTGTGGTGGCAGCGGCACACCGGCGCCCGGATGCTGCTCTCGGCGCACAACAACCACGTCGGCTACGTCCCGGACCGGCCCGCTCAGTACCTGAAGGCGCAGGGCGCCGTCCTGCGTGACGCGCTCGGCGCCGGGTACGTGAGCGTCGGCCTGACCTTCGACCACGGCTCGTTCCGGGCCACGGGCACCGACGACGAGACCGTCGTGCGCCGGTGGGCGGTGGGACCGGCGGGCCCCGGCACCAACGAGGTCGTCCTCGACCGGGTGCCCCACCGGAACTACGTCCTGGATCTGCGCACGGTCGGCTCCCCGGCCCGGGAGTGGCTGCGCCGGGCGCGGCCCACCCGCAGCGTGGGCACCGCCTACCCGGACGGCCCGCACGACATCGCCCTCGCCCGCAGCTACGACGTCCTGATCCACCTGCACCGGGTCTCCGCGGCCCGGCTGCTGGAACCGTGAGGCCTGCGGCTCAGACGTCCAGCTTGTCGAGGAAGGCGCGCAGATTGCCCTCGGTCCGCGCGATCTGCTCCTCCAGGGTGAGACTCTCCTCGATCCGGATGCCCGAGTCGGGCACCTTCTTGCCGCGCAGGTAGAGGGAACAGGCGAGGTCGGTGCACATGTACAGGCCGACCGAGTTGCCCTCGCGGCCCGCCGGGCCCGCCTTGCGCGCGGTCATCAGCGAGACCCCGCCGCCCCGGTGCGTGGTCAGGCACAGCGAGCACAGGCTGCGGTGCAGGAACCCGCGCTGCTGCGACGGGAAGCGCAGCGTGATGCCGATCAGCCGGCCGTCCCGCTCGGTGACCAGATAGCTGCGGTCGGGCGCCCCCGGATCTCGCCTGCCCAGGAAGTCCAGATCGTCCCACGGGAGTTGATCGAGATCCCGGGGCACGCTGAGGCGCTTGGCCTCGCCCTTGGAACAGTTGACGAACGAGGAGCGGATCTCGGACTCGGTGAGTGCTTTCATGGGGGCCTCCTGAGGGGCGTGGCGACGTCGTTACCTAGAAGTCCTAGGTTTCCGACTAAGGCTAGACGTCGTATGCCTGCAAGGGCCAGCGAATATTCAGTGGAAGGGGCGGGACATGGGGACGGACTCCCGGGCACGGGCCGAACGGATCCTGGCCGCGGCAGGACTGCCCCTGGGCGGCCTGGCGGGGGTGCGCCCGCTGTCGGGCGGCACCTACAACACGGTCGAGGAACTCCTCCTCGCCGACGGCACCCGGTACGTACTCAAGGTCCCGCCCGCCGAGACCGTCCCCGGACTGCGGCACGAGCGGGCGCTGCTGGTGTCCGAGGCGGAGTTCTACCGGGCCGCGGCCGGTGTCGGGGTCGCCGCGCCCAGGGTGGTCGCCTTCACCGAGGGCGCCCTGCTGATGACCGCGTGCCCGGGACAGGCCTGGGACGACTCGCTCACCGACGCCGAACAGCGCGACCTGCGCACCGAGCTGGGCCGCCAGGTGGCCCGGCTGCACACCGTGACCGGGCCGGGCTTCGGCTACCCCTCCGGCGCCCTCGGCCCCCTCGCCGCCGACTGGCGTACCGCGTTCTCCGTACTGCTCGACGCCGTTCTCGACGACGCGCGCCGGTACCGGCCGTGGCTGCCGCGCCCCGTCGAGGAGACGGAGCGCACGCTCCGGGCCGCCCTGCCCGCGCTCGACGAGGTCACCGCGGCGTGCGCGGTCCACTTCGACCTGTGGCCCGGCAACATCCTGGTGGACCGCTCGGCCGGGGCGGCCCGCATCGGCGGGATCATCGACGGGGAGCGCATGTTCTGGGGCGACCCCGTCGCCGACTTCGTCTCACTCGCCCTGCTCGGGGACATCGAGAAGGACTCGGCCTTTCTCGGCGGGTACCGGGAGGCGGGCGGCCGGGTCGACTTCGACCGGTCCACCCGGCTCCGGCTGGCCTGCTACCGCGCCTACCTCTACCTGATCATGCTCACCGAGACCGTGCCGCGCGCCGCCGACGAGGGGCGGTCGCGCTGGATCCGGGAGACAGTGGGGCCGGAACTGGTCGCGGCGCTCGACGCGATCACGGAATTGAGCCGCTGACCCGGTATCTTCCAGGGCGTCCAGGTCGGACGGCGTGTTGACAGGGGGAGCCAGATGGTGGGGCGGAACAGGCGGACGGTACGCGACCTGCGGCGGGGCAACCGCGCGGCGGTTCTGCAACGCCTGTACTTCGACGGCCCCCTCAGCCGCTTCGAGCTGGGCCCGGCCACGGGACTCAGCTCCGGCTCGGTCAGCAATGTGGTCGCCGACCTGCTCGCGGACGGGGTGCTGGAGGAGGCGGGCAACGTCGAGTCCGACGGCGGCAGGCCGCGCACCCTGCTCAGAGTGGCCCCCGACTGCGGCTACATGATCGGCGTGGACGTCGGCGAGACCCGGGTGCGGGTGGAACTGTTCGACCTCGCGCTCACCGAACTCGGCCGTACGGAGCGGGTCCTGGGCGCCGAGGGGTACGCCGTCGAGGTCGTCGTGGGGTACATCCACGACGCCGTCGCCGAGGTGCTGGCCGCCGCCGATCTCGCCCCGGACCGGCTGCTCGGCATCGGTATCGGGGTGCCCGGCATAGTCGAGCACGACCCCGAGCGCGGCGCCGTCGTGCACGGCCAGACGATCGGCTGGGACGCGGTCGCACTGGAGTCACTGCTGCGGGAACGGTGCCAACTGCCCGACAGCATCCCCTACTTCATCGACAACGGCGCGCGCACGCTCGGCCAGGCGGAGATGTGGTTCGGCGCGGGGCGCGGGGCCCGCAGCGCCATCGTGGTGCTGTTCGGCTCCGGGGTCGGCGCGTGCGTGGTGACCCCGGAGGCGGGGGAGGGGCGTGCCGTCGAGGGCGGGCACCTGACCGTCCAGGTCGCGGGGCGCCGCTGCCGGTGCGGCGCGCCGGGCTGTCTGGAGGCGTACGCCGGTGCCCAGGCGCTGCTGGAGCGGTGGCGGGAGGCGGGCGGGCACCCGCCCGAGGGCGCCGGCCAGGAGAGCGCGCTCGCGGCGCTGATGTCGGCGGCCGCCGACGGCGACCCGGTGGCGCGGGAGCTGCTGGCGGAGACCGCCGAGTACATCGGCGCGGGCCTGTCCGACCTGATCAACCTGTTCCGGCCGGAGCGCATCCTGATCGGCGGCTGGGCGGGTCTGCGGCTCGGCGCGGCGCTGCTGCCCGAGATCCGGCGGCACGCGGCCGGGTACGCACTGCGGCACCCCGCGGAGCGGGTCGGTATCGACCTGGGCGGGCTCGGACCGGACGCGGTCACCGTCGGTGCGGCGATCCTCCCGCTCGCCGCCTTCTTCGCCCTGGGCGGCCGGCGGACCGAGCCCGCACCCGCGGAACCGCGGCCCGTCTGGCACGCGGCACTCGCGGACCGCGCCCCGCGCTGACGTTTCACCGCGCCCCGGCGGCGGTACTCGCGGGACGCCGCGCGTGACGAGCGAAGGAGGCACCGTGAACACCGAGAAGGGCGAGCCCGTGCCGAGGGACCTGCCGGACCAGCTGGCGGGAGCGGGCGAGGACCCCTGGGACGTGAACCCCGAGGACCTGGACACCGCGCCGGAGGACACCCCGGAGCCGGACGAGGCGGGCACGGGCCGCAAGGGGTCCCGGAAGGACGCGAACGTCCACCCGGAACATCCGGCGCCGGACGAGTCGACGGCGTAGCCGGTCCGGGCGGGGCCGCGGGGCCGCGCCCGGACCGGCTCAGCTCGCCTTCCGCCCCCGCATCGGCGCGGTCGCCTCGCCCGCGCCCGACTGCATGCCGTGCAGGAACTCCTCCAGCACCTCGGGGGCCGAGCGGCGGGGCTGCCAGTTCAGCTCGGTGCGGGCCCGGGTGCAGTCCATCAGGGGCAGGCGCAGCACCGCGTCGAACAGGTGCGGTGAGGCGGGCAGCAGGTGCAGGCCCCAGGCCGCCGCGACCGCCGAGCGGGCCGCCGTGGGGGACATGCGTACCGGGCGGGCGTCGAGCAGTTCGCCGAGCAGGGCCGCGTCCACCGGGGGGTCGGCCGCCAGATTGAAGGCGCCCTTCACCTCCGTGCCGATCGCCAGCCGGTACGCCTCGGCCGCGTCGTCGGTGTGCAGCGCCTGCACCCGCAGCCCGGGGATGTCCGGCAGGAACGGCAGCAGCTCCGGCCGGGCCAGCTGGCCCGGCAGGAAGCGCCCGCCGAAGATCCTGCGCTGCTCGCTCGCCGACTCCCGCTTGAACAGGAACGCCGGCCGCATCCGGACCACCCGCACCTTGCGGTGCCGTCGCTCGAAGGTGTCCAGGGTCCGCTCCAGATACGCCTTCTCCCGGCAGTACGCGGCGCCCGGCCAGCCGTGCGTGGGCCACGACTCGTCGACCGTCCCGTCCTTCGGCCCCGGGGAGTAGGCGCCGACCGACGAGGCGTGCACCAGCGTCGGCACCCTGGCGGTGGACACCGCGTCGAAGACCCGGATCGAGCCGAGGACGTTGGTGCGCCAGGTCTCCGCCGGATCGTGCGTCGGCTGGAAGGCCCAGGCCAGATGGACGACGGCATCGGCGCCGGCAAACTCCTGCACCAGGTCCGTCTCCTCGGAGGCCAGATCGGCCGCCGACCACTGTGTCTTCGGCGGGAACCAGTCGGGGATCCTGCGGGCCAGGCCCAGCACCGACCCCACGGAGGGGTCCTCGGAGAGGAGGCGCACGAGGCTCGTACCGACATTCCCCGTGGCCCCCGTGACGACGACCCTGCTGCCCTGTGTACTGCTCACGGTCGGCTCCTCTCCGCGGATGGGAGCAGCCGACTACCCCGCGCCGGGAAAGGGAAAGCCCCGACCGCGACGGGGGAATCACGGTCGGGGCGGGGGAATCACGGTCGGGGCGGATCAGGGGGGCACGTACCGTGCCCGCATTAAGTTCAACGGAGAACCATCCCGCGCCGTTCCCCGGCCGCCGGTGACGCGTGTCACCGTTTCC
This sequence comes from Streptomyces sp. DI166, assembly GCF_900091315.1. GTDB lineage: Bacteria > Actinomycetota > Actinomycetes > Streptomycetales > Streptomycetaceae > Streptomyces > Streptomyces fuscus. The sequence goes on from NZ_FLSP01000046.1 coordinate 7,963, forward strand.
GGCTGCCCCTTCCAGTGTCACCCCTTCCGGGCGAACGGGCTCTCCTCGATCGAAGCCAGCAGATGCGCGGGACCGTCGTACACGGCCTCGGCGCCCGCCTTCTCCAGATCGGCCCGCGCGATGCCCCCGCACAGCACGGCCACGCACCGCACCCCGGCCCGGCTGCCCGCGCGCATGTCCCACACCGTGTCCCCGACGAACACCGCGTCCTCGGCGGACGCCCCGGCCAGCTCCAGCGCGTGCTCCACGGGCTCCGGCGCGGGTTTTCCCTGCTCCACGTCATCGGCACTGGCGGTCGCGGCGATGACGTCGTCCGCGTCGATCGCCCGCCGCAGCGCGCCCAGCTCCGCACCGCCCGCCGAGGTGGCCAGCACCACCGTCCAGCCGTCCCGGTGCAGGCGCCGCAGCAGCTCCCCGGCGTCCGACAGGGCGGGCAGCCGGTCGAAGTACTGCCCGTACAGTGCCTTGTGCGCGCCGCTCAGCTCCTCGTCGCGGTCCTTGTCCCGGTCGTCCCCGAGCAGGTGCGCGATCAGATCGCCGGAGCCGAGTCCGACCGCGCGGTGCACGGCGTGCATGGGCACCCGGTGGCCCGCCTGCCGGAAGGCCTCCCACCACGTGACCACGTGCAGATGATTGGTGTCGACCAGTGTGCCGTCCACGTCGAACACAGCCACGCGTCCCATACGCCCGTCCCTCCGCCGTACTGTTCAGCCGGACCGTCCGAGTACCACGTCAGGAGCCCGTGACGCGTGCGGGCAGGCGCCGCTCGCGCGTCCAGGCCAGCAGTTCCTCCCGCGTCCAGGTGGTGACCACACGCTCGGCGGGCACCCCGCACTCCTCGGCCCGGGCGCAGCCGAGCACCTGCCAGTCCAGCTGTCCGGGCGCGTGGGCGTCGGTGTCGATGGAGAACAGCACTCCCGCGGCCACCGCCTGCCGCAGCAGCCGGCGCGGCGGATCCAGGCGTTCGGGACGGCTGTTGATCTCCACCGCGGTCCCGGTCTGCGCGCACGCCGCGAACACCTCGTCCGCGTCGAACCGCGACTCCGGCCGTCCCCGCCCGGTGATCAGCCGCCCGGTGCAGTGCCCGAGGACGTCGGAGTGCGGATCGCGTACGGCGGCCACCATGCGCCGGGTCATGGAGCGGGCGTCCATGCGCAGCTTGGAGTGCACGGAGACCACGACCACGTCGAGCCGTTCCAGCAGCCCGGGCTCCTGGTCGAGGGAGCCGTCCTCCAGGATGTCGCACTCGATGCCGGTCAGCAGGCGGAACGGCGCCCAGGTCTCGTTGAGGGCCGCCACCACGTCCAGCTGCTCGCGCAGCCGCTGCGCCGACAGGCCCCGGGCCACCGTCAGCCGGGGCGAGTGGTCGGTCAGCACCGCCCACTCATGGCCCAGCGCCTTCGCGGTGCGGCCCATCTCCTCGATCGGGCTGCCGCCGTCCGACCAGTCGGAGTGCAGATGGCAGTCGCCGCGCAGCAGCGCCCGCAGCCCGGTGCGGTCCGCCGGGTCCGGCTCCTCGGCCCGCAGCTTCTCCAGATAGCCCGGCACCTGCCCGGCCAGCGCCTCCCGGGCGACCCGCGCCGTCTTCGGCCCGACGCCCTTCAGCGACTCCAGCGTCCCGGCCGCCGCCCGCTCCCGCAGCTCCGCCTCCGGCAGCGCCGCCAGCGTCCGGGCCGCGGTGCGAAAGGCCCGTACCCGGTAGGTCGGCGCCAGGGACCGCTCCAGCAGGAAGGCGATCCGCTCCAGGGCCTCGACGGGATCCATCGCCACCTCCGCCTCCAGGGTTGCCCAGGAGGCGGAGGCCCGCACGGCGGGCTCGACAGGTTCGGAATGGGCAGATCCGCTTTACCCTCGTTTCATGACCGAAATCGCGAGCCCGTACATCTCCCATCCGCGGATCTTGGTGCTCGGGGTCCAGCCGGGCACGCCGCCGTTCCGCATTGTGGAGATCGACGGTGAAGTGGTGGGTGAGGCGAAAGCCGTCACCGATGTCCTGTCGGCCGCCGCCGCGTACGGCATCACCGTCCATGACCTGGACGATCCGGATGTCGTGCGCTGGGTCGGCGGCGACAAGTTCACCTGGACCCTGCACTGAGGCAGGCTGCGGGATTCAGCCGACCGTCCACTTCTGGTTGGCGCCGCCCGTGCAGCTCCAGATCTGCAGCCGGGTGCCGTTGGCCGGGTCGTTGCCGGTCACGTCCAGGCATTTGTCGGCCTGGGGATTGACGATGTCGCGCGCCGCGGTGACGGTCCAGCGCTGGTTGGGTCCACCGGTGCAGTCCCACAGCTGGACGGTGCTGCCGTTCGCGGTGCCGTTGCCGGTGACGTCCAGGCACTTGCCGAGCGCCCGGATCGTGCCGTCGGAGCCGACGGTCCACTGCTGGGCGGCGGTGCCGTTGCAGTCGTAGAGCTGGACGGGGGTGCCGTTGGCCGGGTTCGCCCCGGCGACGTCGACGCACTTGCCGGCCAGGCCCCTGATCGCCCCGCCCGCGGGGGCGTCGCCCGTGCTCACGGTGACGTGGTCGACGACCATCTGCTGCGGGAAGACGGTGGAGCCGTCCGGGTCGCCGGGCCAGTAGCCGCCCACCGCCAGGTTGAGGATCAGGAAGAACGGCTTGTTGAACACCCACTGCCGGCCGCCGAGGTCGGCGGGCGTGCGCCGCTGGTAGACATTGCCGTCCACGGACCAGGTGATGGAGTCCGGCGCCCAGTCGATCGCGAAGGTGTGGAAGGCGTCGGCGAAGGCCTGGCCGTTCGGCAGGGAGTACGCGGCGCCGATACCCCCCGAGCCGAAGTAGCCGGGGCCGTGCAGGGTGCCGTGGACCGTGGAGGGCTCGAAACCGACGTTCTCCATGATGTCGATCTCGCCGGAGGCGGGCCAGTCGACGGGGGTGCCGAGCATCCAGAACGCGGGCCACATGCCCTGCCCCCGCGGCACCTTGATGCGCGCCTCGACATGTCCGTACTGTGCGGTGAACTTCCCCGCCGTGTTCAGCCGGGCCGAGGTGTACTGGCACGTTCCGTACCAGCACTGGTAGTTGGCGGGGTTCTCGCGGCGGGCGGTGATCACCAGACGGCCCTGGCCGTCGAGCGCGGCGTTGCGGTTGCCGTCCGTGTAGTACTGCCGCTCGTGGTTGTTGACGTTGTCGCCGGTCTCGATGTGCCACTTGGCGGAGTCGACGGCGGAACCGGCGGGCCCGTCGAAGGTGTCGGAGAACGTCACCGCCATGACGCGGGGCCGGGCGTCCGCCTCCGCCCGGGCGGGGCCGGTGGCGGCGGTCGCGACGAGGGCGGCGGACAGGGCGGTCAGCAGCCAGGCGCGCAGTGCGCGGAATCTACGGGAAGAGGGCACGACTCTCCTTCCGTCGGCATGCCGTGGGGAGCGCGGGCCGACCGAGGTGGGGGGTGAAGGTGCGTCGCCTCTTGATTTAAGGCTTGAGGTAATGGGGCGTCAATACTTTGGTACGGACCGGCGTACACGGGTGCCGAACCGGGGTCCGGGCCGCCCGGGTGACACTTTGAGCCCGCCGTCCGATGGCTCTGTGTGTACTTCGGGTGGCAACTCCCGTTGCATTCGGTGCAGATGATGCAGGAGATGTGACGACCTTCACCCCGATGTAGCCGAAAGTGATGAATTCCTTACGTAACAGACCCGTAAGGGACTGTACGCAGGTACAGCGCGACCCTTGGAGGTATCCCGTGCGACCGTTCACGCTCAACTACGCCTGTCCGCAGGGGCCCACGACCACCGTGACGCCGTACAGCTTCGACAGCGCCCGGCAGTTGAACGTCCTGCCCGACGGCCGCCCCGCCGTCATGGACCGGGAGCTGCTGCTGGCGGCCGGTACCACGACGTCCACCGCGGGTTCCCAGACGCACTTCGACGACTGAGGCCCGTCCGCGCGATGACCGTGCTCATCCTCACGTCCGAGGAGGACGTCACCGCCGACATGGTGGTGGCCGCACTGCACAGCCTGGGAACCCCGGTGCTGCGGCTGAACCCCGCCGACCTGCCGGGGAAGGCCGTCCTGTCCGCCGACTACGCACACGGCGACTTCACCGGCCACCTCTCGGTGAACGGACACGTCCTCAGCATGGGCGGACTGCGCTCGGTGTGGGTGCGAAGACCCGGCGAACCGGCCGCGCACGCCCCCGAGCCCTCGCCGTGGCTGACCGCCGAGACCCGGCAGGCCCTCTACGGCATGCTCTACTCCGCCACCGCGCGCTGGATGAACCATCCCCGCGACGCGGAGCGGGCCCGTCTCAAGCCCTGGCAACTGCGGGTCGCCCACCTCAGCGGCTTCGCCGTGCCGCCGACGGTGTTCACCACCTCACCGCGGCTGGCGCGGGAGTTCACCGAGGAGCACAAGGACGTGGTGGTGAAGTCCGCCTCGGGGCCGCCGCCGGAGGAGCCGGGGACGGCCCTGCCCACGACGTTGATCGGCGCCGACGCGGACTTCTCCGCCGTCGCGGCCGGTCCCGCGCTGTTGCAGCGGTACGTGCCCAAGCGGGCCGACATCCGGCTCACCTGCGTCGGCACCCAGCTCTTCGCCGCGCGCAAGACGGCCGAGCCGGGCCAGGTCGACGGCCGCTACGGCGACACCGGGCACCCCTGGCAGCCGGTCTCGGTACCCGGCCGCATCGCCGTGGCGGTCCGCGAGTACGTCGTCCTCGCCTCCCTCGCCTACGCCGCCTTCGACTTCGCCGAGGACGAGGACGGCGTCTGGTGGTTCCTGGAGTGCAACCAGGGCGGCCAGTTCGGCTTCGTGGAGCTGGAGACGGGCCAGCCCGTCTCGGAGGCGGTTGCCCGGTGGCTGTCCCAGGTGCCGGCGCACCTGAGGCCTGCGGGGCGCCGGTGAACGCCCGGAGGTGGTCGAGGAGGCCGTCGTCAGGTGGCGTGCTGTGACGCGCTGTGCCGGCAATTGGTCCTGGTGCAGACGGGGCCGTCGCCGACGTATTCACGGCAGTGGCCGCACGCGCGGCACTTCGTGCCGAAGAAGTGGTCGTCGATACCGGTCGGCCCCGCTCGTCTGATCATGTCCGTGGCCTCCCGGCGCGCCCTGATGACCAGCAGCGCGGCCTCGTCGAGGATGTCCCTCCGTTCGGCGGACTTCGACATCACGGAAACACCCACACCTTCGCCTCACCCGAGCACCCTTCCATCGTCGGGCCGCGGACCCGGGCCCGCCACCGCAGGACGGTCAGCCCGCGTGCACCGCCCGCCCCAGACGCCGCCCGAGCAGGGCGTAGCCGATCAGGGCGCCCGTGGTGTTCAGGATGACGTCGTCGATGTCGAAGGCGCGCCCGGTGACCAGGGCACCCTGGGCGCACTCCACCAGGAGCATCACCGTCGCCGTCAGCAGCAGGACCCGCAGGACACCCCGGGCCTGCGGGGCGAGCATCGGCGCGAGGACGCCGAACGGGACGCCCAGGAGCACGTTCCCGCCGATCTGGCGGACCGCGTCGCGCAGTTCGGGCTGGTCGAGGTAGGCGCGCAGGGAGCGGCCGGGGTGCAGGTTGGTGTGGGTCAGGGACTCCGAGGCGGGGGACGGCTCCAGGGTCAGTCTGGCCAGGACCACAGCGAAGGCCACCATCAGGGTGAACGCGCACAGCATCGCCAGCAGGCGGGCCAGGACGCGGGGCAGATCGGGGGCCGTGCGGGCCATGTGGTCCTCCCGTCGTCAACTACCGTTCGGAATCTGCCGGTTACCCCTGACGCCGCCTACGATGCCGCCCCGTACTCGACCTTCACCTCCGTGAAGCCCAGCGAGTGCAGCAGCCCCTTGAGCATGTCCGTGGTGTTCGCCTCGGCCCGCTCCGTCAGCGCGCTCTCCTTTGCCGCGTCGCCGATGTGCCGGGCGGCGAGTTTCTGTACCGCCTGTTCGCTGTTGGGGTTGTCCGAGAAGAGGTCGCCGATCCGGTCGAGCAGCCCGCGCTGCTTGGAGACGGCGTAGGAGCGGTCCGGGTCGAGCGCGGGCTCCCCGAGCGCCGCGTGCGGCAGCCGGAGCGTGGCCGACGTACGGTCCTCGTCGACCGTCACGTCGTCCGCGCCGACCTTGCCGAGGTCGACGTACGCGTCCACGGTGCCCGCCCCCACGTACAGCGTGCGCGTACCGCGGAGCGCGTCCGGCAGGTACTTGGCGTCCTTCTCCAGGTCCACCACCACCTGGAAGTTCCCGGAGGCGGCGTCGTAGCGGCTGATGTCCTGGACGGACTCCAGCAGCGCGGGCCCCGAACGGTCGTGGGTCTCGGTGCCGAACAGGTCCTTCAGCCCCGGCAGCACACTCATCGCGAGCCCGGCGAACAGCACGGCGAGCACCAGCACGACGGCGCCGACGGCCTTCGCCCAGCCGGGTACGAGACCAGCGAGGCGCCTGATGGGAGTCGTCATGGCGACGGCCCTCCTTCCTCCTGTCCGGATGCCCCCGAACGGGCATATGAGACAGGGCGGTTGGCCGCTACCGGCGGCTGACGGAAGCACAGGGGGCGCACGAAGCACCGGACGGAGTGCGACCCGTCGGCCCAGTAGCATCGGCCCGGCAGCAGAAACGATCATGCGAGGAGCGGATCCGTGCGAGACATCGCCGTGTTCAGCGGTAGCGCCCACCCCGAACTGGCCGCCGAGGTGTGCGCGCACCTGGACGTGCCCCTCAGCCCCACCCGGGTCAGCCGGTTCGCCAACGACTGCCTGGAGGTGCAGCTCCAGGCCAACTGCCGGGAACGGGACGTCTTCCTCATCCAGCCCTTGGTCGCCCCGGTCCAGGAGCACCTCGTCGAACTGCTGCTGATGTGCGACGCGGCGCGCGGCGCCTCCGCCGGGCGGATCACCGTCGTCATGCCGCACTATTCCTACGCCCGCTCCGACAAGAAGGACGCCCCGCGCATCTCCCTCGGCGGACGTCTGGTCGCCGACCTGATGGTGGCCGCGGGCGCGAGCCGGGTCCTCGCCATGACCCTGCACTCGCCCCAGGTGCACGGCTTCTTCTCGGTCCCCGTGGACCACCTGCACGCCCTGCGCGAACTGGCCACCCACTTCCGCCAGTACGACCTGTCCCGCACCACCGTCGTCTCGCCCGATCTCGGCAACGCCAAGGAGGCAGCCGCCTTCGCCCGGATGCTCGGCGCCCAGGTCGCCGCCGGCGCCAAGCAGCGGTTCGCGGACGACCGGGTCAGCATCAACTCCGTCATCGGCGAGGTCGCGGACCGCGATGTCATCGTGCTCGACGACGAGATCGCCAAGGGCAGCACGGTCCTGGAACTCCTCGACCGGCTGCGTGAGTTGGGTCCGCGCTCGATCCGGGTGGCCTGCACCCACGGCCTGTTCACCTCCGGCGCCCTGAAGCGGATCGGCGAGCAGCCGGACGTGCTGGAGATCGTGTGCACCAACACCGTGCCGGTGCCCGAGGAGGAGCGCACCGACAAGCTCCGGGTGCTCACCGTCGCCCCGCAGCTCGCCGAGGCGGTTCGACGCATTCACAACGGTGAGTCCGTCAGCGCCCTGTTCGACGCGCCGTCGAGCGAATAGACAGGAAGGCACAGCCGGGAATGGCCCGGCCTCACTCACCCGATGAGGAGGCCCCGCAGTGGCGAAGGCGAAGTTCGAGCGCACCAAGCCGCACGTGAACATCGGCACCATCGGCCACATCGACCACGGCAAGACCACCCTCACGGCGGCCATCACCAAGGTGCTGCACGACCGTTACCCCGACCTCAACCCGTACACGCCGTTCGACCAGATCGATAAGGCGCCCGAGGAGCGGCAGCGCGGTATCACCATCTCCATCGCCCATGTCGAGTACCAGACGGAGACCCGTCACTACGCCCACGTCGACTGTCCGGGCCACGCCGACTACATCAAGAACATGATCACCGGCGCGGCCCAGATGGACGGCGCCATCCTCGTCGTCGCGGGCACCGACGGGCCGATGCCGCAGACCAAGGAACACGTCCTGCTCGCCCGGCAGGTGGGCGTGCCGTACATCGTCGTCGCCCTCAACAAGACCGACATGGTCGACGACGAGGAGATCCTGGAACTGGTCGAACTGGAGGTGCGCGAACTGCTCACCGAGTACGAGTTCCCCGGCGACGACGTCCCGGTCGTACGGGTCTCCGCGCTCAAGGCGCTGGAGGGCGACGCGCAGTGGGCGCAGTCGGTGCTCGATCTGCTGGACGCCGTCGACTCGGCGGTGCCCGAGCCGCAGCGGGACGTGGACAAGCCGTTCCTGATGCCCATCGAGGACGTGTTCACTATCACCGGCCGCGGCACCGTCGTCACCGGCCGGATCGAGCGCGGCATCCTGCGCGTCAACAGCGAGGTCGAGATCATCGGCATCCACGAGCAGAAGACGAAGACCACCGTCACCGGCATCGAGATGTTCCGCAAGCTCCTCGACGAGGGCCGCGCCGGGGAGAACGTCGGCCTGCTGCTGCGCGGCGTCAAGCGCGAGGAGGTCGAGCGCGGGCAGGTCGTCATCCGGCCCGGATCGGTCACCCCGCACATCGAGTTCGAGGCGCGCGCGTACATCCTCTCCAAGGACGAGGGCGGCCGGCACACGCCGTTCTTCGACAACTACCGCCCCCAGTTCTACTTCCGCACCACCGATGTCACCGGGGTGGTCACACTGCCCAAGGGCACCGAGATGGTCATGCCCGGCGACAACACCACCATGACCGTCCAGCTGATCCAGCCGGTCGCCATGGAGGAGGGCCTGAAGTTCGCGATCCGCGAGGGCGGGCGGACCGTCGGGGCCGGTCAGGTCACCAGGATCCTCACGTAGCCCGCGCCTCACACCGAGCCGGACGTGGCCTCGGGCTGTCCCAGGGCCGCGTCCAGCGTCGGATGCGGTGGAAGCAGCAGGGCGAGACCGGTGATCCGCAGCATGCGCAGGGTCAGCGGATGGTCGCACACCAGCTGGAGCTGCCCGCCCTGGTCGAGGACGCGGGCGCGCGCCCGGTACAGCAGGCGCAGCCCGGAGCAGTCGAAGAACTCCACGGGACGCAGGTCGATCACGATCCGCGCGTGCGGACGGGCCGTCACCCGGTCCAGCTGGGGCAGGAGTTCGATGGCGGCGGCGATGTCGATCTCGCCGAGGAACTCCAGGACGGTGTGCCCCCGGTCCTGGCGGGCACGCAGGTGGCGGGAGAAGAGTGCAGGTTCCTGCTGCACGACCACATCGCCTCCAACCTGCGCCCTGGGGTGTCGGGGGAACCGGCGGACGACCGGAAGCAGAACCGGTCCCCGCACTGCAAGTTACCCTCGATGGAGGCAATCTGAGCATGTTCGATTGACATATGTCTTTGAATTGCGCTCCGGCGTACGCGGGTTGGCGCTCAGTGACCACAACTTCGGCCGGTTCACTACGCCGTGCGACCCGGTGCCGGACGAGGAGTCCCCCCGTCCGGCACCGCCCGCGTCACTCGCCCAGCAGGACCAGCTTCCCCGCCGTACGGCCGGTCCCGCCGAGCCGGTGCGCCTCGGCGGCCTCGGCCAGCGGGAAGGTCCCGGCGACGGTGGCGCGCAGCGCGCCCTGTTCGACCAGCCCGGCGATCGCCCGCATCCCGGAGTGCGAGGCGTCCACCAGCATCCGCACCGCCCGCACCCCGAGCCGCTCCGCCTCCTCGTAGAACTCGGCGGAACCCACCGGCAGGATCGACACCACGATCCCGCCCGGCCGCAGTACCCGCAGCGAGCGCAGGCTGTAGTCGCCGCCGATTGTGTCCAGCACGACATCGACGTCCTTCGCGGCCTCGGCGAAATCGGCCGACCGGTAGTCGATCAGCTCGTCCGCGCCCAGCGTCCGCAGCAACTCGTGCTTGCCCTCGCTGGCCGTGCCGATGACATGGGCGCCGCGCGCCTTGGCGATCTGCACGGCCACATGACCGACCCCGCCGGCCGCCGCGTGGACCAGCACCCGCTGCCCCTCCTGGAGCCCGGCCGTCTCGACCAGCGCCTGCCAGGCGGTCAGCGAGACCAGCGGCAGCGCGCCGCCCTGGACGTGGTCGATCACGGCGGGCTTGAGCGCGAAGGCGCGGGCCGGACCGGTGACGTAATCCGCGTGCGAGCCGTGCCCGTACGGGTACGGCAGCATCCCGAAGACCTCGTCGCCGGGCCGGAACCGGGCGACCCCGATGCCGACCTCCTCCACCACCCCGGACACGTCCCAGCCGAGGACGAACGGCGGCCGGCCCAGGAACCCGCCGTTCTCCCGGTGCTTCCAGTCGGTCGGGTTCACTCCGGCCGCCCGCACCCGGACCAGGATCTCGTTGGGGCGCGCCGAGGGCCGCTCCCGCTCCACGACCTTCAGGACCTCGGGACCGCCGAGGACGTCCTGACTGATGGCTCGCATCGTCTGCACAGTGCTCATGGTCCACCAGCCTGCCCGCGGCCCGCCTCCCGGGAAATGGCATGATTGCCAAGCTTCGATAGGATCGTGCCATGGTCAAGGAACGCGTGGTCGTGCTGGCGCTGGACGGCGTCTACCCCTTCGAGCTGGGCATTCCGGCCCGCATCCTCGGCGCGGCCGGGCGCTACGAGGTGCTGACCTGCTCGGTGGACGGCCGCCCGGTGCGCACGAACGCCGACTTCACGGTCGGTGTAGAGCACGGGCCGGAGCTGCTGGCCACCGCCGACACGGTGGTCGTCGCCGCGATCGACCCGTGGTGTCTGACCGAGCGGCTCCCGGACGAGGTCACCGAGGCCCTGGCGCTGATCCGTCCCGAGGCCCGGATCGTCTCGATCTGCACGGGTGCCTTCGTGCTGGCGGCGGCCGGGCTCCTCGACGGGCACCGGGCCACCACGCACTGGCACCTCGCCGACCACTTCCGGCGGCTGTATCCGCACATCGAACTCGACCCCGATGTGCTGTTCGTCGACGACGGCCGGATCCTGACCTCGGCCGGGGCCGCCTCCGGGGTCGATGTGTGCCTGCACATCGTGCGCAAGGACCACGGCAGCGAACTCGCCAACTTCGTCGCCCGCAGCTGTGTCGTGCCGCCGTTCCGGGAGGGCGGGCAGGCGCAGTACATCCAGCAGCCGGTACCGCAGCCGGGCGGCTCCAGCACGGCGGCCACCCGGGCCTGGGCGCTGGAACGCCTCGGTGAGCCGCTGACCCTGGCCGATCTCGCGGCGCACGCGCGGATGAGCCTGCGCACCTTCGCGCGCCGCTTCAACGACGAGGTGGGCCTGAGCCCGGGGCGCTGGCTGATCCAGCAGCGGATCGCGCGGGCCCGGCATCTGCTGGAGGCCAGCGACCTGTCGGTGGACCACATCGCGGGAGAGGTCGGCTTCGCCACGGGGGCCTCGCTGCGACAGCATCTGCACGCCGCGATCGGGGTGTCGCCGCAGGCGTACCGGCGTACGTTCCAGGAGTCGCGCCGCGCCTGAACGTTTGGGCGTGCCGCCGCGTCGGAGGGATGCAGAAAGAAGCGGCGGACCAGGGGTGGGTATGCGAAGCAGGCTGATGGCGGTGGCGTTCGGGGTGCTGGCGGTCGCGGTGACGGCGGTGGGGTGCGACGAGAATGAGGACACGCGCGTCGTCGACGACGCGGCGTCGGCTCCGGCCACCGCGTACTCCGGGCCGCTGAGCGACTCCGCGGAGCGGGCGCTGGAGTGCGAAAGCAAGGTCTTCTCCAAGGGTGGCGCCGACCGGTGGGGCGAGGGCGACGCGGGCGCGAGCCCGGAGGAAGGGCTGAAGCTCTACTTCGAGATCGAACAGCCCGATGTGCCGCGCACCGGGTACCGCGAGGAGCGGCGGGAGGGGGACCGGGTGCTGTACTCCCTCGACGTGGACGGACGTACGAAGGTCGCGGTGATCGTCGCCAAGGGCGGGGAGGGGCGGCCGGGTTGGGGGCCGGAGAGCAGCGCGCAGTGCGATCCGGCCGAGCTTCCGGAGAGCTATACCGACAGTGGGCCGTACGAGATCTGGACCGACGAGCGCGGGCGGCGCGTCCCGGTCACCGAGGTGCACAGCGGTGAGGGTGCCGAGCACTGCGACTGGCAGAAGGCGCACGTGCTGTCGACCGGGTGGGGAAGGGGGGCCGCCTCTTCGCCCGGGATCCGGAGGGGGTGCTGCCGCCGGGGTCCCTGACGGCTCGCTATGACGGTTCCGCCCGTCTGCCGGGCGATGCGCGGGACACCGGGTATCGGTACGGGGACTGGGAGTTGTGGCTGAGTGACGCCACCCCGACGAAGGCGTACGTCCGCACGCCGGACGGGGTGGAGGCGTGGCCCGCGACGAAGGAGGGCTTCGGCTGCCGCTAGTTCGTGCCGCGAGGCTTTTCCTCGCCCCCGCCGCCCCTACCCTCCCCCAGAGGGGGGACCCCCACCGTCTCCTGGGGGCTCCGCCCCCAGACCCCCAATCGGCCCTGAACGGGCCTCGTCCTCAAACGCCGGACAGGCTGAAAGCGGGGGCAGAGCCCCTGATCTCAGGGGCGCGGGGAACTGCGCGAACAACCCCCACCCACCCGCACCCGAAACACAACCCCTCGGGGTCGAAGGGGCGAAGCCCCTGGAGGACGGGTCGGGTAGGGGCGGCGGGGGCGAAACACCTCCGGCTCACCGACTGCGATGCAGCGCGACCAGCAACTGCCAGACCTGGTCCGCCACTTCCTCCGCGGTCGCCTCGATCAGCCCGTGCAGCCAGTCCGCCAGGACACCCGCGAAGGTCGCGGTGACGGCCGACGCGACCAGCGGCGCGTCCGGCGCCCCGGCCAGCTGCCGTTCGCGAAGGCTGTACGCCCTCAGATCGCGGTGGAGCAGACGGCCGAGCGGCCCGCCGCCTCCCGGCGTGAGGAGTTCCTGGTACAACGCGGCGTGCGGGGCGAGGGACCGGAAGAACCCCACCAGCGCGGGCGGCGCGTGCACCGGGTCGGGGCGGCCCCGCCAGGCGTGCAGCGCTTCCACCGCCTCGCGGACCACGTCCGCGCAGGCGTCGACGGCCAGTGCCTCCAGGCCGTCGTAGTGCAGGTAGAACGTGGCCCGGCCGATGCCGGCCCGGCGCACCACCGCGGCCACCGAGACCCGGGAAAGCGGTCGCTCGGTGCACTCGTCGAGCAGCGCCTGCCGCAGTCGCCGCCGGGTGCGCGCGGCCCTGGGGTCCTCGGGCGGCGCCGTCGGGTCGCTCACCCCGCCGCCAGGACGGCGGCCAGGGCCAGTGCGCCGGGCAGCGCCTGGGCCAGCAGGATCCGCGGGTTGGCGGTGGCCGCGCCGTACACGCCCGCGACCACCACGCAGACGAGGAAGAAGATCTGGACGTCATGGCCCGTGGGGTCGGCCGCGATCAGGCCCCAGACCAGTCCGGCCGCCAGAAAGCCGTTGTAGAGGCCCTGGTTGGCGGCCAGCGGCGCGGTGGTCCGGGCGAGCTGTGGATCGAAACCGTGGAGTGAACGCCCCGGCGCCTTCTGCCATAGGAACATCTCCAGCACCAGGATGTAGAAGTGCAGCGCGGCCACCAGCCCCACCAGCACCTTCGCGAGTGTTTCCACGGAATTCCCTCTCCTAGACTCCTGGACAGGTGTCCACTATAGCTGGACACCTGTCCAGGATCGAATCCGACTGATTCCAGGCGGAGAGTGACGGAACGCTCACCTCCACCGACCGGGCCTGGTTGATCCTTTTGCCCCCGAACCCGATAAGCTCCCCCACGGCGCTGCGAGTTGACCCGTCACCCCCTGGGTTCACTCGTGGTGCGTACTCATGAGTGCGTCCCCCCTTGCACGCCCCCCCTTGTTCGATCGTGTTGGTTCGAAGGATGCAGATGGAACTCGCCACTCCGCCCCCGGCGGCGCGGGCCCCTGTCGCCTGGTACAGCTGGTGGCTGATGCCGCTGGCTTTAGGAGGCGGGACGGTAGCCGCGACATTCATGAGCTCCGAACGAATAACCGCCGCGGTCGCCGGCGCCGCGGCCACCGCGGCAGGCACCGCGTGTGTACGGCTCCTGCTCCGCACCCGGACCCAACTCGGCCGCGCCGAAGCCTCCTTCCGCGCCCAGCAGGCCGAGCACTCCCAGCAGTGGCAGCAGCATGTGGCGGGCCTGGAGCGGAAGTTCGCGGCCGAACGGGTGGCCCTGGACGGTGAACGCGCCGCCATGGAGAGCCGCCTGAACGAGCAGGCGGGCGAGTACGAGGCCCGGCTCGCCGAGCAGACCCGGCTCTTCGAGGAGCGGCTGGCCGGACAGGCCACGTCCTACGAGGCCCAACTCGCCGACCAGGCCGAGGGATTCAAGGAGCAGCTGGCCGACCAGCACGAGGCCGTCGCCCGCCTCGCCGGGGAGCAGCTTCCCCAGGCGCTGGAGCGGCTGCGGGCCGGTGACGCCGTGGACGACCTGCTTCCGGTCGTCAGTGAGCACACCAAGGTCAGCAAGGAACTCCGGGCCGAACTGCGCAAGGTGCTGCGCACCTCCCTGATCGGCGTCGAGACCGAGTTCAACCGCTCGACCTCCGCCGAACAGGCCGTGATCAGTATCGGCAACCGGATCCACGTCCTGACCAGCAAGCTGCGCGGACGCCTGCACGAGATGCAGGGCGAGCACGGGCGGCTGCCGTCCGTGGCGCGCGGCCTGATGGAGCTGGACCAGGCGATCGGCCCCGCCGACTGTCTCGCCGCCAGCGTCGGCGTGCTCGGCGGCTCGGACCGTCCGGGACGCCAGTGGCAGGAGCCCCAGCGCCTGCTCAGCGTGGTCCGCGGCGGTATCGGCCGGATCAAGGACTTCCACCGCGTCGAGGTACGGCACCTGCCCGAACTCGGCGTCGACGGCGGTCTGGTGGACCACCTCACGCTGATCTTCGCCCATCTGCTGGACAACGCGGCCCGCTACTCGCCGCCCACCGAGCCGGTGGTCGTCTCCGGCAAGGAGGTGCCCAACGGCGTCGGCATCGAGATCCAGGACTCGGGCAAGGGCCTGAGCGAGGAGAAGAAGCGCGAGGCCGAGCACGCGCTCGCCGGCACCGCGCCCGGCGCGGGTCTCGGCGGTATCTCGGAGGACGCCAGCATCGGCCTCCGTGTCGTCGGCACCCTGGCCCGCCGCTACGGCATCCGCGTCACCTTCGCGGACTCCCCGTGGCTCGGTACCTCGGTGGTCGTGGTGGTCCCGCACAAGTACTTCAGCCCGCTCCCGGCGTCCGCCGCGGCCACCGCACCGGCGGCCCCGGCGGCGACGGAGTCCGCCCCCCGTACCGCCGTGGCCGCCGAGCCGGCCGCCACGGTCGCGGGGGACGCCGTCGACACCACGCCCGGAGGACTGCCCCGGCGCCGCAGCAAGCGGAGCGAGGCGGCCCGTCACGAGCCGGCCGAACGCACCGAAAGCAGTGAGGGGACCGCGGTCGCGGCCGTCCCGCCGGACGCCTCCTTCGCCGGCCTGGCCGCCTTCGCCACCGCCGGCCGGGAGTCCGACGGCGACAGCGGGTCCGGCGCCGACGTCACCGCCGGACGCGAGTCCACCGAGCACCACACCGAAGAGAGCGACAAGTCCGTATGACGCAGCAGGGAACCGACGTGAGCTGGGCGCTCCGCGATCTCGTGGAGTCCATCCCGGAGATCCGTTTCGCCCTGGTGGCCTCCAGCGACGGCAAGGCCATCACCTCCTACGGCGCCGAAGACCCCGACGACGTCGACCGCTTCGCCGCCGTGGTGGCCGGCCTGCAGGCGCTGGCCCAGCCGGTCGCCGAGCAGTTCCCCAAATACGCGGGGCAGTTGCGGCTGGCGATGATCGAGGTCGACGGCGGTCACCTGTTCGTCGTACGGGCCGGAGTGGAGACGTATCTCGGCGTCCTTGCCCGTGAGGGCCTCGACCAGGGGCTCCTCGGACACCAGATGCGGGACCTGGCGCGCAGAATGGGCGAGTTGCTGGGCACCACTCCGCGCCTGGAGGAGCACTCTGGATGAGTGCTCCCCGCCGGCCCACGGACCCGTCCGGTCTTGAGCGCTACTACGTCCTGACGAAGGGGCGCAGCGGACCGGGCGGTTCGGCGTCGAGCCTCGACGTGGCGACCCTCATCGTCTCCCGCGTGGCCCCCTTACCGGGCATGCAGCACGAGCACGAGGAGATCCTCCGGCGCTGCCGTGATCCGCTGTCGGTCGCCGAACTCGGCGCCCACCTCGGATTGCCCTTCAACATTCTCGCGGTGCTGCTGGCGGATCTGCTGGAGGCAGGTCGCGTCGAAGCCCGTGACCCCATTCCGGTGCACGGCGCCGGCCGAGGGCCCGACCTCGCGCTCCTTGAGGAGGTACTCAGTGGACTTGAAAGGCTTTGATCACCCCGGCGAGCTGTCGGCCGGTGGGACCCGTTCGGTGAAGGTGATGATCGCCGGCGGGTTCGGCACCGGGAAGACCACGATGGTCCGCTCGGTCAGTGACATCAAGCCGCTCACCACGGAGGAGACCCTCACCCAGGCGAGCGCCGACGTCGACCATCTGATCGGGGTCGCCGACAAGACGGAGACGACCGTCAGCCTCGACTTCGGCAAGATCAGCATCAACGACTCACTGATGCTGTACCTGTTCGGGACCCCGGGCCAGGAGCGCTTCTGGTTCCTGTGGAACGGCCTGTTCAAGGGTGCGCTCGGCGCGGTCGTGCTGGTCGACACCCGGCGGCTGGCCTCCAGCTTCCGGGCGATCGAGGAGATGGAGCGGCAGGACGTGCCGTTCGTCATCGCGCTCAATGTCTTCCCCGACTCCAAGGACCACCCCATCGAGGAGATCCGGGACGCGCTCGACATCTCGCCGCAGACGCCGATCGTGGTCTGCGACGCCCGCGACCGTGCCTCCAGCCGTGATGTGCTGATCACCCTGATGCGCCATCTGATGGAACGATCCGCAGCCGCCCTGGAGCCCCGATGACCGACCAGACCTTCGACAGTCCCGACGCCCCCCGCGGCTGCCCGGTCGCGCACGGTTCGGCCGACCTGGTCCGGCTGTACGGGGACGAGGCGGCCACCGATCCGCGCGGCATCTACGAGCGGCTGCGCAAGGAGCACGGCTCGGTCGCCCCGGTCCTGCTGGAGGGCGACATCCCGGCCTGGCTGGTCCTCGGCTACCGGGACAGCCGGCGCGTGCTCGACAATCCCCGCCAGTTCGCGCGCGACGCGCACTTCTGGCGGGACATGCGCGAGGGCCGGGTGGCGGAGAACTCCCCGCTGGTCCCGATGCTCGCCTGGCGGCCCGACTGCGTCTCGCAGGACGGCGAGGCCCACCGCAGGCTGCGCGGCGCCGTCAGCGACGGCCTCCAGGCCGCCGTGGACCGCGGCATCCGGCGCCACGCCACCCACTTCGCCAACAAGCAGATCGACACGTTCGCGAACCTCGGCCGTGCCGATCTGGTGGCGGACTTCGCCGACCTGCTGCCGATGCTGGTGGTCGCCCGCATTCTCGGTCTCGCCGAGGCCGAGGGGCGGCGTCTTGTCGAGTCCTGCGCGCAGGTGATGAAGGGCGGCGAGGACGCCGTCATGCACGACGGCGTGATCAGGGAGATCTTCGGTGAGCTCGCCGAGCGCAGGCGCACCGAACCCGGCTCCGACCTCGCCACCAACCTGCTGGAGCACCACGCGGGGCTCGACCACGACGAGGTCGTGATGCACCTGCGCGCGATCCTGATCGCCGCGCACGTCACGACCAATCTGCTGGCCCGGGTGCTGGAGCTGGTCCTCACCGACGCCTCCCGCCTGTCCGGGCTGATCAGCGGCCAGCTGAACATCTCGGCGGTGATGGAGGAGGCCATGTGGAACTCCCCGCCGCTGGCCGTGCTGCCGGGCCGCTTCGCCGCCAGCGACGTCGAACTGGGCGGGCACCGCATCGAGGAGGGCGACCTGCTGGTGCTCGGCCTCGCGCCGGGCAACGTCGACCCCGAGATCCGGCCCGACCCGAGCGTGTCGGTGCACGGCAACCAGGCGCATCTGGCGTTCGGTTCGGGCCCGCACGAGTGCCCCGGCCAGAGCATCGGCATGTCCATCATCGAGGTCGGCGTGGACATCCTGCTGCACCGGCTGCCGGGTCTGCGTCTGGCGGTGCCGCCGGAGGAGCTCACCACGACCTCGTCCACCTGGACCTCGCCGCTGGACAGCCTGCCGGTCGAGTTCGAGGTGTAGAGCCCGACGAGGTGTGGAGCCCAATGAAAGAAGGCCGCTGCCCCACCGGGCAGCGGCCTTCTCGCATGCGCGGGCTCAGCCGTCGAGCCAGTCGCCCTTCAGGTCCGCGGGACGGTACCCGGTGGCGTTCCACAGGAAGTGCGGGTGGGCGCAGCCGAACATGTAGGCCAGCAGCGCGGTGTCCTCCCGGCCGGTCTCCGGCTCGTACATCGTGTAGAAGTACTCCGAACCGACCACGCCGGAGTCCTGCTGCACCTCACGCGCGCGGTCCGGGCCGGCCTCGGTGCGGGACGCCTCCACGGCGGCGAGGTAGGTACGGCGCAGGATCGACCAGACGGTGTCGGTGTTGCCGTGCCAGGGCCCGTGCAGCGCCTCGAAGGCGTGCAGCTCGGCGTCGAACAGCGGCCAGGCCCCGGGGAAGTGGACGCGGCAGCGCTCGGACAGCTCGGCGGTCCGCGCGCTGAGTGACGGTGCGCTGCGCCGCGGGCTCAGGGTGAGCGTGGTGCCGTGCGTGAGGATGCCCGAACAGGCGTTGGGCTGGAGGTCGCACAGCGCGCAGCCCTGCGCCGACGGGAGGCCCTGGGTGATGCCGTCGAACCACAGGGCGTGCCGCCCGGTGAGCCCCATCCAGACGATGGTGCTGGGCATCAGCCAGGTGTTCCACATAGAGGAGTGCGCCTCGGGCATACAGCCGTACTTGATCAGCGCGATGGCGCTGGCCGCGTAGAGCGTCTTGGTGTGGGCGGACATGCCGGAGAGCCAGAAGTTGCTGATCTCACCGGTCAGGGCGTCGACCCGGACGTCGGTCATGTCGTCCACGACCCGGCACAGCAGCAGGGAGGCCAGGTGCTCCTCCTGCCACAGCTCGCTGTCCGGGGAGACGTGCCAGAACAGGCAGTCCATCATCTGCAGCGCCGAGTAGGTGCTCTGGCCGAGCGGGTTGGTCTGCGGGAGCACCACGCTGCCCGTCTGGTGCTGCTGGAGCCAGTGCTCGTCGGCGGATCGTTTGTGCGCCGCGTACAGGCCGCAGACCAGGGCCCGGGCGCTGTTGACGCTGAAGTCCTCGGCCAGCCGGCCCTCGATCAGCTGCGTGAGGTGATCGGTGTCGATGGTGTCGATGACCCGCTTGTACTCGTGGAACAGCAGGATGTCGTCCTCGAAGCGGTGCCGGTAACCGAGGTCCCGCTCCAGGTCGTTCATCTGCCGGACCACGGACCAGCCGCCGGTGAGCACGCTGTCCAGCTCCCGGCGGTACGGCCAGGTCTTTACGGCGAGGGGGAGTCCCGCGCTCTGCCGCCAGCGGTAGTCGGCCAGGGTCCGCTCGGGGGCGGCGGGCACCTGGCGGCACAGGGCGCACGAGCAGTCGGCGGACTGCTCCTCGCGGGGCGGGGCGAGGGCCCGGCTGCGCCAGGCCCCCTCCAGCATCTCGCAGGTCAGGCGGCACACCTCGATGTCGGTGCCGACCTGTGGGAAGGCCGACTCGATCAGGCGCAGGCTCGCCTCCAGCCGGCGCAGCCGGGCCTGCCCGGCCTCGTCCGGCGGGAGGTAGGCGTCGGGCGCCGGCTGGAGGGCTCCCTCCAGGTGCAGCGCGGTGCCGGGGTGGGGGGAGCCGAGCGCGTCAAGCCGCTGCTGGGCGGCGGTCTGGCACTTGCGGTCCTCCTCGGTGCGGCCGCGGATGTGCCGGCCGAACAGACGGGCCAGGGCGATCCCCGCCTCCGCCGTGGATATCTCAGGACCACCGCCCACGACTCCAGATTTCACACCGGTCTCCCTTCAAGCAGTGGTCCTGGCAACGGAATCGAAGGCCGTGACAGACGGCCGGGGGTGGCCGCTCTGCCACCCCGCAGATTCGAACTCGCCTTCCCGATACGTAAGTTGAATCGAGAAGCGGAACGAGACTGCCCAGAGCGTAAATGATCTACACCGTGACCCGGCCGTGATATCCGTTACTGTTCAAGCCACTTGAGCTGCGTATACTCGCTCGCCCCCCACATAGGTCTGCGCCACCCGTGTCGAGGCCAGCTCCTCCGGCGGAACCGCGAACGGATCCCGGTCCAGAACCACCAGGTCGGCCAGTGCTCCCGGGCGCACCGCACCGGTGTCGTCGAGGTGGTTCACATGCGCCGATCCCGCCGTGTAGGCGGTCAACGCCTCGGTGAGGCCGATGCGTTCACCCGGCAGGAACACCGGCGCGGCGCTGTCCGGCGAGACCCGGTTGACCGCCACATGGATGCCCGCCAGCGGGTCCGGGCTGCTGACCGGCCAGTCGCTGCCCGCCGCGAGCCGGGCGCCGGAGCGCAGCAGCGCGCCGAACGGGTACTGCCACGCGGCCCGTTCGGGGCCGAGGAAGGGAATGGTCAGCTCGTCCATCTGCGGTTCGTGGGCGGCCCACAGCGGCTGGATGTTCGCCGTCGCGCCGAGCGAGGCGAAGCGCGGCACGTCCTGCGGGTGCACGACCTGGAGATGCGCCAGGTGGTGCCGCGTGTCACGCATCCCGTTGGCCGTCCGCGCCGCCTCGATCGCGTCCAGCGCGTCCCGTACCGCCCGGTCGCCCAGCGCGTGGAAATGGCACTGGAAACCCAGCGCGTCCAACTCGGTCACGTACTTGGGGAGTTGACCGGGGTCGACGAAGCTGGTGCCCCGGTTGGCGGTCGCGCAGCCGCAGCCGTCCAGGTACGGCTCCAGCAGTGCGGCCGTACCGTTCTCGGCGACCCCGTCCAGCATCAGCTTCACCGTCCCCGCCCGGAACCGGCCGTGACTCAACTCCGCCCTGCGCTCCACGAGTTCGGGGATCTGCTCGGCGCCGCGCCCGCGGTCCCACCACAGCGCGCCCACCACCCGGGCGGTCAGCGAACCGTCCCGGGCCGCGGCGAGATACGCCTCGGCCGGGTCGTCCATCCCGGCGAACTCCCCGACCAGCGCGTCCTGCCAGGCGGTGATGCCCAGGGAGTGCAGATGGCGCTGGGCGCGCAGCAGCGCCGCGACCCGGTCCTGTCGCGTGGCCGGGGGAGTGAGCCGCCCCACCAGCCGCATCGCCCCCTCCTGGAGGGTCCCGCTCGGCGCCCCCGAGGCGTCCCGCTCGATCCGCCCGTCCGCCGGATCGGGCGTGTCACGGGTGATCCCGGCGCGTTCCAGGGCCCGGCTGTTGACCCAGGCCCCGTGGTGATCACGGTTGGGCAGATACACCGGCCGGTCCGGTACGACCGCGTCCAGCAGCTCCTTCGTCGGCGTACCGCCCTCGAACGCCTCCATGGACCAGCCGCCGCCGGTGATCCACTCCCGCTCGGGGTGCGCCTCGGCGTACGCGCGCACCGCGGCCACGGACTCGGCGGCCGTCCGCGCCCCGGTCAGATCGCACTGTGCCAGTTCCAGCCCGGCGGGCACCGGGTGGACGTGGGCGTCCTGGAACCCGGGCAGCAGCAGCCGCCCGCCCAGGTCGACCACCTCTGTGTCCGGTCCGGCGAGTTCCCGGACCTCGTCGTGTCCCACGGCGGTGATCCGGCCGTCGGTGACGGCCACCGCGGTGGCGGTGCGGCCCTCAGGGGTGAGGACGGGGCCGCCGGTGAAGAGCAGGTCTGCGTGCATGGTCCGTCTCCTAGTGGGGTGTCGGAAGCAGGCGCGGGGACTCGGAGTCGGTGCCCTCGCCGGTGCGGAAGTACGGGGACTTGCGGACCCAGCGGGCCCAGGCGGCGGCGACGAAACCGGACGCGATCATCGCCAGCGGGGTGGTGAGCAGGAACCAGCCGTTGTCCGCGCGCAGTTCGAAGTGGTCGGCGGAGTCGTAGAAGGACCAGCCGAGATAGCCGCCGAGGGCGACCAGGACCAGCGCGCTCAGGACCGGCAGCACCACCGCCCGGACCCCTTGCCACGGGTCCTCGCGCAGCAGGGAGCGGAAGCGGACGGCGGCGGCGAGGGCGGTGAGCGCGTAGGAGAGGGCGACGATGATGCCCACGGCGGTCACGGTCGCCATGATCATGTCGGCGAGGCGCGGGATGACCAGGGAGAGCGCGGCGACCGTCGCCGCGAGCGCGCCGATCAGCACGGTCCCGGCCGCCGGAGTGCCGTACCGGGGGCTGACCCGGGACCACACCGGGCCGAGCGTACGGTCCCGGCTCATCGCGAACATGCCCCGGGCCGCCGGGATCACCCCGGCCTGGAGGGAGGCCACCGCCGAGAACATCAGCGCCACCAGCGGCAGCACCGCCAGCGGCTGATCGGCGAGGCGCTCGCCGAAGAACGCCAGCCCTTCGGCGCCGTGGCCCGCCAACTCCTCCTCCGACAGCACGCGCTGGAAGGCGACCGAGCCGAGCAGGAACAGCCCCAGCATGGTGAACAGGGTGGTGAAACCGGCCTTGGAGGCGTCCCGGGGGTCGCGGACCTCCTCGGTGACGGTGAACGCCGCCTCGAAGCCCCAGTAGCAGAACACCGACAGCAGCAGCCCCTGGGCGAGCGCGGTCGGGGAGGGGATGGCGAACGGGTCGAACCAGCTCAGGCTGAAGGGGTGCGGGCCGGTGACGATGCCGTAGCCGCAGAAGCCGAGCAGGACGACGTACTCGAAGACCAGCAGCCAGCCCTGGAGGCGGGCCGCCTTGCGGACGCCGGTGACGGCCGTGACGGTGACCGCGGCCAGGACCACCAGGCCCACGGCGGTGGTCTGTGCCGTCGACCCGGGGTCCAGGGCAAGGCCGCCCACCCGGTGCACCCCGGTGTCCCCGGCGAGCTGGATGAGGGCCGAACCGGTGACCGCCGTGGTGTAGGCGAGGAACGCCACCACCGCCACGATCGTCACCCAGCCGACCATGAAGCCGAGCCAGGGGCTGAGCGAACGGCCCACCCACACATAGCCGTTGCCCGCGTTCGGCTCGACGCGGTTGAGGCGCGAGTAGGCGCCCGCGATGCCCAGCACCGGCAGGAACGCCAGCAGCATGATCGCCGGCAGATGCAGGCCGACGACGCCGGCCGTGACACCGAGTCCGATGCCGATGCTGGTGGTGGCCGCCGTACTGGAGGCGGCGATGGCGACGCCGTCCAGGACGCCGAGGGACTTGCGCAGAACGGGTGGGTCGAGGGCCGGGGGAGTGTCGGTCATGGCGTGCTCCGCTCGCACCAGGGGGCCTGGCAGGCCCCGGTGACCGCACATGAAACTGGCCGCGCGCTTCACAGGTCAACGGTGTTGTCATAAGGTGCCGCCACCGGCCCCGAACCGCCACCGGCCCCGAACCGCCGCCACCCCGGCCGCCACCGGCCCGCGTGGGAAGGAGCAGCCATGACCGAACGCGTCGTGCCGCCCGCCGAGCGACGGCGCAGACGGCCCACCAAACAGGGCGTGGTGCTGTCCGAGGAGCTGATCGTGGCCACCGCCCTGCGGCTCATCGAGGAGCACGGCGCCGAGGCCCTGTCCGTACGCCGCCTGGGCCGCGCCCTGGGCGCCGACCCCAGCTCGCTGTACCGGTACTTCCGGCACACCGACGACCTGCTGCTGGCCGTCGCCGACGAGCTGATCGGCCGCACCCTGCGCGACTGGCGGCCGACCGGCGACTGGCGTGCCGACCTGCGCGACCTGGGCCTGCGCGTCCACTCCGGAGCGCTCGGCCATCCCCGGGCCGCCGTGCTCAGCGCCTACCGGGTCACCGGCCGGGTGCACGAGATCCAGGCCGTCGAGACCATCCTCGGCGTGCTGCGCGGCGCCGGGTTCCCCGACCCCGAGGCGGTCCGCGTCTACCACGCCTTCGTCGACCAGGCCCTGGCCTTCAGCGCCCTCGACGCGGCCGGCGCGGCACTGCCGAAACCCGCCCGGGACGCCGAGAACGCCGTATGGCAGGCCACGTACGCCCGCCTCCCCGCCGGCACCCACCCGAACATCGCGGCCACCGCCCGCCACCTGGTCGCCGACATGCGCCACAGTTCGTACCCGACGGCACTGGAGATGCTGCTGAGCGCGGCCGAGGCACGGCTGTTCGAAATCCGGGGACGTGCATGATCGTCCACTGACACACTGGGCACCGACCGACCGCGTCCCGACAGGAGGCCGTCCCGCCATGACCAACCCGCCCGCACGCCCGGCGAAACAGCGCAAGCTCGACACCCTGCACCGCCTGGGGCACGACGAGGACGTCTGGGTCGCGACGGCGGGTCCCGACGGGGGAGCGCCCTACCTCGTACCGCTGTCCTTCCTCTGGGACGGCGAGACCCTGCTCCTCGCCACCCCCGCCGCCAGCCCCACGGGCCGCAATCTCAAGGCGACCGGGACGGTGCGGCTGGGCGTGGGGCCGACGCGGGACGTGGTCATGATCGCGGGCACGGTCGAGGCACTCACCCCCGCCGAACTGCGCGAGGGCGAGGGAGACCGATTCGCCGCGAAGACGGGCTTCGACCCCCGCGAACTCACCACGGAATACCTGTACTTCAGGGTCCGCCCGCAGCGCGTGCAGGCCTGGCGCGAGGCCAACGAACTCTCCGGTCGTGACCTGATGCGCGACGGCACCTGGCTCGTCGCGGACTGATTCCGGCGCACCGGGACACCCGAACGGCACAGGGCGGCGGGGCAGTTGGGTCCCGCCCCCGCGACCGTACGGAGGAGCCATGGCCCTGGTGAAAGCGGGCGTCGTCGTGCTCGACTGCGCCGAACCCGAGAAACTCGCCCTGTTCTACCGGGAGTTGCTGGAAGCCGAGCAGATCCACGAGAGCGCCAACCGGGTGGAGATCAGGAGCGCCGACGGCACCCGGATGGGCTTTCGCCGCGACATGAACGCCACCGCCCCGAGCTGGCCGCGCCCCGAGAACTCCCTCCAGGTCCACCTCGACTTCGTGGTCGACGACCTGGACGAGGCGGAACGCAGGGTCATCGGCCTGGGCGGCCGCGCCCTGGACACCCGCGACACGTCGGGCCCGTTCGAGGAACGCAGCTACAGCGACCCGGCGGGCCATTCGTTCACCCTGCGCAGGGGGCCGTCCACGGCACCGAAGCGGGGGTAGGGGCCGGTGCGCTCGCGGCAGCGGCCCCCTGGTGTCCCCGCGGCGCCTACGCCTCCGCTGCCGCCTTCGCCTCGACCTTCTTCTTCACGTCGCCCGCGGGCCACACCCCCGTGGACCGCTCCACGGCCTTCGCGCCCGTGCGGTTCACGGCGCTGCGGACCACCGCGAAGATGGCGCCCTGGAGGGCGGAGGCGAGGAGGATCTCGCCCCAGCCGCGCTCCTGGTCCAGGGGGTCGGGGGCGTCGTCCTCGTGGCGCAGGGCCTTCCAGGTGGTCTGGAAGACCAGCCCGGCGAGGGTGCCGCCCACCCAGCCGATCGCGAACCCGAGGGGCTTGTAGGCGAGCGGGAGTTTCAGCTTCTGCTGCTTCTTCTTGGCCACGTCTGCCTCCATTGGGGTCAGGGCTGTGCGGTCAGGTCCGGGACCGCCTCGGCCGCGGGCACCGGACCGGGCGGGGTGCCGGTACCGAAGGGACGACCGCCCAGCCTCTCGCGGCCGTGCGGGCTCCGCCAGCCGGAGAGGTCCGGGCCGAGCGGCACGATCCCGGTCGGATTGATACCGGTGTGGACCCGGTAGTAGTGCCGTTTGATGTGATCGAAGTCGACGGTGTCACCGAACCCGGGGGTCCGGAAGAGATCGCGGGCGTACGCCCACAGCACCGGGTTCTCCGACAGTTTCCACCGGTTGCACTTGAAATGGCCGTGATACACGGCGTCGAACCGGACCAGAGTGGTGAACAGCCGGATGTCCGCCTCGGTGATCGTGTCGCCCACGAGATACCGCTGCCCCTCCAGCCGCGCCGCCACCCGCTCCAGCCGCCGGAACACGCCCGCGCATGCCCCCTCGTACTCCTCCTGGTCCACCGCGAACCCGGTCCGGTACACCCCGTTGTTGACGTCCTCGTAGACCTCGGCCATCACCCGGTCGATCTCGCCCCGCAGCTCACGCGGGTACAGGTCCGGCGCACCCTCCCGGTGCAGCGCCGTCCACTCGGTGGCCAGGTCGAGGGTGAGCCGCTGGTAGTCGTTGGTGACCAGCTTCCCGCTCGGCACGTCCACCACCGCGGGCACACTCACCCCGCCCGGGAAGCCCTTCTCCCGTGCCTCGTACGCCTCGGCCAGGTACCGGATGCCCAGCACCGGGTCCCGCCCGCCCGGGTCCAGCGTGAAACGCCAGCTGCGGTCGTCCTGGACCGGGTCGGCGACGGCCATCGGCAGGGCTTCCTCCAGACCCAGCAGCCGCCGCGAGATCACCGCCCGGCTCGCCCACGGACAGGCACGGCTCACCACCAGTCGGTAACGTCCCGCCTCCACCGGCCAGCCGTCCCGCCCGTCCGCGGTGATCCGGTCGGCGAAGTGGCTCTTCGACCGCGCGAACGAGACATGGCCGTACGCCGCGTTGCCGTCGTCGGGCATGGTGCCTCCTCCCAGTCGGACACCCACCGGGTCCCCCGATTTCGGCGGACGGCACACAGGTGATCCACCGGGTCCTGGCAATCGGAGAGGACGATCAATGCGCCACTGGCGAGGCACGGCGGAGCCCCGCCGCGACGGGGGAGCACGGCGGGGCCTGACGCACGTGTGCCCGGGGGCGGTGCGTTCATGCACCCGCTCGCGAGAAAATCCGAGCGGGACCCCTCAGCCTTCGTCGGCCCGCTCCAGCACGAACACCGGGATCTCCCGGTCGGTCCTCTTCTGATAGTCCGCGTACGGCGGGTACGCCGCGACGGCCCGCTCCCACCACTCGGCCTTCTCCGCGCCGGTGACCTCGCGGGCGGTCATGTCCCACTGCTCCGTGCGGTCCCGCAGCTCCACCCGCGGATCCGCCTTGAGGTTGTAGTACCAGACCGGGTGCCTGGGCGCACCGCCCTGGGAGGCCACCACCGCGTACCGGCCCTTGTGCTCGACGCGCATCAGCGGGGTCTTGCGGATCTTCCCGCTCCTCGCGCCCCGCGTCGTCAGCAGCACCACCGGCAACCCGGTGTCCCGCAGCGTCGTCCCCTCGGTACCGCCGGAACTCTCGTACAGCTCGACCTGCTCCCGCACCCACCGGGTCGGGCTGGGCTCGTACTCACCCTCAAGAGGCATGGCATCGATCCCCTCGTCGTTGTGCGACCGCCTACCCACCGACAACACCCGTGCGCGCACGATTCATCCAGCCCAGTGGAGCGAATCGGGCCCGTGAAATCGCCGACACGAGCGACGAATGCCGCCGTCCGCCGCGCCTCGCGGGGACGCTCCGGTCATGCACATCGACATCGACAGGAACACCTGCATCGGCGCCGGCCAGTGCGCCCTGGCCGCCCCCGCCCTCTTCACCCAGGACGACGACGGCTTCAGCGCCCTGGTGCCGGGCCACGAGCACGGCACCGACCACCCCATGGCCCGCGAGGCCGCCCGGGCCTGCCCGGTCGGCGCGATCAGCGTGTCGCCGCCGACGCCCTGACCGGGACCCGGGCGGGCACCGGCCCTTCAGTAGGCTGCCCGGATGACCGAACAGCCCCGCAAAGCCTTCCTCTACGTAGTCGTCTGTGCCGCCGGAATCGCCTCCGGTGTGGGCAAGTTGGTCAGTGCCGCGCAGGAGCGCGGGTGGGAGGTGGGGGTCATCGCGACGCCCGTGGCGATGAACGGGTTCTTCGACACGGCCGCCGTCGAGGCGCTCTCCGGGCGGCCCATCCGCTCCGCCTGGCGCACCCCCGCCGATCCGCGGCCCTTCCCGCCGCCGGACGCGGTCGTCGTCGCCCCCGCGACCTTCAACACCGTCAACAAGTGGGCGGCCGGCCTCGCCGACACCCTCGCCGTGGCGACCCTGTGCGAGGCCCCGGGGCTCGGTGTCCCGGTGGCCGCGCTGCCCTGCGTGGCGGACGCGCTCGCCGCCCACCCCGCCTACCGGGAGAGCCTGCACCGGCTGCGCGGCATGGGCGTCCGCTTCGGGGAGCCGTACTCCGGCGAGCCCCAGGAGGACGGGCGGCGCCCGGAGTTCGGCTGGGAGCGGGCGCTGGACCTGATCGAAGCGGACGGCGCCTAGGGCCTTTCGTTTGGATCAGCCTGGCTCTGATCGACGGTCCGTCGTGACTGAGCCGAGCGGGGTCTGGTGCGTGCAGCTGCAAGGCGGAGGAGGGAGTCGACGCGGAGCGTCGGCGACCGACGACAACGCGGCAGATGCGCGTGCCAGACCCCGCGACGCCGGGATGATCCAAACGACAGGCCCTAGACGCACTCCACGGTCGGCCCCGCCACCATCGCCCCCGTGTACAGCGCCTGGCCCCGCGGCATCCAGTACCCCAGTTTGGACACGACCGTCGAGCATGCCTCGCGCAGCGCGATGCGGACCTCCACCGTCGCCGGGCGGCCCGGTTGCAGGTCCGTCAGGGCGCAGTCCAGCGCGAACAGGTGACGCTCCGTCGAGGGATGGCGGCCGACCAGCGGATTCACGCACCGCGCGTCGTCCGTCGTCAGCTCGACCCCCGAAGCCTCCTCCCCGATCAGCCCGAACCGCGCGCTGCCGTCCCCGCGGTCGCTGTCGCGGTACACGGTGTACGTCAGGGTCGTCGCACCGCCGCGCCGCAACGGCCCCCCGGCCACCTCGACCCGGTGCGTCGGCGGGGCCTTCGGCGCCGTCAGCGTGAGGGTGGCCCGGACCGTGCCGCGCAGGTCCACGCCCGCGGGGTCGGAGCGGACCCGGACATCGGCCTCGATGTCGTACGTGCCGGGGCCCGGGTACTCCCGTGAGCCGGGCAGCGTGCCGGTGGCCGCGACCTGGCCGTCACGGCGCGCCGTCCAGGTGCCCGAGGTCAGGCACGCCGGCCGGGCGGGGGAGGCGTCGCGGTGGCAGACGGCCGGCGCCGAGACCGCCGTCATCGGCGTACCGCTGCCCAGGCACAGCGACACCGACGCCCGCTGCCCGTCCGGCCCCCGCAGGATCCCCGCGGGCGCGCACACCGTCATCGGTTCCGCCGCGACCGGCGCGGGCGCCGACGGCGGGTCCGGCAGCGCCCACGCGGGCGCCACGAGAACGAGCGGCAGCGCCGCCGCGCCCAGCAGAGTCCTCGGCCCGGTCCGACGTGTCCGCACCGTCCGCCTCCCGTACGGTTCCGACCGGCCCGGTGCCGGTCACCGCACCGAGCATGCGCGCACGTAACCGGCGCGGGGGCGCTCCCACGCCGTACGGTCACCCGCGGGCGCCCCTGCGCACCGCCCGCCGGGTACGTACGCTCCACCTGGTACCGACCCCGAAGGCAGGAGCAGCAACGATGCAGTACGTGAAGCTCGGTTCGACGGGCCTGGACGTGTCGCGGATCTGTCTGGGCTGCATGACCTACGGGCTGCCCGACCGAGGCGTGCACGAGTGGACGCTCGACGAGGAGGCATCCCGCCCGCTCATCCGCCAGGCGGTGGAGGCGGGCATCAACTTCTTCGACACGGCCAACGTCTACTCCGACGGCACCAGCGAGGAGATCGTCGGGAGGGCGCTCGCCGACTACGCCCGCCGCGACGAGATCGTCCTCGCCACCAAGGTGCACGGCCGGACGCACCCGGGCCCCAACGGCCGCGGCCTGTCCCGCAAGGTCATCATGGCGGAGATCGACCACAGCCTGAGCCGCCTCGGCACCGACTACGTCGACCTCTACCAGATCCACCGCTTCGACCCGCACACCCCCGTCGAGGAGACCATGGAGGCGCTGCACGACCTGGTGAAGGCCGGCAAGGTCCGCTACATCGGCGCGAGTTCGATGTACGCCTGGCAGTTCTCCAAGCTCCAGTACACCGCGGAGCGCCACGGCTGGACCAAGTTCGTCTCCATGCAGAACCACTACAACCTGCTCTACCGCGAGGAGGAGCGGGAGATGCTGCCGCTCTGCGCGGACCAGGGCGTGGGCGTACTGCCCTGGAGCCCGCTGGCCCGCGGCCGCCTCACCCGCGACTGGGGGACCGTCACCGAACGCAGCGCGGGCGACAACTTCGGCAGCCGTCTGTACCTGGACAGCGACCGCACGATTGTCGAGGCGGTCACCCGGGTCGCGAACGAGCGTGGCGTTCCGCGCGCCCAGGTCGCCCTCGCGTGGCTCCTCCAGCGGGAGACGGTGGCGGCGCCGATCGTCGGCGCGGCCAGGCCGGGGCACATCGAGGACGCGGTGGCGTCGGTGGAACTGACCCTGAGCGAGAAGGAGATCGAGGAACTGGAGCAGCCCTACACGGCACGCCCGATCGTCGGCCACTGATCCCGCACCCGTGCGGTCCGTGCGGTACCGCGAACCCGGTACCGCACGGACGTGTGTCCCCTCCCCTTCACTTCGCGCCCCGCCTGCGTGAACGCCGCCGCTCCATGGCCTGCTGGACAGGCACGGAACTGTTTGCGGAATACAGCTTTCCCGGCCGGTCGGGCGTTGCCAGGTCTTTGCTGACAGATATTCAATTCCACGCGCGTCGCATACGGCGCGGAAAACCGATGCAAGGCTTGTTCCGCGCTGTTGACCTGTGCAAAGGTGTGCCTCGCTCCCTTGAGTCGCACGCGTGCACCGCGCCGCACCCGGAGCATTACCAATTGGTATGGACCATCAATACCGCATGCCCTCCGGAGGAATGCCGCCGTGCGTGACGCAGGCTCGCCGAATTCCGCAGGAAACGCCCGCTCCATTGAATTGACGGACGCGCAGCTGAGCGCCGAACTCAAGAAGTGGACCGGAGCGTCTCCCGCGCTTCAGCCGGTGGGTGAACTTCTCGACCGGCACTGGGCGGCGGGATTCGCCTACGCACGGCTGTGCACCAGCTCCGCCCGCGCCGCCGGCATGCTCACCACCGCCGCCTTCACCCGGCTGTTCGGGCAGACCCTGCGGCAGAACGGGCCGACCTCGGCGTGGCGGCCCCAACTCCTGCTGACCGTACGGCGTGTCGCGGAGGAGTGGGACACCGACCAGCAGCGCGAACTCCTCCACCCCGAGCTGCGTTCCGACCCCGCGCACGGGGAGCGCGCCACCGCCCGGCTGCTCCCGCCCGCGCACCGCAGGCTGCTGTCCGGCGCCTTCCAGCGGCTGCCCCAGTCGGCGCGCTGCCTGCTGTGGCACACCGAGGTCGAGGCGGAACCCCTGCCCATACCCGCGGCCCTGCTGGGCCTGGACATGGAGGGCGCCCTTGTCGAACTCGGCCGCGCCCGCGACCGGTTGCGCGAGGAGTGCCTCCAGGTCCACCAGGAACTCGCCCCCGACCAGGAGTGCCGCCGCTATCTGCGGCTGCTCGACGTCACCTACCGCCGCGGCGGCATCGACATCGACCCCGACCTGCGCACGCACCTCGAAGGCTGCCGCCACTGCCTGGAGACCGCCGACCAGCTGCACTGCTTCAACCACGGCCTGGGCCTGGCGCTCGCCGAGGCGGTCCTCGGCTGGGGCGCCCGCGAGTACGTGGAGTCCCGCGCCCTGAGCGTCGACGAGGAGAGCCTGCCGGAGGAAGCCGCACCGCCCCTCGTCGGGGAGGACTTCGGCGCCGACCCGCTGCCCGAGGCACCCCCGGCCGCCGCCCCGCCCCCCGCGCGCAGCCGCAGCGCCCGCAAGGCCGCCCGGCGCGCGGTACGGCGCCGCAACGCCACGGTCGGCGCCGTGACGGTCGGCGCCCTGGTCCTCGTACCGCTGGTGCTCTGGTCCGCCAACGGCTCCGAGGACGGCACCGCCCCCGCCGGATCGAGCCGCCCCACCGAGGCGGCCGGGTCCGACGGTGCCACGCCCACCCCCAGCCCTTCCTGGGCCGGGGCCAAGGAGGCGGCCAAGGGCAGGCTGACCGGGCGGCTGCACAACCTCGCCTCCGGACTCTGCGTCTCCGTCGTCGGCGGCAAGGTCGTCAAGGGCGCCGAGACCGAACTCGCCGAGTGCTCGGCACGGGCCGAGCAGCAGTGGGCGTACGAGACCGACGGGCGGCTGCGCAGCGCGGCCGAGCCCGATCTGTGCCTGGACTCCCGGCTCGGCTACTCGGTACGGCTCGCCCCCTGCACCGACACCCGCCGGGTCCGCTACGACTTCACGCTCCAGGGCACCCTCGTCCCGCGCTGGGACCAGGACCTCGCCCTGAGCCCCGCCGCCACCGACGGCTCCGGCGCGCTCGTGCTGAAGACCCGCCGGGACGACGGCGCCCAGCGCTGGGTCGTCGACACCTCCCGGCCCGAGCTCCAGATGGAGGCGGTCAACTGGGGCGAGCCCACCAGCGGCTCCCCGACGCCGTCACCGACACCCGAGTCCACGCCCGGCCCCAAGGCGTCGAAGTCCCCGAAGACCACGGCCACCCCCTCGCCCACACCGACGCCGTCGGCCGAGGACCCCTGCGCCACGAACCCGTACCAGTGTTCCTGGGGCGATGACTGGGACCGGGACGATGACGACTGGGGTGACGACGACGGTTGGGGCGGTGGCTACGGCCGCGGCCGCCGCTGACCCACGGAGGGCCGTCGAGGACCCTCACGGCACGCCAAGGACCGTCAGGGACTGCCAAGGCCCTTCAAGGCCCCTCAAGGCCCCTCAAGGTCCCTCAAGGTCCCTCAGGGCCCCGAACCCGGCGTGAACGCCGTCACGTGGACCGTCGAGGCGTTCCCGGACACCGGCACCGCGCCCGCCGTCCACGGCACCTCGATGGGCCTGCGCTCGTCCGGCGGGGTCACCAGCAGCCCGGCCGGGCGTGCCGTGCGCGCCCCGCTGATCTCCGGGCTGGAGAACGACAGGCCCGCCCACGCGCTGGCGCCGGGTGCCAGGATCACCCGGGCCGGTGAGCCGGGAGCACGCCTGGCGTCGGGACCGAGCCGCTTGCCGGACGCGTCCACGAAGGCGGCGCCCGGACAGCCGTACAGCGTGCAGGTGCGCGCCGAGGTGTTGGTCAGCACGATCGGGAAGTTGCGCTGCCCGGCGCCCGGGTCCACCGGGCCGACCTCGGCACGCAGGTCGGGGGTGCGGCAGCGGGACGGGGTGGTCGGTGAGCTGTGGGGAGCGGTCGCCGTGGTGCCGTCGTCGGTGCCGCACGCCAGGAGCGGGCCGAGCAGGGCGACAGCGCTCACCCGCAGGGCCGCGCGGCGCACGCGTGAGGAGAGGGTCTGCACGCTCCCGAGGGTTCGTCATGGCCCCGTGCGTCCGGCCGAGGACAGCGGGAAACCCCGCGTACTACGCCCGTTCAGCCCTGGTCCAGCAGGGCCAGCTCCGCCCAGATCGTCTTGCCGGTCGCGGTGTGGCGGCTGCCCCAGCGCTGGGTGAGCTGGGCGACCAGCAGCAGCCCACGGCCGCCCTCGTCCCAGGTCTTCGCCCGGCGCAGATGCGGCGCGGTGTGGCTGGCGTCGGACACTTCGCAGATCAGCGTGGCCCGGTCGTGGATGAGCCGCAGCCGGATCGGCTTGGAGCCGTAGCGGATGGCGTTGGTGACCAGTTCGCTCACCACCAGTTCGGCCGTGAACGAGGCGTCGCTCAGCCCCCAGGTGGCGAGCTGGTCCACGACCTGCTTGCGGATCGGCGCGACCAGCGCCGGGTCGGCCGGGATGTCCCAGGTGGCGACCTGGGAGGCGGGCAGCCCCCGGGTCCGGGCCAGCAGCAGCGCCACGTCGTCGGTGACCCCGCCGGGCGGCAGCAGGGTGTGCAGGATCCGGTCGCAGGACTCCTCCAGCGAGCCGGAGGGGGCGGCCAGCGACTCCAGCAGCAAGGCATGGCTGGCGTCGACGTCGCGTTCGCGGTTCTCGATCAGACCGTCGGTGAAGAACGCCAGCACGCTGCCCTCGGACAGCTCGACCTCGGCCGACTCGAAGGGCAGTCCGCCCAGCCCCAGGGGCGGCCCGGCGGGCAGGTCGACCGGGTGGGGCTCGCCCCTGGGCGGCACCACGATCGGCGACGGCAGCCCGGCCCGCGCCAGCGTGCAGCGCCGGGACACCGGGTCGTACACGGCGTACAGACAGGTCGCGCCGACCTCGCCGGGTCTGCCGTCCCCGGCCTCCTCGGAGAGCCTCAGGACCAGGTCGTCGAGGTGGGTGAGCAGCTCGTCGGGGGCCAGGTCGATGTCGGCGAGGGTCCGTACGGCGGTGCGCAGCCGGCCCATGGTCGCCGACGCCTGGATGCCGTGCCCGACGACGTCCCCGACACACAGGGCGACCCGCATCCCGGACAGCGGGATCAGGTCGAACCAGTCGCCGCCGACACCGAACCGGGTCGCCGGCAGGTACCGGGAGGCCGCCTCCACCGCCGGTGTCCGCGGCAGGCCGCGCGGCAGCAGGCTGCGCTGGAGGGCGAGGGCGGTCTCGCGCTCCCTTGAGTAGCGGCGGGCGTTGTCGACGCAGACCGCCGCACGGGCCGTGATGTCCTCCGCCAGCAGCACGTCGTCGGGCGTGAACGGCTCCGGGCGGCGGCACCGGGTGAACACCGCGACCCCGAGCGTCACCCCCCGCGCCCGGATCGGCACGGACATCGTGGAGTGCATGCCGTACTCCCTGACCCAGGCGCTGCGCGCCACGTCCTGGCTCAGCCAGGCGTCGAGGTCGCCGGAGTGCACCGAGGCGACGACGGTGTGCCCTGCCGTCAGCGAGGAGGCCTGCGGCGACTCGGCCGGGTACAGCTCCAGGTGCCCCGGCTGGGTCACCGCCTCCGGGCAGCCGGGGGTGATCGACCGGTGCGCCGCCCGGCGCAGGCCCACCGGCGCGGTGACCGTCGCCGACGGGGCCGCGCCCTCGCCGTCCGGGTCGAGCAGGTCGACGCTGACGAAGTCGGCCAGCGCGGGCACGCACACATCGGCCAGTTCCTGTGCCGTCCGGGTGACGTCGAGGGTGCTGCCGATGCGCACGCTCGCCTCGTTGACGAGCTGCAGCCGTTCGCGGGAGCGGTGGTTCTCGGTGAAGTCGTGGGCGGCCACGCACACCCCGCGCACCCGGCCGTCGGCGTCCGTGACCGGCGCCATCCGGGCCAGCCAGGCGTGCGCGCGGTCCTCGCCCCCGGTGCGCAGGTAGGTCTGCACGTCGCGGGACCGGCCGGTGGCCAGTACCCCCGCCATCTCCGCCTCCATCTCCTCGCTCTGCGCCTTGCCGCCGATCTCGGAGGCCCGCAGGCCCCGGATGCGTTCCTCGGGCAGACCGATCACCTGGGCCATGGCGTTGTTGAGGCGGCGCAGCCGCAGCCGCTCGTCGTAGACGGCGATGGCGCAGGGGGACTGGTCGAGCCCGGCGGCGGCCAGCGGATCGTCCTCGCGCCCGGGGTCCGCGGGCTCCAGCGGGGTGACCACGAGCCAGCTGCCGGGTGTGCCGTCGTGCGGCGGCCGGTGGTGGGCGAGCAGCCAGACCCGTACCCGGTGGCCGTCCTGGTGGCGCAGCGGCACCGTGCCGTCCCAGCGGGGGCCCGCCGGGACCGGCATCTCGCCGTCGGCCAGCAGCCGCGCGGCGGGCCGGCCCACGACGTCGTCGGCCGGCCAGCCCAGCAGACGCCGGGCACCCGCGTTCCACTCCAGCAGGGTGCCGTGCTCGTCGACGACGGCCCGAGCCGTCGCGGCGTCGTCGAACGGGTCGTGCGGGGTCATCGTCGCCACTCCAACGCGGACACTCACAGTGACCGGTGGTCACGTGGCTACCAGCCTAGTGCTTCCCGGCCCCGGACGGCTGGGGAACCGTTGTGCGGCCGGTCGAACAGTCAAGGTCGAAATCCGGCCGATCCGGGACCAGGGAGGCAAGCGCTTTCCTCGGAGTCCGGCCGCTGCCGCACGGCGCCTCTTGGCGGAGCGGCACACCGGCCGCGCACGTCACCGCGCCCGCGCCGCGCCACCGTGACTCGGCGCCCGCGTCCTGGGCAACCCCCGCCGCCCGGACGACAGTTCGTCCTGTCCCGACCGTTGACGCGGCGTCACACGGGCCACAAGCATGTCTTGCGTCCGCCTGGGAGCGCTCCCATGCGAGCGTCACCCGCACCCCGCCCGAGGAGCCCAGACGTGAAACGACGCAGAACCGCCCTGCTGTCCCTGACGGCCCTGCTGGCGACGGGACTCACCGCGCTGCCCGCCGCGCAGGCCGGAGCCGACGAGGTCGAGCAGCTCAGGAACGGCACCTTCGACACCACCACCGAGCCCTGGTGGACCACGAGCAACGTCACCGCCGAACTGTCCGACGGGCAGCTCTGCGCCGACGTCCCCGGCGGCACCACCAACCGCTGGGACGCCACCGTCGGACAGAACGACCTCACGCTGGTCGAGGGCGAGACGTACCGCTTCTCCTTCAGCGCGAACGGCGCGCCCGAGGGCCATGTGGTGCGCGCGATCGTCGGCCTGTCGGCGGCGCCGTACGACACCTACTTCGAGGTGTCGCCGCAGCTGAGCGTCTCCGGGAACGCCTACACGTACACCTTCACCGCGCCCGTCGGCACCACCCAGGGCCAGGTCGCCTTCCAGGTCGGCGGCAGCGCCGACGACTGGCGGTTCTGCATGGACGACGTGTCCCTGCTGGGCGGGGTGGCACCGGAGCCGTACGAGCCGGACACCGGTCCCCGGGTCCGCGTCAACCAGGTCGCCTACCTGCCCTCCGGACCCAAGAACGCCACCCTCGTCACCGACGCCACCGGGAAGCTGCCCTGGCAACTGCGCGACGCGCGCGGGAAGGTGGTGGCGCACGGCTGGACCGTGCCGCGCGGCACCGACGTCTCCTCCGCGCAGAACGTCCACTCCATCGACTTCGGCTCCTACCGCAAGCGCGGCAGCGGACTCACCCTGACCGTCGACGGCGAGACCAGCCACCCCTTCGACATCGACGCGGACGTCTACGGACAACTGCGCCTGGACGCGGCGAAGTACTACTACACCCAGCGCAGCGGCATCGCCATTCGGGACGACCTGCGGCCCGGCTACGCCCGCCCCGCCGGCCACCTCGACGTGGCACCCAACCAGGGCGACGGCGCCGTGCCCTGCCAGCCGGGGGTGTGCGACTACACCCTCGATGTCACCGGCGGCTGGTACGACGCCGGGGACCACGGCAAGTACGTCGTCAACGGCGGTATCTCCGTATGGGAGTTGCTCAGCACCTACGAGCGCGCCCTGCATGCCCGCACCGGCGACCCGGCCGCGTTCAGGGACCGCACGCTCGCCATCCCCGAGAGCGGCAACCGCGTGCCCGACCTGCTCGACGAGGTCCGCTGGGAACTGGAGTTCCTGCTGAAGATGCAGGTGCCCGAGGGGCAGCCACTGGCCGGTATGGCGCACCACAAGATCCACGACGAGCAGTGGACCGGCCTGCCCCTGCTGCCGAGCGACGACGCGCAGAAGCGTGAACTGCACCCGCCGTCCACCGCCGCGACCCTGAACCTGGCGGCCACCGCGGCCCAGGCGGCGCGCCTGTACAAGCCGTACGACCGGGAGTTCGCCGCGAAGGCCCTGAAGGCGGCGCGCAAGGCGTGGGCGGCGGCGCTGGCCCACCCCGACCCGCTACGCCTCCGAGAGCGACGGCATCGGCGGCGGCACCTACGCCGACAACAACGTCACGGACGAGTTCTACTGGGCGGCGGCCGAGCTGTATCTCACCACCGGCGAGAAGGAGTTCGCGAACCGCGTCCTCAACTCCCCGGTCCACACCGCCGACATCTTCGGCCCCCTCGGCTACGACTGGGCCCGCACCGCGGCGGCGGCCCGCCTCGACCTCGCCACCGTGCCGAACCGGCTCCCCGGCCGCGACAAGGTCCGCAAGTCCGTGATCAAGGGCGCCGACGGCTACCTGGCCACCCTGAAGTCCCACCCCTACGGCATGCCCTACGCCCCCGTGGACAACGTCTACGACTGGGGCTCCAACCACCAGATCGCGCACAACGCCGTCGTCATCGCCACCGCCTACGACCTCACCGGAGCCGCCAAGTACCGGGACGGCGCGGTGCAGAGCATGGACTACCTGCTCGGCCGCAACGCCCTGAACATCTCCTACGTGACGGGCTACGGCGAGGTCAGCGCACAGAACCAGCACGCCCGGTGGTACGCCCACCAGCTCGACCCGAACCAGCCCAACCCGCCCCGCGGAACCCTGGCGGGCGGGCCCAACTCCAGCATCCAGGACCCCTACGCACAGAGCAAACTCCAGGGCTGCGTGGGCCAGTTCTGCTACATCGACGACATCCAGTCCTGGTCGACCAACGAGCACACCATCAACTGGAACTCGGCGCTCACCCGGCTCGCCTCCTTCGTGGCGGACCAAGGATGACCCGCTGAGCCCGCTCGGGCGGCACACTGGGCCCATGAACTCGCCCTTGCCGCAAGCAGATCCCCGCCGGACCAGCGTCGTGGTCGTGGGCCTGGACGCCTACGAGGCGGGGGCGCACTGGGCCCTGGACGGCCCGGTGTCCGACGCGCTGCGGTTCGCGGACTGGTTCCTCGACCGCGGGGTGCCGCCCGAGCGCATCACCGCCCTGCTCTCCGCCCCGCCCGGACGGGCCGACGCCCTGCCCGAGGTGCCCTACCAGGTCCTCGGCGCGGACCGGGCCGACGTGCACCGCACCCTGCTGCGCACGCTCGGGGCGGAGGAGAGCGAACTGCTGTGGGTGGTGTGGGGCGGCCACGGCGTCGTGGACCCGGAGGGCAGACGGCGGCTGTTCTACGCGGACGCCACCGAACAGGACCCCCTCAACCTGGACTTCGACGCCCTGCTCGCCCACTACCGGGCGGCCCCCCGCCACCCCCGGCAGATCTGGCTGGTCGACGCCTGCCAGCAGCTCCACAACCCCTGGCGCGCCCGGCGCAACCTGCCCCGCGAGGACTACGGCACCCCGATGCCCCGCACCGCCCGCGACCAGGCGGTCCTGTTCGCCACCCGCCCGGGCGAGGCCGCGCGCAACCTCTCCGGCACCCGTACCGGCCTGTTCAGCCGCGAGGCCCTGGCGGTCCTGACGTCCGACCCGGAGGCGTCCAAGGGCTGGCCCCCGGACCCCGCCCTGCTCATGGACCGCCTGCGCGACCGCTTCACCCGACTGCGCGCCGACGGCCACGCGGCGCAGACCCCCACCTACGTGTGGTCCCGCACCTGGGACGGCGACGAGGGCCAGCTCCTCTCCCGCGGCCGCCCCACACCCGACGCCCCCGACTCCGCCCCCGAGCTGACCCCCGACCGCCTGCGCGCCCTCACCGACGCCCTCCTCGCGGTCGGCGAGTTCGTCGAACCCCAGGGCCGCGAGGAAATCCTCGGCCTGCTCCGCATCGGCGTCCGAGCCGCCATCCCCCGCCACACCCGGCCCCGCCTGGACACGATCAGCATCCTCCGGACGTGCGCGCGACGCCCGGGGGCGCTCCAGGAGTTGGGGGAGGCGATCCTGCTGTGCGCCGGGGGGAGCGCTGAGGCGGAGCGGGCGCACCGGCTTCTGCAGGAGGCGTGAGGCGGCACTGGAACCCGTCGACGTACCTTAGGATCTGGAGCCATGTACGAGTCCCGTGATGCGGCGGAGTCCGCGAGCGTCGAGTCCTGGCTGCCGCGCCTTTCCCACCTGTCGCTGGACGAACTTCCCGAGGCCGGGCACGCCGCGCTGCGGCCCGCGACGGACACGCTGCTCGCCGGTGTCGACCGGCCCTTCAGTACCCGGGGCGGCAGCGAACCCAGCTGAGGAAGGACGTGTTCGTGCCCGCTTCGGACGCGGCCTCCCAGGGCTCCAAGAGCAGCGCCCTGCGGCCCCACCGCCTCGACGAGCGCACCCTCGCCGAGCTGTGCTCCGCCGGGGAGTCACTGAGGGCGACCCGGGCCCTGCTGGACGCCGAGTACAGCCGACGCCTGCTCCTGCTGCGCGTCCTGGTCGACGAGGTGGCCTCCCGCCCCGCCGAGACCGGCCCGCTCCCCTCCGTGCACGCCGCCTGGGACCTGCTCGCCCGCTCCCAGCGGGCGGCGCCCGAGGCCGTGCACCGGCTGCTGATGGACCCGCAGACCGGACTGTGGGCGGCACAGGCGCTGCGCCGGCTGCGCGGCTCGCAGGAGGCCGACGGACCGCTCTGGTGCGATGTGGGCCAGCTGCACGCCCTGGCCGCCGCCGCGGCCGTACGCGCCGGACTCGAGTTCCGGATCCGGGTCCCGGCAGTCGCCGGAGCCGTGCTCCTCCCCGGACTCGGCCGGGCCCACCTGGCCACCCCCGAGCCGTGGACCACGGCCGAGGTGCACCGGCAGGACGGCGTCACCCGCATCCGTACCAAGGGCGCAGTCGTGGACGTACCGGCGCACGCCGCCGAGGACGCGCCCCACTGGTCCGGCCTGCGCCAACTGACCCTGAGCCACCGGGGACTCACCCTCGACCTCACCTTCGACGACCTGACCCGCTACCCCGTCATCGCGGGCACCGCAGCACCCGACCGGCTGGACGGATCCGCGCTACGGCACTGGCGGCGCGGCCTCGAACGGGCGTGGGCGCTGCTGGTGGAGGACCACCGCGACAGCGCCGAGGCCCTCGCGGCGGGACTGTTCTCCCTGGTACCGCTGCCGCCCGCCGACCGCTTCCGGCCGCGCAGCGCCTCCGCCTCCGAGGCCTTCGGCTGCGTGACCATGTCCGCGCAGCACCCCCGCATCCCCGACGACGAGGCCACGGCGGAACTCGCGGTCACCCTCGTCCACGAGTTCCGGCACACCCTGCTCAACGGGCTGATGCACCTCACCCAGTTGGCCGAGGACTGCCCCGACCTGTTCCGGGCACCCTGGCGGGACGACCCCAGACCCCTGACCGGGGTCGTCCACGGCGCCTTCGCCTTCTCCGGCGTCGCCCGGTTCTGGCGGACCCGCGCCGAGCGGGACCACGGCGCCGCCCGCGACCGCGCCCGCTTCGAATACGCCCTGTGGCGGCGCGAGTCCCGCGCCACGCTCGAACTCCTGCACCCCCACCCCGCGCTCACCGGCACCGGCCGCGTGCTGGTGCGCGGGCTGCTCGCGGACCTGCGGTCCTGGGACTCCGATCCGGTGCCCGAGCCGGCACTGACCCTCGCCGAGCGGGCAGCCGCCCACCACCGTGCCGCCTGGCGCGCCCACCACCTGGTGCCGGACGGGCCGACCGTCCGCGCCACGACCGACGCCTGGCTGCGTGGCACCCCGCCGCCCCGTCCCGCGGGCGAGGAGCCCGGGTCCGTCGTCACCGACCCCGGCGGCTGCCGCATCGACGCCTACGCCCATCTGGTCCGCCTGCGCATCACCGACCCGCCCGCCTTCGCGGAGACCGCCGACGGCGGCCCCCGCCCGAACGGCGTCACCCCCGCCGACGTGGCCCACGTGGCGGGCGACCTGACCGAGGCCGCCCGCCTGTACGCCGAGGACACGACACGCCCGGCCGCCTGGGGCGGCCTGAGCCTGCTGCTCGGCGCCGAACGCCCCGAACTGCTGCGTGCCGTCTCCCGCTCCGTGACCGGCAGGGCCAGCCAGCCGCCGCCCCCGGCGGAGCTGACCCGCTGGCTGGCCGCAACCGACGGCGCCTAGGGCCTGTCGTTTGGATCAGCCTGGCTCTGATCGACGGTCCGTCGTGACTGAGCCGAGCGGGGGCGATGGGGGTGCCCCCGCGCGAGGTTGTTCGAGCGTGGGGGAGCGTGCAGCTGCAAGGCGGAGGAGGGAGTCGACGCGATGGGGGTCCCTCCCGCGCGAGCGAAGCCGAGCGTGGGGGAGTCGGCGACCGACGACAACGCGGCTGGGGGTCCCCCCTCTGGGGGAGTGCGTGCCAGACCCCGCGACGCCGGGATGATCCAAACGACAGGCCCTAGATGTATGGACCCGCAGGGTTGTTGACGCGGCTGATGGGCGGGTGTCCGCCGAGTGCGGTGTGGCAGCGGTGGTGGTTGTAGGTGTGCAGGAAGTCTGACAGGGCTTCGGTCCGTTCGGTGTTGCTGGTGTAGGGCCGCTGGTAGGCCCATTCGTCGAGCAGAGTGCGGTTGAAGCGTTCGACCTTGCCGTTCGTCTGAGGCCGGTAGGCCCGGGTCAGTTTCCCTGTCGCGCCGAGGTCGGCCAGGACGGCCTTCCAGGCCAGGCCCTTGCGGTAGGCCCAGGCGTTGTCGGTGAGGACGCGTTCGATGCGGGTGATGCCCTGGCTGTGGAAGAACGTGGCCGCGCGGGCCAGGAAGGCCGCGCAGGTCGCGACCTTCTCGTCGGGGTGGATCTCGCTGTAGGCGAGGCGGGAGTGGTCGTCGACGGCGGAGTGGACGTAGTCGAAGCCCATCTGGCTGCGGGTGGCCCGGCCGGCCTGGCGGCCCAGTGCCTTGTGGCCGCCACCGTCGGGGATCCTGCCGAGTTTCTTCACGTCGACGTGGACGAGCTCGCCGGGCCGGTCGCGTTCGTAGCGGCGGATGATCTGGCCGGTCGGGCGGTCGAGCCAGGCCAGCCGGTTCAGCCGGTGGCGGGTCAGGATCCGGTGGACGGTGGATGCGGGCAGTCCCAGGACCGGGCCGATCCGGGCGGGCCCGAGCTTGCGGGTCCGCCGCAGGTCGCAGACGCGTTCTTCCACCGCGGCCGGCGTCCGGTGCGGGGTCGTGCGCGGTCTGCTGGAGCGGTCGGCCAGGCCCGCATCGCCCTCGGCCCGCCAGCGGCGAACCCATTTGTGGGCCGTGGGCCTCGATATGCCCATCTCGGCCGCGACATGCGCGACCGGACGGCCGGAACGGACACGTTCGACCAGCAGCCGCCTGCCGTGAACGGTCAGCCGGGCATTACGGTGGGACACGAAGACCTCCGTGGAGGTCTTCGCCATGATCAAGACCAGTCGGCGTTAACAACGCTCGTGATCAATACACCTAGAGAGGGAGCGGGTCTATGTCGCAGTCCGCTCGGGTCTCCCAGTCCACGGCCTGACGTACCGCCGGATGGTCCGCGCCCAGCGCCCGGTTGAGCCGTTCCGCCGTCGCGGTGTGCCTGCGCTCCGCCTCCTCGTGCTCGCCGAGGGCCCGTAGATCCAGGGGGAGGTTCGCGGCGCAGGCCAGCGTGGACGGATGGTCCGCGCCCAGCACGTCGGTGGAGAGCGCGAGCGTCCGTTCGTCCAGCTCCCGGGCGGCCGCGTACTCGCCGAGGTCGTACAGGTCACTGGCCAGGTTCGTGGCACAGACCAGCGACGAGGGGTGGCGCTCGCCGAGCACCCGGTGGAAGGC
Organism: Streptomyces sp. DI166; assembly: GCF_900091315.1. Classification (GTDB taxonomy): domain Bacteria; phylum Actinomycetota; class Actinomycetes; order Streptomycetales; family Streptomycetaceae; genus Streptomyces; species Streptomyces fuscus. Next base: position 51,067 of record NZ_FLSP01000046.1, read on the forward strand.
GCTCAAAGCTTGTTCGTCGATGGCCCGGGCGGCCTCCGGCTCCCCCATGTGCCGCAGCGTCACGGCGAGATCCACCTCGGCCGACAGGGTGTGCGGATGGGTTCTGCCGTACGTCTCGGCGTACTGGGCGTGGATGCGAGTGCCCAGCTTTCGCGCGGTGGTCAGTTCGCCGGCGTGCCGGAGGTCGATGGACAGCTCCAGCGTCGAGGCCATCGACCCCGGGTTGTTCGCGCCGTACCGGGCGACGAGCGCGTCCTGCGCCTGCTCGGCGGTCTCCCGTGCCTCCTCGTGCCGGCCGGCCTTGCGCAGGGCCACCGCCAAGTGGCGGTGGTTGGACAGGGTGAAGGGGTTGACCTGCCCGAGCAGCCGCCCGCACCGGTCGGTGAGGTCCCGCTGGTGGGTCAACGCCGCGTGGTAGTCGCCCAGTTCACGGTCGTCCAGGATCAGACTGAGCCAGGTCACCAGGCTCACCACATGGTCCTGGCCGTACATCTGCTGCTTGCTGTGCCAGGTCCGCGCGTCCAGCCGGCGCGCCCGCGCGAACTGCCCGGCGAGCCGGAGGCTGACCCCCAGGTTGTGCGCCGCGCGCAGGGTCTCCGGGTCCTCCTCGCCGAGCTGGCGCAGATAGCGCTCGTGCACGGACTCCGACAGCTCCAGGGCGGCGGCGAAGTCGCCCTTCACACGCCGGTCGATGGCCACGTTCCCGAGCGCGTCCAGCGTGTCCTCGTGGTCCTCGCCGACGGTGCGGCGGTACGCCTCCAGCACCCGGTCGTTGACGGCGGACGACTCGGCGTAGCGGCCCATGCTGAGCAGCACCGCGCCCATCCACTTGGACAGCTCCAGGGTCTTCGGGTCGTCCTCCCCGTCGCCCTGCCGCCAGGCCTCGTAGGCGGACTCGGCCAGGTGGAGCGCGGCCTCGTAGTTGCCCCAGCGCAGCAGGTACCGCACCTCGTTGATGACCAGCGTGCGCACATACGGGTCGGTGGAGCCGACGGCCTCGGAGACGACCAGGTGCGGGTACAGCTCGCCGTAGCGCGGCCACTGGGTGGCGTTGTGCGGGTCCCGGGGATCGTTGGCGGCCAGCAGCAGATGGATGCCGTTGCGCATGCGCTCCTGCTCGGCCTCCGTCATCCGGGCGATCAGGGCCGTCTGCACGAGCCGGTGCATCTGGAGGGAGTTGGCGCGGAAGTCGAAGCGGGCCAGGGAGTAGCGGCCGATCTCCCGGATGGCCTGGCCGAGGCGGATCGGATCGCGCAGCACCAGATCGAGTTCGGGGGTGATCGAGGTGCCGGGCAGTCCCGAGAACAGATTGCGCGAGATCGACTCCGGCGCGCAGAACGCGCACAGTTGCAGCAGCTGCATGGCGGCCGGGTTCCGGGTCTCCAGCTGGTCCAGGGACACGTTCCAGGCCGCGATGACCGGCAGTTGGTAGTCGAGCGGGGGCGCCAGCCCCAGCAGGTCCACCTGCTTCTCCTCCAGCAGGCGCAGGTATTCGTCCGCCGGCATGCCGGTCTCCGCCCGCCAGGCGGCGGCCTGTTCGAGGGCCAGCGGGAGGTCGCCGAGCGCGGTGGCGAGCCGGTCGGCCTCGTCGTCGGTGATGTCCGGGCCGCGCCGCCGCAGCAGCTCCACGCTCTCCTCGCGCCGGAAGACGTTCACCTCCAGCGGCTTGGCCACGCTCGCCCACTGCGGATTGCGGGACGTGACAAGGATGTTGCCCGGCCCGCCGAGCGGGAAGTAGGGGCGCACCGCCTCCGGGCTGTCGGCGTTGTCGAAGACCAGCAGCCAGTTGGCGTACGGCTCGCCCCGGCGCAGCGCCTCCAGCACCGCGGCCACCGACCAGGACGCCTCGTTCCCGGACTCAAGGCCCAGATGGTGCGCCAACTCCACCAGGGACAGGGCGATCTGGGCGGTGCGTTCGGCGGAGATCCACCAGACGAGGTCGTACTCCGGCAGATGCCGGTAGACGTACTCGACGGCGAGCATCGACTTGCCGACGCCGCCCATGCCGTGCAGGGCGTTGGGGAGCACGGCCGTCGCCCTCTCCTTGCGGAGCCTGCGGTGCAGGGCGTCGAGCAGCTCCACCCGGCCGGTGAAGTTCGGATTGCGCGGCGGTACGTGGCCCCACACGGCCGGGCTGCTGTTGCCCCGCCGTTCGGTCGTCGGGGCCGCCCCGGAAGGGACGTCGGTACGCGGCTGCTTGGTCGGCTGGTTCACCAGGTCCTCCTGCTTCCGCAGGTACGAAGGGGACGGCCCGCAGGCCGCGGCGTCGGGCGGCTGGGGCGCGGCGGTCAGTTGCTCCAGCGCCCGCGCCTGGGCGGCATGCGGACCGGATACGGCGTGCAGTACGGCGATCTGGGGTTCCGCCCAGGCGCGGGCCTCCGCGCCGGACCTCAGCGGAATGAACGACTCCGTGCCGGTCAGCAGCGCGGGCACCTGCCAGCGTCCCCGGGCGGACTCCCCGAGGGCCTCCGCGACCAGGTCGACGACCAGCCGGAGTTCCTCGGTGCGTCCGGCGGCCAGCAGCTCGCCGCGCACACCGGGGGCGAAGTCGTAGGCGAGCGGCGGCCCTTCGGCCGGGGGCGGTCCGGTGCGCGGGTGGACCAGCCGGTGGGTGAGCAGCTGGGTGAAGTCGAAGATCCGCGCCTCGGGGCGCAGCCGGGCGAGCACATGCCTGATCACCGGCACCGCGAGGGGCACCGCGGCGAGCAGGGTGGCGACGGCGAGTACGTCCGGTGTGACCGACCGGCGGAACGCGGCGACGCGCTCGGCGGGCCGGGGCTCGGGGCCCGGCGGCGGCGCGGGTCCGGGCCGCGGGGTGGCGAACGTCAGCGGCAGCCGGGCCCCGGGTGCCCCGGGCGCCGGTGACCAGCCGTGCCCAAGAACGCAGGCCGCGCGGGGCCGGCTCCAGCACCGGAACCGGCAGGGAGGGGCCGTCCTCGTCGGGCGCGCCGAGGCCGAGGTGGCGCGGCCCGGTGCCGTGCGCGCGGTTCGGCGCGCCGGGCCCCGCGGAGCGCAGTGACATGGGCCAGGTCGGTACGCCGGTCTCCGGCCAGGCGTGGTGGGGCAGCAGATGCACCACCGCCAGCGGTCCCGCGCCCGCCCACCGGTGCAGGGTCCGGGACCGGTCGCCGGAGCGCCAGGCGGGCGCGTTGCCGTCGGTGACCACGAGCGTCAGCCGGCCGGCGGAGCCGCCGCCGGGTGGCAGCGGTCCGAGACGGCGGCGGTCCACCCGGCGGAAGACCCGTGAGCGCCGCAGCAGTTCGGTGAACTCCACGACCGTGTCCTGCCAGATGGCCATCCCGGGGTCCGGGTCCACCGCCACGAGCATGTCCCAGCCCCGGCGCGGTCCGCGCCCGCGCAGCCCGCCGAGCGCCCGCAGAATGCCGTGCGGGTCGGTGATGTCCGACCAGCGCGTGCCCGGGACACCCGCGTCGAGGCTCGTCATGACCCCTCCATGGCGGCCCAGCTCCAGAGGGTGTCCAGGGCCGCGCTCCCCTCCCCGTCCCTTTCCCGGATCGCGGCCAGGGCACCCGTGGCCACCAAGTGGAGGGCGTCCAGGAGCTGTCGGGGCGAAGCCGGTTCCCGGCCCGCCCGGTCGAGGAGCGGATCGAGCACGTCCTCGTCAACGGCGGGGAAGCGGGACCTCGCCAGCTCGGCCAGCCCCTCCCGGGTCAACGGCGGCAGCTCCAGCCGGACGCAGGCCCGCAGGAACGCGGGCGGCAGCTCGCGCTCCCCGCCGGTCGTGGCGACGACGACGGGCAGCTCCCGGCAGCGCACGAGCCCGTCGCGGAGCGCCGCCGTGCCGCCAGGCTCGCAGGTGTGCACCGTGGCACTGCCGGAGCCGAGGAGGCCGGGGACGGTGAACTCCCCGTCGTCCAGCACCGCCAGCAGTTCGTCCGGCAGGTCGAAGCCGCCCCGGTCCAGATCGTCGACGAGGACGACGCGGGGTAATCGGCGGGGGAGCAGCGCCGTGCCGAGCGGACCCAGGCGCACCGTGCCGGGCGCCGTCTCGGTGTACAGGCCCTCGACGAGCGTGCTGCCGCCCGTCACCGGCCAGCGCAGCACCGGGCCCAGACCGAGCTCCCGGGCGATCCGGTGGGCCAGCGCCGACTTGCCCACGCCCGGGTCACCGCCGACGAGCAGCGGACGGCGCAGCCGCAGCGCCGTGTTGACCCGGGCCACCTCCTCGGGGTCCGGGGTCCGGGGCGTGCCCGGGGGACCGAGGACCCGCGCGGCCGTGTCGTCCCGGGCCGGCGCCGTGGGCTCGTCCGGCGGGTGGCCGGCGTAGGAGCGCCAGGGCGGCGGTGCGGGCCAGCGGCGGTCCCGTTCGACCGGGTCGAGCGGGATGCCCGTGCCCCGGTACAGCCACCAAGTGTCCATGGACGTGTCCTCCCTGCGCGGTGATGTCACGGTCACAGCGGTTTGCGGTCGGGGTCGTCCCACAGCACCGCCAGATGCCGGCCGATGTGGTGCTCCGGCGTGCCCGCGCCGAGCGCGGCGGCCTGCCGCCGGAAGCGGGTGACGCGCGGCAGCAGATCGGCGAAGCCCCCCGCGAACAGCTCGCTGATCACCTGCCGGAACTCCGTGGTGGACTCACTGGTGCGATGCCAGACGACCACCGGATAGCCCATGCGCAGCGCGGTCTTGAACTCCTTGCGGCCGTGCGGGCGGCCCTCCTCCGGGGGTTCGCTGAGCACGGCGGCGACATGCTCCTCGTCGAGCAGTCCGGGCAGGCCCGGGTGCTGGCCGTTGGCCCCGGGAATACCCATGTAGACGGAACCGGCCGCCGGTTCCTGGCGCAGTTTCTGCCAGCGCAGCCGCCATCTGCCGTGCCAGCTCTGGTCGAGCAGCCGCTCCAGGCTGCGGATCACCACCGCCGGGTAGGTCATGCCGAGCGGCAGATGCGGGTCCTCGGCCGCGTCCAACGGCCAGGACTCCACGGGCAGGTTGATCAGCTCCAGCGGAAGCACGAACTCCAGCCGCAGCTGCCCGGGTCTGTCCCCCTCGGCGCGCTCCACCTCGCAGATCACCTCGCTGACGCTGCGCTGGAGATCGTCGAAGGGGATCACCGCGCTGTCCCGGCGGCCCTCGAAGTCCGGCCCCCGCGCGTCGGAGTGGAACCAGTACGACACCGTGTAGTGGCCCTCGTCGAACGGCGCGGGCATGATCCGGATGGCCAGATGCTCGTCATGGGTGGCGGGCTGCCGGTCCGCGCCGCGCGTGTACCGCAGGCGGTCGAGGCTCTGCGCGATGCCCCAGCGCGCCGCTCGCCGTCGGTTGAGCGCCCGTATCTCCCGGGACGCCCCCGCGTCCGGGAGCCAGCCGGCCGCCTCGTCCAGGTACGCCATCCACGGCGGCACCCGTTCCGGCGCGGAGTTCTGCCCCACCAGGTACAGGAAGTCCGACCAGGGAGTGGTGGAGTGCTGGGGCGGGTCGGTTAATCGGCTCTCGGTCGCCAGGGACAGCAACCGCCGCCGTCGGTCGGCGGGCAGGGGCAGGGGTTCCAGGGACTGGGTCAGCAGCTCCCAGGCATCGGGGTACTCGGGCGGCAGGCTGCGCACGGCCCGCCATTCGTCGCTCAGGCGGAACATCAGCAGCGCTTCCGCCGATTCGGGGTCCAGCAGATCCACCGTGGCGGCGAGGCAGGACAGGCCGTCCGGCGCGTGCTTCATGCAGTACCTGAGCAGGGCCACCCACTGATTGCGCGGTATGGAGTGCCGGGGGAGCCGGCCGCCCCGCCCGAGCCGGTCGAGCACCAGATCCAGGAACTGCTCCTGGTCCTCGGGCCTCCGCGCACCGTCCCAGCCGACCAGGACGTCCACGGAAACGCGCCGTATCCGGTCCTCGATCTCCTCGCGCAAGGAGGCCCCCCTCCGGCGCCCCCGTCCCGGGGCGCGCTCCCTCGCCCTGCCCGACGACCCCCGTTGGTACCGCCGGTGACACAAGATTAGGGGCCACGGTCGCCGACGGAAGGGGATCGGCGGACAGGGCGGGCGTGTGCTAGGGGATCTCCGCCCGGGACTCGTGTTGGACGGACTCGCTGGGCCGTTCGTGCGCCGTCAGTGTGTGCAGGCGGGCCTGGTCGAGGGGCTGGTGGAGCTCCACGTACTCGCCGTGCGGGAGGCGTTTGACGATGCCGGTCTCGCGGCCGTGGGCGATCAGTTCGCGGTCGCGGAGCTGCAGGCCCAGGCAGATGCGGCGGGTGAGGACGAAGGCCAGGACGGGGACGACGAGGACGGCGATGCGGATGGTCCAGGTCACCGCGTTGATGGACAGGTGGAGCCGGGTCGCCACGATGTCGTTGCCGCCGCCCGCCAGCAGGATCAGGTACAGGGCGATCCAGGCCACACCGAGGCCGGTGCGCACCGGGTGGTTGCGGGGGCGGTCGAGCAGATGGTGCTCGCGTCTGTCGCCGGTGAGCCAGGACTCCACGAAGGGGTAGGCGCCGATCAGGACCAGGAGCAGAGGGAAGACGACGATCGGGATCAGGACGCCCAGGACCAGGGTGTGGCCCCCCAGCGTGATCTCCCAGCCCGGCATCACCCGCACCAGGCCCTCGGCGAAGCCCAGGTACCAGTCGGGCTGGGCGCCCGTGGAGACCTGGTCGGCGCGGAAGGGGCCGTACGCCCAGACCGGGTTGATCGTGGCGACCGCGGCGAGCAGGGTGAGGGTGCCGAAGACCAGGAAGAAGAAGCCGCCCGCCTTCGCCAGGTACACCGGCAGGAACGGGGCGCCCACCACGTTGCGTTCGCTGCGGCCCGGACCCGCGAACTGGGTGTGCTTGTGGTACACGACCAGCAGGACATGGACGACCACGAGAACCGCCATGACACCCGGGATCACCAGGATGTGCAGCGCGTAGAAGCGCGCCACGACGTCCTCGCCGGGGAACTCCCCGCCGAACAGGAACATCGAGAGGTACGTGCCCACGACCGGTACGGCCAGCAGCGCCCCGTTGACGAACCGCAGGCCCGTGCCGGAGAGCAGGTCGTCCGGCAGCGAGTAGCCGAACAGGCCCTCGAACAGGCCGAGGAGGAGCAGCAGCCAGCCGAACAGCCAGTTGATCTCCCGGGGTTTGCGGTACGACCCGGTGAAGAAGTGGCGCATCATGTGCGTCAGCATCCCGGCGACGAACACCAGCGCCGCCCAGTGGTGCAGTTGCCGGATGAGCAGTCCGCCGCGCACGTCGAAGCTGATGTCGAGGGTGGAGGCGTACGCCTCGGTCATGCGCATCCCGTTGAGGGGGACGTAACTGCCCTGGTACGTCACCTCGTTCATCGACGGGTGGAAGAAGAAGGTGAGCCAGACGCCGGTCAGGATCAGCACCAGGAAGCTGTACAGGCAGATCTCGCCCAGCAGGAACGACCAGTGGTCCGGGAACACCTTGCGCAGGTACTTGCGGCCCAGCGCGTGGATGCCGAGGCGGCCGTCGAACCAGTCGGCGACCCGTTCGCCCCTGGACGCCTCCGTCATGACCGAGGTCCTTCCTCTTCGCCCTCGCCGCGTTCGACCCGGGTCAGCTTCTCGGGGTTGCTGACGATGTAGACGCCCGAGACCCGGTCGCCCTCCGGCGTGAGGTCCACGACCATCACCGCGAACGGCTCCGCGCCCTGGAACAGCACCGCCGCCGCATCGCCGTTGACCTGCCGGAAGCGCACCTCCAGGTCCCCGATGCCGTGCCGGTTGACATAGCCGGTCAGCAGCCGGGCCACCTTGTCCCGGCCGTGCACCGGGCGCAGTCCGGCCGGCCTGCGGTTGCCGCCTCCGTCCGACCACACCGTGACGTCCGGCGCGAGGATCTCCATCAGTGCCGCGATGTCCCCGCCGAGGGCGGCCCGGACGAACCGTTCCGTGACCTCCTGCCGCACCCGCGGATGTGCCTCGTACGCCGGCCGCCGGTCGTGCACATGGGCGCGGGCCCGCCGGGCGAGCTGCCGTACGGCGGCGGGGGTGCGGTCCAGGATGTCCGCGATCTCGGTGTGCGGGTAGCCGAACACGTCGTGCAGGACGAACACCGCGCGCTCCAGCGGGGACAGCGACTCCAGCACCACCAGCAGCGCCAGCGACACCGACTCGGCGCGCAGGGCGGTCTCGTCGGCGCCCTCTCCGGTGGAGACCAGCGGCTCCGGCAGCCAGGGGCCGATGTAGGTCTCCTGGCGGCGGGTGATCGTGGCGCGTCGGCGCAGCGCGTGATTGACGGCGACGCGGACGAGGTACGCCCGCGGGTTGGCGACCTCCTCCGGCTGGCCGCCGCCGCCCCGGGCCGTCCAGGACAGCCAGGTCTCCTGGAGGACGTCCTCGGTGTCGGCGACGCTGCCCAGCACGTTGTAGACCACGCCGAACAGCAGCTCGCGGTGGGCGACGAAGACACCGGTCGCCCGGTCCAACCGGTCGCCGGTCTCGGGAAGGGATGTTTCGGACATTCGGGGCCTCCGCAGCGGTGCGCTCACCACTGGGAGCCTTCGAGTCGGTCCGTTTGTGACAGAAACAGCGGGCAATGTGACCCAGGTCTCACCGAATCGTGCACGCATTGGTTCCGCAGGTACCGTTGCACACCTGTTCTGACCTGGGTGTATTTACGGGTAAGTACCCGCGCGGTACCGTGAGGCCATGCCAGCTCTCAATGTGGAGTTCAGCGACCGCGAACTTGAGGACCTCAGGCAGATCGCCAAGGAACGCGGCACATCGATGAAGGCGCTCGTACGGGAGGCCGCGGCGGCGGACATCGCCCGGCACCGGGCGCTGCAGGAAGGCGCCGCGGCGTTCCGCCAGTTCTTCTCCTCGCACGCCGACGAATTCGCGGCCGCCTTCCCGGACGACGAACCACCTGCCAAGGGCGAGGGGCGGGCCGCCTGAGCGATGGCACCCGTCATCCATATCGACGTGCCCTGGCTGCTCCAGCGGCACGAAGAGGTCATGCCCGACCAGCCGACGATCAACGACTTCTCCGCGCTGGTCGCCGCGGTCGCCCGGCACCGCGTCGACCCGCCGCGGCTCGGAGTGAACTCCGACGCCGCCTGGCGGGCGGCGGCGCTGCTGCACACCCTGACCCTGCTCAAACCGCTGCCCTCCGCCAACGCCCGCTTCGCCTGTGCCACCGCCGTGGCCTACATGTTCGTCAGCGGCGTCGGCATCGATCCGCCCTACGGCGCCCTCGTCGACCTCGCCCGCGACCTGATCGACGGCAAGACGGACATCTACGGCGCCGCGGACCGCCTGCGGTCCTGGCAGATCTGAGCGGCGCCCGTGCGGGAGTCGGTCACCTGGTCGGCGCCCTGCCCGGACTGCGGTGCGGAGCTGGAGTGCGTCGGCGTCCAGGCGCTGGAGGCCGGGCGGCTGCGCTGGGACGCCGAATCGGCGTGCCCCGGCTGCGGGTTCGCGCTCGCGGAGTGCGGCGGGGACCTGCCGGGGGAGCGGCGCGAGCAACTGCTCGCCGCGCACGGTCCGGCCCGGCTGCGGGTGAGTGACGCGGGGTCGGCCGGGCGCGTCCGGATCATGCGGGTCCTGCGGGCCGAGGCGGGACTCGATCCGGCGGGCGCCAAGACCGCGGCGCGGCGCGTACTGGACGGCGAGTACGCGGGAACGCTGCCCGAGATGGAACTGCTGGCCGGGAAGCTGCGAGCGGCGGGAGTCGGTGCGGCTGCGGTGCGGGACGACTGAGCCCAGTTTCCCCTCCCGACTGCCGGTCCGCTGCTCCCCTCGGGACCGCCGGCCCGGTGTCTCCCCCTCGGGGCCGCCGACCGAGGGCGGGAGATCGGGGTCGGCGGCCCGTTCGCGCGGGAGAGCCGCCGTCCTGCGCGTGGCCTTCCGAGGGGCCGGTACCAGTTCATCGCGCGCGGGTCCGGGCCGGGAGCGTGCGTCGTGGGCCGGTGCGGGTGTGTGATTCACACGGGGCGCGGGGCAAAGCCGAAAGTCGGTGCCGGTGACCGGAGTTGCGGTCGTTTCTGACTTACTTTCAAAGGTGCTCATGTTGCCCGAGTGCCTTGTTGGGCGTGAGTGTTATGTGCAAGGGTTAAGAGCCCGTGCGGGGGGTAAAAGCCGGGTCGCATTCGGACCGATGGGGGATCGGCTTCGGATGGGAGAGGGTGAATTTCACTCCCCGCGCTGTTCTCCGCGCGTGGGAAGGAATCCGCTCAGTGCCCACCCCCCACCCCCCTCGCCCCCCATACCCCCCGCCCGCGGGTGTCCACGAGGAATCGGACGACGCTCTCGCCGCCCGGCTCAGAGGCCGGTCCGACGGCGAGACGGCCACCACGGTCGCCCTGCTCATGGCCCGCCACTGGCGGCCCGCCCAGGAATACGCCGCGATCTGCCTCGCCTCCCGGGCCGACCTCGCCGCCATGGTCACCGCCACCGCCTTCCACCAGGTACTCGACCGACTGGCGCTCGGTGAGTCGGCGTCGGCGCTGCGCCCCTTCCTGCTGGTCGCGGTCCGCGACACGGTACGGGTATGGGCGGCGGAGGAACGGATATCGGCCGTTCTGCCGGATCTCCAGAAACCGTCCGGCGGCCGCGGTATGCGCACCGCGAAGTCCATGACTCCGGAAAACCGGAAGCTCGCCGGTCGCTCATTCAACGGTCTTCCCGGACTCGCCCGGTGTCTGCTCTGGCACACCGAGGTCGAGGCGGAACCGATAACCGTCCCCGCCGCACTGCTCGGCATGGATACCGAGACCGCGACGACCGCACTCGAACAGGCGCGTGAAAAATTCCGCGAAGGTTGTGTACTGGCGCATCGCGAACTCGCCCCGACCAAGGACTGCCGCTTCTACAACCGGCTGCTCGACGTCCCCATTCGCCGCGGCGGGGCCCTCCTCCCGGATGTCGAGCAGCATCTCTCGCAGTGTCGCTACTGCCATTCCGCCGCCGAACAACTGAGCCATTTCGAGGGCAATGTTGGCGTGCTGCTGGCCGAGGCGGTACTCGGCTGGGGCGCCGGCCGCTACTACGACTCCCGGCCGGGCCGCGAGCGGCCGGGCACCCGCCCCCGGGGCCGGGCCCGGC
>NZ_FLSP01000047.1 GCF_900091315.1 Streptomyces sp. DI166
ATGCGTCAGGAGGTCTACCGGGACGACCGCCCGGCGTCGGACTGGGCCGGACAGCCGTCGGGGCGGGTCTTCGTCCATCTGGTGACGCCGCCGCAGTGGCGCCGGATCACCGGCGAGGAGCCGCCGCCGTCGCCCGTGGACCGGGCGGCGTACACGCGGGCGGGGCTGCCCTGGTTCGACTACTACGACGACGAGGCCCAGGATCTCGACCCCACCGGCACGCTGGAGGCGGTCGAACCGGTCGGCGAGTGGCTCGGCGACGACCACGAGCCCTGGGAGGCTCCCGCTCCGGGCCAGGTCGAGCACCTCAAGGGGCAGCCGGTCGAGGACGGCGACTGGTAGCGGCGGCGCCCGCGGTTGCACCGGGCCGGTGAGCCACGCCAGGGTGGCAGGCGCCGGACTACGGACGACCTGAGGGTGTGGGCATGGGCAGTGGGGGCGTGAGCAGGCGCCGGTTCGTCGGCGCCGTCGCGGGAGGCGCCGCCGCGGCGGCCCTCGCGGGATGCCAGGACCCGCCGCCTCCGCCGCCCCCGGTGCGGGGCACTGCGACACCGGGCCCTTCCCGGGAGGCCACGCCGGGTCCCCGCGCGCTGTACCTCGGCACGTACACCTCCGCCGAGGGCGGCGGCGAGGGTATCGGGGTCGCCTCGTACGACGTGCGGACCGGCCGGGTCACCGGTTCCGGCACGATCTCGGGCGTCGGCGATCCGTCGTTTCTGGCGGTGCACCCGGACGGGCGCACGCTGTACACGGTGAACGAGCGCGAGGACGGAGCCGTGACCGCCGTTCGCCTCGCCGACCGCAAGGTGCTGGGCAGCCGGAGCACCGGCGGGTCGGCGCCGTGTCATCTGTCGGTGCATCCGAGCGGGCGCTGGCTGTTCAGCGCCAACTACGGCACCGGCAGTGTGGCCGTGCACCCGGTCGCGGCCTCGGGCGCGCTGGGCGAGCGCACGGACCTGGTCACGCACTCCTCCCCCGCGCCGGGCCCGGGCCGGCGGGGTCCGCACGCCCACCAGGTGATCACCAGCCCGGACGGCGGCCATGTCCTCGCCGTCGACCTGGGCACGGACACCGTGTACACCTACCGTCTCGACGAGACCGGGGGCACGCTCAGGGAGGTCTCCCGGGCCCGTACGCGGCCGGGCGCGGGGCCACGCCATCTGACCTTCCATCCGGGCGGCCGGTACGCCTATCTCGCCAACGAGGCCGACAACACCGTGGCGGTCTGCGCCTACGACCCCGGCAGCGGCCGGGTCACCGTCGGCGAGGCGCGGTCCACGGGCACCGGGCCGGGCACCAGTTACCCGGCGCAGATCGTGGTGACGGCCAACGGGCGGTACGCGTTCCTCGCCAACCGGGGCCACAACAGCCTGTCCAGGTACGCGGTGGAGGCGGACGGGGCCCGGCTCGGGCTGCTGGGCACCGTGCCGGTGGGCGGGGACTTCCCGCGGCAGATCGCCCTGTCGCCGGACGGCGGGCTGCTCTTCGCGGCGAACCAGCGGTCCGGCGACGTGACGGTCTTCCACGTCGACGAGGACAAGGGTGAACTGCGGCGCGCGGGCGCCCCGTTCGCCTCACCCGTCGCGGTCTGCGCGCTGCCGCTGTAGGGGCCGCGGGCAGGTGGCCGCGGCGGCCTGGCCGAGCAGGACGTGCATGCGCTCGGTGAGTTGCGCGACGTCGTCGGCCGGGCGGTGGAAGGGCAGACGTACGTCGCCGTGGGCGCGGGCGCGTTCGATGCGCAGGGTCAGTCCGTGCCGGTCGACGGCGAGGGGCTGGACGCGGACGGCGCCGTGCAGGCTGTCCGGTTCGACCAGCCGGGTCAGCCGCTCGACGGCGTCGGGGTGGCAGTCGGCGAGGTGGGTGAGCAGGCGGGCCTCGGCGAGGGCCAGCGGGTCGGGGCGGGCGGCGGCGAACTCGTCCAGCTCGACGATGAGCGCGCCGCTCGGCCGGCGCAGTACGACCCGGGTGGCCCGGAAGACGAGGTGGCCGTCCTCGGGGGCGAACCATCCGGCGAGCCACAGCCGGGCCCGGATGCGGTTGCGGACGGGGACGGGCGCGACGTCGGCGAACTCCAGCACGGCGGACGGCTCTCCGCGCGGGGCGCAGATTGCGGCCGCGGCCAGCACGCTGTCCTCGGGTACGGCGAGCAGTATCCGGCCGTCGTCGGTCACGGAGTGCGCGCCGACGAACTCCTCCCGGGTGCCCTCCGCGGTCACCGCGCAGGACCACGCGGTGGCGAGCACCGACCGGGCGCGTTCCGCCGCGGCCGGAGCGGCCGTCCAGCTCTGGCTGTCACCCATTCCCGAACCTCCTTAGGTAAGCCTTGCCTAACCTATCGAAGATCGGGGCGCGCGCCAACCACCCCACGCGATCGTGCGCGGAGTCACTCTCCGACGACCCCCAGCAGCGCGCGTGCGCACAGGTCGCGGACCTGGTCCCGGGTCAGGTCCTCGGTACCGCTCAGCCATTCCAGGCAGACGGCGGTGGTGAAGGCCAGCCAGCCGCGCACCGCGAGACGGATGTCGGGGCGGGCCTCGCAGACCGGGCCGAACTCCGGGTCGGCGGCCATGGCCGCGAGGATCTGCCGCTCCTGGGCGGCGAGCGCGCGCTGGTAGACCTCGCGCACGGCGGGGTCGCCGGACGCCTCGGCGCGATGGAAGGCGCGGAAGCCGTGCGCCTGCTCCTCGGCCCAGGCCAGGTAGGTGTCGAGGCTCGCGGTGAGCTGCTCGCGGACCGGGACGCCGGGCACGGCCGCCGTCATCCGCAGCATGCGCGCGCTCTCCCGCTCGACGACGGCGGCGAAGAAGTCCCGCTTGGTCGGGAAGTAGTGGTACAGCAGTCCGCGCGACACCCCGGCGATCTCGGCGACCTGCTCGATCCACACCTCGTCGTACGGGCTCTCCGAGAACAGCCGCGCCCCGACGGCGAGAAGCTGCTCCCTGCGCTCCTCGGTGCTGAGCCGACGCCTGGTGCGCGCGCCGCTCTGGTTCGCGCTCATGCCCGCACCTTACTTGACGCGGGTTCAACAACCGGATCACACTGAGGCCGCGCGCTATTGAACCGACGTACAACAGACCCAATCTGCCGGAGGATCAAGGGAGATCGCGCCATGGCGGAGACGACGACCCGGTCCGCGTCGCCCAAGGGGTTCCGCAGCGCCGACCAGGGCTGGCCCGCACTGCACCGCATCCCGCACCCGCCGCGCCGGCTCCCGCTGCTCGGCGATGTGCTGGGCGCCAACCGGTCCCGGCCGCTCCAGGACTCCATGCGCCTGGGCCGCCAACTGGGGCCGATCTTCCGGCGCAAGGCGCTCGGCAAGGAGTTCGTGTTCGTGTGGGGCGCGGCGCTGGCCGCCGATCTCGCGGACGAGACACGGTTCGCCAAGCACGTCGGCCTCGGCATCGCGAACCTGCGGCCCGTGGCCGGGGACGCGCTGTTCACCGCGTACAACCACGAGCCGAACTGGCAGCTCGCGCACGACGTCCTGGCGCCCGGATTCAGCCGGGAGGCCATGGCGGGGTACCACCCGATGATGCTGGACGTGGCCGGGCGGCTGACCGACCACTGGGACCGGGCGGCACTGGCCGGTCAGCCGGTGGACGTGCCCGGCGACATGACCAAGCTGACCCTGGAGACCATCGCGCGCACCGGGTTCGGACACGACTTCGGCTCCTTCGAGCGGTCCCGCCCGCACCCCTTCGTGACCGCGATGGTCGGCACCCTCGCCTACGCCCAGCGGCTCAACACCGTCCCGGCGCCCTTCCTGCTCAGCTCCGCCGCGCGCCGCAACGACGCCGACATCGCCTACCTCAACCGCACGGTCGACGACCTGGTGCGCAGACGCCGGGGCGGTTCCGGCGGGAGCGGGGACCTGCTCGACCGGATGCTGGAGACCGCCCACCCCGAGACCGGGGAGCGCCTCTCCCTCGAAAACGTCCGCCGCCAGGTCATCACCTTCCTGGTCGCGGGCCACGAGACGACCTCCGGCGCGCTGTCCTTCGCGCTGTACTACCTCGCCCGGCATCCGGAGGTCGCCGCCCGGGCCCGCGCCGAGGTGGACCAGGTGTGGGGCGACACCGAACGGCCCGGCTACGACCAGGTGGCCAAGCTGCGGTACGTACGCCGTGTGCTGGACGAGTCCCTGCGGCTGTGGCCGACGGCGCCCGCCTTCGCGCGGGAGGCGCTGGAGGACACCGTGCTGGCCGGGGAGCACCCGATGCGGCGCGGCGCCTGGGCGTTGGTCCTCACCCCGCTGCTGCACCGCGACCCGGCGGCCTGGGGCCCGGACGCCGAGCGCTTCGACCCCGACCGCTTCGACCCCAAGGCGGTACGGTCCCGTCCCCCGCACACCTTCAAGCCCTTCGGCACCGGCGCCCGCGCCTGCATCGGCCGCCAGTTCGCCCTGCACGAGGCGACGCTGGTCCTGGGTCTGCTGCTGCGGCGCTACACCCTGCGCCCGGACCCCGAATACCGGCTCCGGGTGACGGAGCGGCTGACCCTGATGCCGGACGGGCTGCGGATGGGGGTGGAGCGGAGGGCGGTCGGAGCGGAGGCACGGTGTCCGGTCAGTGGCGTGGAGGGCTGACGTTCACTCCTTCGCGTCCCAGTGCGCGGGCCGTTCCAGCGACCCCGGCAGCCCGGTGCCCGCGCTCCCCCGTGCCGCGTTCACCTGCGGCTGGGTGAGGAAGAGGGCGTCCGTCAGGTCGGCGTCGGTCAGATCCGCGTCCCTCAGGTCCGCGCCCAGCAGGTCCGCGCCTCGCAAGTCCGCTCCGGTCAGGTCGGCCGCGATGAGGTAGGTGCCGCGGAGGCTGATGCCGCGCAGGTCGGCGCCCTTGAGGCGGGCGCCCATCAGATCGGCGCCGCGGCGGTCCTTGCGGCGGCCGCGCAGGCCTGCCCGGGTCAGTTCGCTGGCCCGGAGCAGCAGCTCGCCCACCTGCTGCCGGTGCGGGCCCACGTCCAGGGCGGACAGCTCGTCCGGAGTGCCTGCCGCCAGGTCCTCCGTCGCGCGCAGCAGGCGGCGCAGGTCGGCGTGGACGGGGCGGGCGGCGGGGAGGGTCAGGGCCTGGGTGAGGTACCAGAGCAGTTCGTGGAGCTGGCGGACGGCCGGGAACACGTCGAACATGCGCCGGGCGTGCTCGGCGGAACCGGTGCGCCAGTCCTCTCCGCCGAACGTCGCCTGCGAGACCCGCTGACCCGCGCCGAAGCAGTCGTAGACCGTGCAGCCGGACCAGCCCCGCTCCCGCAGCCGGTCGTGGATGCCGCAGCGGTGGTCGTCCCGGAGGTTGCGGCAGGGCGTCCCGGCCCGCTTGTCGACGGGGAAGTCGGCGGACTTGGCGAACGGCAGGGCGACACAGCACAGCCCGAAGCAGTTCGCGCAGTCGCCGCGCAGGCCGGCCGGATCAAGGGACAGTTCTCGCATGCCGACCAGCCTACGGGCGTCCGCCGTGCTGTCCGGCCAGGTCAGGCAGGTCGAGCCCGGCCGGCCGCGCGGGGTCGGCGAGGATGCACATACCGGTGATCCGGCCGTCGGCGACGGTGAGCGCGGTGACCGACATCGGCTTGTCATCGGGCGCGTTGACCATCCCCAGCTCACCGTTGACCAGCACGAACCGCGCGTAGGGCGCGAACGCGCGGAACAGCAGCGCCTGTTCGGCCACGGCCGCGCCCCGCGCACCTGCTTCGACGCCGCCGCCCCGCGGACCAGCGAAGCGGGCGAGCGAGCATGCGGTGGGCGACGGCGTTCAGATGGTCGCGGTGCTCCTAGAAGCGTTCGGCGAGTATCGCCCCGCCGCCGCCCTCGTCACCGCTCATCGGGCGAACACCTCGAAGGCGACCGCGGGCTTGCCGTCAAACCGCTCCCCCGTCGCCGTCGCGGTCTCGGTGAGGAAGCGGCGGGCGTACGTCTCCGGGTCCTCGTCGGTCAACGCCTCGATGTAGGTGCGGTGTTCGAGCAGGGAGTGCACCGCCCGCTCCAGTCCGGCGGTGGCGTCCACGGCGTGAGTGGGCGAGCTGGAACCGGCCACGGCGACCCAGCGGACACCGTTCCAGGGCTCCAGGCCCTGCTCGGTCAGTTCGGGGAAGATCCACCGGTTCCCGGCGTCGGCGGCCGCGTCCAGCGTGGCGCGGCCCACCGCCACATGGTCGGGCGTGTTCCAGGCGACGCCGCCCCAGGTGTCCCGGTGGTTGAGGGTGATGACCAGTTCGGGCCGGTGGCGGCGGATCGCGGCGGCGATGTCCCGGCGCAGGGCCGTGCCGTACTCGATCACCCCGTCCTTGTGGTCGAGGAACTCCACCACCGACACCCCGACCACCGCCGCGCTCGCCCGCTGCTCCCGCTCCCGCAGCACGGCGCAACGCTCGGGGTCGAGGGTGTCGATGCCGGCCTCGCCGCGGGTCGCCAGGACGTACGCGATCTCGCGTCCCTGGTCGGTCCACGCGGCGACGGCCGCCGAGCAGCCGTACTCCAGGTCGTCCGGGTGGGCCACCACGGCGAGGGCGCGCTGCCAGTCCTCGGGCATGGGGCGGAGTCGAGTGATCATCGGGTCTGCCATGCCCGCAGACTAGTCAGCGGCGCCCCGCGATTCCTCACATTTCGTCACGCATCAGCGCCAGCAGCCGGTCCAGGACCCGGGGTCCGCCCGCGCGCACGCCGTCGTGCTCGAACTCGTCGGTGACCCAGGTGCGCAGGCCACGAATGGTGCGGGCGGTGCGCAGGGAGTGGGCGGTGTCGACGTACATGTCGTCGTGGTAGATCGCCGCCGCGACCGGCACCTCGTTGGCGGCGAGCCGCGCGGGGTCGTACAGCGGTGTCCAGTCCGTGCGGGAGGCGAGCAGTTCGGCGGTCTCGCGCAGCGGGCGCAGCGCCGGGTCGCACTCGAACATCCAGGGGTGGATGGTCTCCCCGGTCAGCAGCACCGGCCCGTCCCCGGCGAGCGCCTTGGCCGCGTCGAACTGCGGGAACTCGGCGCGCACCCGCTCGGCGGACCAGTTGGTGGGGCGGGCGTCCTGGGCGTAGATCGCCTCGTGGACGAGGGCGTACAGGGGGTGGCTCGCGTACGACAGCAGGCCCTGCATGTCCTCCTGGAAGGCGTCGGAGAGGGCCGTGCCCTGCGCGGTGCGCACGAAGGCGTGCTCCAGCAGGAAGTGCAGGCGGTGGCTGCCCTCGCCGCCGCCGAGCATGATGCCGGCGGACTGGAACGCCTCGGCGGTGAGCCGGTAGCCGTTCGGGAGCACCACGTCGTGGCCGAGCAGGTGGTCGACGATCCGGCGGACCCGCTCCACGTCCTGCGGGTAGCGCTCGTAGTGGGCGAGGACCTTGCGCTCGATGCGCGGGTAGGCCGCGCGGTAGACGTCGTCGGCGTGCGCGTCGAGCGAGGGCAGGCCGCCGGTGATGACGGCGCCGTTGAGGCCCTCGGGGGCGGTGGACAGGTAGTTCACGGTGCAGAAGCCGCCGAAGCTCTGTCCGAGGACGGTCCAGGGGGCACCGCCGGTGACGGCGGGCCGGATGGCCTCGCAGTCCCGGACGATGGAGTCGGCGCGGAAGCGGGTGAGGTAGTCGGCCTGCTCGGCGGGGCCGCCGCGCAGCGGCAGTGTCTGGCGGTTGGCGGGTGTGGAGTGGCCGGTGCCGCGCTGGTCGAGCAGGAGCACCCGGTACTCCTTCAGGGCGCGGCCGAGCCAGGCCGGTTTGCCGACGAACCGGTTCGCGCCGAAGCCGGGGCCGCCCTGGAGGTAGACCAGCCACGGCAGGTCCTGGCCCGCCCGGTCACCGGCGACCACCTCGCGGGCGAAGAGTTCGATGGTCTCCCCCGCCGGGTCGTCGTGGTCGAGGGGCACGGTGAAGCGGCGGTCGGTCAGGACGACGCCGGGCTGGCGATAGGTCGCGGTCAACAGGGCTCCCGGGACGGACGGATGGTGCGGGACGCGTCCCAGTTCAGCACATGTCCGTCCGATATCCGATCCCCCGATCATGAATTTGTACTGAACGACCGGTCAGCGGGCGGACAGACTTGAGCGCCGCACCACCAGTTCGGGCTGGAGCACCACCCGGCGGTGCTCGTGCCCGCGCGCTCCGTCCTCGTCCTCCGTCTCCTCCAGCAGCAGCTCGGCGGCGAGGGCGCCCATGGTGACGGCGGGCTGCCGTACGGAGGTCAGCGGGACGGCCGCGGCGGCGGCGAACTCGATGTCGTCGTAGCCGACGATGGCGAGGTCGTCGGGGACGGAGACCCCGGCCGCGTACATGGCCTGGAGCACGCCGAGGGCGAGCAGGTCGTTGGCGCAGAACACGGCGGTCGGCCGCTCGGCGAGACCCAGCAGGCGGGCGCCCGCGTCCCGGCCGGCGGCCACGTCGAGCCGTTCGGTGGGCAGCTCGCGCAGCGCCTCGGGGCCGAGCCCGGCCTCGGCGAGCGCGTTCAGGGCGCCGGTACGGCGGTCACGGACCTGGTTGAGGCTGGGCGGGCCGCTGACGTACGCGATCGAGCGGTGCCCGGCGTCGACCAGGTGCCGCACGGCCAGGGCGCCGCCCGCGACGTCGTCGACGGAGACCGAGCACTCGGTGGTGCCCTCGGCGACCCGGTCGACGAGGACGAAGGGGATGGTGTGCCGCCGGAAGGTCTCGATGTTGCGGCCGGTGGCGTCCGCCGGGGTCAGCAGCACTCCGCGCACCCGCTGCTCGGCGAAGAGCGACAGGTACTCGGCCTCCTCGCTCGCGCTCTGCGCGCTGTTGCAGACCATCACGCCGAGCCCGGCCTCCCGGGCGGCCCGCTCGGCGCCGCGCGCCACGTCCACGAAGAAGGGGTTGCCCATGTCCAGGACGAGCAGCCCCATGATCCGGCTGCGGCCCGCGCGCAGCTGGCGCGCGGACTCACTGCGGACGTAGCCCAGCCGGTCGATCGCCGAGAGCACGCGGGCGCGGGTCTCGGTGGCGACCGTGTCCGGACGGTTGATCACGTTCGACACCGTGCCCACCGAGACTCCGGCGGCGCGGGCGACGTCCTTGATACCCACCGACTGGGCCATCGGGCAGGGACCTCCAGGGATGAAACGAGGGGCGGCGGGCGGGAGGGTCTTCACATTACCGTCACGCCTCCCTGGTACGGCATGGGTCAGACGGGGAGCCGGAAGTCGACGACGCGGAGTGCCGACGGTGTCGTTCCGGTGGATCTCACCTGGTACATCACCGACAGCACATGGTCCTGGGCGACCCGCGTCTCGTCGATCACGACCTCGCCGAAGGCGTTCAGCCCGGCCCCGTCGTACAGCAGGGTCCAGTCGGTGTACCCGGACGCCTTGGAGGCTCCGGCTATCCGGCCGAAGGGGAACACTGCATAGGCGTTGTCGTACTTGTCCAGGACCAGCTTGGTGCGCTGGCTGGAATTGAGCGGGACCGGGATCTCGGTTTTCTGCCAGGTTCCGGAGGCGTTCCTACGGACGTGGAAGGCGCGTCCGTTGGCGGTGCGGTCGGCGACGTAGTTCGTGGTGCACTGGCCGAAGCGGCCCGGGACGTAGGAGATGATCGCGTGCGGGCGGCCCGCGGAGTCGGTGGACTGGCTCTCCTGGTTCATCAGGGAGTGGTCCGGGTTGAGCGGGTCCACGACCAGTCCGGCGTCGGTGACGGCGACCCGGTCGGAGCCGCCGGTGGTGCCGACGACGGTGCCCGCGTTGTTCCGCCAGGTGCGTCCCCGGTCGTCGGAGTAGACGTAGCCGGTGTCGTGGTTGGTGATCCCGCCGCCGTTGCACATCACGGCGCCGTTCTGCTCCCGCCAGGTGAAGAAGGAGTGCAGCCGGCCGTCGCGGTCGTAGTCGATGCCGTGCAGGTACATGTTGCGGGCGGTCGAGGAGCCGTGCTCGCTGCTGTACGTGCCGGTGGAGCTGGTCCACTCCCCCAGCGCGGTCCACGTCGTGCCGTCGTACTCGGCGAGGGCGTTGCGGCCGTTGCCGGAGATCCCCACTCGGTAGCTGAGCTGGAGGCGTCCCTCGGGGGTGGCGATGAACTGCGGGTACGTGAACTGGCTGGTCAGCGCCAGGCCGTCCAGGGTGGACTGCGGTGCGCCGAAGCGGCTCGTGGCCCAGGACAGTCCGCCGGGGTTGTCCATCAGCCCGGCGGCCGACTTGACGTAGGTGAAGCCGTCGCTGTGCGAGTCCATGTTCAGGTGCAGGCGTCCGTCGACGCGGGAGACGCCCATGGAGATCACGTTGTGGGAGTCGTTGTAGCGCAGGGTGTGGCCGACCTTCACCGTCGACCAGGTGCTGGAGCCGAGCGGGCGGCGGCCGACGACGGCGTTGCGGTCGGCGGTGTACCAGACGGCGTACTGGTAGCCCTTGTAGGTCAACAGGCCGTTCTTCTGGAAGGAGTTGTTGTTGACCAGGCCGTCGTAGGAGACGAAGAAGATGGCCTGCGGGTCGAGGGTGGTGGTGCCGGTCGGGGTGACGGACGGCCCGGGATCGGCGGCCCGCGCCGTGCCCGGGGTGGCCACGGCGGCGAGCAGGGCGGTCGCCAGTACGGTGCGTCTTCTCATGGAAAGCGGCTCCGGCTCAGGCTAGGTGGAAGACTTCGGTGAGGGGTTTCATCGATTCGTCCGGGCGGGCGCCGTCCAACTGCTCGAAGAACGACGCCATTTCGGCCTGCCAGCGGGCGTTGACCTCGGTGGCCTCCATACCGGCCAGGGCGGCGGCGAAGTCCTCGGTCTCCAAGTAGCCGACGAGCAGGCCGTCCTCGCGCAGGAAGAGCGAGTAGTTGTGCCAGCCGGTGGCGGAGAGCGCGGCGCGCATCTCCGGCCACACCTCGGCGTGCCGTTCGCGGTACTCGTCGAGCCGGTCCGCCCGGACCTTCAGCACGAAGCACACACGCTGCATCAACAGCCCCCTGGGGATCAGAAGTTGTACTGGTCGATGTTCTTGGCGTCGAACACGGTGGGCTTGCCGAGGCTGATCACGCCGTCCTTGCCGATCGTGTACTCGCCCATGTCCCCGGCGGTGAAGGTCTCGCCCTCCTTGCCGGTGATCTGCCCCGACACCAGCGCCACGGCGGTACGGGCGGCCAGCTCGCCGAGCTTGGCCGGGTCCCACAGCTCGAAGGCCTCGACGGTGCCGTTCTTGACGTACTTGCGCATGTCGTTGGGGGTGCCGAGGCCGGTCAGCTTGACCTTGCCCTTGTACTTGGAGCCCGACAGGTACTGGGCGGCGGCCTTGATGCCGACGGTGGTCGGGGAGATGATGCCCTTCAGGTCCGGGTACTCCTGGAGCAGGCCCTGGGTCTGCTGGAAGGACTGCTGGGCGTCGTCGTTGCCGTAGGCGACCTTGACCAGCTTCATGTCCTTGTACTTGGGATCCTTGAGCTCGTCCTTCATGAACTCGATCCAGGTGTTCTGGTTGGTGGCGGTCTGCGCGGCGGACAGGATCGCTATCTCGCCCTTGTAGCCGATCTGTTCGGCGAGCAGCTGCACCTCGGTGCGGCCCAGGTCCTCGGCGCTGGCCTGCGAGACGAAGGCGTTGCGGCAGTCGGCCTTGGTGTCGGAGTCGTAGGTGACGACCTTGATGTCGTTCTTCATGGCCTGCTTGAGCGCGGTGCACAGGGCGCCGGGGTCCTGCGCGGAGACGGCCATCGCGTCGACCTGCTGCTGGGTGAGCGTGTTGACGTAGCTGACCTGTCCGGCGGTGTCGGTGGCGCTGGAGGTCCCGACCTCCTTGTAGCCGGAGCCCAGTTCCTTCAGTGCCGCTTCGCCGCCCTTGTCGGCGGAGGTGAAGTAGGGGTTGTTGACCGCCTTGGGCAGGAAGCCGACGGTCAGCCCCTTCTTCAGTTCCGCGTTGGGGTCCGCCTTGCCGCCGGCAGCGGCGGAGGCGTCCTCCTTGGCGACGTCCTCCTTGGTGGTGCCGCCGCAGGCGGTGGCGGCGAGGGAGAGCGAGGTGACGAGGGCGAGGGCGACGGAGACCTGCCGGAGGGATGACTTACGCATGGAGGGGTTCCTTTGGACGAAGTGAGCGGGAGCGCAACAGAGAGGGAGTGGGGGCTGGGCCGATGTGCGGCCCGGCCGTACGGGCGCGACCGGCCGCGGACGGCGGTCAGCCGGACGATCGGGCACGCGCGACGGCGAGTTGCCGGGCGACCCGGGGCCCGAGAACGGAGAGCACGAGCAGCACACCGGTGACAAGGATCTGCGTCTGCGCCGAGACGTCCTGAAGACTCATGACGTTCTGCAGCGCGCCCAGCAGGAACACCCCGGCGATCGCGCCGCCGAGCGTTCCCTTGCCACCGTCGAAGTCGATCCCGCCGAGCAGCACGGCGGCCACGACGGACAGTTCCAGCCCGGTCGCGTTGTCGTACCGGGCGGAGGCGTAGTGCAGCGCCCAGAAGATCCCGGTCAGCGACGCCATGAACCCGGTGACGGTGAACAGCATCAGTTTCTGCCGCTTGACCCGGATCCCGGCGAACCGCGCCGCCTCCTCGCTCGCCCCGATCGCGAACAACGACCGCCCGAAGGGCATGGCGTGCAGAACGATCACCGCGATCGAGAGGAGCACGAGGAAGGGCAGGAGCGCGTACGGGATGAACGTGTCGCCAATCCGGCCGGAGGCGAAGTCCAGGTACGGCGTGGGAAAGTCGGTCACCGCGTCGGAGCCGAGCACGATCTGTGCGATGCCCCGGTAGGCGGCCAGCGTGCCGATGGTCACGGCGAGCGACGGCAGCCCCAGCCTGGTCACCAGCAGACCGTTGATCAGTCCGCACACCACACCGAGCAGCAGACAGATCGGAATGATCGTCTCGATCGTCATGCCCTGGTTCCACAGGGCGCCCATCACGGCACCGGACAGACCCGCGGTGGAGGCGACCGAGAGATCGATCTCGCCCGAGACGACCAACAGGGTCATCGGCAGGGCGATCAAGGCGATCGGAAGGGTGTTCCCGATCAGGAACGACAGATTGAGCGCGTTGCCGAAGCCGTCGACGAATCCGAAGGACAGCAGAAGCACGACGATCAGGAGGGCGCCGACCACCGTGTCCCAGCGGACCGCGCGGGTGAGGGAGTCAGGCATGGCGGGCGTTCCTCTTCTTCAGGGCCGAGGCCACGCGCAGCGCGACGATCCGGTCGACCGCGATGGCGAGGATGAGCAGGATGCCGTTGATGGCGAGCACCCAGACGGAGCTGACGCCGAGGGCGGGCAGCACGCTGTTGATCGAGGTCAGCAGCATCGCGCCGAGGGCGGCGCCGTAGACGCTGCCGGAGCCGCCGGTGAAGACGACGCCGCCGACCACGACCGCGCTGACGACGGTGAGTTCGTAACCGCTGCCGGTGCCGGAGTCGACGTTGCCGAACCGGGCGAGGTACATGGCCCCGGCGAGCCCGGTCACCGCTCCGCAGAAGGTGTACGCGGCGAGGATCCGCTTGCGCACGGGGATGCCGGCGAGGCGGGCGGCCTCGGGGTTGGAGCCGAGCGCGTACAGTTCGCGGCCGCTGCCGTAGTGCTTGAGGTAGTAGGCGGTCGCCACCAGGACGGCGAGGGCGATCAGCGCGAGGTACGGCACGGCGGAGACACCGCCGGAGCCGAAGTCGACGAAGCCGTCGGGGAGATCGGCCGCGGTGATCTGGCGGGAGCCGACCCAGATGGAGTCGATGCCGCGGATGATGTACAGCGTGCCGAGGGTGACGACGAGGGCGGGCACCTGGCCGAGGCTGACGAGCAGTCCGTTGAGCAGCCCGAAGCCGACGCCCAGCAGCACGGCGAGGACCACGGCGACGACCGGGTCTCCACCGCCCTGGAGGTACGTACCGGCGGCGAAGGCGGTGATGCCGAGGGTGGAGCCGACCGACAGGTCGACGTTGCGGGTGATGACGACCAGGGACTGGCCGACGGCGACCAGGACCAGGATGGTCGCGTTGAGCAGCAGGTCCTTGATCCCCTGCTCGGTGAGGAACTCGCTGTTGCCGGCCTGGGTGACGGCGATCATCACCAGGAAGACGATCAGGATGGCCAGTTCGCGCATCTTGAACACGCGGTCGACGAGCCGGGTCGCGCCCTCCTTGGGCACCTCGGCGACGGGGGCTTGCTCGGGGGTGGTCACCGTCATGCGGCGGCCCTCCCGGTGGCTGCGGCCATCACGGTTTCCTCGGTGGCTTCGGAGCGGGGGATCTCGGCGGTGAGGCGGCCCTCGTGCATGACGAGGACGCGGTCGGCCATGCCGAGCACCTCGGGCAGGTCGGAGGAGATCATCAGGACGGCGACGCCGTCGGCGGCGAGTTCGGACAGCAGTCGGTGCACCTCGGCCTTGGTGCCGACGTCGATGCCGCGGGTGGGTTCGTCGACGATCAGCACGTCGGGCCGGGTCGCCAGCCATTTGGCGAGCACGACCTTTTGCTGGTTGCCGCCGGAGAGGGTGGAGACGGCGTCGGCGATCCGGGCGTACTTGACCTGGAGCTTGACCGCCCAGTCCAGTGAGCGGCTGCGTTCGGCGCCGCGGTCCATCAGCCCGGCCTTCACCGTCGTGCGCAGTCCGGTGAGACCGATGTTCCGCTCGATGGACATGTCCATCACCAGGCCCTGGGCGCGCCGGTCCTCCGGCACGAGCGCAAGCCCCGCCGCCATGGCGGTCGAGGGAGCACCGTTGACCAGGGCTTTTCCGCCCACGCTCACCTCACCCGCGTCCCAGCGGTCGACCCCGAAAACGGCCCGGGCGACCTCGGTGCGGCCCGCGCCGACCAGTCCGGCCAGGCCCACGATCTCGCCGCGCCGCACCTCGAAGGAGACATCGGTGAAGACGCCCTCGCGGGTCAGCCGGCGCACGCTGAGCGCGACCTCGCCCGGCACGACGTCCTGCTTGGGGTACAGCTCGTCCAGGTCGCGGCCCACCATCCGCCGCACCAGGTCGTCCTCGGTCATCCCCGCCAGCGGTTCACTGGCGATCCAGGCGCCGTCGCGCAGGGTCGTCACCCGCTCGCAGATCTGGAAGATCTCCTCCAGCCGGTGGGAGATGAACAGGACGGCGGCGCCCTGTTCGCGCAGGGTGCGGACGACGTTGAAGAGGCGGGCGACCTCGCTGCCGGTGAGAGCGGCGGTCGGCTCGTCCATGATCAGGACGCGGGCGTCGAAGGAGAGCGCCTTGGCGATCTCCACGATCTGCTGGTCCGCGATGGACAGTCCGCGCGCCGGCCGGTCCGGGTCGAGCTGGACGTCCAGGCGCCGCATCAGGGCGAGTGTGGCGGCGTGGGTGGCCTTGTGGTCGATGCGGCCGAGGGAGCGCCGGGGCCGGCGGCCCATGAAGATGTTCTCGGCGATCGACAGGTCGGGGAAGAGGGTCGGCTCCTGGTAGATCACGGCGATGCCGGCGTCGCGGGCGTCGCCGGGGCCGTGGAAGGCGACGGGCGCGCCGTCGAGCAGCACCTGGCCGGAGTCCGGCCGGTGTACTCCGGCGAGGGTCTTGATGAGGGTCGACTTGCCCGCGCCGTTCTCTCCGGCGAGGGCGTGCACCTCCCCGGGGAACAGCTCCAGGGAGACGTCCCGCAGGGCGCGGACCGCGCCGAAGGACTTCGAAACGTCCCTGAGCGCCAGGACCGGGGCCGGACCCGTGGTGGACGGGTGGGTCATGGGGGCTCCTCGACGACGTCGGCGGGACGGCCCTCGCGACGTCGTGAAAGGTTTCAACTCGGTTGCCGGGGACGTTAGGCACGGGCCCCATGTCACGTCAATGGGTCCGTATCGAAAAACTTTCGAGGTTTGAAGGTCACGGCGGAGTCACGAGCGATCACCTGCGCCACGGGGCTTGACACCCCTTCGGAGGGCTCATAGCTTCCCGTCTTGAATCGTTTCACAGCGATGCGTTTCTGAAGACTTTCCGAACCGACGTCACAGGAGCCCGAAGTGACCGAGCTCGCCGCGGTGAAGGCCGCGCTCAAGACCCAGGCCGTCGAGACGCCGTCGTGGGCGTACGGGAACTCCGGGACCCGGTTCAAGGTGTTCGCCCAGCAGGGAGTCCCCCGGACCCCGCGGGAGAAGCTGGAGGACGCGGCCCAGGTCCACGCCTTCACCGGGGTGGCGCCGACGGTGGCGCTGCACATCCCCTGGGACAAGGTCGACGACTACGCGGCGCTGGCCAAGTTCGCCGAAGAGTGGGGGGTGAAGCTGGGCGCGATCAACTCCAACACCTTCCAGGACGACGACTACAAGCTGGGCAGCATCTGCCACCCGGACGCCGCCGTGCGCCGCAAGGCCGTGGACCATCTCCTGGAGTGCGTCGACATCATGGACGCGACCGGCTCCCGGGACCTGAAGCTGTGGTTCGCCGACGGTACGAACTATCCCGGCCAGGACGACATACGCGCCCGGCAGGACCGGCTGGCCGAAGGGCTCGCCGAGGTGTACGAGCGGCTCGGGGACGGGCAGCGGATGCTGCTGGAGTACAAGTTCTTCGAGCCGGCCTTCTACACCACGGACGTCCCGGACTGGGGCACGGCGTACGCGCACTGTCTGAAGCTCGGGCCAAAGGCGCAGGTCGTGGTCGACACGGGGCACCACGCGCCGGGCACGAACATCGAGTTCATCGTCGCCACGCTGCTGCGGGAGGGGAAGCTCGGGGGGTTCGACTTCAACTCGCGGTTCTACGCCGACGACGACCTGATGGTCGGTGCCGCCGACCCCTTCCAGTTGTTCCGGATCATGTACGAGGTGGTCCGGGGCGGGGGGTTCACGCCGGACGTGGCGTTCATGCTCGATCAGTGCCACAACATCGAGGCGAAGATCCCGGCGATCATCCGGTCGGTCATGAATGTGCAGGAGGCCACGGCGAAGGCGCTGCTGGTGGATCGGGCGGCGCTTGCTGCTGCGCAGGCCGCGGGGGATGTGCTGGGCGCCAACGCCGTGGTGATGGATGCCTTCAATACGGATGTGCGGCCGCTGCTTCGGGACGTGCGGGAGGAGATGGGGCTGGACCCCGAGCCTCTTGCCGCGTATGCCCGGTCCGGGTGGGCGGAGCGGATTGTGGCCGAGCGGGTGGGTGGGGAGCAGGCAGGGTGGGGGGCGTGAGCGTCTGCCGGGATTGTTTCGTGGAGGGGTGCGGGCCGCGTGTGGCCGGTCGCGCCCACGCGGCGGAGCCGCACATCGACACGGCCCCGCGCCCCTGAACACCTTCACCTCGCTTCTCCGTAAGGAACTCCTCGCTATGTCAACCCACCCTGAAGCCGCCGCCCTCCTCGCCCGTTCCCACCGTCTCGGTGCCGACCCCCGCAACACCAACTACGCCGGCGGCAACGCCTCCGCCAAAGGCACCGCCACCGACCCCGTCACCGGGGGTGATGTGGAGCTGATGTGGGTCAAGGGGTCGGGAGGCGACCTCGGCACTCTCACCGAGAGCGGACTCGCCGTACTGCGGCTGGACCGTATGCGGGCGCTGGTCGACGTCTATCCCGGTGTCGATCGCGAGGACGAGATGGTCGCCGCGTTCGACTACTGCCTGCACGGCAAGGGCGGGGCCGCGCCCTCCATCGACACCGCCATGCACGGGCTGGTCGAGGCCGCTCACGTCGATCATCTGCACCCGGACTCGGGCATCGCGCTCGCCTGTGCCGCCGACGGGGAGAAGCTGACCGCCGAGTGCTTCGGGGACACCGTGGTGTGGGTGCCGTGGCGGCGGCCCGGGTTCCAGCTCGGGCTGGACATCGCGGCGGTGAAGGCGGCCAACCCGCAGGCCATCGGGTGCGTGCTCGGCGGGCACGGCATCACCGCCTGGGGCGACACCTCCGAGGAGTGCGAGCGCAACTCCCTGCACATCATCCGCACCGCCGAGAAGTTCCTCGCGGAGAAGGGCAGGGCCGAGCCCTGCGGACCCGTCATCGAGGGGTACGGGGCACTCGGTGAGGCCGAGCGCAGGGAGCGGGCCGCCGCGCTCGCACCGTACGTACGTGCCCTGGCCTCGCAGGACCGGGCCCAGGTCGGACACTTCACCGACGCCGAGGTCGTACTGGACTTCCTCGCGCGCGCCGAGCACCCGCGACTTGCCGCGCTGGGTACCTCGTGCCCCGACCACTTCCTGCGCACCAAGGTCCGGCCGCTCGTCCTCGACCTGCCGCCGACCGCCCCGCTCGACGACGCGATCGCCCGGCTGAAGGAACTGCACGCCGAGTACCGCGAGGAGTACGCCGCCTACTACGCGCGGCACGCCCTGCCCGACTCCCCCGCGATGCGCGGCGCCGACCCGGCGATCGTGCTGATTCCCGGGGTGGGCATGTTCTCCTTCGGCAAGGACAAGCAGACCGCGCGGGTCGCGGGCGAGTTCTACGTCAACGCCATCAACGTGATGCGCGGAGCCGAGGCGGTGTCGACGTACGCGCCCATCGAGGAATCGGAGAAGTTCCGCATCGAGTACTGGGCGCTGGAGGAGGCCAAGCTCCAGCGGATGCCGAAGCCGAAGCCGCTCGCCACGCGGGTCGCGCTGGTGACCGGGGCGGGCAGCGGGATCGGCAGGGCCATCGCGCACAGGCTTGTCGCCGAGGGGGCCTGTGTGGTCGTGGCCGATCTCAACGGGGACAACGCATCGGCCGTTGCCGAGGAGTTGGGCGGGCCGGACAAGGCCGTGGCCGTGACCGTCGACGTGACGGACGAGGCGCAGATCGCCGACGCCTTCAAGGCCGCCGTGCTCGCCTTCGGCGGCGTCGACCTGGTGGTCAACAACGCGGGGATCTCCATCTCCAAGCCGCTGCTGGAGACTTCTGCGCGCGACTGGGACCTTCAGCACGACATCATGGCGCGCGGTTCCTTCCTGGTCTCACGGGAGGCGGCGCGCGTGATGATCGCCCAGGAGCTGGGCGGCGACATCGTGTACATCGCCTCCAAGAACGCCGTCTTCGCCGGGCCGAACAACATCGCCTACTCCGCGACCAAGGCCGACCAGGCGCATCAAGTGCGGCTGCTCGCCGCCGAGTTGGGGGAGCACGGTATCCGGGTCAACGGGGTGAACCCGGACGGTGTGGTGCGCGGCTCCGGGATCTTCGCCGGTGGCTGGGGCGCCCAGCGGGCGGCCGTGTACGGGGTGGAGGAGGAGAAGCTGGGCGAGTTCTACGCCCAGCGCACCATCCTCAAGCGCGAGGTGCTGCCCGAGCATGTCGCGGCTGCCGTCTTCGCCCTGACCGGCGGGGACCTCACCCACACCACCGGGCTGCACATCCCCGTCGACGCCGGCGTCGCCGCCGCCTTCCTGCGGTGAGCGGGTCCGTGAGCCGGTCCGTGAGGAGGTATGCCGCCGTCGACCTCGGCGCGTCCAGTGGGCGGGTCATGGTCGGCCGGGTCGGCCCGGACAGTCTGGAGCTGACCGAGGCGCACCGGTTCCCGAACCGTCCGGTGCGCCTGCCGGAGGGGCTGCGCTGGGATGTCCTCGGGCTGTACGCGGGTGTGCTGGACGGACTGAGGGCGGCGGGCCAGGTGGACTCCGTCGGCATCGACAGCTGGGCCGTGGACTACGGCCTGCTGGACGCCGACGGGGCGCTGCTGGGCAATCCGGTGCACTACCGCGACACCCGTACGGAGGGTGTGGCGGAGAAGGTGTGGGCGAGCGTGCCCGCCGAGGAGCTGTACGCGGCGACCGGGTTGCAGTACGCGCCCTTCAACACCCTGTACCAGCTCAGGGCCGAGCGACTCACCGGTGCGCACCGGCTGTTGCTGATCCCGGATCTGCTGACGTACTGGCTGACCGGTGAGCAGGGCACGGAGCTGACCAACGCCTCGACCACCCAGCTCATCGACCCCCGCACCCGCGACTGGGCGTCGGACCTGGCCCAACGGCTGGGCGTCGACCTGGAGTTGTTCGCACCTCTGCGCAGGCCGGGTGAGGCGGCCGGGTTCCTGCGTCCCGAAGTCCTGGAGGAGACCGCGCTCAAGGGGCCCGTCCCCGTGACCGCCGTCGGTTCGCACGACACGGCGTCCGCGGTGGCCGCGGTCCCGGCCGCCGCCGGTGAGCGCTTCGCGTACATCTGCACCGGCACCTGGTCGCTGGCCGGTCTCGAACTGCACGCTCCGGTACTGACCGATGAGAGCCGGGCCGCCAACTTCACCAACGAACTGGGACTGGACGGTACGGTCCGGTACCTGCGCAACATCATGGGCCTGTGGCTGCTCCAGGAGTGCGTACGGGCCTGGGGCGACCCCGACCTGGGCGCGCTGCTGCTGGAGGCGTCCAAGGTGCCGGCGCTCAGGTCGGTGGTGGACGCGGGTGACGCGGCGTTCCTGGCGCCGGGCCGGATGCCGGAGCGGATCGCCGAGGCGTGCCGGGTCTCGGGGCAGCCGGTGCCCGAGTCGCCCGCCGAGATCACGCGGTGCATCCTCGACTCCCTCGCCCTGGCCCACCGGCGTGCCGTGGCGGACGCCCAGCGGCTCGCCGACCAGCCGGTGGACGTGGTGTACGTGGTCGGCGGCGGCACCCGCAACGCCCTGCTCTGCCAGCTCACCGCCGACGCCTGCGGGCTGCCGGTGGTGGCGGGCCCGACGGAGGCCGCGGCGCTCGGCAACGTCCTGGTGCAGGCCCGGCCGCACGGCCTCGTCCGTGATCTGGCCGACGGGCGGCGCCTGCTCACCCGTACCCAGCCGCTGACCCGCTACGAGCCGCGCGGACGGGCGGACCGGTGGCGGGAGGCGGAGGCCCGGCTCGCCGGGCGGTGAGTGGTCTCGCCGGGGCCGTGGGCCCGCACTACCCTGCAACCGTCCGATGATCGAAGAGAGGGAGCCGCGATGCGTGTCGCACTGTTCCTGACCTGCGTGAACGACACGCTCTATCCGGACACCGGCCGCGCCGTGGTGAGGCTGCTGACCAGGCTGGGGGTCGAGGTCGACTTCCCGATGGCCCAGACCTGCTGCGGGCAGGCGCACTACAACACCGGCTACCGGCACGGCGCGGAGCCCCTGGCCCGGCACTTCTCGGAGGTCTTCGGCGGGTACGAGGCGATCGTCACCCCGTCGGGGTCCTGCGGGGCGATGGTGCGGGAGCTGTATCCGCGGATGGGTGAACGGGCGCGCGCGGAGGGGCGTGGGGAATCCCTCGCGGCCACGCTCGCGCCCGTGGTGCCGAAGACGTACGAGCTGACGGAGTTCCTGGTGGACGTGCTGGGAGTGACGGACGTGGGGGCGTACTACCCGCACAGGGTGACCTACCACCCCACGTGTCACGGGCTGCGCGGCCTCGGACTCGGTGACAGGCCGCTGCAACTCCTGCGGGCCGTCAAGGGATTGGAGCTGGTGGAGCTGCCGGGTGCCGAGGAGTGCTGCGGCTTCGGCGGCACCTTCGCGGTGAAGAACGCCGAGGTGTCGGCGGCGATGGGCGCGGACAAGGTGCGCAACGCCGAATCCACGGGAGCGGAGGTGCTGTGCGCGGCCGACAACTCCTGTCTGACGCACATCGGCGGCACGATCACCCGGCTGCGCACCGGTGTGCGGCCGGTGCACATCGCCGAGATCCTGGCGAGCACAGAGGAGGAACCGGCGCTGTGAGCGGGACATTCGTCGGCATGCCGGCCTTTCCCGAGGCCGCGCGGGAGGCCGTGCACAACCGGACGCTGCGGGGCAATCTGCGTCACGCCACGCACACGATCCGCGCGAAGCGGGCCAAGGCCGTGGCGGAGGTGTCCGACTGGGACGCGCTGCGCGAGGCGGGTGCGCGGATCAAGGACCGTACGCTCCGTCACCTCGACCGCTATCTGGTGCAGTTGGAGGAGTCGGTCACGGCGGCGGGCGGGGTCGTGCACTGGGCCGCCGACGCGGACGAGGCGAACCGGATCGTCGCCGAACTGGTCAAGGCGACCGGGGAGACGGAGGTCGTCAAGGTCAAGTCCATGGCCACGCAGGAGATCGGGCTGAACGAGGCCCTGGAGGCCGAGGGCATCCGCGCCTACGAGACCGATCTCGCCGAGCTGATCGTGCAGTTGGGCAAGGACCGGCCCTCGCACATCCTGGTCCCGGCGATCCACCGCAACCGGGGCGAGATCCGGGACATCTTCGCCCGCGAGATGAGCGAGTGGGGCCGCCCGGCCCCCGAGGGGCTGACCGACACGCCCGCCGAACTCGCCGAAGCGGCCCGTCTGCATCTGCGGGAGAAGTTCCTGCGCGCCAAGGTCGGCGTCTCCGGCGCCAACTTCATGGTCGCCGAGACCGGCACCCTGGTCGTGGTGGAGTCCGAGGGCAACGGCCGTATGTGCCTGACCCTCCCCGAGACGCTGATCTCGGTGGTCGGCATCGAGAAGGTCGTGCCGACCTGGCGGGACCTGGAGGTCTTCCTCCAGACCCTCCCCCGCTCCTCCACGGCCGAGCGTATGAACCCGTACACCTCGATGTGGACCGGCACCACGGACGGCGACGGCCCGCGCGCCTTCCATCTGGTCCTGCTCGACAACGGCCGCACCGACACGCTCGCCGACGAGGTCGGCCGCCAGGCCCTGCGCTGCATCCGCTGCTCGGCCTGTCTCAATGTGTGCCCGGTGTACGAGCGGGCGGGCGGCCATGCCTACGGCTCGGTCTACCCGGGCCCGATCGGCGCCATCCTCAGCCCCCAACTCCGGGGCACGGCAAGCGAGATCGACGCCTCCCTGCCGTACGCGTCCTCCTTGTGCGGGGCCTGCTACGAGGTGTGCCCGGTCGCCATCGACATCCCCGAGGTGCTGGTGCATCTGCGGGAGCGGGTCGTGCAGGGCGGGCCGGTGATCCGGGGCGGCAACAAGGTCGTGCTCAAGCCGGCCAAGGGGCACGCGGCGGAGCGGGCGGCCATGCGGGCGGCGGGCTGGGCGCTGGCCCGCCCCGGCGCCCTGCGCACCGGCCAGCGGCTCGCCTCACGCACGCGGCGACTGCATCCGCGCACCCTGCCCGGCCCCGGCAAGGCGTGGACCGGTACCCGGGATCTGCCCGCGGTGCCGTCGGAGCCGTTCCGGGACTGGTGGCAGCGTACGCACGGCGGAAAGGACGGCGCCAAGTGAGCAGCAGGGAACGGATCCTGGGCCGGGTGCGGCGCGCGCTGGCGGATGGACCGCCGGGTGAGGACACGGCCGTCGAGCGCGGGTATCTGCGGCAGCACGGCGACCTGGGTACGGCGCAGACGGTGGATCTGCTGGCGGAGAATCTGGCGGACTACCGGGCCATCGTGCACCGGACGGACACGGAGGAACTGCCGTATCTGGTCGCGCGGTTGCTCGCCGAGCGCGGCTCGCAGTCCGTGCTCGTGCCCCCTGGGCTGCCGCCGGAGTGGATGTCGGCCGCCGATGCCACGCGGGTGCACGACCGCGAGGTGAACACCGCGCGGGAACTGGACAAGGTCGAAAGCGTGGTGACCGGCTGTGCCGTGGCCATCGCCGAGACCGGCACGATCGTCCTCGACGGCTCCCCCGACCAGGGGCGGCGCCGGATCACCCTCGTCCCCGACCACCACATCTGTGTCGTACGGGTCCCGGAACAGGTGGTCTCGTCCGTGCCGCAGGCCCTCGAACGCCTCGACCCCGCCCGCCCGTTGACCTGGATCTCCGGCCCTTCGGCGACCAGCGACATCGAGCTGGACCGCGTTGAGGGCGTGCACGGGCCGCGCACGCTGGAGGTGGTCCTGGTGACGGCCGGGACGTGACCGTCAAGCGCCCTCGGCCGACGGCCTTGGCGACGGCCCGCACGTAACCGTCAGGCGCCCTTCGGCCGACGGCCTTGGTGACGGCCCGCACGTAACCGTCAGGTGCCCTTCGGCCGACGCGTCGCCTCCCGGCCCAGGATGCCGAACGCCCACCGCTCGTTGAAGCCCGCCACGAAACCGATGGCGCACCAGAAGCCCCAGAAGTCCGTGCCCTTGGCGGCCGATCCGGGGCTGCCCGGGGCCGCGCAGACCTCGGCGGCGGTGGCGGGCACCTCGAACACGGGCACCAGGCCGCCGCTGAGCAGGAAGTACACGGCCAGCGCGAGGATCCAGCCGACGCACACCCGGTACACGCCCTCGTGGCGCATGCCGCGCGCCATCTGCCCCGGCACCACGAACCCGTCCCGCGCGCTGTTCTGACGCCGGGTCAACTGCTCGCCGTTCCCGCGCACTCGGACCAGCACGCTCAGCACGGCGCCGAGCGCGCCGACCCCACCGCACACGAACGCGCCCAGCAGATGCCAGCGGTTGGTGCAGTTGAGGGTGACGCCGAGCGCCCGGAGCAGATCGACGCCCCACAGCAGCGGCACCGTGAGCAGCACCAGGCTGGCGGCCGAGCCGAGGGTGAGACCGACGTTCAGGCCCCGGCTGACGGCGGTCGCGCTGTCCTGCGCGAGCCGTCCGCGCAGGTCGGCGATCTCCTCGTCGAGGTACTCGGTGAGATGCTCGTTCGGCTTGACGTCGTCGATCCGCGGATCGCGCAGCGCGTTGGCGAGCACGCGCTCCACCGTGACGCGCGCCGCGACCCGCGTGTTGCGCTCGAACGCCCGCTGCGAGGCGCCGTACAACAGCTGGAGCTGGAGCTGCTGTTCGGGATAGAGATCGCTGAACTTCGCATACGCCGGGCCGAGTCCGGCCGGTACCACATCGGTGAGTCCCTCGGGGCGCAGCTCGGTGTCCGCCCCCTCGACCGACTCACGCATCTGCTGCCACCACGTGGTGTGGAGGCGTCCCCCGTCGACCGTCATGAGGTAGCTGTACCGCCGCGCCCGGCGGCCTGGAAGGCGGCGCGCCGCACCAGGTCGGTGACGGTTGTCACGGGCGCGTCACCCTGCCCCGTCGATCGAGGTCCGCCGGACCATCCCGTGACAGATCGGCTGAACAAGCGCTTAGATAGGAACGAGTACCCGAGCAGGAGGCCCCGTGTTCACATCTGTCGACGACGTCGCCGCGCGTCTGGCCGAGACCGGCTACCTCGCCTCGCCCGCGGTCGCCACCACCGTCTTCCTCGCCGACCGGCTCGGCAAGCCGCTGCTGGTCGAGGGCCCCGCCGGGGTCGGCAAGACCGAGCTGGCCAAGGCCGTCGCCCAGGTGGCCGGGGCCCGGCTGGTCCGCCTGCAGTGCTACGAGGGCGTCGACGAGTCGCGCGCCCTGTACGAGTGGAACCACGCCAAGCAGCTGCTGCGGATCAGCGCGGGCCGCGACGAGACCTGGGACGAGACCCGCACGGACATCTTCAGCGAGGAGTTCCTGCTCCCCCGCCCGCTGCTCACCGCGATCCGCGGCGACGACCCGAAGGTCCTGCTGATCGACGAGACGGACAAGGCGGACGTCGAGGTCGAGGGCCTGCTGCTGGAGGTGCTCAGCGACTTCCAGGTCACGGTGCCCGAGCTGGGTACGGTCACGGCGACCCGCCGCCCCTTCGTCGTCCTCACCTCCAACGCCAGCCGCGAGCTGTCCGAGGCCCTGCGCCGCCGCTGTCTCTTCCTGCACATCGGCTTCCCCGACGAGGAGCTGGAGCGCCGGATCGTCCGGCTGAAGGTGCCCGGCCTCGACGAGGCGCTGGCCCGCTCGGTGGTCCGGGTGGTGGGCGCGCTGCGTGCCATGGACCTGCGCAAGCTCCCGTCGGTCGCCGAGACCATCGACTGGGCACGCACCCTGATCGCGCTCGGCGCCGACACCCTGGACGAGACGGTCGTACGGGACAGCCTCGGCGTCCTGCTCAAGCATCAGGAGGACGTGCTCAAGGCCACCGCCAAGCTCGATCTGGACGCGCTGTGACCAGCCCGGCCACCGGTGTCACCGGTGTCACGGACGGCACCGGGGTCGCCGACCGGCTGACGTCGCTGGTCGCGGCGCTCCGCGCGCACGGCATCCGGATCGGCACCGGGGAGACCGTGGACGCGGCCGAGGCGGTGGCGGCGCTCGGGCTCACGGACCGGGAGCTGCTGCGTGAGGGCCTGGCGGCGACCCTGCTGCACAGCCCGGCGCAGCGGCCGGTGTTCGACCCGGTCTTCGACCTGTACTTTCCGCGCGGTGTCGGCGCCCCGGAGGGTGAGGCGGCGGGCCGGGACGACCTCCGGGACCGGCTGGCGTCGGCGCTGGCCGCGGACGACCGGGCGCTGATGGGCCGGCTGGCGGTGGAGGCGGTCGACGGGTACGGCGGCTACGGCTCCTCCCCCGGTTCGGACGGCTGGTCGTCGTACCAGACCCTGGACCGCATCCGTCCGCAGACGCTGCTGGCCCGGGTGCGGGACGAGATCCGGGCGCGGGGCGGGAGCGCGGGGTTCGCCGACCGGCTGCTGGAGGACGAGATCCGGCGGCGCATCGAGGCGTTCCGGGCGCTGGTGGTCGCGGAGGCGCGGCGCCGGGTGGCGGAGCGGCGCGGGCGGGACGAGATCGCCCGGCGGGCGGTGGCCCCGACCGCCGACCGCGTGGACTTCCTGTACGCCGGGAAGGCGCAGGTCGCCGAGTTGCGCAGGGCGGTCCAGCCGCTCGCCCGCAAGCTGGCGACCCGGCTCGCGGCCCGTCGGCGGCGTGCCGCGCGGGGCTCGATCGATCTGCGGCGCACCCTGCGCGGTTCGCTGTCCACGGGCGGCGTGCCGATGAAGCCGGTGCTGCGCAGGCGCCGCCCGGCCCGGCCCGAGCTGGTGCTGCTGTGCGATGTGTCGGGCTCGGTGTCGGGGTTCTCGGACTTCACGATGCTGCTGGTGCAGGCGCTGCACGACCAGTTCAGCAAGGTGCGGGTGTTCGCCTTCGTCAACCGGGTCGACGAGGTCACCGGCATGCTGGTGCACGGCCGGGCGGACCCGCAGGGCCTGGGCTCCCGCATCCAGGCGGAGGCCACGCTGACCGGCTGGCACGGCAGCAGTGACTACGGCATGGCGCTGGGCGAGTTCGCCGAGCGGTACGGCGACGCGGTGGGCCCGCGCAGCACGGTGTTCGTGCTCGGTGACGCGCGCACCAACATGAGCGACCCGAACCTCGCGGCCGTCCGGCAGATCCGCGAACGGGCGCGCCGCGTCTACTGGTTGAACCCCGAGCCGATGAGCAGTTGGGGCACGGGCGACTCGGCGGCGCCCGAGTACGCGGCGCTGGTCGAGATGCACGAGTGCCGCAACGCCCGCCAGCTCAGCGAGCTGGTGGCGCGGCTGCTGCCGGTGTGAGCCGGGGCCCTGCGGCTGCTGCCGATGTGAGCCGGGATCCCGCGGCTGCTGCCGGTGTGAGCCGACGTCCCTGAGGGACCCGCGCGTCTTCCTCAGGGCCTTCTCCGGGGCTCCCCGGGATGAATCAGGGTTCGCCCCCGATGCCCCGCGGTGCCCGGATCCCTACTGTCGAAGATGACGAAGGGGGCGGTCATGAAGGCAGTGGTGCAGGAGCGGTACGGCTCGGTGGACGCGCTGGAGTTCCGGGACGTGGAGCGGCCGGAGCCCGGCCCGGGCGAGGTGCTGGTGCGGGTGCGCGCGGCCTCGGTGAACGCCTACGACTGGCACTTCCTGCACGGCGACCCGGTGGTGGCCCGCGCGATGATGGGCTGGCGCGGGCCCAGGGCGCGCATCCGGGGCCGTGATTTCGCGGGCGTGGTCGAGGCGGTGGGCAGCGGCGTCGACGGCCTGGCGCCCGGCGACGAGGTGTACGGGGAAGCGGACGGCGCCTTCGCGGAGTACGTGTGCGCTCCGGGCGACAGCGTGGGCCCGAAGCCGTCCAACCTCACCTTCGAGCAGGCCGCGGCGATACCCCTCGCCGGGAACACGGCACTGATCGGCGTGCGGGACGTCGCGGGCGTCCAGCCGGGGCAGACGCTGCTGATCAACGGGGCTTCCGGGGGCGTCGGCACGTTCGCGGTGCAGCTCGGCAAGGTGTACGGCGCCGAGGTGACGGCGGTGTGCAGCGCGCGCAACGCCGACCGGGCCCGGTCGCTGGGCGCGGACCACGTCCTGGACTACGCCCGCGAGGACTTCACCCGCGGCGGCCGGCGCTATGACGTGGTGCTGGACCTGGTCGGCAACCACTCACTGACGGCGTTCCGGCGCGCGCTCACCCCGTCCGGCACCCTGGTGCTGTCCGGGGGCGGGATCTACGAGGGCGGGAGCGTCCTCGGTCCCATGGGGCTGTTCATCAAGCGGCGGCTGACGGCGCCCTTCGTGCGTCAGCGGCTGCTCGAACTCCCGGCCAGGCAGAGCAGGAAGAATCTGGCCGCCCTGCGGGAGCTGACCGAGTCCGGGCGCATATCGCCGGTCGTCGAGCGGACGTACCCGCTCAGCGAGGCGGCCGAGGCCATCCGGTACGTGGAGGTGGAGCACGCCCGCGCGAAGGTCGTCATCACCGTCTGAGCCTGGCCGTCACTCCTTGGCCTTGGCGTACTCCTTGGCCATCGCGCCCGCGAAGTCGTAGACGATCACCTGCTCGTCGCCCACGACCCAGGCGTCGTGTCCGGGGGAGAGGACGAACACGTCGCCGGGGCCGACCTCGCCCTCACCGCCGTCGTCCATCGTGACGTGCATCCGGCCCTGGACCACATAGCCGTTGTGGTGGACCTCGCAGCTCTCGGTCCCCGCGAGGGGGCCGATGCACTCGGACCAGCGCCAGCCGGGTTCAAACGTGGCCACGGCGAAATCCAGTCCGGTCATATGGACGGCTTCCAGGTGCCCGCGGGGAAAATCGCGCCGCTCGTCCGGCTTGTCGAGCGTCTTCACTTCCATCATCACGGCTCTCCTTCCGGCCGCGCTGTGTGCCCAGGTCTCCATCCTCCGCCTGTCCACTCGGCGCCGCCATACGGGTGACAGGAGGGCAGCGTCCGGCGCGAGCGCGGCGTACCGGTGGCGCATGGAGTGAATCCGTGACCCCTGCATGCGCCCCCTGTCCCGCGGGGAGAATGCGGTCGGCGTTTGACCGGAATCGATCGGAAAGCAGGGCCGCTCGTGTTGTTGCATCTGCCCACGTCCGTGTCCGAGGTCCAGCAGCACATCGCCGAGGGGGCGTTGCCGATCGGCGGCGCGACCTTGGTGTGGGCGTCCTTCCAACGGGACGGCTTCCCCGAGCGGGCCGTCTCCCTGCGCAACCTCCCGGAGGCCAATGTCCTGGAGGCCGAGGCGCTGGGCTCCGCGGTGGTCCTGCAGCGCATCGACGACCGAGTGCCGCTGGTGCTGCGCCGCGCGGCCTCGACGATAGGCACCGGGGCGGTGCGCCGGGCGGCCACCGTCGGCGGCAACATCGTCGGCAGCACACTGCGCTGTCTGCTCCCCGCCGCGCTGGTCCTCAATGCCCGCGCCACGGTCCTGGACTCGGCCGGCGTCTACGAGACGGACCTGACCGAACTCCTGGCCAAGCGCCCCG
The DNA here is from genome assembly GCF_900091315.1 of Streptomyces sp. DI166. Lineage (GTDB taxonomy): Bacteria > Actinomycetota > Actinomycetes > Streptomycetales > Streptomycetaceae > Streptomyces > Streptomyces fuscus. The sequence continues at coordinate 29,189 of NZ_FLSP01000047.1, forward strand.
TCCTGCTCAGCATCAACTGGCAGACCCCGCTGGTCAGCGGCTACTACAAGGAGGACGCCCCGGCCGGCGGGCCGCCGCCCCTGGTCATCGCCACCGCGGTGCACGCCGACGCCGACGGCGCGCACCACCTGCGCCTGGCGGTGCGCGACGGCTACGAGTTCCTGACCGCCACCGCGCCGTGCGCCCCCGGTCTCGACTCGGTCCTGCACACGGTCGAGTCCACCGACATCGGCGGCCTCCCCGCCGTTGTGCGCGCCCGGATCCGCGAGGAGATCACGGACGTGCTCTCACGCACCGACGGCAGCTGACGGGACCGCCCCCGAGGCCTCGATCTCGTGCCGCCACGCGGGCGCCTCGAACGCCTGGGCGTAGAGCAGCGCGCAGGTGGCCAGATGGTCGCGGAACGCGGTGTGCAGCCGGGCCGTGTAGTGCGCGCACAGCCGGTCCGCGGGGGTGCCCGCGGCGGTGGAGTCGATCACGGCGGCGGCGAGCACGGCGGTGCGCAGTGCCTGGGCGGTACCCGTGCCGCTGAGCGGGTCGTACCGGATGGCGCCCGCGCCGACCAGCAGCGTTCCGGGGGCGCTGTCGGTCGGTGGGGTCGCCGGGGCTCGGTGCAGGCGTGGCGCGGCGGGCAGGGCGACCGCGGTGGCGGGCGGTGCCGCGAGCCGTCCGGCCAGCGGGCTCCGCGCGAGGAGACAGCCCAGGTGCCGGGCTGGGTGCTCGACCGGTCCCGGGACCATCGCCTGGAGCAGGGCGGTGCCGTCGCCGAGCGGCATCAGGTGCAGCCAGGCGTCGTCGGTGCGCTCCAGCCGGGCGGTAGTGCTGTCGTCCGCGTCGGCGCAGGGTGCCTCCCCGGCCAGCACATGGCGCCGCCCGGCGGTCCGGTAGGCGTTCTGCGGGGCGGCGGTGACGGTCCAGTGCGCCGAGGCCGGGTCGGTCGGCACGTCGGACGCCACCGCGTCCGGGTACCGGTCCGTGAGCCGGTCGAGCAGTCGCCCGGCGAGGCGGGCGCCGTCCACGACCGCCGCGGGCCGGTGCAGGGGCGGGTCGGCGGCGGTGCCGGCCGTCCAGTGGGCGTGCCGGTGGGTCAGCCGGTGGCTGTCGGCGGTCGGGCTCTCCGGCGGGCCGATCTCCCACAGGGAGTTGAGCAGCGCGAGGGTGTCGTCGCCGAGCAGCAGGAGGCGGGGGCCGCCGGGCGGCCGGGGCCGGAGCCGGACCCGGTGACCTCGCGCCAGCAGCAGCCGGGCGCAGGTCAGTTCGGCGAGTCCGGATCCGGCGACGGTGGCGACGACCGGCCGCCCGGCGGGGCTCACAGGATGAGGTCCGCGATCAGGGCCTCGGTGGTGGCCCGGTGGCGGGTCATCATGCTGCTCAGTTCGGCGCCGTCGAGTGAGCCGATGGTCTCCTGCGCCTGCCGGGCCGCCCGGGCGGCGGCGAGGGTGGCCCGGCCGTCGGCGAGCGCGGTGGCCCCGGACTGCGGCAGCCGGAAGCGGGGCGCGACCCCGCGGGAGGCGAGCAAATGGTTGACCTCGTGCAGGTTGCCCATGGCGCGCCGGGCGTGCTCGATCAGTACGCCCCCGGCGCGGTCGCCCAGCGCGAGGGTCTCCTTCATCGTGCCGAGCAGCACCGCGTAGTTGAGGTCCGCGAGTTCCAGCAGGCGCTGGTCCAGTGTGTCCGGGGTCTTGCCGAACCGGCGCAGGTACTCGTCCTCGGAGAACTCCGCGAGGTGCCCCTTGACCGCCCGGAACCGTTCGTAGTGGTCCACGCCCTCGTCGATGATCAGCTTGACCAGGTGGGCGAGCCGGTCGGACTGGGGGAACAGGTCGGGCCGTCTGACGATGGTGTGGTGGAGGCGGACGTACATGCCGTCGATGCCGTCCAGATCGAGCTGGTCACTGGTCTTCTCCACCCTGATGAACCAGTCCAGTTGCTCGGCGGTGAGCGGCTTCAGCTCGAAGACCTGCCCGGTCTGCTCCTGGATGACCAGGTCCGGGGGCGGCGGGTCGAGCTTGATCGGTCTGCCGAGCACGCCGAGGGCCTCGTTGACCCAGCGCAGGTGGCGCATCTCGTCCACGGCGACCGAGAAGACCTCGGCGGCGGCCGCGTGGAACCGTGCGACGGGCGACTGGGGGTTGGTGCCGGGGGCGAGGACGGTCGGGGCGTTCAGCGAGTAGTGGGCGTAGAGGTACTCCAGGCACAGGGCGTGCTCGACGTCGGCGAGGTGCTCCAGTCGTGCGACGACCTCCTCGCGGGACATCTCCCGCAGCTCGAACGGCACGCCCGGGCCGAGTGCGTCGTCCTCGCGGCCGTTGAGGACGACCGGGAGCACGTTCCAGTTGGTGATCAGTTCGGGGTGGTCGAGTTCCAGGGCGCCCCGCTCGGCGATGTTCGGGGTGTCCAGTGGGGGCGGGGTCGAGCGGTCGGCGCGCTGGAAGTTCAGAGGGCGGAACCGGCCGTCGGGGCTGGCGGAGATGTCGGGTTTGGACGCGGCCCAGTAGTAGCAGCCGCATTCGCGGAAGTCGTACTGCCACGGGGCGCACAGGCTGCGTGTGAGGTCGCCGGGGAGGTAGACCTCGGGGTCGATGACTCCGTCGGGGTCCAGGTAGGCGGCCCGGTCGGCGATGAGGACGGCGGCCTCCACCCGTCCGTCGTCGCCGCGCTGCACGGTGGTGCGGTTCTGCGTCCGCCAGGAGTTGAGGCCGCCGGGCACGATGTTCGCGCCCGGGGACTCGCTGCCCGGGGTGGGGCCGAGCAGGATGGCGATCCTGCCCGGCAGCAGGTCGTGCACCCGGCGCCACAGGGCGAGCCCGGAGCGCTCGGTGGCGTGGAAGACGGGTGCCTGTGCCTCCGTCTGGTCCACGGTGGTCCGTCCGCACACCGCCCACAGGTGCAGCCGCCAGGGGTCGCTCGGGGTGCCCGCGCCCAGGTCGGCTGCCGTGAGGTCCAGTACGGCCGGGTCGCCCTCGGTGACGCCGATCAGCCGCGAACCGCTGCCGTGGTGGAAGTCGAAGAGCAGCCCGGGGAAGAACGCCTTGTCCAGGTTGCGCTGGTCGAATTCGAGGCCGGGGAAGCAGTTGTCCACGCCGCTCTCGGGGCGGGAGCCGGAGGGGTTGCCCCGCACCGCGTAGTCGGCCCGCGCGGTGAGGTTGCGGGGGAAGACCTTCCCCTCGGGTACGGGCAGGTCCACGCTGCCGGGAATCGGGTTGTTCACGGTCGGCTCCTTCGTCCGGGTGGGTCGCGGATACGGTCAGCGGGCCAGTCCGGCCGGGTCACCGGGCAGGTCGGAGGGTGTCGTACGGCGGAAGAACTCGGGTGCGCGCTCGGTGAGTTCGACGTAGGCGCGCAGGCAGAAGGCGAGCCAGCCGCGGATGTAGTCGCAGCCGGGGCGGCCCCGCCGGGCCACCTCGTGGTAGCAGCCGCCGCCGCACAGGTAGCGGGCCCAGCAGGTGCGGCAGGGCTCCGTACGGTCCACGTGACGGGCCGCGAGGTGCTCGGCCCGCGCCGCCCGGTCCGGCCCGCCGGCGACGGAGCCCATGCGGAACCCGGGGTCGTCGACGAGCCGGTGGCAGGCGTACAGGCCGCCCTCGGCGGAGGCGCTGAGGTAACCGGCCCCGGCTCCGCACGGGTAGGGGCGGTGGCCGCCGGTGTGGAGTTCGAGCATCGCGGTCTGGAAGTTGCCGAAGGGGTACGGGCGGCCCGCGGCGAGTGCCGCCAGTGCCGCCTCCCCGCACTCGGTCATCTGCTCCAGGAACCCGGAGAACGCCTCGGCGCCGATCTCGTAGGCCGGGTCGGGGGCGCTGACCACCGCGGCGAAGCCGACCTCGTCGAAGCCGAGGTCGATCCCGTGCTCCAGGATGCCCTTCAGCTTCCCGGTGTACGGGGTCACGCTGACCCGGGCGGAGAGGTGGCGGGGTCGTCCGTGCCGGTTGAGCACGTCGAGTCCGGCGCGCAGTCTGTCGTAGGCGCTGCCGCCGCCGGGGGCGGTGCGCAGTGCGTCGTGTCCGGCGCGGTCGCCGTCGAGGCTGACGGCGACGGTGAAGGGGTGCGCGGCGAACAGCGCGGCGTCCTCGGGCCGGACGGTGGTCAGGTTGGTGGTGAGGGCGAAGCGGACCGGGTGCCCGGTGGCGGCGCCCGCCCGGGTGGCGTGGTCGACGACCTCGTGGACGAGGTCGCGGGCCAGGAGCGGTTCACCGCCCATGAAGCCGACGACGACCGGGGCGCCGGGTGCCGCCTCGGCGAGCAGCCGGTCCACGGCGGCGAAGGCGGTGGCACGGGGCATGGCGCGGGCGGAGCCGCCGAAGCGGCCCTCGTCGGCGTAGCAGTGGCCGCAGCTGAGGTTGCACGCCTGCATCACGTTGAGGGAGAGGGAGGACAGCGGCGGGACCTCGGCCGGGGTGCCGTCGATGCGCGGGGCGGGGACGCCCGCGCCGCCCCACAGGGGCAGTCCCAGTTCGGCGGCGAGGGCGGTCTCCGCCGCCGGGTCGTGGGGCGCCGCGTCGGCGGCCGCCGTCCAGGCCTCCAGCCGGGCGGCGGTGGACTCGGGCAGGTCGTAGATCCGGCTGCCGTCGGCGACGAACAGATGGGCACCGTGGGCGCTGCGGAAGACCCTGGTCTCGGCGGCGAGGCCGGGCGGGCCCGCCGGACCCCGCTCGGGCGGACGCCTACCGATCTGCACAAGGACGGTCACGAGCCCTCCTCCACGCCCGCGCGCACGGACGCGGCCCACGCGGTGAGCAGGTCGTACTGTCGGCGGGTCACATGCATGGGGAAGGCGTCGGACCCGCGGTTGGCGACCGGCATACGGCGGTCGTACCAGGGTTCCTCCAGGGCAGGCGGCCGGACGAACCGCTGGATGAAGTCGGGCTGCTCGCGGATCAGGTCCTCCAGGACCTCCAGGGCGAGGAAGCGGCGGTGCTTGCGTCGCCCGCGTTCGGTGAGCGCGAGGGTGATCCCGGCCAGGGGCACCGGCGCCGGGAAGGTGCGGGCGCGGGCCTCGGCGACCGGGCTGCCCTCCGCCTGGGCGTTGGCGATGTTCTCACCGGTGGCCCGCTGGTTCTGGGCGTCCACGTTGACGGATTCCATGGCCTCCAGGGCCCGTTCGAACAGGTCGCGCACCTCCAGGGCGGTGAGCTGCGGATTCGCGGAGATGTAGGCGGGGTCGCGGACCTCGGCGCGCTTGACGCGGTCGGCGAGGCCGTCGGCCAGGGAGGTGAAGGGTCTGCGGTCGGGGGCGAAGTCGGGCGGGGTGACGACGACCCGGGCCCGCGCGGTGAGATCGCCGATGGTGACACTGACCAGGCCGTCGCAGACGTCGTCCACAAGTCCGAAACTGGTTCCGCCGTCCTCGGCGGACGCTCCGGCAAACAGGCCGGAGGGCGCGGTCCGCGGGTCGAAGCGGACGGCCCGGAACTCGCACCAGCGTGACTCCGGCGAGAGGAACAGCCGCTCGGCGGGAAGCGGGTACCGGTTGGTGCGCTGGAGCAGGTCGGTGGGTCCGTAGACGAGTCCGGCGGCGGGGGTGAAGCGCAGCCGCAGTTCGGGGAAGTCGTCGCTGGGGCGCGGGACTTGGACGGACCCTAGGGGGATGTGGCGGCCGGGGGGTACCAGGGGCCGGGCCGCGCCCTGCGGGGAGCGGCCCTCCAGGGGGCGCCGCCGGTGCTCGTTCCCGGCCACCTCGACGGTGGCGTCGATGCGGTCGTCGTCGGAGCGGGTGCAGTGGTGCGCCTTGAGGTTGGCGACCTCCACCTTCCATGCGACGTCGGCGAGGGTGAGGCCGAAGGCGTCCAGTACCTGCGTGGTGATGGGCCCTTCGGCGCGCTCCCCGTCGACGGCCCAGGTGCCGTGCACCTCGAAGAACGGGCAGATGGGCCGGAAGCCCCGCTCGTCCTTGAAGCGGACCCGGTTGCCCTGCGGCCGGCGCTCGGTGAGCGTGCCGTCCTCGGCGACGACGAGCGAGGGGGCGGGCTGGGCCACGGTCTTGCCGGTGCCCCGGGCGGTCAGGTCGTTGGGCCCGTAGCGGTAGTTCTCGCAGGGCTCGGGGGACGGACCCAGCCGGGCGAAGGCCAGCGGCGGGTACAGCCACATCGTCTCGATCACCGTGCGTCTCCGTTTCCATCGGGGAGAGGGACGAGTCCACCCGAGGACCTCGGCTCCCGGCGGCACTGCCGCCCGGTCGGGCCGGAGCGTGGGGGCGGGCCGCAGGGGTTGCCGGTGAGGTCCGGCTCGATGGCCGTTACGCACCGTATCCACTGCGGTCCGCCGAGCGACGACAGACGGCGCCTACGCTCCGTGACTGTCCCGCGTTCGGCGTAGGGCTGACAGGGCGCCAGATTCAGCCAATCGCACGAGACTTGCTCAATCGTGCTCGCAACTCCTTCTTTTCGAGCACCTATTGACATGTCGAGTTGGCATGGACAGAGTCATGCGGCAGCAAGAGCAGCCGGCCGCCACGCATTAGGGAGCGATCCGCGCCATGCCTGAACACGCTGCTGTCTCACGCCGAACCCTCATGGGCGGGGCCCTCGCCTCCGGCGCCGTGGTCGCCGGACTGGGTTCCCCGGCCGCCGCCGCATCCTCGGAAGGCGCCCCCGCGCGCCGACCGGGCCAGAGATCGATGATCGGGGTCCCGTTCCAGGAGCACCCCACCGTCCGCGTCGGGCTCGTCGGGCTCGGCAACCGGGGTCATGGCATGGCCTCGGGCTGGGCCGCCGTCCCGGGCTGCACCGTCCGCGCGGTGTGCGACATCCGCTCCGAACGGGCCAGACGTACCGCCGACAAGCTGGTCGCCGAAGGGCGCCCCCGGCCCGTGGAGTACGGGGGCTCCGCCGACGCCTACTCCCGCATGCTGCGCCGGGACGACATCGACCTCGTCTACATCGCCACGCCCTGGGAGTTCCACTACGAACAGGGCCGCGCCGCACTCCTCGCAGGCAAGCACGTACTCGTCGAACTGCCCGTCGCCACCGAGCTGAAGGAGCTGTGGGACCTCGTCGACACCAGCGAGCGCACCCGCCGCCACCTGATCCTCTCCGAGAACTGCTCCTACGGCCGCAATGAGCTGGCGATGCTGAAGATGGCCCACGACGGGCTGTTCGGCGAGGTCACCAACGGCCACGGGGGCTACCTGCACGATCTGCGGGCCCTGCTGTTCTCGGACACGTACTACACCGACGCCTGGCGCAGGCTGTGGCACACCCGCAGCACCGCGTCCTTCTACCCCATGCACGGTCTGGCGCCCATCGCCGCCGCCATGGACATCAACCGCGGCGACCGTATGACGACTCTGCGGGCGACCTCCACCGAGCCGCGCGGGCTCGCCGACTACCGCGAGCGTTTCGTGCCCGAGGGCCACCCGAGCTGGAGGGAGACCTACATCAACGGTGACCTGGTCACCTGCCTCATCGACACCGCGCAGGGGCGGGTGATCCGCGCCGAGCACGACGTCAGCTCGCCGCGGCCGTACAGCCGTATCAACTCCCTCGCGGGCAGCCGCGGCATCTTCGAGGACTACGCGGGCGTGGACTCCGCGGGCGGCGGTCGGGTCTATCTGGAGCCGGACCACGGCGGTCACACCTGGCGGGCGTTCGACGCCTACCGCAAGGAGTTCGACCACTGGCTGTGGCTGAAGATCGGTGACGACGCCGAGAACAACGGCGGGCACGGCGGCATGGACTACGTCCTGCAGTGGCGCACCGTGCAGCAGATGCGCGCCGGGCTCGTCCCCGACATCGACGTCTACGACTCCGCCGTGTGGTGCTCCCCCGTCCCGCTGAGCGTCAAGTCCCTTGCCGCGGGCGGCCGTCCGGTCGCCGTCCCGGACTTCACCCGGGGCGCCTGGGTCAACCGCCGCACGGGCCTGGACTCCCGCCCCGGCGAGATGCCGCCGCTGTGACCTACCCGGCGCCGCCCGGTTCCGGCACCGGGCGGCGCTGCAGGTAAAGACCCGCCGTCGACACCAGCAGCGCCATGCACGCGATGAACACCAGCCCGGCGCCCTCCAGTCCGAGCGGCGCCACCAGCAGGCCCACGCCGATCACCGGTACCGAGATCCCGGCGTAGGCCACCACGAACAGGGCCGAGATCACCGCCGCCCGCTTGTCGTCGTCGGACACCTGCGCCACCGCGGCCAGGGCGGCACGGAAGGACAGCCCCTGTCCGGTGCCGCCGACGACCGCGCTCAGGACGACGAGGGGCAGCAGGTCCCAGTACAGGGCACCGGCGAGCAGCGCCAGGCCCGCGAGCAGCAGGGTGCAGCCGAGCGGCAGCGAGCGGGGCACCCCGACCCGGCCGACGGCGAGCTGACCGGCCGTCGAGGAGAAGAAGGCCAGCGCGACCACGAGTCCGCTCACCGCGTGGTTGTGCACGTCCAGGGACTGGGCGAGGAACGACGGGCTGACCGAGGTGAACACCCCGAACAGGGCGAACCCCACGAAGGACGCGGTCGCCGCCGGACCGAACACCGGCCGCACCCGCGGCGGCAGGCTGGGGCGCTGCGGCCGTACGGTGCTCAGCGGCCGCCGCTCGCGCACCGTCTCCGGGAGCCGGAGCAGGACAGCCGCCGAGATGACGACCAGGGCGAGGTGGACGGCGAACGGCAGGTACAGCGGCCGGTCGGCGTACTGCGCGAGCACTCCGGCGAGCAGCGGGCCGCAGCCGAGGCCGCCCATGTTGGCGGCGGTGGCCACCAGCGTGCCGCGTGGCGACCCGCGCGGGGCGAGTTCGATGACGTACGCCGAACCCGCGCCGGTGAACAGGCCCGCGGACAGCCCCGACAGCAGCCGTCCCACGTACAGCCAGCCCAGCGCTGAGGCGAGCAGGAAGCAGACGGCGCTGGCCGCCGAGCAGACCAGGCCCCACCACAGTACGGGCCGTCGGCCGACCGCGTCCGAGGCGTTCCCGGCGAGCAGCAGGACGCCGATGACCCCGAAGGCGTAGACGGCGTAGACGACCGTGACGGTCAGCTCGGAGAAGTCGAACCTCTCCTGGTACAGGCCGTAGAGCGGGGTGGGCAGTGTGGTCCCGGCCATGCAGACCGCGAAGACCGCTCCGGCGAGCAGGCACGCGCGCCAGCCTCGGGAATCACCGTGCATAGGGCCGACCGTAACCGCCGGCGGTGGCCTCGGCTGGGATCATGGAGCGGGCCGCGCCGCACAAGCACCGCCCGCTTCTTCGTTTCTCGCAGGGGGATCTCGTATGACCGCAGGTGACGCTGTGATCGGGCTGGCCGCCAACCGGTCCGCGCCCGCCGATGTACTGCTGCGCATCGTGCCGGAGGACTACGACTGGGACATCGTGCAACGGCTCACCTGGCGCGAGTCGCTGCCGGACGAGGTCGGGGAGGCGCTGGTCAGACACCCCGTGCGCCTGGTGCGCGGCGCGATAGCGGACAGCTGGGTGGCCTCCCCCGAGCTGAAGGCCAAGCTGCTGGACGGCCCGGAGTCCGACGCCATTCTGGTCGCCTGCGGTGCGTTTCCGTACCGGGCGACGGTCGAGCCGATGCCGGACTGGGCGTACGAGCGGCTGCTGAACCACCCACGGCCCGACATCCGGCACGAGACGGCCCTGTCGTTCCACATCCCCGTCCACGTCCTGGCGCCGCTGGCCACGCACGAGGACCCGTTGCTCCGGATGGCCGCCTGCCGTCGTCTGTGGACGGAGCTCCCCGAGGACGTACGCGCCGCACGCCTCCACGACCCGGACGACCGGGTCCGGCAGGCCGCCGCACTGCACGTCATGCACGAGGACGCCGAGCAGACGGCATGGCTCGTCGAGACGGCCAAGGGCGGGTACGAGTACCAAAACGTACTCGAATCCGGGCTGCTCACCAGGGAGTTGGCGGAACGCCTGATGGCGGAGGACAACTACGGTCTGAGCCTGCTCGCACTCAATCCGACGCTGCCCTCCGACCTCGCCGCCCGGCTGGCCGGCCACGAGGACCCGAGGGTGCGGCTCGCCGTCTCGGCCCGTCCGGAGCTGACGGAGGAGCAGCGGGCCGCCATCGACTGGAAGGTGCGCCCCGAGGACCGGTTGACCCCACTGCAGTGGGTGCGGCGCGCCCGCCACGACGTGGACGTGCTGCGCCGCTGCGCCCACTCCGGGCACACCTGGCTGCGCCGGAGCGCCGCGGTGTGCGAGGAGTTGCCCGAGGACTGCGTCCAACTCCTGGCCGAGGACGAGGACTTCGCCGTACGGCTGCTGCTCGCCGAGTTCCACCCGAAGGCGCCTCCGGAGCTGCTGCTCGACCTGTACCTGCATGGTGACCACCGCGCCTGCGCCATGCTCGTCGCCCGTCCGCAGTTCCCGTCGGCGGGTCTCGCGGCGCGCTGCGCCGACGCGGAGAGCTCACGGGAACGCGCCCTCGCCCTGCGCGATCCGGACGCCTCACCGGCCCTGGTGGAGCGGCTGAGCCAGGACCCGAGTGTTTGGGTGCGCCAGGCGGCGGCCTACGACCCCAGGCTGCCGGTGCGCCGGATCGTCGAACTGCTCGACGATCCGGACGTGTGCCAGTCGGCGGCGGCCAACCCCTCGTTGCCGGTGGCGGAGATGCGGGCGCTGCTCGACCGGGTGGGGGTGCCGGAGCTGCCCGCGCGCGGCTGAACAGGGCCTGCGTGAAACGATGTTGCTCGTGACACAGGAGATACAGCAGCGCGGCGAGGCCCTGGTCGCCGCCGCACGCGCCGGGGACGAGAAGACCGCCCGTCGGTACACCGACTACTTCGTGCTCAACCACCTTGTGGACGAGGGCATCCCGTACTGGGAGCAGGCGGTGGCGGCGGGCGACGCGTTCTCTCACTACACCCTCGCCCGGTACCGGAAGATCCGCGGCGACCGGCCCGCCGCGGCGGATCTCTACCGCGCCGTCGCCGACCGCCATCCCGGCAGCGCCTACGGACTGGGCATCCTGCTCAAGGAGATCGGGGACCCGGAGGCCGCCGAGTGGTTCCGGCGCGGTTGGGAGAACGGCCGCGACCTCAGCTGCAAGATCGAGCTGGGCAAGTTGCTCGCCGCCGAGGGGCAACTCGACGAGGCGCCCAAGTTCTTGATGAGCAACGTCGACATCGGTGACATCGCGGTCTTCCGCTGGGTGCAGCTCTTCGAGTCGATCCGCGAGGAGTTCGACAAGGTCGCCGCCGCGCTGGACGCCGCCGAGGCCGACCGGGACGCGGACGCCGCGGCGGCGGCGCTGCGTCCGCTGTTCGACCTGGAGAAGTACTTCCGTGACTACCCCGGTCTGACCGCCGAGGCCGAGTCCTACTACCTGCGGGCCGGTGAGCTGAGTGTGCCCGCCCGCGTGGACTACGCCGTCTTCCTGGACGAGACCGGCGGCGACGCGGACTGGGCCAAGGCGTGCGAACTGCTCACCCGGGCCCACGAGGAGGGCCACCACGGAGCCGCCTTCGTGCTGGGACTCGGGCACGAGCAGCGCGGCGCCCTCACCGAGGCCGAGCACTGGTACGTCCTCTCGGCCGGTCTCGGGCATCCGGCCGCGCAGTACAACCTCGGTCTGCTGTGCAAGCGGCAGCGGCGCTACGACGAGGCGGAGCGCTGGTTCCGGCAGCTCGCGGAGGACGACGAGGACGCCGTCACCCAGCTCGAACGGCTGGCCGTGCTGCGGGAGTCGGGGAGCACCGCGCCGGGCAAGGACCTGCGCAGGCTGCCCGGACTGCGTGAGCGCGCGGAGGCGGGGGATGTCGGCGCCGGGTACGCGTACGGGAAGATCCTTCACGACTGGGGCGGCGCCTCGGAGCGGCATGTGGTCCGGTGGATCGAGCCGGCCGCCGAGGCGGGCGATCCGGAGGCCGCGTACGAGCTGGCGGAGCTGTACCGGGCGATGCGGTACAAGCCCGCGGTGCGCGACGACTGGTACCGCAGGGCCGCCGAGGCGGGGCACCCCGGCGCGTGCAACGAGATGGGCTGGCTCTCCGAGCACCACCGGGACTACCAGGAGGCCGAGCGCTGGTACGTGCGGGCCGCCGAGGACGGTTCGTCGCTGAACGCCATGCTCGCGGGCAAGCTGATGGCGCAGCGCGGCGCGTACGCCGAGGCGGAACCGTATCTGCGTCAGGTCTGGGAGGACGACCGGGACGCGGCGTACCGCACCGAGGCCGCCGGGTACTACGGACTCGTACTGCACCGGCTGGGACGGCTCACGGAGGCCCGGGAACCCCTGCGCGCGGCCGCCGCGCGCTGGCGGGAGGACGTGCGCTCCCGCTACAGCCCCGACGACTTCGCCGTCATGGCCCGGATGGCCGACCCGGCGAAGGAACTGGAGGAGGTGGAGGCGGCGCTGGCGGGCTCCGCTTAGGGGCCGCTCAGGGGTGCGGCGGCAGGGTCGGCAGTCCCGGTGGCGGTTCCGGCCACACCAGGAGCACCGGGCAGGGCGCGTGGTCGACGACGAAGCGGCTCGCCGGGCCCAGGCTGTGCGGGCCGAGGTGGGTGCGGTCGCCGTCGCGGGCCAGGATCAGCAGGTCCGAGCCCTCGGACGCGGCGACGACCTCGCGTTCCACGCGGCCGGTGCGCTCGACCCGGGTGCAGGCCCGTCCCAGCCGGTCGGCCGCGGTCTGGAGCAGTTCCCGCGCGGAGGAGGCGGCGAGCTGTTCCAGGCGTGTGCCCGGGTCGCGCTCGGGGTGGCCGCGGCCGAGCAGCCCGGCGAAGGCGCCGTGCGCGGCACCGGGGACGTCGGCCGGGGTGACGTGCAGCAGGACGATGTCGGTGTCCGCCGGGGCGTGGGCGCGGGCGGCGTCCACGCAGGCGTGCCAGGTGCCCTCGACGATCCAGACGACCACGGCCATGGGGTCAGCCTCCTCCGATCACGGACAGCGAGGCCCACAGTGCCAGCACCGCGGCCCCCAGACTCGCCGGGACCGCGTACACGCCGAGCCGGGTGAACTCCCGCAGTTCGACCTCGCCGTCGTGGGCATGCACGATACGCCGCCACAGCAGGGTGGCCAGGGAGCCCGCGTAGGTGAGGTTGGGGCCGATGTTCACCCCGAGCAGCACGGCGAGGACGGCGCCGGGACCGGACGGGGCGGTCAGCGGCAGCAGCACCAGGACCGCGGGCAGGTTGTTGATGACGTTGGCGAGTACGGCGGCCAGCGCGGCGACGGCGAGCAGTTCCGGCAGCCCCGTACCGGCGGGGATCAGGTGACCCAGCGCCTCGTCGAGCCCGTTGTCCACGACCGCGCGGACCACGATGCCGAGCGCCAGCACGAAGGCGAGGAAGGGCACGGAGGCGGCGCCCAGCAGGGCCCGGGGTGTGGTGCGGCGCCGGATCAGGGCCCGCACGGCGAGGGTCAGCGCGCCCGCGAGGGCGGCCCAGGCCGGGTCGACGCCGACCGCCGAGGTCAGGACGAACCCGGCGAGCGTGCATCCCACGGTCACCAGCGCGAACCTCGGCAGCGGCGGCGGTTCCCCCACGTCCGCGGTCTGCGCCCCGGCGTCCAGGTCGGTGGCGAAGAAGCGGCGGAAGACCAGGTACTCGACGGCGATGGCCGCCGCCCAGGGCAGCGCCATCAGCGCCGCGAACCGGGTGAAGCTCAGCCCGCTCGCGGTGAAGGCGAGCAGATTGGTGAGGTTGGAGACCGGCAGCAGCAGCGAGGCCGTGTTCGACAGATGGGTGCAGGCGTAGACATGCGGTTTGGGGCGCGCACCGAGCCGGGCGGCGGTGGCGAACACGACCGGCGTCAGCAGGACCACGGTGGCGTCCAGGCTGAGCACCGCCGTGATGGCCGAGGCGGCGACGAACACCTGGGCCAGCAAGCGGCGCGGACGGCCCGCCGCCGTGCGCGCCATCCACGCCCCGCAGGCACGGAACAGCCCGTCGTCGTCGCACAGCTGGGCGAGCACCAGCACGGCCGCCAGAAAGCCGACGACCGGCGCCAGATGTTCCACTTCGTCGAGGGCGGCGTCGAACGGGATCGCCCCCGTGACGACCACCAGGACCGCCGCGGGAACGGCGACGACTGCCTCCGGCCAGCCGAAGGGGCGGACGATCGCACCGGCCAGGACCAGTACGAGCAGGGCCACGGACAGCGTCTCCGCGAGCTGGGTGTTCAGGATCGGTTCCTTCCGCGCGGCGGCACCGGCCGCCTGTACATCACGGCGAAAGGTACCCCGCGCGCAGCGCCGTACCGCTCAGGGCGGTCAGCGTACGGCGCGGGCGCGCTGAGCCCCCTCGACGATTCTCCGCAGCACCTCGGCCATCGCGCTCAGGTCGATCCCTTCGAGCTGGTCGAAGAGGGTACGCCGGACGAGCCGGAGATGCTCCGGCCCCGCCTCCTTCAGCACGCTCGCGCCGCGCTCCGTGAGCACCGCCCGTACGGCACGGCGGTCGCTGGACCCGCGTCTGCGTTCGACCAGGCCCCGGGCCTCCAGCCGGTCGACGGTCCTGCTCATCGCGCTGAGGGACTGCAGGCAGTCCTCGGCGAGCAGGGAGAGCTGCCTGCCCTGCCCGTCCGCCTCCGACAGCACGCGCAACGCCGTGTACTCGACCTGCGAGAGCCCGTGCCGTCTGGTGAGGTCCTCGTCCCACGCCTTGAGCAGGGCGTCGATCGCCTCGGGCAGGGTGCGCAGCACCTTTTCCTCGGTGGCGCTCAAAGGACGGAGATCGTCAGTCATCTGCCTCATGCTAGATCAGGCCTTGAACTAACCCGGCGGCACCGGCGGTTGCTTCCGCGCGCCCGCAAAGCCGGTGCGTCCGGGCGGAGTTGACGGGACCGGTGGTGAAACGGTCCCGATGCCGGTCACTCGGCGTCGAACCAGTCCTTGTTCTGCGCCCAGTGCCGTACCCATCCCGCGAATCCGGGCTCCCCGCCGGTGAACCCGGAGTGTGCGCCGAAGGGCAGGGCACCGACATCGGTGACCTGCCAGATGTGGCCGCGCTGCGGACCGGTGACGACGAGGTGCCAGTTCATCGCGCAGCCGTCCGTGCCGAGCACGAGAGAACCGTGGTTGTGGACCTGTTCGATGCGCTCCTCGATGTCGTCCGCCGGATCCTCGTCCTCCTCCCATATCCAGGTCTCCGTCAGCGGGAACGGCGTGCCGAGGTCACGGTCCCGCCCGTCCCCGGCCCAGTCGACCGGCAGCTCCACCAGGGGCAGCAGCCCGTACGCCGGTGGTCCGGACGGAGAGCCGTCCGCTGTCTCGGCGACGAAGGTCCGGTAGGGCTCGGGCAGGACGATCCCGTGCTCCGCCTCGAAGGCACGGACCGCCTTCCACCCCAGCGGCGGCGCGCCCTTGCGCTCGGCGTCGAACGCCGCGCGCAGGGCGGCCAGCTCGGTGGGGTCGGCGTGATCAACGTTCATGGGGCATGGATAGCACCCCGCTCGGACGGATGTTGCGGTTGACCCGGAAGAGGTTGTCGGGGTCACAGTCCGCCTTGACCTGCTGGAGGCGTTCGTACGTGCCCCGGTACGCGGCGGCGGTCCGGTCGGGGCCGTCCTCGGGCAGCTGGAAGTTGACGTAGTTCCCGCCGGTCGAGTACGGGCGGATCCTCTCCCAGCCCGCGCGGACCGCGCCCACGATGCGTTCGCCGTCGTCCCCCGGTGGCCACACCCCGGAGAAGCCGCTGATGAAGCGGGCGTCCCGGTTGCCGACCGCGCCACCGTCCTCGTCGGCCTCGTTGATCGCGCCGGCGAGATGGAAGACGACGGAGAAGGACAGCGGGGACGCGACGTCCAGTGCGGCGTCCCGGAAGGCGGGGAGGTAGTCGGCGGGCAGGTCCGGGAGGAACTCGGCCTTCCAGTACTGGTTCAGGCCCTTGGGTTCCGTCTCGTCGAGCATGGACTGCTGGGCCGTGTAGGGCTTCTCGCCGATGAGGTCGAAGATCGGATCCCCCAGGGACCTCAGCGGTGCGAGATCGGCTTCGGCGCCCTTGCCGCTGTGGCACACCAACACCCCGGCCACGGGCTTGAGTTGCCACTCCTCCGGTACGAACGGCGCGGGCGGCGCGAGCCGTACGACCACCGCCGCGGTCAGCTCGCGGGGGGCGTTCGCGGTGAGTTCCCGGTACGTCGCGAGGACGTCGTCCACGCGGTCGGCGCCCCAGGCGGCGAGGCCGCCGGTGATGACGGGGCCGACCCGGTGCAGCCGGAAGGTGAAGCGCGTGACGATGCCGAAGTTGCCGCCACCGCCGCGCAGCGCCCAGAACAGGTCCGGGTGCTCCGTGCGGCTCGCGGTCCTGATCCGCCCGTCCGCCGTGACGATCTCGACCTGCTCCAGGTTGTCGGCGGCCCAGCCGAACCGGCGTGCCAGATAGCCGAATCCGCCGCCGAGGGTCAGTCCGGCGACCCCGGTCTCGGACACGAAGCCGAGCACCGTCGCCAGCCCGTGCCGCTGGGTCGCCCGGTCCACGTCCTGCAACAGGCACCCCGGGCCCACGTGGGCGAGCCGGGCGGCCGGGTCCACGGTGACCTCCCGCATACGGGACATGTCCAGGGTCAGCCCGCCGTCGGCGAGTGCCGTGCCGCCGATGTTGTGGCCGCCGCCCTTGACGCTCAGCAGCACACCGTGGTCCGCGGCGAACCGGACGACCGTCGCCACGTCCTCGGCCGAGACCGGTTGGACGACCAGTCTCGGTACCGCGGTGACCATGGCGTTCCAGACCAGGACGGCCTCGTCCCAGCCGTTGTCCCCGGCCGCGAGCAGCGGGCCCGCCAGCCGGGTGCCAAGCTTCTCGATCTGTGTGGCGGTCAGGCCGACGCCGCCGTCTTCGAGGCCGGTGACCTCCAGCATGCGCGCGGTCATGACGCGCCTCCGTTCTGACGTGACTCCCCTGTCGCCGTGCGCAGCGCCTTGAGGAACGCGTCCGGCTGCTCGGCGGCCGGGTCGTCGCGGCAGTCTTCGATCACATGCAGGGGCCAGCCGTAGCGGGCGCTCGCCGCCTGCGCCGTGCGCAGCCGGACCTGGAGGTCGTGGCGGCCGTGGATCAGGTCCGTGGGTACGTCGATGCGGGTGAGATCACCGGATGCGATCGGCCGCATGCCGACCTTCGGGATGAGGGTGCGAAGTGCCGCCTGGACGCTCGGGGTGCGGGCGCGGTCCAGGGCGTAGGCCCGCAAGGGTTCCCACTGCTCCCCCGTCCGCTCGCCCACGTGCTCCATGTCGTAGAAGCACCGCTTGAAGACGCGGTCGCGGCTCTTGGGGGTCGGCCGGGCGACGAAGCCCATCATGGGCAGCGCGAAGCTCGGCGCGGGCCGGAACCAGGCCAGGCCCATGGTGTCGACCAGGACCAGGCGGGCGAGGCGCCGGCTGTGGTGCACGGCGTACCGCGCGGCGATGGCACCGCCGAGCAGGTGGCCGACCAGCACGGGCGGCCGGCCTTGGCAGGTCCGGTCGATCAGTTCGTCGAGCCAGGTCATGACCGCGTCGCTGTCGAGCGGGCCGTCGCTCACCTCCGATTCCCCGTGGCCCGGCAGGTCGGGAACGATCACCCTGTGCGTCCTGACCAGGTCGGGGACCACCATGAGCCATACGGCGGCGAACTCGCCCTGGCCGTGCAGCAGCACGAGGGGAGGTCCGTCGCCGCCTTCCAGGACCGCGGTGGAGACGGTCCCGAGTTGAATGCGCCGTTCGGTCAGGGGCATGGCCGCCAGCAGCCGGCCGCGGTACTCCTGCCCGGTGGACGGCTCCCGAGTGTCGTGAGTGCTCATCACGGCCTCCTTCCTCGGTGCCTGCGGGGGTTCCTACGGACAAGGGTCCGAGTCGAGGAGGGGTGAGCGCTTCGGTCGTATCACCCACTGCGCGGGTGCGCGGCCTGTGGGTATTTCTGTGTACTCCGGTGTACGCGCCCTAGACGAGGTCGTGCTCGTAGGCGTAAGCCGTGGCGGCGGCCCGCGAGGAGACGCCGAGCTTGGTGAACATGTTGCTGACGTGCCGGGCGACGGTCCTGTCGCTGATCACGAGCCGGTCGGCGATCTGCTGGTTCGACGCACCGGTGGCGATCAGCCGCAGCACCTCCACCTCGCGCGGGGTCAGACCGCCGACGCCCGCCCGCACCGTGTCGCCCATCAGCTCCCGCACCTGTTCCAGGGCCGGTACGGCGCCCAGCCGCTGGAAGACCTCACGGGCGGCCCGCAGTTCCATACCGGCCGTGTCGTGATCGCCGACCTGGCGGTAGGCGCGCGCCATCTGGAGCCGCACGCGGGCCGCTTCGTAGGGGGCGCCGTTCTCCTGCCAGGCGGTCCATGCCCGGCGCAGGGCGATGCACGCGGCCTCCGGATCACCGGCCGCCAGCAGCACGGAGCCGTGCGCGTAGGCGGCGACCGCGCGCAGATACGGCGAGTCGAAGGCGTCCGCGATCTTGTCGAGCTCGTCCACGGCCAGCTGTGCGTCCTCCACGGCTCCGGCGGCCAGCTCGATCTCCACGTACCCGACCAGCACCCTGAGGCGCTCCTCCCCTCCCTCGGTCTCGACCAGGGTCCGGCGGATGGCGGTGGTCGCGTCGGCCGGCCGCCCCTGGGCCAGCCGGAGCAGGGCCAGCCCCGGCTGCGCGGAGTGCCCCCGGTCGCGGGCCTCGCGGTAGCAGTCCTCGGCACGGGAGAACTCGCCCCGCAGCCGGAACAGCTCGCCCCGCTGGTACAGCGCCATGCCCATCACCGGGTCACCGGGCAGGGCGGACAGGTGCTCGCAGGCCCGGGCCGCCTCGTCCATGGCGTCGGCCCACTCGCCGCGCACCTGCATGATCTCCGAACGGTGCACCATGCACTGCCCCCGGTAGGGCTGGAGATCCTGCTGCCGGGCGCACCAACGGCTCAGCGCGGCGGTCCACTCGTGCATCCGCCGCAGGTCGTAGATACCGCGGCAGGCGAGGATCACAGCGCAGTAGACAATCCCGGAGACGATGGGCGACACCTCTCCGGTGGTCACGGCCACCATCGCCTCGTCCAGCCGCGCCACCCCCTCCGCGGCCCGCCCTTGCGCCACGAGCGCCTGTCCCTGCCCCAGGGTCCCGAAGGCCCGCAGATCGGCGTCGTCGAACCGCTCGGCGATCTCACCGATCTCGACGAACCCCCGATAGGCCCCTTCGGGGTCCCCGGCGTCGAGTGCCCCGACGGCCAGGGGGACGCGCAGGTATCCCTGCTCGGCACAGTCGAGTGCCGCCTTCTGAAGAATGCGCTGCGCCCGTCCCAGCCAGCCTCCGCCGCGGGCGTGCTCGCCCTGCAGGAAGAGCGTGAGACCGAGCCAGAACGCGCACCGCGCGGCTGCGGCCGCGTCGCCCCGGTCGAGGTGTGCGTGATGGCTCCGTTCCCAGGCGCCCATCGCCGCGTCGAGTGCCCCCACCAGGTACGCCGCCTGCGCCAGCCGTTCGAGATCACCGCTGTCGAGCGGTTCCCGCCGGTCCGCGTCCGCCAGTTGCTCGTACGCATCCCGCCAGGCCAGCCGCCCGTACGCCTCCCGGCCCCGCACCAGAGGATCCACGGCGCCCATGAGCACTCCCACCGCCGACCGGCCCGCCCGGCCCGCATTCGCAGCGTACGCGCGCGGCGGGCCCGGTGCGCGGCGCCGGTCAGGGAGCGACCAGCCCCCGCCACTTCTCCGCGTGCAGCAAGGGGGTCACGGCGATGGCCCGGAACCGGGTGGGGGTGCGGAAGGTGATCACCAGTTCTCCCGGCTGCTCGCACGCACGGACGTCCTCGATCTGTGACTGGGGGATGCGCCAGCCCTCGGTCCACGAGGGGAGTTCGGTGTTCGCCTTGAACTGGAGGATGTCGTCCCAGCACTCCACCACACCCGGTATCGCGGCCTGGTCCCCGGCCGCCTCGTACGCGGTCGCGTCCGCGATGAGGGCCGTGCCGGAGCGGACCGCCTCGGCCAGCCGGTCCAGCTGTGCGCTGACTCTGCGATCACGCCACCACGCGAAAATCCCCACTTCAGCCGCCTGTCTCGGGTTCGGGAGTGCCGAGGCAGTGTCCCCCTCCGAGACGATCATGGCAAGCGGCAGCGCCCCGGGGACCACCAGCGGAGAGCGCTACCCGAGGATCACTCCCTGACCGCCTCCACTCCCCTGGCCGCGTACCGGATCGTCCCGAGCACGGAGAATCTGCGGACGCCGGCTCGACGACTCGCTGATCGACCTAAAGCGCCGTTAGCTGCGTCTGACCCTCAGCGCACCCGCCCCCGCGGCTTGAGCGGCGTCACCGGCAGCTCCGGCGCCGGCAGCGGTGCCCCGTCGTACCCCTTCACCTCCCCGAACCGGGTCCCCTCCATCCAGTCCCGGCGGGCCTGTTCGATCTCTTCCTGGGTGCGGCCGATCCAGTTCCAGAACATGATCAGTTCCTCCTCGAACGGCTCGCCGCCGAGGAGCATCAGGCCCGCCTCGGACTCGGCCCGCAGGGGGAGTTCGGTGCGGCCGCAGCCGAGGTAGAGCATGGAGCCGGGGAGGACGGGGACGCCGTCGACGTACGACTCGCCGGACATGGACAGGACGGCGTACTCGAAGTCCGGTTCCAGGGGGAGGCGGACGTCCGCGCCGCGGGCGAGGGCGAGGTCGGCGCCGACGAGAGGGGTGTACGTCGTTCCGGGGGAGGCCGCGCC
This sequence comes from Streptomyces sp. DI166, assembly GCF_900091315.1. GTDB lineage: Bacteria > Actinomycetota > Actinomycetes > Streptomycetales > Streptomycetaceae > Streptomyces > Streptomyces fuscus. The sequence goes on from NZ_FLSP01000047.1 coordinate 49,721, forward strand.
GTCCAGGGAGCCGAGGATCAGGGTGGCGGTCAGGCCCGGCGCGGTGATCACCGGCAGGTCGGCGTGGTGCTCGAAGCGCGGCTCGGTGTGGCGGTCGCTGTCGGGCAGGGCGACCCAGAGCTGCGCGCCGTGCAGGAAGCGGGCGTGGGACTTGGGGCTCTCCTCGGAGTGGCTGATGGCCCGGCCGGAGGTCATCAGACCCAGTTCGCGGGGGCGGATCGTCTGGAGGCTGCCGGTGGAGTCGCGGTGCAGGACCTCGCCTTCGTGCAGCCAGCTCACCGTCTGCAGGCCCATGTGCGGGTGCGGGGGCACCTGCATGCCGGGCTCGTCGGCGATGTCGTCGGGGCCGTAGTGATCGACGAAGCACCAGGCGCCCACCATACGGCGGCCCAGGTTGGGCAGCAGGCGGCGGACTTCGGAGGACTCGCCGAGCTTGACCCGGCGCGGGCTGAGGAGTTCGCGGACCGGCTCCGCGACGACGAAGCCACGGCCGCCGCACACCGCGGGCACGGCCTCGCGATCAAGATTGCTCATGTCGCCCAAAGTAGCCCTGCCGGGGGCACTCCGTCAGTCCGTCATTCCGGGCGGTTTCGAGTACCGCCGTTCGAAAATAGTAGCCATGGCTATAGTCGCTATGTACAGTATCTGCCATGAGCAAGGTTTCCGAACAGGCCACACCCGGGTTCCTGGTGTGGCGGCTGTCCACGAAGTGGCGGGTCGCGGTCGACCGCGCCGTCGCCCCGCTGGGGCTCACCCACGCGCAGTACGCGATGGTGGCCTCCCTGTACGGCATGCACCGCACCGGAGAGCGGCCCAGCCAGCGACGGCTCGCCGACCACACCGGGCTGGAGGCCCTCTACGTCTCCAAGCTCGCCCGCTCCCTGGAGAGCGCAGGCCTGCTGGAACGCACCCGGGACCCGCGCGACCCGCGCGCCGTACAGCTCGCACTGACCGAACTGGGGCGCGAGCGCACCCGCCAGGCCATCGACGTCGTCCAGGGGCTGCACCGGCAGCTGCTGGCCCCGCTCGGCGGCCTGGACAGCGAGCGCACGCAGGAGTTCCGGCGGACGCTCGCCACCTTGCTCGACGTATCTCTTGAGCCCGACGCACCCCGTGAGACCGAGGAGCAGTCATGACCACCACGTCCACTCCCCCGTTCAACCCCCGCGACATCGCCCTCGCGCACTACGCCTCCCGCGCGCTGCTGGAGAACGTGCTGTCCCGGCACGGCGCCACCTTCCAGCAGTCCGTCACGCTGCGGCTCGTCGCCGTGGCCGACGGTCCGGTCGAGCGGGACGTACTCGTCGGCGGTGTCGTCGAGGCGCTGAAGATCGACGCGGCGGAGGCCGGGTCGGTCGTCGACGAGCTGATCGGCGGAGGGCTGCTGGCACCCCAGGAGCCCTCCGCCGTGCGGATCACGGACGCCGGGCGCGAGCTCTTCGACCGTACGTCCGCCGAGACCGCCCCCATCAGCGCGCGGGTCTACGCCGGTATCCCGGCCGAGGATCTCGCCGCGGCCAGGCGGGTGCTGGCCCATGTCACCGAGCGGGCCAACGCCGAACTCGCCGCCCTGGCCGGGTAGTTATCGCGACTCCGCCGTCCTGCCACGACGGTGGTCGATCTCGCCGAGCACGATGTCGACGGCGAGGAAGGCCAGCAAAGAGATCCCGAGCAGGGGTACGAAGTAGCCGACGACGGCGACCGCCACCGCCAGCGGCACCAGGATCTGCGGGGGTACCTGCTGCCATGCGCCGCGCGGGATCGGGCGTCCGAATGCGGAGCCCCGGCCGCGCTGCCACCACATGCGGTAGCCCCAGAGGATCAGCACGATCAGCGCCAGCGCGAGCAGCATCAGGGCGATCTGGCTGACCAGGCCGAACAGGATGCCGGTGTGCAGGTCGATGCCCCAGCGGGTGAGCTTGGCCAGCACCGGGTAGTCGGCGAAGCGCAGTTCGTCGGTGACCTCGCCGGTGGTGGGGTGGACGGCGACGGAGTCCTGCTTGGTGGGCCAGCTGCGCTGGATCTGCCGTACCACGTACGCCGACTCCGCGTCCGCGGGCGGCACGATCTCGACCGGGTCGCCGAGTCCCTTCGCGCGGGCAGCCGCGAGCACCTTGTCCAGGCCGGCACCGTCCGCCGCCTCCCCGGTGCCGCCCGACGAGGCGCCGTGCCCGGAGTGGTCGCCCGCGCTCGCCGAGACGGAGGGGGTGGCGCCGCCGAGCGAGGTGCGCAGTTCGTCGATGTGGGCGCCGGTGTACTGCGACCAGGTCAGCCCGGTCGCCGACAGGAACAGCAGCCCGGCCGCCGCCCAGGCGCCGACCGTGCCGTGCAGACTCAGGGTGCGGCGGCGACCGGAGGTGCCGCGCAGCTCGCGGCGGGCCCGGCTGCGGGCGAACCACAGCACCAGCCCGCCGAGCGCGACCACCCACAGCCAGCTCGCGGCGAGTTCGCTGTACCAGCGACCCGCCTCACCGAGCCGCAGGTCGCGGTGGAACTCGTCGATCCAGGTGCGCAGCGGCAACGCGCCGGTGGAGCCGTACTGTTCGAGCGAGCCGCGCACCTCGGCGGTGTAGGGGTCGACGAAGACGGCGAGGGTGTGGTCCTCGTCGACGCCCTCGACGCCGGAGAGCATGACCCTGGTGGTCGCGTCGTCCTCGGGTGAGGGGCGTACGGCGGCGACCGTGCCCTCGGGGTGCGCCTTGCGGGCCGCGGCGACCTGCTCGGAGATCGGCAGCTTCTCCTCGCCGACGGGAGCGGTCAGTTCATGGGAGTACACCACCTTCTCGATGGGGAACGAGGCCGCGTACAGGAAGCCGGTCGCGGCGGCGACGAGCAGGAACGGCGCGATGAGCACTCCGGCGTAGAAGTGCAGCCGCAGGATCAGCGGGCGCAGGGGCGCCCAGGTGCGGCGGCCCGGCGCCGGGGCGGAGCCGGAGGGTGGGGCCTCGTCCTTGGTGGTCGAGGGAGCGGTGGACATCGACGGGCCTCTCCTGACTGGGGGGTGCGTAGCGGTCCAGTAGTCGGGCCGCGCCCCGCCCGAGTTCCCGACCGCCGAAGTGACCTGCGCCACACCCGCCCCCCGTCATGGCATCCTGACCCGATGGCATCCCCCACTGACCCCGCGCGCCTGGTCGACCTGGTCGAACAACTCCTCTCCACGGACGGCCCGTTGCCGATCGTCGCGGCCGGCGACCCGGTGCTGCGGCGCGGAACCGAGCGCTACGACGGCCAGTTGGGCCCCGCCCTGCTGGCCCGCCTCATCGAGGCCATGCGTCTGACCATGCACACGGCGCCCGGTGTCGGCCTCGCGGCCCCGCAGGTCGGCGTCCCGCTGAGGATCGCCGTACTGGAGGACCCGGCACCGGTGACCGAGGAGGTACGGCTGGCCCGCGGCCGGGTGCCGCAGCCGTTCCGGGTCCTGGTGAACCCGTCGTACGAGCCCCTGGGCGCGGAGCGCGCCGCGTTCTTCGAGGGCTGTCTGAGCGTGCCCGGCTGGCAGGCGGTAGTGGCACGCCCCGCCCGGGTCCGGCTGACCGGCGAGGACGAGCACGGCCGTTCCCTGGACGAGGAGTTCACCGGCTGGCCCGCCCGTATCGTCCAGCACGAGACGGACCACCTCGACGGCACCCTCTACCTCGACCGCGCCGAGCCCCGCTCCCTGTCCTCCGGTCAGGCGATGGCGGAACGCTGGTCCCAGCCGACCCCCGCGGAGGCCGCCGCGGCCCTCGGGTTCGACCTGCCGGGGTGAGCCCCGGGACGGCCGGAGCTTCTACTCGTAGGGCCGGATGGCCACCCTGACCTTCATGTCGAACGCGTTCGCCCCCGACGCGGACGGCAGACCCAGGGCGTGGTCGAGCATCCGGCCCAGATGACCGCAGCCGCCGGTGCGCGGGGCGGTGAACTCCGTGTCCTGGGCGCCGAAGGTCACGACCAGGGGGTTCGGGGATATCACCCGGGTGGGCTCGGTGTCCTTGAGTATCAGGTGGATCGGGGCGGTGTCGCGCCCTACTGAGCAGCCTCGCGGCAGGACCGGCAGGCCGTGGGTCGGGCGCACCGCGAACTTGATGGCGAACTCGCCGCGCCGGGTGTCGTCGGACTCGAAGTCGGAGTAGCCGCCGTACTGCGGAGTCAGGGTCAGCGGGGTGCGCCCGACCCGGACGGGCGCGGCCTTCATCCCTCCGAAGACCTGGGCGAATTCGCCGTTCACGCGACCCTCGGCGAAGGTGATCTTCATCGGCTCGGTGAGCGGCACGTCGACCCTTCCCATGCGCAGGTGGCCCGTGGCGTGCATGACTTCGCAGCGCCAGGTCCCTGGGTCCGCTTCCGCCGGGAACTCGTCCACGGGCGGGCACGCGGAGAAGTCGAACTCGGGCGGATCCGCGGCCCGTTCACTGCCCTGCGCGGGCGCAACGCCCAGGCAGAGTCCGGCGAGCAAGGCTCCCGCGGCGGGCAAAACGGCTCGGTTCGTTCGGCTCGGTCGCTTCGTCTTCATGCGCCCAGCATTACAGACATTTCTCTGCAGAGGAAGCTCTGCAGAGAAAATTCCGCCGTCCGGGTAGACTGCCGCCATGACGCGGGAACGGGGTACGGACGAACAGCGAGCGGAAGTCGGCGCGCGGCGCACCGTCGACAGCCCCGAGGTGCTCAAGGCCCTCGCGCATCCCCTGCGCCTGCGCATCCTGCGCCACCTCGGCGCGAAGGGCCCGGCGACCTCGACGACCCTCGCCGCCGCGCTCGGCGAGAACACCGGGACGCTCAGCTATCACCTGCGCATGCTGGAGCGCGCGGGGCTGATCGAGGACATCCCGGAGCGCTCCGGCGGGCGGGAGCGCTGGTGGCGCGGAGTGCGCGGGCTCGACATCCGCCGCCCGCCGCAGGGGGAGCTGACGGACGCCGAGCGCGCCGTGTCGGCCGAGCTGGATCGGCTGAGGCTGGAGGAGGACGTCGAGCTCGCGCGGAGGTTCACCGCGGAGCAGGCCGAGTCCGAGGGCTGGATGCGGGGGTCACGCAGCCTCGTCCACCTGACGAAGGACGAACTGAACGCGCTGCACGACGACTACGTGGCCCTGCTCGCGCGCTACGCCCGCGGCCCCGAGGAGGCGCCCCCGGACGCCCGCCCCGTACTGCTGCGCTGGTTCGGGCTTCCCGCGGACCTGGACTGACCCCGGCCGTCAGCTGTCCCGGTACGTCTCCAGCAGGCGCAGCCACACCTCGCTGATCGTCGGATACGAGGGCACCGCGTGCCAGAGCCTGCTGAGGGGCACCTGGCCCGCGATCGCGATGGTGGCGGAGTGGATGAGTTCGCCGACGCCGGGGCCGACGAAGGTGACACCGAGGAGGATTTCGCGTTCCAGGTCGACGACCATGCGGGCGCGACCCCGGTAGCCCTCGCCGTAGAGGTAGGCGCCGGAGACGTTCGCGAGGTCGTAGTCGACGGCGCGGACGCGGTGGCCGGCCTGTTCGGCCTCGGCGAGGGAGAGGCCGACGGCCGCCGCCTCGGGGTCGGTGAAGACGACCTGCGGGACGGCAGCGTGGTCGGCGGTGGCGGCGTGGGCGCCCCAGGGGTCGGTCTCCAGGAGCGGGACGCCCGAGGCGCGGGCGGCGATCGCGGCGCCCGCGATTCGGGCCTGGTACTTGCCCTGGTGGGTGAGGAGGGCGCGGTGGTTGACGTCGCCGACGGCGTAGAGCCAGTCGCTGCCGGTGACGCGGAGGCTGTCGTCGACGGGGAGCCAGGAGCCGGGCTCCAGGCCGATCGTGTCGAGGCCGATGTCCTCGGTGTGCGGGGCGCGGCCGGTGGCGAAGAGGATCTCGTCGGCCTCGATCCGGTCGCCGCCGTCGGTGACGACCACGACGGTGCCGTTCTCACGGGTCACCGAGCGGACGGAGGTGCCTGTGCGTACGTCGGCCCCGGCCTCGGTGAGGCCCTCGGCGACCAGTTCACCGGCGAAGGGTTCCATGCGGTTCAGCAGGCCCTTGCCGCGCACCAGCAGGGTGACCTGCGAGCCGAGGGCCTGCCAGGCGCAGGCCATCTCGGTGGCGACCACTCCCCCGCCCACCACGACCAGGCGTCCCGGTGCCTGCTTGGCGCTGGTGGCCTCGCGGCTGGTCCAGGGCCGCACCTCGGCGAGTCCGGGCAGGTCCGGCAGGACGGCGCGGGTGCCGGTGCAGACGGCGACAGCGTGCCGGGCGGTCAGGACGCGCTCGGTGCCGTCGGAGCCGGTCACCGTCACGGTGCGGGGGCCCGCGATGCGGCCGTGCCCGCGGTAGAGGTCGGCGCCGACGCTGTCCAGCCAGCCGACCTGGCCGTCGTCCTTCCAGTGGGCGGCGACCTCGTCGCGCCGGGCTGTCACCGCCGCGGCATCGAGTGGACCCTGCACGGCGGCGCTGAGGCCGGGCAGGCGGCGGGCGTCGGCCCGGGCGATGACCGGGCGCAGCAGGGCCTTGCTGGGCATGCAGGCCCAGTAGGAGCATTCGCCGCCGACCAGTTCGCTCTCCACGACCGCGGTGGACAGGCCGGCCGCGCGAGTGCGGTCGGCCACGTTCTCCCCCACGGGCCCGGCTCCGATGATCACGACGTCGTACGCGATGGATTCCGTTTCCGTCATGGGGTCAGTCTGGTGGGTGGTGTGCGCCGTGGCCACACGGGTACGAGCGCCGGAGCATGACGGTTCGCGAACGTCCCGCGAGCGGAATACCTGTCCGTCCGACCGTGTTGTGCGGACGGCTCACCCCCGACCCAGGAAGAGGGATCACGCCATGAGCAGCACCGTGGAGCTCACCAAGGAGAACTTCGACCAGATGGTCACGGACAACGACTTCGTCCTGATCGACTTCTGGGCGGCCTGGTGCGGTCCCTGCCGGCAGTTCGCCCCGGTCTACGAGAAGGCGGCCGAGGAGAACCCCGACCTGGTGTTCGGCAAGGTGGACACCGAGGCGCAGCCCGAGCTGGCCGCGGCCTTCGGTATCCAGTCCATTCCGACGCTGATGATCGTCCGCGACCAGGTCGCCGTTTTCGCGCAGCCGGGCGCCCTGCCCGAGGCCGCCCTCACGGACGTCATCGGGCAGGCCCGCAAGCTCGACATGGACGAGGTCCGCAAGGCCGTCGCCGCCCAGCAGGCGCAGGCCGAGCAGAACGGCGAGTAGGGCTCAGAACGGGTACGGCGCCACGTCGCCGCGCACCGTCGTCCAGCGCAGGTCGGTGAAGGCCTCCAGGTTGGCCTCGCCGCCGAAGCGGGCGCCGGTGCCGGAGGCTGCCGTACCGCCGAAGGGCGCGACCGCCTCGTCGTTCACCGTCTGGTCGTTGATGTGCACGATCCCGGTCGGGATGCGCTCGGCGAGGTCCAGGCCGCGGGCGGCGTCGGCGGTGACGACGCCCAGGGACAGGCCGTACGGGCTGTGCGCGGCCAGGGCGGCGGCCTCCTCGACGGTGTCGAAGGGGCGTACCGGCGCGACCGGGCCGAAGACCTCCTCGGCGTAGGCGGGGGTGTCGTCGGAGACGTCGGCGAGCACCGTGGGCCGGTAGAAGAGGCGGTCGTGGGTGCCGCCGGCGGCCAGTTTCGCGCCGTTCGCGGCGCTGGACTCGACCAGGCCGTGCACCTTGGCGAGCTGGCCGTCGTCGATGAGCGGGCCGAGGTGGACCTGGTCGCGGTGCGGGTCGCCGACCGCGAGGGAGTCGGCCTTGGCGGCCAGCCGCTCCACGTACTGCGGGTACAGCGACCGGTGCACCAGGTGCCGTCCGGTCGTCATGCAGATCTGGCCCTGGTGGAAGAAGGAGCCCCAGGCGGCGGTGGAGATCACCGCGTCGATGTCGGCGTCCTCCAGTACGACGAGCGCGGAGTTGCCGCCGAGTTCGAGGTGCGCGCGCTTGAGATGGCGCCCGGCGGCCTCGCCGACGGCGCGGCCCGCCGCGGTGGAGCCGGTGAAGGAGATGACCGGCACCCGCGGGTCGGTGACCAGGGCGGAGCCGGTGTCGGCGCCGCCGGGCAGGATGTGCAGCAGGCCCTCGGGCAGGCCCGCCTCGGCGAAGACCGCGGCGAGGGAGAGGCCGCCGCAGACGGCCGTGCGCGGGTCGGGCTTCAGGACGACCGCGTTGCCCAGGGCGAGAGCGGGGGCGACGGAGCGGATGGAGAGGATCAGCGGGGCGTTGAACGGGGCGATCACGCCGACCACGCCGACCGGGACCCGGCGGGTGTAGGACAGCCGGGGCGCCTCGCTGGCCAGTACCTGCCCGGCCGGGCGGGAGGCGAGCGCGGCGGCCTCGTAGCACTCCTGGGCGGCGACGTGGAGTTCGAAGTCGGCCTTGCCGGGGATGGAGCCGGACTCCCGGACGAGCCAGTCGCGCAGTTCGTCGGCGTGTGCGGTGAACAGGTCCCCGGCCCGGCGCAGTACCCCGGCGCGCACGAAGTGCGGCTGCCGCGCCCATTCCGTCTGCGCCCGTCGGGCGGCCTCGGCGGCCGGGGCGACGTCCTCGGGGGCCGCGAGGGTGACCGTGCCGAGGGCCTCGCCGGTGGCGGGCTCGGTGACGGGGTGCTCACCGCCGTGGAGGGGGTTCGGCTGCCAGGACTTCGGGTCGAGCAACGACATGACGGCTCTCCGTTCGTCACCGCGGGACTCACTCGGGGAGGGGAAGTCCCGTGTAGTTCGCCGCCAGTTCGGCGGCCGCGTGGCGGGATGCGGTGATCCGGCGCAGACGTGCGAGCTGCATCCGTTCGTCGAACGCATCCCCGTCTGGTTGAGCGTGCAACATCTTAGTCATGTCGTAGGAGAATCGGGTGGCCTGCCACACGCGCGCGAGGCACACGTCCGAGTATCTGTCGATCAGTTGTGTCTCGCCTGTGGAGTGCCAGCGCACCAGGGCACGGCTGAGCAGCCGGACGTCGGAGACGGCGAGGTTGAGGCCCTTGGCGCCGGTGGGCGGGACGATGTGGGCGGCGTCCCCGGCCAGCAGCAGACGGCCGTGGCGCATCGGCTCGTGCACGTAACTGCGCATCGGGGTCACGGACTTCTCGACGACCGGTCCGCGCTTCAGGGCCCAGTCGGCGTCGATGGCGAAGCGGGCGTCGAGTTCGTCCCAGACCCGGTCGTCGGGCCAGTCGGCGGGGTCGGTGCCGACCGGGACCTGGAGGTAGAGCCGGGACATGGTGGGCGAGCGCATGCTGTGCAGGGCGAAGCCGCGCTCGCCGCGCGCGTAGATCAACTCCTCGCAGGAGGGCGGGACCTCGGCGAGGATCCCGAGCCAGGCGTACGGGTGGTCGTGGGCGTACTCGCGGCTGAGGTCGGCCGGGATCGCCGCGCGGGAAACCCCGTGGAAGCCGTCGCAGCCCGCCACCCATGCGCAGGTCAGGGTCTCCTCCCGGCCCCCGTGCCGGAACCGCACGACCGGCCGCTCGCTGTCCGCGTTCTCCACGGCGAGGGCCTCGGCCTCGAACAACAGCGGTGGCCCGTCGGCGACTTGGAGTGCGATCAGGTCCTGCACGATCTTGGTCTGGGGATAGATGGTGACGGTGCGGCCGCCGGTGAGGGAGGGGAAGTCGATGCGGTGGCTCTCGCGCGCGTACCTGAGCTCGATGCCCCGGTGGACCATCCCCTCGGCGTCCAGCCGGTTGGCGGCGACCGCCTCCCGCAGCGCGTGGACGGTGCCCTGTTCCAGCATGCCCGCGCGCTGACGCTGCTCGACGTACTCCCGGCTGCGGCTCTCCAGGACCACGCAGTCGACCCCGGCGCGGTGCAGCAGACGGGCCAGGAGCAGCCCGGCCGGGCCGCCGCCGATGATGCCGACGGTGGTACGCATTGGGGCCTCCCGTGCGTCAGCTGGAGTCGCGGTGCACTACCGATGCTCCCAGGACCTTGCGCGTCTCGGGCGCCGCGGCGGGGTCGCGTACCGCCCGGTCGACCAGTTCGGCCAGGTCACGGCCGGACGGCAGCTCGATGTGGACCGTGCTCAGGCGGGGTCTGAGCAGCCGCCCCAGCATCAGGTCGTCGGCGCCGACGACGGCCGTCTCCTCGGGCACAGCGACACCCACGTCCTGTAAGGCGCTCATCAGCAGCATCGCGTACTCGTCGTTGTAGGCGAACACGGCGTCCAGGCCCCGTGCGCGCCAGTCGGCGGCGAGCCGGGCGGCCGCCCCTTCGTCGTAGCCGAGCGGGAGCTCCGTCACGGTGGCGTCGGTGCCGGTCAGGGCCCGGCGCACACCGTCGAGCCGGGGTACGGAGAAGGCCCCCAGGCCGTCCTCGGCGGGTACGACGACGCCGATACGGCGCCGGCCGCGCTCGTAGAGATGCCGGGCCGCGGCGAATCCCACGGCCGAATGGTCCATCTGGAGGGCGTGGGCGCCCTCGACGCACTCGGGGCCGACCGTGACGACGACCCGGGCGCCGGAGCGCTTGAGCACCGTCACACCCTGCGGGCCGAGCCCGGAACCGGGCACCAGGACGGCCACGGGACGCAGCTCGGCCCAGGCGCGGGCGGCCTCGTCGCCGTGCAGGCCGACGCTGCCGTACTGGACGACGGTGTAGTCGAGGCGGCCGAGGGCGGACTGGAGTTCCCTGATGAAGCGGCTGTAGAGCGGGCCGACGGGGAAGGCGGGGGCGGGCATGAGGACCATGCGGCTGTGTCCGGCGCGCAGGGAGCGGGCGGCCGCGTGCGGCACGTACCCGAGTTCCCTGGCCGCCTCGTGCACCCGGCGGCGGGTGGGCTCACTGATCCGTACGGCGCTGGTGTTGTTCAGGACGTAGGAGACGGTCGCGCGCGAGACCCCGGCCAGTCGGGCCACATCGGCGCTCGTGGGGACGGAGCGCGGCGTTTTCGGTATCTGCACCATGACGTACGGCATCTTTGCAGAAACTGTGAACGTCCTTGTGCGCGGGGCCGGTTGGACGGGGCGTTCAGGCCGACGGCGCGGTCCGGGTGAGGCGGTCGACCAGATCCAGCCAGCCCGCCTCGACGCGGTCGGCGGGCATGCCGCAGATCCGGGTGCGGTAGTGAATCATCGACGGGTCCAGGTACTGCATCAGGGTCAATGCAAGGAGTTCGCAGTCGGCGTCGGGGACTATCTGGCGCAGCAGGATCAGCACATGGCCGCGCAGGAAGCGACGGGGGGCGTTGGAGTAGCGGCGTTCGGCCGAGGGCTCGGCGGCCAGCTGGAGGTCGAGTTCGTCGGCGGAGCGGCGCAGCAGGGCGAGGCCGAAAGCTTTCAGCCGTTCCTGGGGCGGCGCCCCGGGCCCGAGCGGGGCGGGGCCGGTGATGACGGCGGCCTGGAACTTCTTCTCGGTGTGGTCGAGCAGTGCCGCGAGCAGTCCGGTGCGGTCGCCGAAGCGCCGGAAGACCGTCCCCTTGCCGACCTTGGCCTCCGCGGCGACCGCCTCCATGGTCACGCAGGACGCGCCGTGCTCCGCGACCAGCTTCCCGGCGGCCTCCAGCAGCCGGGCCCGGTTGCGGGCGGCGTCGGCGCGCAGGCAGGGCTCGTCGTCCGGCGAGCCGAGCTGAAGCAGTTCGGGCGCGTCGGCGGAGGGCTCCTCATGGCTGGGAAACGGCGGCAGGGGCGCGGACATGAAGCCAGCGTAAAGCATCGGGAATGAAACTGGACCGTGGTCCGCTTAAGGTGCTAGAAACTAAACGGACCACGGTCCGATTGGCCCCCCCGACCGCTTGTCTCACTACTGGAGTCCCCCATGTCTGTTCGCATCCTCGCGCTCGTCGGCAGCCTCCGCGCCGGTTCCCACAACCGTCAGCTCGCCGAGGCGGCCGTCAAGCTCGCACCCGAGGGTGCCGAGGTCGAGCTCTACGAGGGCCTGGCCGAGATCCCCTTCTACAACGAGGACATCGACGTCGAGGGCAGCGTCCCGGAGGCCGCCGCCCGACTGCGCGCCGCCGCGCAGGCCGCCGACGCGTTCCTGCTGTTCTCCCCGGAGTACAACGGCACCATCCCGGCCGTTCTGAAGAACGCCATCGACTGGCTGTCCCGCCCCTACGGCGCCGGTGCCTTCGGCGGCAAGCCGGTCGCCGTGGTCGGCACCGCCTTCGGCCAGTACGGCGGTGTGTGGGCGCAGGACGAGACCCGCAAGGCCGTCGGCATCGCGGGCGGCAAGGTGCTGGAGGACGTCAAGCTCTCCATCCCCGGCTCCGTGACCCGCTTCGCCGAGACCCACCCGGCCGACGACGCCGAGGTCGCCGCCCAGCTCACCGAGGTCATCGCGCGCGTGCACGGCCACGCGGGCGAGACCGTGGCGGCCTGACCCCGCGCATCCGGGCGGGGCGGAAACCGAAGGGGTTCCG
>NZ_FLSP01000048.1 GCF_900091315.1 Streptomyces sp. DI166
ATCACCAAGGCCCGCGAGAGCATCCAGGCCGTCCGTCTCGCGGGCGTGCTTCCAGTCCTCCAACACATCCACCGGGTACTGGTCGCTGTTCGGGCCGTCGACCTCCTCGTGATGGGGATTGCAGAGCAGGATGAGGTTGTCGAAGCTGTTGCGCTCCCTCACGGACATGGTCGGCTCGAATCGCTTGCCGCCTTCTTCGAACGCACGGATGTGAGCGATCTCCAGGTTGAGCCTGGGTGTCCCGTTGATCATGCGAATGGTGGGGACGTTGCAGTTGGGCCAGTAGCACCCGCCGCGGGCTAACGTCATGAGCGCGGCGATCGTGGCGTTGCTGTAGTACCGGCGCGGCTTCTTGTCCATGGACCCCTCCCTCGTCTGATGCTTGGTCCGGGGACCGTACCGGTGACCACCGACAACGCCGGGTGCCGATGCCGCTCGATGGTTGGCTTCGAGCCATGCGCGTTGACGAAGCCACGCCCACCCTCTGATCTTTTATTTACCGACCAGTACGACTCCCAGGCGGTGCCGCACGTGTCCCCCGACCGATCCATGGCGATCCTCGTCCTGCTCACCGTGGCCCTGACGCTGTCTCTGGCCGCAGGCATTGCTGCCGCTGCGCTGACCCGATGGGACGGAACAACAGTCCCCGCAGCAATCACCCGCGGCGCCATCGCCTTCGGCAGCACGCTATCCCTCTGCATCGCTGGCATCGCACTCCTCCTCACAGCCAGGACATAGTCGCGGCAATCAAGCAAGGTGCGTAGTCAGGTCAGCGTTGAGCAGACGGATTAGGTCCTCCGCAGACACAGGCCGCTACAGCGGTTGCCCTGTGTCGAGCCGAATCTGCTTGAACGAAGGCCAAAAGCGGGCAACGGTCTCGTAATCCTTATCGACGTGAAGCACAGCCAGGTCTTCCACATGGGCCGTGGCCGCGAGTACGAGGTCAACGGGGCTACAGCAGCGGTGCGCCCCCTTGGCTGTCAGGGCCTCCTGCATGCTCCGAGCTGCGTCGTACACCTCCGGTCCAGGCGTAAGGGACTCAAACAGCTTGGCGAGCGAACCAATCAACTTGACGCGATCGCCAGCCTTCTGTGCGGAGTAGCAAATCTCAAACTCGATGAGCGGGATGATGCCGACCTCGCCACGAGCAATGACCGATCTCCACATCGGGTAGAGACCTGGATCCTGAAAGAAGCGGTGCACGGCAGATGTGTCGATCACATACTTGATCACTCGGCGGCCTCATCACCTGCGTCAAGTGCACCAGCAAGCGCCTCCAGGTCTTGAAGCACGGTGTCGACTGATTTAAGGGTGTCCTTGGCCTCATCATCCGGATGAGCACCCAGAGGCGAGTAATGAATCCGTAGGCGCTGGATCGCCTCACGCATTGCGCGAATATCCTTGTCAGTCACGCGATGCGCAGCCAGATCCATGGCAGCCCGCAGAAATGCCCCACTACCCATTGCCGGGTCGCTGATCTGCAGATTCTGGGCCGCAGAAAGAACTTCGGACGAGGGCAGATTCTCCAGCGCCGCCCTGACAAACGCTAGATTCCTGTCAAAGCCAGTCGCCAATGAGGGCGGGGTGTGCCACGTCAACTTAGCCGGGACGGGACCAGCCCTTTCAGGAGCTCGGGAAAGGCTCTTAAACTCCACCAGACCGAAGTCACGCTTCCCGACTTCGCTCGCAATCTCATACACAAGATCGACCGTGCCCTCCACCTGGGCACCCTCGACGGAATATGAAGCATCCTCTGATCCCACACTGGGAGCAGTCGCCCTGTACTTCTGTTTCTCGTCGAGGACATTCCAATCAAGGTCGCCGCCCCTCACCATGGCAGCCACCTCATCGATGGCTTCCTCGCGCTCTCCTCGTTCTGCGACCTCCCGCAAGGCTGCGTTGATGGTGTCCTTGATCGTGGACGTACCAAGACGTGCTTTGGCAGCCGCCAGAAGCTCGGGATCGACGTCCACCGTCGTCTTCGGCATCCGTCTACCTCTCGCGCTGAACTCTGGAGTATGGATGCCCACGGTACCGGGAGACATCTCTCACAGGTAGCTGGCCAAGCGCCTCAGCAGTCGGCCCTCAGCGCCCAAGAGGACCAGCCGGTCGCTGTCACACAGAGTCACCCTCGGCGGTGAGGCCTCCTTCGGCTCAACCAAACCTTCGCCCCTGCTCCACCGCAGTGGACAGCCGTCTCACCTTCCGTTGAACATGTCCGGACCCGCATAAGCGAGCACCATCAGGAACTGCGCCGGGAACCGGACGACACCCGCGCTGCGCGCGATCACCACGTGCCCGGACTCCAGGGGCTGCCGCAGCGCGTCGAGGGCATGACTGCTGAACTCGGGGGTCTCGTCCAGGAACAGCACACCCCGGTGGGAGAGCGACACGGCACCCGGGCGGGCGACGCCGGGGCCGCCGCCGACCAGGGACTGCATGGTCGCCGAGTGGTGCGGGGCGCAGTAGGGCGGGGTGTCGATCAGGGGCTTGCCCGGCGGGAGCAGACCCGCCACCGAGTGCACCGCGGTGACCTCCAGGGACTCCTCCCTGGCCAGCCGGGGCAGGATGGCGGGCAGCCGCTCGGCGAGCATGGTCTTCCCGGCGCCGGGCGGGCCCTCCAGGAACAGGTGGTGTCCGCCCGCCGCCGCAACCTCCACGGCCGTGCGGGCCGAGTGCTGGCCCACGACGTCGGCGAGGTCGTGTCCGCTGTCCTGCTGGGCCGCTCCGTTGCTGTGCATGGCCGTGGCCGCGCCGGTCCCGGGCACGCGCAGTCCGGCCAGCAGCGGATCGGGACGTCCCGGCTCGTCGGGCTCCTCGTCGGGGACGGGTTCGTCGGCCAGTACGGCGATGAGCTGGCGCAGGCTGCGCACGCCCAGCACGGAGACGCCCGGCACGAGGGACGCCTCTGCGGCGGCGCACTCCGGCACGACGACCTGCTCGTACCCGGCGCCCGCGGCGGCGAGGACGGCCGGGAGGATGCCGCGGACGGGCCGCACCCTGCCGTCCAGGCCCAGCTCCCCGATCATCACGATGTCGGCGAGGACCCGCGGGTCGATCCGTTCCGCCGCGCCCAGGACCGCGCAGGCGACGGCGAGATCGAAACCGCTGCCGGCCTTGGGCACCGAGGCCGGACTGAGCCCCACGGTCAGTTTGCGCTGCGGCCACTCGGCGCCCGAGTTCACCACGGCGGCCCGGACCCGGTCCCGGCTCTCGGTGAGGCTCTTGTCCGGCAGCCCCACCAGGGTGAAGGCCGCGACGCCGGGTTCCAGGTCGGCCTGGACCTCGACGACCACGCCCTCCACACCGACGAGGGCGACCGAGCACGTACGGGCGAAACCCATCACGCCACCCCCCGCACATGCTCGACGACGGGCGCGCCGCGCTCGGGGAGCAGGACGCCGACCACATCGATGCGGACATCGCCGGGCGGGGCCCCGCCGTGCGTCTGGATCCAGCGTTCGGCCAGGTCGCGCAGGCGTCGCGCCTTCTCCGGGGTCACCGCGGCCATCGGGTGCTCGAACCGGTCGCCCCTGCGGGTCTTGACCTCGCAGACGACCAGCGCGGCCCCGTCCCGGGCCACGATGTCGATCTCGCCGGTCCGGCCGCAGCGCCAGTTGCGCTCCAGGACCGTCATCCCGGCCTCGGCCAGCCGCCTGGCGGCCAGCTTCTCTCCGTACTTGCCGAGTGCACTGCGTGCGTTCATGTCGGCACCACCTCCGGCACCGACGATCACGCAACCTCCGCCAAGAAAAGGATCTTGGTGGATCACTCACCGCTTGTGGAAAACTCCGTCACCCGTCCGGGAGCCCGAGGCCGCCGAAACCGGATCACCCGCTCGGAAGCTCCAGATCGCTCTTGTTGAGCTCCTCGATGTTCACGTCCTTGAACGTGAGCACGCGCACCTGCTTGACGAAGCGGGCCGGCCGGTACATGTCCCAGACCCAGGCGTCCGCCATGGACACCTCGAAGAACACCTCGCCCTGGACCGAGTGCACCTGCATCTCGTAGTCGTTGGTCAGGTAGAAGCGCCGCTCGGTCTCGATCACGTATTTGAACAGGCCGACGACATCGCGGTACTCCCGGTAGAGCTTGAGCTCCATCTCGGTCTCGTACTTTTCGAGGTCCTCGGCGCTCATGGCATGTTCCCCTTCAGGCGTGCGATCCCACCATTGTGCGCCAGTCCCGCGAGCCCCTAGACGATTTCGGTGTCCAGGGTCACGGGCCCGGCCGGGGGACCTTCCGCGAGCAGCCTGCGCAGCAGCTCGGCGAGTCTGGTCGGATACACCGTCTCATGTGCCCGGGTCAGTTCCTGGCACGTCCACCAGCGCGCTCCGGCGACACTGCGCCGCTCCAGCTCGGTCAGCCCGGCGGCCGCGATCTCCGTCTGCGTCGTACGCGCCAGGTAGTACCACTCGTCCTGGTCCCAGCGCCGCCCGGCGAACGGGAAGGAGCACTGGCGCCGCCAGAGCACCGGGCCGAGTTCGACGTCGGTGATACCGGTCTCCTCGGCGAGTTCCCGCAGTGCGGCCTGTTCACGAGTCTCGTCGCCCTCGACACCGCCGCCCGGGGTGAACCACCAGTCGTCGGTCACGTCCTCCGGCTCGTGCCCGTGCAGCAGCAGGATCCGGTCCTCGGGGTCCAGCAGGACGACTCGGGCGACCTTGCGCAGCCCGCCCGTGTCCATGTGCTCAGCGGGCACCCGCGGACTCCGTCCTGGGGCGGGAGCGGCGGCTCAGCACCTTCGCCACCGGGCCGTACGCACCACCGCCGAGCACCAGCACCGCGCCCACCACGATCAGGGTCATCATCGTGCGCAGGGGGCCCGGCGAGGAGAGCGCGCCCAGCTTCTCGAACCCGGTGGGGCGCTCCAGCATGCCGTCCATCGGCCAGACGACGGCGTCCACCCGGCCGGTGACCGTGTTCTGCGACACCGTGCCGCCCGCGGCGTCCGTCAGATGCGCGGTGGAGTCCAGCGAGCCCTGCCGCTCGTCACCGAGCAGGAACAGCCGCCCCTTGGGCACGTTCACGGTGGGGAAGTCGGTGATCTCGGCGAGGCTGCCCTCGGGCAGATACGGTTCGTCGATCTTCTTGCCGTTGACCGTGAGCTTGCCGTCCGTGCAGCAGGCGACGGTGTCGCCGCCCACGGCCACCACCCGCTTGACCACGGGCGAGTTCGCCCAGTTCGGGTCCTTGAAGACCACGACGTCCCCGCGCCGCACGTCCGCCCCGTCGATCCGCTCGGCCAGCACCCGCTGACCGGCGTCGATGGTCGGCGTCATGGAGCTGGTGGGCACGGTGTACGGCCGGTAGACCACCGCCGCCCAGGCGAAGCCGCCCAGGAACAGCAGCAGGCCCAGCGCGACCGCGACACCGGACAGGCGCTGTCCGGCCTTGCTGCCCGCCGGGCCGTTGCCCCCGCCGCTCGGCGGGGCCGTACGTGTGGTGCTCTGACCGCTCATGGGTCCGCACCCTACCCGGGGGTACGCCCCCGGGTCAGCCCATGGCCGGGATCACTCCTCGCCCTGACGGGACCGCCGGCGGCGCCACAGGACGAAGGGCACCGCGCCGACGAGGCCGAGGGCGGAGGGCGCGGCGACCGCCGCCTGCGCGCTGAGGTTCTGGTCGAAGGTGTCCGGCACCGGCAGGCTGTCCCAGCGGTTGATCGGCCAGGCGACGACGACGGCGCGCCCGACGACCTCGTCGACCGGGACCATGCCCTTGTGGGCGTCCTGCTGGTTGTAGCGGGAGTCCCGGGAGTTCTGCCGGTGGTCGCCCATGACCCAGATGAAGCCCTCGGGGACCTTCACCTTGAACTGGCCGCCCTGGTCGTCGTTGCTGCACGGCGTGTTGCCTGGGTAGATGTACGACGACTCGTTCAGCGCCTTGCCGTTGACCTTCAGCGGGCCGGTGCCCTTGCACTCGATCGTGTCACCGCCGACCCCGATGACCCGCTTGATCAGGTCCTTCTCCTCGGAGGACGGCATCAGGCCGATCCAGCTGAGGAAGGTCTGCAGGGCGTTGGGGTCCGGCGTGGGCTCGCCGGCCAGCCAGTTGTCCGGGTCGTGGAAGACGACGACCTCGCCGCGCTCGGGCTCGGAGCCGAACCACGGGGTGAGCTTGTCGACCAGCACCCGGTCGCCCTGCTGGAGGGTGTTCTGCATCGAGTCGGACGGGATGGAGAACGCCTGCACCAGGAACGTCTTGATCAGCAGCGCCAGCACCAGCGCGATACCGATCAGGATGGGCAGCTCCTTCCAGAAGGAGCGTGGCTTCTTCGCCGTGGGGGTCGAGTCGCCCGGCCCCTGTCCGTCCGTGCGGCTGTGCTCCCCGGCCGCCGTGCCCTCGTCGGTCCGGCCGGATTCACTCCCGGAGGACCCGGCGCCGTCCGCGCCAGGGGCGGCCGCTTCCACGGGGCGTCCGTGGTCCTCGCCGTCCTGCCCGGATCGTGCGCCTACCGCCACATCCCCCACGCCAACTCCTTACTCCGTGCCGCTGCCTGCCCCAGAGGCGACGCAGGCCCACCACTCCCATAACGAGCGGGAGTTCCGCAGGGCTCGGGAGTCGGACGGTTCCGATCGAATCGTTCTGGGCAACCCTATGCGACAGTTCGGGAGCCGCGGTCGACCCGGGCACCGAGTCGGTGACGGATGCATACGTCTTCGGTTCGTCCAGGGTGCCCCAGCGGCCGAAGGGCCAGGCGATGACCATGGCGCGGCCCACCACCTCGTCCTCGGAGACGGTGCCGCCGTTCTGGTCCTGGTGGGCGCGGGAGTCGGCGGAGTCGGCCCGGTGGTCGCCCATCACCCACAGGCGCCCCTCGGGCACCGTGATGTCGAACTGGGTCTGCGAGGGGGCGTTGCCGGGGAAGAGGTAGTCCTCCTGGAGGGGGA
This sequence comes from Streptomyces sp. DI166, assembly GCF_900091315.1. Lineage (GTDB taxonomy): Bacteria > Actinomycetota > Actinomycetes > Streptomycetales > Streptomycetaceae > Streptomyces > Streptomyces fuscus. The sequence continues at coordinate 6,894 of NZ_FLSP01000048.1, forward strand.
CGCCGTTGACGGTGACCCGGCCCTGGGCGTCGCAGCACCTGACGCGGTCGCCACCGACCCCGACGACCCGCTTGATGAGGTCCTTCTCGTCCTCCGAGGGCAGCAGACCGATGAAGGTGAGACCCTGCTTGATCTGCTTGATGACGACCGGGTCGTCCTTCTTGGGCGTGGTCTGCTCGTCCTGCAGCCAGCCGCCCGGGTCCTTGAAGACCACCACGTCCCCGCGCTGCGGCTTGGAGCCGAACCACGGGGTGAGCTTGTCGACCAGGACCCGGTCGCCGATCTGGATGGTCTGCTCCATCGAGCCGGACGGGATCACGAACGCCTGGACGAGGAAGGTCTTCAGCACCAGCGCGATCAGCACCGCGACACCGACCAGGAGCGGGATCTCCTTGACCGCGCTGCGCCTGCGGCGGCGCTTGACCTTGCGCTGGAGCTTGCGGCGCTCCGCGCGGGTACGGCCGGCACCCGGTGCGAAGGCGCGCCGGGAGCCGGTGGGCAGGAGGTTCTCGGCGGGGCTGGCGGCCATCCCGCGCGGTTTTCCGCGGTTACCCATGCGCACCGTCCGGCTCGGGCACGCGCGCGTAGGCGTCCGGGCGCTCCAGGCGCGTCCAGTGGTCGGTGGGCCACACGATCCAGTCGGCGCGGCCGATGACGTCGTCGACGGGGATCATGCCGCCGCCCGGGGAGCCCAGGTGGTCGCGCGAGTCGCTGGAGGCGCCGCGGTGGTCGCCGAGGACGAAGAGGGTGCCGTCGGGCACGACGACGTCGAAGGACACGCTGGACGGTTCGTCCCCGGGGTACAGGAACGCCGACTCGTCCACCGACCGGCCGTTCACCTGGATCCTCCCCTCTGTGTCACAGCAGACCACATGGTCTCCCCCCGTACCGACAACGCGTTTGATGTAGTCCCCGTCCCCGAAATACCCCGTTCCGTCGAAGACGACGACATCGCCGCGCCGGGGCTGGGCACCGAAACGGTACGCCAACTTATTTACGAGAACGCGGTCCCCGATCCTCAATCCGCGTTCCATTGATCCGCTCGGGATCTGGAACGGCTGGACCACGAACACGCTCAGGAGCAGCAGGAAGAGCAGACAGAGCAGCAGGGTGAGGGTGATCCGCCCGCCGGGCAGCCAGGCCGCGACGCGCCCCGCCAACGCGAAACGCGACCGTCCCTCCGGCCCCCGCGGTTCCGAGGCGTGCTCGGTTGCGGAAGGGTCGGAGGAGCGGTCGCGCTCCGTGTGCTGTGCTTCGGTGTCCATCGGGGCCAGATGCTATCCGGCCCCGCCGTGACGTACCGAAAACGCTCAGCTCTCGCGCTTCTCCTTGATCTTCGCGGCCTTGCCGCGCAGCTCACGGAGGTAGTACAGCTTGGCGCGACGCACGTCACCCTTGGTGACGAGCTCGATCTTCTCGACGATCGGGGTGTGCACCGGGAAGGTGCGCTCGACGCCGACCGAGAAGGAGACCTTGCGGACCGTGAAGGTCTCGCGGACACCGGCGCCCTGGCGACGGATCACCACGCCCTTGAACTGCTGCACACGGGAGCGGTTGCCCTCGATGACGCGGACGTGGACGTTGACGGTGTCGCCCGGACGGAAGGCCGGGATGTCGCTGCGCAGCGACGCGGCGTCGACGGAGTCGAGCAGGTGAGACATTTCGTCTGCTTTCTTCGCCCATGCCACAGGTCATAGGCGGGAGGAGGTTTCCAGAGGATGCCGTGCGTGTCGGGGCGGGCGTCGTGTCCCCCTGTGGCAGGGGCGCACGCCGGACAGCGCACAACAGCGACCTATTCTTCCACGGGGTCGAGCCGACGCCAAAATCGGCCGTACGGTTCGCCTTCGGGATCGGGTGCCCAGCCCAGGATGGAGAGCATCTCGCGGTCCTTCTTGTCGAAGGCCTTCGGGTCGCAGCGCTCGATCAGGTCGGGGCGGTTGGCGGTGGTGCGCCTGAGGGCCTCGTCGCGCCGCCAGCGGGCGATCTTCCCGTGGTGCCCGCTGAGCAGCACCTCGGGGATGCCTCGGCCGCGCCACTCGGGGGGCTTGGTGTAGACGGGCCCCTCCAGCAGGTTGGCCATGGCGCCGGGGGCGAAGGAGTCGTCGCGGTGGGACTCGGCGTTGCCGAGGACGCCGGGCAGCAGCCGGGCCACGGCCTCCGTGATGACCAGGACGGCCGCCTCGCCGCCGGCCAGGACGTAGTCGCCGATGGAGACCTCGTAGACCGGCATCCGGGTGGCGTACTCGTCGATGACCCGCCGGTCGATGCCCTCGTAGCGGGCCGGGGTGAAGATCAGCCAGGGGCGCTCGGAGAGCTCCACGGCGAGTTCCTGGGTGAAGCGGCGCCCGCTCGGGGTGGGGACGATCAGCGCGGGCCGGTGGGAGCCCGTCTCGTAGCCGTCGGCGAGGACGGAGTCCAGGGCGTCGCCCCAGGGCTCGGTCTTCATGACCATGCCGGGCCCGCCGCCGTACGGCGTGTCGTCGACGGTGTTGTGCCGGTCGTAGGTCCAGTCCCGCAGGTCGTGCACCTGGACGTCGATGCGGCCACGTGCGCGTGCCTTGCCGACCAGGGAGACGTTCAGCGGTTCGAGGTACTCGGGGAAGATCGTGACGACGTCGAGGCGCATCAGGACTCGTCCCCGGACTGCGTCGCGGAACCGGACTCGGGCGCGGAACCGGACTCGGGCGCGGAGCCGGACTCGGCGGCGGTCTCCCGCGTGGAGGCGACCTCGGCCCGGTCGTCGATCAGCCCGGGCGGCGGATCGATGACGGCCTTCTGCTCGGCCAGGTCGATCTCGGTGACGATCTCCTGCACGAACGGGATCATCACCTCGCTGCCGTCGGGCCGCTCCACGATGAACAGGTCCTGCGAGGGCAGGTGCGAGATCTCGGTGATCCGGCCGACCTCGGTGCCGTCCTTTGTGACCACGTCGAGGTCCATCAGCTGGTGGTCGTAGTACTCGTCCTCCTCCTCGGGCAGCTCGTCGGGGTCGACGTCGGCGATGAGGAGGGTGTTGCGCAGCGCCTCGGCGGCGGTGCGGTCGCGTACGCCCTCGAAGCGCAGCAGCAGCCTGCCGCTGTGCACCCGGCCGGTCTCGATGGTGAGGGGACCCACGGAGGCGGGGTCGGTGGCCAGTACGGCGCCGGGGGCGAGCCTGAGTTCCGGCTCGTCGGTGCGTACCTCGACGGTGACCTCGCCCTTGATGCCGTGGGCGCGGCCGATCCGGGCGACTACGAGCTGCACTTTTCGAGAATCTCCTGTCGGACGTACGACTGCGGGCCGGGGACGGCACAGTGGCCCTCCCCGGCCCGAGCCGGTGTTGCGTTCGGCGTCAGCGGACGTGGTCCACGTCGACGAGGTCGACACGGACACCGCGGCCGCCGATGGCGCCCACGACGGTGCGCAGAGCGCGGGCGGTACGGCCGTTGCGGCCGATCACCTTGCCGAGGTCGTCGGGGTGGACCCGGACCTCCAGCACGCGTCCGCGGCGCAGGTTGCGCGAGGCCACCTGCACATCGTCAGGGTTGTCGACGATGCCCTTCACGAGGTGCTCAAGCGCCTCTTCGAGCATGCTGCTCAGGCCTCGGTCGACTCGGACTCGGCGGCCGCCTCGTCCTTCTTCTCAGCCTTCTTCTTCTGGGTGATGGCCTCACCCTTGCCCTCGTCGTCGCCCCCGAGGGACTCGAACGACGGGCGCGCCTTCTTCGGCTCGGCGACGAGCAGCGGAGCCGGGGCGGGCTCGCCCTTGAACTTCTGCCAGTCACCGGTCTTCTTCAGAATGGCGAGGACGGGCTCGGTCGGCTGCGCGCCGACACCCAGCCAGTACGCCACGCGCTCGGCGTCCACCTCGATGACCGACGGGTTGTAGGTCGGGTGGTACTTGCCGATCTCCTCGATCGCACGACCGTCACGACGGGTACGGGAGTCGGCGACGACGATGCGGTAGTGAGGCGAACGGATCTTGCCCAGACGCTTCAGCTTGATCTTGACTGCCACGGGAGTGGATTCTCCTGGATTTGACGTGGTTGGGCACGGCGAGTCAGCCGCGTGGGGTTGCGGTACCCGAGTGCCCGATGGACGCGTCAGCCGGAGGAGAGAGGGGTCCTGTGCGGCTGTCGAGTACAGCTAGCCATTGTGCCACACCCCGGACGCGGCCTCGGACCGAGGGGCGCGGCGGGCATGCCTGAGCGGCACCCGGCGTGGAGGTGACCGACGACGGGTGCGCGGCACAGCGTGTCGGGGTGCCGCGCGCACGGCACCCCGGCCTCGCCCACCGCACCGGCAGCCACGAGTTGCCGGTACGACGGGTTACGCGGCGCCCGCGACCTCCGGGATCCGGAACGGCTTGCCGCAGCCGCCGCACACGATCGGGGCCTGGGCCAGGACCGAGGGGACGACGCGCACATTGCGGCCGCAGTCGCAGACCGCCTTGACGCGTACGCCGCCGCCGGACGAGCCGTGCCGGGCCGCCGGTCCGCGGAAGGTGCGGGCGGTGTCCGCGGAGGTGGCCGCCGTGTGCGCCTTCAGGGCCCGCTGGAGGCGCTCGATCGTCGGCCGGTAGCGGCGCTTGGCCTCGGCGTTGAGCGTCACCAGCGAGAACCCGCTGCTGGGATGCGGCTCGTCGGGGTGGTCCAGGCCCAGCTCCTCGGCGATCGCGAGGAATCTGCGGTTGTGGTAGCGGCCGGCCCGGGAGGTGTCGCGCACTCCGCGGGCGGCGGCGATGCCGTGCACCGCCTCGTGGAGGAGGCGCTCGAAGGAGAGCTCGTGCCCGCACGCGGACGACGACTCCCCGATCAGGGACTCTGGCGCGGCAAGATCGGGCAGCTCGGGGTGGTGCCGCTGAATGTCGGCCCACGCCTGTGCCAGCTCTGCGGCGAGAACAGGTGGTGTCTGTGTCGTGCTCACGTAATGACAACGAGCCGGAGTGCCCGTGTGTTCCGATTCCGGGCCATCCCAAATAATTTGCACGTACCCGTCAGTTGCCACTGATGCGTCCCGACGAGGGCGGGTGCGCTGATCTGCGGATAACCCTCGCAGCTCAGGCCAAGCCGGTGCGTAGTCTGACGTACGCACCGGCGCGTAGGCCGTCTCCGTGCGCCGGGGTGCGAGTGTCACGCCGGAACGCAAGAGCCCTTTCGGTCGCTCTCGCGTCTGCCGTCCCGTATCAGTAAGCGCGCGCGACGATCGCGACGTTACCGGGCGCCTTGTCGTCGTCCGGCACCGACCCGTCCTCGGCGACCAGACACCGTACGGTCACCGCGTGCTCGGCGAGCCGCGCCTCGCCCTCTTCGCCGAGGTCGGCCCAGGGAATGCGGGCCCAGCCGGTGGCCGCCGCCTCCACCGCCTCCTCGATCGTCGACACCTCGGCCGTACGCGACTCGCGACGCTCCCGGGACTGCCGCAGCAGCAGCGCCTGGTCCTCCTCCAGGAACCCCGGAACCAGCTCCGCCAGCGCGTCCACCGCCACCGGCTCCTTGCCGCCCGGGATGCGGCGCGCCACCATCGCGGTGCCGTTCTCCAGGTCCCGCGGACCGACCTCGACGCGCAGCGGCACGCCCTTGAGCTCCCAGTCCACCGCGCGCCGCCCGAACGGCGTGTCCGTACGGTCGTCGACCTGGACCCGGATGCCCGCGGCCTTCAGCCGCTCGCCGATCTCGCGGACCTTGGCCAGAACCGCCTCGTCGCCCTTGATCGCCAGCACGACGACCTGGATCTGCGCCAACCGCGGCGGGACCCGCAGACCGTTGTCATCCCCGTGAGTCATCACCAGGGCGCCGATCATCCGCGTGGTCGAACCCCAGGAGGTCTGCCAGACCAGTTCCTGGCGGCCCTCCTTCGACAGGTACGAGGTGTTGAACGCCTTGGCGAAGTTCTGGCCCAGCTCATGGCTGGTCGCCATCTGCAGCGCCTTGCCGTCGCCCATCATCCCTTCCAGCGTCAGGGTGTTGATGGCGCCCGCGAACCGCTCCTTGACCGTCTTGCGGCCGGGCACGACGTCCATGGCGAGGACGTTCACCATGAAGTCCTCGTACACCTGGCGATGGATGTGCGCCGCGAAGTCCCGGGCGTCCTCGTAAGTGGCGTGAGCCGTATGGCCCTCCTGCCACAGGAACTCCGTCGTCCGCAGGAACAACCGGGGCCGCAGCTCCCAACGCACCACGTTCGCCCACTGGTTGATCAGCAGCGGCAGATCCCGGTAGCTCTGCACCCACTTCGCGAAGTAGTCGTTGATGATCATCTCGGAGGTGGGGCGGACCACCGCCGGCTCCTCCAGCTCCTTGCCGCCGCCGTGCGTCACCACCGCCAGCTCGGGCGCGAAACCCTCGACGTGGTCGGCCTCCCTGACGAAGTACGACTGCGGGATGAGCAGCGGGAAGTACGCGTTCTGGGTGCCCGTCTCCTTGATGCGGGCGTCCATCTCCGCCTGCATCCGCTCCCACAGCCCGTACCCGTACGGTCGGATCACCATGGTGCCGCGCACCGGCCCGTTGTCGGCCAGCTCGGCCTTGTTGATCAGATCCTGGTACCAGCGCGGGAAGTCGTCGGCCCGCGGGGTGAGAACGGGTGCTTTTGCCATGGCGCGATCGTACGGGCCCAGGTTGCCGGAATGTGAATTCTCGCCACAGACGCTCCCCGGCCACAAGCAGGGCCCGACAACCCCTGGACGCCGGGTCGAGCGCGGAGTTACCTGACATACGGGGGGAGAGCGAGCGCACGTCACGGGGGCCAAGGAAACGGGCACATCAGCAACTCTCGGCGGATTGGGGCGCTTTCGATGACACCTACGCTCGTGCGACACCACCTGTCCCACGCGGGGCCCGCGGCCCGTGTGGACCTGTGGGCACGCGCGCGTGACTGGTCCGAGATCCAGGAGCGGATGCTCGTCCCGCTCTACGAGGCCGTCTACGAACGGCTCGAAGTGGGCCCCGGCACCCGGCTGTTGGGCCTCGGCTGCGGCTCCGGGCTGGCCCTGGTGATGGCCGCCGCGAGAGGCGCCGCGATCACCGGTGTCGAACCCTCCTCCCCCGAGCGGTTCGCCCTCGCCCGGCAGCGCCTGCTCCCCGACGCCTGGGACGCCCGCGCGCGTGAGGCGACCCGGTTGGTGCACGGCAGCCCCACGGACGCGGCCGACGCGGAGACGCCCGCGTACACCCTGGTGACCGCCTTCGAACCGATCGGATGCCGCACGGGCGACGCGGAAGGACTCGGCGAACTGCTTCAAGGGGCGAAGCCGCTCGCCGAGCGCGGAGCGGCCGTGGTGCTGGCCGGCTGGGGTCCGCCGGAACGCTGCACCACGGCGTCCGTGCTGCACGCCACCACGGGACCGGCCGAGCCGGTACGCGCCTCCTGCCGCGACGACCTGGAGCGGGTCGTCCAGGAGGCCGGGCTGCGCCCCGACGGCTCCGGACGGGTGGCCTGCCCCTTCGGCTATGCCGACCTCGACAGCGCGGTCCGCGGACTGCTGTCCACCGGACTGTGCGACCCGGCCCTCGCCGTGAGCGACCCGGCGCAGGTGGAGAAGGAACTCACCGAGGCGCTCCACCCCTACCAGCGCCCCGACGGCACCGTGTGGATGCCCAACGTGTTCCGGTACCTGATCGCCCGCGTCCCCTGACCCGACGCCCCCCGAACGCGCCGAGGGCGCCCCTGCCGGAACAGGGACGCCCTCGGGCGGGGCCGGAGCTCAGCCCATGAACTTCTTGAACTCGTCCGGGAGCTCGAAGTCCTGACCGGCCTGCTGGCCCGGCAGCCCGAAGGCGTTGCCGCCCTGGGCCGCGGCCGCGCGCCGGGCGGCCTCCTCCTGCTCCTGCTGCTTGCGCTTCATCGGGTTGCCCGAGCGCTGCTTGCCCTTGGCCTTCTTCGGCTGCTTCTTCGTACGGCCGGGACCGCCACCCATGCCCGGCATCCCCGGCATGCCCGGCATACCGCCGCCCTGGGCCATGCGGGACATCATCTTGCGGGCCTCGAAGAACCGCTCGACCAGGTTCTTCACGGCGCTGACCTCGACACCGGAACCCTTGGCGATACGGGCGCGGCGCGAGCCGTTGATGATCGTCGGGTCCTGGCGCTCGGCCGGGGTCATCGACTTGATGATCGCGGCGGTGCGGTCGACATCCCGCTCGTCGAGGTTGTTGATCTGGTCCTTGATCTGCCCCATGCCGGGCAGCATCCCGAGCAGCTTGCTGATGCTGCCCATCTTCCTGACCTGCTCCATCTGGGCCAGGAAGTCGTCCAGGGTGAAGTCCTGGCCCTTCTTGGACGCCAGCTTGGAGGCCATCTTGGCGGCCTCTTCCTGGCTGAAGGTCTTCTCCGCCTGCTCGATCAGGGTGAGCAGGTCACCCATGTCGAGGATGCGGGAGGCCATCCGGTCCGGGTGGAACGCGTCGAAGTCGTCCAGCTTCTCGCCGTTCGACGCGAACATGATCGGCTTGCCGGTGATCTGCCGGATCGACAGGGCGGCACCACCGCGGGCGTCACCGTCGAGCTTGGAGAGCACCACACCGTCGAAGCCGACGCCGTCGCGGAACGCCTCGGCGGTGTTGACGGCGTCCTGACCGATCATGGCGTCGACGACGAAGAGGATCTCGTCGGGGCTGACCGCGTCCCGGATGTCCGCGGCCTGCTGCATCATCTCCTGGTCGATACCCAGGCGGCCGGCGGTGTCGACGATGACGATGTCGTGGACGCGGGACTTGGCGAAGTCGATGGAGTCCTTGGCGACCTTCACCGGGTCGCCGACGCCGTTGCCCGGCTCCGGCGCGTACACCGCGACCCCGGCGCGCTCGGCGACGACGCTGAGCTGGTTCACGGCGTTGGGCCGCTGGAGGTCACAGGCGACCAGCAGCGGGGAGTGGCCCTGCTCCTTCAGCCACCGGCCGAGCTTGCCCGCGAGGGTCGTCTTACCGGCACCCTGCAGACCGGCCAGCATGATCACGGTGGGCGGCTGCTTGGCGAAGCGCAGACGGCGGGTCTCGCCACCGAGGATGGTGACCAGCTCGTCGTTGACGATCTTGAGAACCTGTTGCGCGGGATTCAGCGCCTTGGAGACCTCGGCACCGAGCGCACGCTCCTTGACGTTCTTGATGAACGTGCGGACGACGGGTAGTGCCACGTCCGCTTCGAGGAGGGCGATACGGATCTCGCGCGCGGTGGCGTCGATGTCCGCCTCGGAGAGCCGTCCCTTGCCGCGCAGGTTCTTGAAAGTCGCTGAGAGGCGATCGGAGAGAGTATCGAACACGGCGCTCGCGGTCCTCGGGGTCGGTGGCAGCTGGGAATCGCCCTCAAGGGTATCCCGGCGACGGGACTCGCCGGGATCCCCGTTCAGCCACGCAGTGTCTCCTCCAGCTTCCGGGCCACCGCCGCCGCCTCCTCGCGGGGCAGGGGGTCGCCCTTGGCGCCGGTGACGTAGAACGCGTCCACCGCGTTGGCGCCGAGGGTGCTGACATGGGCGCTGCGGACCTGTACCCGGGCGTCCTCCAGGGCGCGGCCGATGCGGAACAGCAGGCCGGGGGCGTCCTGGGCGCGTACCTCGATCACCGTGGCCAGGCGGGAGGCGGCCGGGTGGACGGTGACGCGGGCGGGCGGGGCCACCACACCCCGGCGCCGCGGATACGCCGCGTCGCGTTCCGCGAGGCGTCCGGCGATGTCCAGGGTGCCCTCCAGGGCGCGGACCAGGTCGGCGCGCAGGCGGGCGGCCTGCGGCAGGGAGCCGTACTCGGCGGCAACCCGCCAGTTCAGCAGCAGGACCGAGCCCTCGACGCCGTCGGGGAGGTCCATGGCGCGCAGCTCGGCGGTGCGGACGGTCAGGCGGTGCATGGCGAGGACGCCGGCCACGGCGGGCAGCACGCCGGGCTGGTCGGGTACGGCGATGAGCAGCTCGACGCCGAGCGGCTCGGGGTCGCCGGAGGGCTGGTCGTCGGCCGGGGGCTCGGTCTGGGCGCGCAGGGCCAGTACGGGGCTGCCGGTGGCGACCGACTCGATGGCGAGCCGTTCCTGCTCGGCGGTCGGCGCGGCGGCCTCTGGCTCCTCGGGGATGTCCCCGGCGAGCAGCGCGGAGACGCGTTTGACCAGGTCGGCGACGAGGGAACCGCGCCAGGTGGACCAGGCGGCGGGCCCGGTGGCCAGGGCGTCTGCCTCGGTGAGCGCGTGCAGCAGCTCCAGGGTGCCCTGGGTGCGGACCGCGTCGGCGACCGAGCGGACGGTGGCCGGGTCCTCCAGGTCGCGCCGGGTGGCGGTGTCGACGAGCAGCAGGTGGTGCCGTACGAGGGTGGCGAGTACGGCGGCGTCCTCGCGGTCGAAGCCGATGCGGGCGGCGACGTCGCGGGCGATGATCTCGCCGGCCACCGAGTGGTCGCCGGGCCAGCCCTTGCCGATGTCGTGCAGGAGCGCGGCGACCAGGAGCAGGTCGGGGCGGTGCACGCGGCGGGTGAACTCGGAGGCGCGCACGGCCGTCTCGATCAGGTGCCGGTCGACGGTCCAGATGTGCACGGCGTTGCGCTGGGGGCGGCAGCGCACCCGCTCCCAGTCCGGCAGCAGGCGGGTGATCAGGCCCTCGGCCTCCAGCGCCTCCCAGACCTCGACGGTGGGGCGGCCGGAGCCGAGCAGGGTGACGAGCTGTTCGCGGGCCTCGGCGGGCCAGGGTGTGGGCAGGGGGCGGGTGGTGGCCGCGAGGCGCCGTACGGCGTGCAGGGAGAGGGGCAGTCCGGCCTGGGCGGCGGCGGCCGCGGCGCGCAGGGGGAGCACGGGGTCGCGTTCGGGGCGTGCGGCGCGGGCGAGCACCACCTCGCCGTCCTGTTCCACGACGCCCTCGGCGAGCGGTGAGCGCTCCGCGGTCTGCTTGCCGCCGCCGAGCATGGCGCGCAGCCGGGGCCGCACGGCGCGCGAGCGCAGCACGCGCTGCACCTCGCGCCAGGTGACGTCGCTGGCGTAGGAGATGACGCGGGCCGCCTCGTACACCTGGCGGAGCAGGGTGTCGGCGTCCAGCAGGCCCATCTCGGCGGCAACCTGGTCCTGCTCCTGGAGCGCCAGCCGGTCGGTGGCGCGTCCCGTCGCCAGGTGCAGGGCGTCGCGTACATCGAGCAGCCGGCGCCGGGCGTCGTCGAGGCCCTCGCGCGGGGCGTCGGCGAGCCAGGAGGCGGCGACGGCGCGCAGGATGGTGGCGTCGCGCAGGCCGCCGCGGGCCTCCTTGAGGTCGGGTTCGAGGAGGTACTGCAGTTCGCCCTGGCGCTCGGCGCGTTCGGTGGCCAGTTCCAGCAGTTCGGGCAGGCGCCTGGGCGCCTGGTTGCGCCAGTCGGCCAGGACGGCGGTGCGCAGTGAGGCGGTCAGGCCGAGGTCGCCGGCGATGTGGCGGGCGTCCAGCAGTCCGAGCTGGACCTTGAGGTCCTCCCCCGCCGTCTTGCGGGCCTCGGCGGGGGTGCGTACCGAGTGGTCGAGGGCGAGGCCCAGGTCCCAGACCGGGTACCAGATCCGGTCGGCCAGGGCGGCGACGGCGTCCGCGTCGCCGCCGTCGTGCAGCAGGAGCAGGTCCAGGTCGCTGCGCGGGGACAGCTCGCCCCGGCCGTAGCCGCCGACGGCCACCAGGGAGACCCCGCGCATGCCCTCCGCCCCGGCGGCGAACAGACCGGTGAGCCATTCGTCGGTCAGCTCCGCGAGGGCGGTACGGCGCGGCGGCCCGGACCGCGCCCCCTCGGTGAGGAGGCGCAGCCGGGCCGCCGCGTAGCCGCTGGGTCCCGAGTCATCTGCTTCTTTCCGCATGTCCGTACTCGTCACCCGGCGACTCCCGTCTTTACTTCTCTGCTTGCTTCCGTTCAGAGCGCGTCGGGGCCGCGCTCGCCGGTGCGGACCCGGACGGCCGTCTCGACCGGCAGGGACCAGACCTTGCCGTCACCGATCTTGCCGGTTCGGGCGGCCTTGACGATGACGTCGATCAGCTGCTCGGCGTCGTCGTCCTCGGCCAGGACCTCGATGCGGATCTTCGGGACCAGGTCCACGGTGTACTCGGCACCCCGGTAAACCTCGGTGTGGCCGCGCTGCCGGCCGTAGCCGCTGGCCTCGGTGACCGTCAGGCCGTGCACTCCGAAGGCCTGGAGGGCTTCCTTGATCTCGTCGAGCCGGTGGGGCTTGACGACGGCGGTGATGAGCTTCATGCGTCAACCTTCTTGTTGTCACCGGCCGGGGCGCTCGGCGCGGGCGTGGCGGAGGAGGAGGAGATGTGGGATCCGGCCGCGCTGCTGAAGTCGTATGCAGTCTCCGCGTGGGCGGCCTGGTCGATGCCCGCGATCTCGTCGTCCTCGGAGGCACGGAAGCCGATGGTCTTCTTGATCAGGAAGGCCAGGATCCAGGTGACCACGAAGGTGTAGCCCATGACCGCGAAGGCACCGATGGCCTGCGAGAGGAACTGGGCGCCGCCGCCGACTCCGTTGATGGCGAGGAAGCCGACCATCAGGGTGCCGATGAGGCCGCCGACGAGGTGGACGCCGACGACGTCCAGGGAGTCGTCGTAGCCGAGCTTGTACTTGAGGCTGACGGCCCAGGAGCAGACCGCGCCGGCGACGACACCGATGAGCATGGCGCCGAAGGCGTTGACGTGGCCGCCGGAGGGCGTGATGGCGACGAGACCGGCGACGGCACCGGAGCAGGCACCGAGGGTGGTGAAGGCGCCGTGGCGGATGCGCTCGTAGACCAGCCAGCCGATGACGGCGGCGGCGGTGGCGATCTGGGTGTTGACCGCCATCATCGCGGTGGTGCCGTCGACGCCCAGCTCGGAGCCGGCGTTGAAGCCGAACCAGCCGAACCACAGCATCGCGGTGCCGAGCAGGACGAGCGGCAGGTTGTGCGGCCGCATCGGGTCCTTCTTGAAGCCGACCCGCTTGCCGACCACGAGGACCGCGGCGAGGGCGCCGATACCGGCGTTGATGTGGACCGCCGTACCACCGGCGAAGTCGATGATGACCGGGTCGAGCTGGGCCAGCCAGCCACCGCCCCAGACCCAGTGGGCGACCGGGAAGTAGACCACGGTGACCCAGAGGGCGATGAAGATCATCCAGGAGCTGAACTTGACGCGGTCGGCGAGGGCGCCGCTCATCAGGGCCGCGGTGATCACGGCGAACAGCATCTGGAAGAGGACGAAGGCGAAGACGGAGATCTTGTTGCCGGTGAAGCTGTCCATCGTGCTGCCGGCGTTGATGCCCTTCAGCCCGATCAGGTCGAGGTTGCCGATGAAGCCACCGACGTCACCACTGAAGGCGAGGGAGTATCCGTACAGCACCCACAGAATGCTGACGATGCCCAGCGAGATGAAGGACATCATCAGCATGTTGAGGACGCTCTTGGAGCGCACCATGCCGCCGTAGAACAGGGCCAGGCCAGGCGTCATCAACATGACGAGCGCTGCACTGATCAATACGAATCCGGTATCTGTGCCGTTCAATGCCGGTATCTCCTCGTCTTGGATACGGCCCCGTGCGGGCGAAGCCTGAGCGGATTGAGGGGTGGGCCGGTTATGCGCCATGAGATTGACGCAGCGCGGTTTCGGTAGAAGCCCCTCGTTGTTTCGCCGCCGTGACGAAGGCACCGTGTGTGTTACGCGTCGATGAACTGCCGGATTGAGGCGGTCTCGATCGTTATCGTGGCGCAACCTTCGCAGGAAGGTATGGACCGGCCGCGGGCGGCCTTCCGATGACCTGGCATGGGGGAGCCGAGTCGGGCAGTTCGGGAGGGCCGGCCGCGGCCGGGGTTCATGGGGTGATCAGACGGCTTCCGCGGTCTCCGGGAGCTCCACGGCGAGCCGGTCGGTGAGGTCGACGATCTCGTGGACGTCACCGAAATCGCGTACGGCCGTGTCGACCGTTTTGCGGATACGGGTGTTGACGCGCTCGGAGCGGACCTTCTTGGCGATCCGCATGGCGTCGGTGGCGTACGCCGCGCTGCGCTCCGGCTCGCGCTGGAGGAGGTGGACGGTGGCCATGCCGATGAGGTTGAGGGCGTAGGAGCGCTGGTGCTCGCCGTCCTGGGCGAAGAGGTCGACGGCCTTGGTCATCAGCGGTTCGGCCAGGGAGGCGTAGCTGGGGCTGCGGCCCGCGACATAGGCGAGGTCGCGGTAGGAGTGGGAGTTCTCTGCGTACAGCTCGGCCTCGGAGAAGAAGCGGATCCAGTCGGGGTCGGGCTCGTCCCACTCCCCGGCCTCGGTGAAGGTGTCCTCGGCCATGCGCACCGCGCGCTTGCACTTGCCGGGCTGGCCCATGTTGGCGTAGGCGCGGGCCTCCATCGCATACAGCATGGCCTGGGTGCGCGGGCTCGCGCAGTCGCGGCTGCCGTACTGGGCGAGGTGGATCAGTTCCAGGGCGTCGTCGGGGCGGCCGAGGTGAATCATCTGGCGGCTCATGCTGGACAGCACGTAGGAGCCGAGGGGGCGGTCGCCGGCCTCCTTGGCGGCGTGCAGCGCCAGGACGAAGCACTTCTGGGCGGTGGGCTGGAGGCCGACGTCGTAGGACATCCAGCCGGCCAGTTCGGCGAGTTCGGCGGCGACCTTGAAGAGTTTGCGGGAGGTGGTCTCGGGGTGGGGTTCCTGGAGCAGGTCGGTGACCTCGTGGAGCTGGCCGACGACCGCCTTGCGGCGCAGGCCGCCGCCGCACTGGGCGTCCCACTGGCGGAACATCACCGTGGTGGACTCCAGCAGGTCCAGCTCGGGCTTGGAGAGCCGGCCGCGGCGGAGCGGGGCGGGGGGCTCGGGTTCGCTGCGGGGGGCGGACGGGGCCGGGACCAGCCAGCGCTGCATGGGTTCGATGAGGGACGGGCCCGCGGACAGGCCCAGCGAGGTCCCGAGGAAGCCGCGCCGCGCCAGCATCAGGTCGCTGCGCGAGAACTCGCTGAGCAGGGCCACGGTCTGCGGGCCCGTCCAGGGAAGGTCCACGCCGGACACCGAGGGTGACTGACGGGCGGCGCGCAGGCCGAGGTCCTCGACGGAGACGACACAGCCGAACCGCTCGGAGAACAGCTCGGACAGGATCCGCGGGATCGGCTCGCGCGGGTTCTCGCCGTCCAGCCAGCGGCGGACCCGCGAGGTGTCGGTGGAGATGTGGTTGGCACCCAACTGACGGGCCCGGCGGTTGACTTGGCGGGCGAGTTCGCCCTTCGACCAGCCGCTGCGCACGAACCAGGACGTGAGCAGTTCGTTCGGGCGTTTGTCAGCGTTCGTAGCGTTCGTGCCGCTTCCGCTGGTGCCGCTCACTGGAAGCCCCCATCCCTTGGACCACTTGTCACCGAGTGCGCCAAGCCCTATCAGAATGCCGGTAAATACGGCCGCCCGTCCGGGAGTTCTCACCCTTCGAACGGAAAGCCGAGTTGCCTCCGGCATACCCACGAGTGCATGTGCCCCCGGGAGTCGTGCACTCAAAGTAATCCTACGATCACCCGTCCAGCCATGGCGTTCGCGGAAACGCCACCATTCGCCACCCCTTCGAATGAACTCACGGACGGCTCCGCACGATTCACTTGACATAGACAGACCGGGAGTGGGCGGAGCGATGCACCCAGGGGCGCGCACCGTCGGGCGCACGACCCGGGATGCTTCCGAGCGCCGCCTGGAATGCGTGGAGGCGGGCCCGGAAGAGCGCAGGGTGAACACAGAGGGTCACGTTCCGCATCCGCGTCGTAACCACCGGCGCGCCGGGCCCGTTGGAGGGGGCATGGGCTTCACGATCGCCGGCATCCGCGACATCCGCTCCGGCACGCGCCGACGCGGCCGTTCGTCGGAGTGCACCGCCGTCGCCGAGTTCACCGGTCTGTGGGGCTGGGACGTGGTGCCGGGCGCGCGTGCGGCGGCGGGCTCCTGCTCCTGCGGCCGCGCGGACTGCCGCACCCCGGGCGCCCACCCCCTGGACTTCGCCCCCGTGGTCCCGGCGGGCGCCACCCTCGACGAAGTGACCCGCGCCTGGGCGGAGTTCCCGGGCGCCGCGGTGATGCTGCCGGTCGGCGGCGCGTTCGACGTGATCGAGGTCGCCGAACCGGCCGGGCGCCGCGCGCTGGCCCGGCTGGAGCGGATGGGCCTGCCGGTCGGCCCGGTCACCGCCACCCCCGACGGCCACGCGCACTTCTTCGTCGCCCCCGGCGCCGCCGCCGAACTCCCCGAGCTGCTCTACCGCATGGGCTGGGACGACCCGGCCTCCCTGAGCCTGCGGGGCCTGGGCCCCGGCGACCACATCACCGCCCCGCCGTCCGACCGCGGCGGCCTCGGCCCGGTGCGCTGGCTGCGCTCCCCCGACCTGGACTCGGCTACGAAACCCCCGGCGGCCCGCCTGCTGCTCGGCACGCTGGCGTACGTGGCGCACCGCTCGCGCGCATAGCGTTTCCCGTACGTACGACGAAGCGCCCGCCCCCCGGTCGGACCGGGAGGCGGGCGCTTCGCACGGATGGGTATGCGGGTGTCACTCCCCGATAAGGGCGTCAACGAACGCCTCCGGCTCGAACGGGGCCAGGTCGTCCGCGCCCTCGCCCAGGCCGACCAGCTTGACCGGCACGCCCAGCTCGCGCTGGACGGCGATCACGATGCCGCCCTTGGCGGTGCCGTCCAGCTTGGTCAGCACGATGCCGGTGATGTCCACGACCTCGGCGAAGACCCGCGCCTGCACCAGACCGTTCTGTCCGGTCGTGGCGTCCAGCACGAGCAGCACCTCGTCCAGCGGCGCGTGCTTCTCCACGACCCGCTTGACCTTGCCCAGCTCGTCCATGAGGCCGGTCTTGGTGTGCAGCCGCCCGGCGGTGTCGATGAGGACGACGTCGGAGCCCAGCTCCTTGCCCTCCTTGACCGCGTCGAACGCGACGGAGGCCGGGTCGCCGCCCTCGGGGCCGCGCACGGTGTGGGCGCCGACCCGCTCGCCCCAGGTCTGGAGCTGGTCGGCGGCGGCGGCACGGAAGGTGTCGGCGGCACCGAGGACGACGCTGTTGCCGTCGGCGACCAGCACCCGGGCGAGCTTGCCGGTGGTGGTGGTCTTGCCGGTGCCGTTGACCCCGACGACCATCACGATGCCGGGCTTGCGGTCCTCCGGCTCGGTCCGCACGGTGCGGTCCATGTCGGTGCCGACCAGCTTGAGCAGCTCCTCTCGCAGCAGGCCGCGCAGCTCCACGGGGGTGCGGGTGCCGAGCACCTTCACCCGCTCGCGCAGGCCGTCGACCAGCTCCTGGGTGGGCTGCACACCGACGTCGGCGGTGAGCAGGGTGTCCTCGATCTCCTCCCAGGTGTCCTCGTCCAGGTGCTCGCGCGAGAGCAGCGTGAGCAGACCCTTGCCGAGTGCGTTCTGGGAGCGGGAGAGCCGGGCGCGCAGCCGCACCAGGCGGCCCGCGGTGGGCTCGGGGACCTCGATCTCGGTCGGCGGGAGCTCCTCGACGACCGGTGGTTCCTCGACGGCGACCCCGGTCGAGCCGTCGGGTAGGTCCACCTCCTCTATCGTCCGGCGCGGCTCGTCGCGCGGCGTCTCGGCCTCGTCGCCGACGTGCGGCTCGGCCGGAGGGGCGGTGATGTCGGGGGCTGCGGGGGGCGGCGGGGGCAGCTGCTTCTTGCGCCGGCTGCCGACGACGAGCCCGCCGAGCGCGCCGAGCACGACCACGGCGATGACTACAGCAAGGATGACGATGTCCATAACGGGTCCAGTATCAGCCATGGAGTACGACGACACCGCTCTGGATGTCTGACACACCGTCAGCTAACGTCCTCCCCCACACCCGCCCGGTGAAGGGGGACCCCCATGCCCGTCACGGTCGTCCGCTTCAACCTCGTCGCGCCCGGCGCGACCCCCGCCGAGCTGTCCGCGCGCTACAGGGCCGCCCTGGAGATGGCCGCGTACGCCGACGAGCACGGCGTGACCACGGTCCAGACGGAGGAGCACCACGGCGTCGACAACAACTGGCTGCCGTCCCCGTTCGCCTTCGCGGCGGCGGTCTTCGGCGCCACCGAGCGGATCGCGGTCACGGTGTCGGCGGTGATCGGCCCGCTGCACGACCCGCTGCGGCTGGCCGAGGAGGTCGCCGTACTGGACCTGATCAGCGGCGGCCGTCTGGTGACGGTGGCCGGGATCGGGTACCGCCCCGAGGAGTACGCCCTGTTCGACGTGGACTGGAAGCGGCGCGGCAGGCTCCAGGACGAGCTGCTGGAGACCCTGCTGAAGGCGTGGACCGGTGAGCCGTTCGAGTACCGGGGCCGTACGGTACGTATCACTCCGCGCCCGTTCACCGAGCCGCACCCGCTGCTGCTGGTCGGCGGCTCCTCCAAGGCCGCCGCACGCCGGGCCGCCCGGCTCGGCCTGCCGTTCTTCCCGAGCGCGCACCTGCCTCAGCTGGAGGCGTACTACAAGGAACGGCTGACCGAGTACGGCACCGAGGGCTGGACGATGATGCCGGCCGCCGAGACGCCGCTGCTGCACGTCACCGAGGACCCGGACCGGGCGTGGGCCGAGTACGGCGGGCACTTCCTGCACGAGGCGCGCACGTACGCCTCCTGGCAGTCCGGGGACATCCGCTCGGCCGTCCGGTCGGCGGCGACCACGGTGGAGGAGCTGCGCGCGGAGGGCGTGTACCGGATCGTGACGCCGGACGAATGCGTGGCGCTGGGCCTGGACAACCTGGTCCTGCATCCGCTCGCCGGCGGCATGCCCGAGAATGAGGGGTGGCGCAGCCTCAGGCTGTTCTGCGAAGACGTACTGCCCCGGCTCACCTGACCTGAACCGGGGCAGTACGCGTCCCCAAAGGGACGAGGAGAGGGGCAGCGGGGACTTGGCCCTTCTCCTCGGGCTTGTGGGGAGTCCCCTCGGGCTCGTGGGGAGCCGTGCGGGACTCAGCCCATGTCCTCCAGCTTCTTGCCCTTGGTCTCGGGCACGAACTTGAGGATGAAGGGGATGGAGAGGAAGGCGAACACCGCGTACATGACGTAGGTGAGCGACAGGTTCCACTCCGCCAGGTCCGGGAACGTGATCGTGATGACCCAGTTGGCGATCCACTGGGCCGAGGCAGCGACACCGAGGGCGGCGGCGCGGATCTTGTTCGGGAAGACCTCGCCGAGCATGACCCAGACCACCACGCCCCAGGACAGGGCGAAGAAGAGGACGAAGGCGTTGGCGGCGATCAGCGCCGTGGCGCCCTGGAGGGTGGGCAGCGGGTCGTTGCCGCTCTGGTAGGAGAAGGCCCAGGCGGCGACCGCGAGCGAGACGCCCATGCCGACGGAGCCGATCAGGGCGAGCGGCTTGCGGCCGATCCGGTCGACGAAGATCATCGCGATCACGGTGCCGATGATGTTGATGATCGAGGTCTCGAACGAGTAGAAGAACGAGCTCGACGGGTCGACGCCGACGGACTGCCAGAGCAGGTTCGAGTAGTAGAAGATGACGTTGATGCCGACCAGCTGCTGGAAGACGGAGAGCCCGATACCGATCCAGACGATCGGCAGCAGACCGAACCGGCCGCCCAGCAGGTCCCGGAAGGTCGACTTGTGGTCACCGCGCACGGCGTTGTCGATCTCGGCGACACGGGCGTCGAGGTCGATGTCGCCCTCGACGTCGGCGAGCACCTTCTTGGCCTCGTCGACCCGGCCGACGCTGATCAGGAAGCGCGGCGACTCGGGGATGGCGAACGACAGCAGGCCGTAGACCAGGGCCGGGACGATCATCACGCCGAGCATCCACTGCCAGGACTCAAGCCCCGCGACCGTGCCGCGCTCGTCGCCGTCGGCCATGTTCAGGATGGCCCAGTTGACCAGCTGGGAGACGGCGATGCCGATGACGATGGCGGCCTGCTGGAAGGAGGCGAGCCGGCCGCGGTAGGCGGGCGGGGCGACCTCGGCGATGTAGGCGGGGCCGATGACGGAGGCCATACCGATGGCTATGCCGCCCAGGACGCGCCAGGCGGCCAGGTCCCAGGCGCTGAACGGAAGCCCGGAGCCGACGGCCGAGACGGCGAACAGCACCGCCGCGATCTGCATGACCCGGATACGTCCGATGCGGTCCGCGATCCGGCCGGCGACGGCCGCGCCGACCGCGCTGCCGAGCAGGGCGCAGGCGGCGACCGTGCCGGTGGCACCGGAGCTGAGGTCGAACCGGTCCTGGATGCCGCCGTTGGCGCCGTTGATGACGGAGCTGTCGTAGCCGAACAGGAATCCGCCGAGGGCGGCAGCGGCCGTGATGAAGACGACGTGCCCGAGATGTTCGGGGTGTGTCGCCTTGGCGCCTGACTGGGCTGCCTGCGCAGTGCTGGTCACGTAGTACTCCTCGGGCCACCGGCAGCATCGCCGGATGGGGGGTAGCCCTTCCTGTGGCCGGACGACTGCGCGCCACCACCTGAAGGTAAAAGCAACGTTGCAGACCCTATGCCTTCAAGTTCCGAAGTCAATAGGGAGTCCGGTGTGAGATACAGGGCAGGCGAAGTCCGCTTGTGTTCAGGACTTGAATGTAGGGGGAATCAGCGAAGACGCTGTGAGATGACCTTGGACACACCGTCGCCCTGCATGGAGACGCCGTACAGTGCGTCGGCGACCTCCATGGTGCGCTTCTGATGGGTGATCACGATCAGCTGGGAGGCCTCCTGGAGCTCCTGCATGATGCGGATCAGCCGCTGGAGGTTGGTGTCGTCGAGGGCCGCCTCGACCTCGTCCATGACGTAGAACGGGCTGGGCCGGGCCTTGAAGATCGACACCAGCATGGCGACGGCGGTCAGTGACCGCTCGCCGCCGGAGAGCAGGCTCAGCCGCTTGACCTTCTTGCCCGGCGGACGCGCCTCCACGTCCACGCCGGTGGTCAGCATGTTGTCGGGGTCGGTCAGCACCAGGCGGCCCTCACCGCCGGGGAACAGCCTGCTGAAGACGCCCTCGAACTCCCGGGCGGTGTCCCGGTAGGCCTCGGTGAAGACCTGCTCGACCCGCTCGTCGACCTCCTTGACGACCTGGAGCAGATCGGCGCGGGTCTTCTTCAGGTCCTCAAGCTGCTCGCTGAGGAACTGGTGGCGCTCCTCCAGCGCGGCGAACTCCTCCAGCGCCAGCGGGTTGACCTTGCCGAGCTGCTGGTAGGCCCGCTCGGCGGCCCTCAGCCGCTTCTCCTGCTCGGCGCGCACGAACGGCCGGGGCTTGTTGCGCGGGTGCTCGGGGTCCTCGGGCAGCTCCTCGCCCTCGGCGGGCGGGGAGGGCGGTACGAGCTGGTGGGGGCCGTACTCCTCGACCAGCCCGGCCGGTTCGACGCCCAGCTCCTCCAGTGCCTTGGTCTCCAGCTGCTCGATCCGCAGCCGCTTCTCGGCACCCAGCACCTCGCCGCGGTGCACGGAGTCGGTGAGCTTGTCCAGCTCGGCCTTCAGGTCCCGGCCGGTGGTGCGGGCCGCGGCCAGCTCCTGCTCCCGCCTGGCCTTGGCCGCCTCGGCGGCGGTGCGCTCCTCGGCGGCCCGCGCGAGGGAGACCTCGACGTGCGCGAGAAGTTGCCGGGCGCCCGAGGCGACAGCTTCGGCGACCGCGGCCTCGTGCCGCAGCCGCGCCCGCCGCTGCTCGGCACGCGCGCGTGCCTCGCGTTCCGCGCGGGCGGCCCGGTCCAGGGAGTCGGCGCGTCCGGCCAGCCCCTTGACGCGTTCCTCGTGCGTACGGACCTGGAGGCGGGCCTCCATCTCGGTCTGCCGGGCGTTGGCGCCATCGGCGTTCAGCCGGTCCCGCACGGAGGTGTCGGGCTCCTCTTCGACGGGCATCTCCTCGGCCACCGCGAGCCGTTCGGCGAGGATCTCCACCTCTTCGAGCGCTTTGTCCAGCGCCTCCTGCGCCCGCGCGGCGGCGGCCACGGAACGCTCCGCCTCTCCGGCCGCGCCCCGTGCCTGCCCGGCGAGCCGGCCGAGCTGCTGGGCCACGGCCGACTTCTCCCGGTCGGCGGCGCGACGCCGCTCCGCCAGCTCCTCGACGCGGGCGGCGCATTCCTTGCGGCGCTCCTGGGCGGCGCGCTGCGCCTCGGCCAGCTCCTCGCAGCGGACCGCCAGCTCCTCCAGCTCGGCGGCGGCCTCGTCCACGGAGGCCTGCACCTCCAGCAGGCTGGGCGCCCCGGCGGAGCCTCCTTGCGCGAAGTGGGCGCCCAGGAGGTCCCCTTCGGCGGTGACCGCGGTGAGGTGGGGGTGGGCGTAGACCAGGTCCTCGGCGTCCTCCAGGGTGCCGACGACGACGATTCCGGCGAGCAGGCGCCGTACGGCCGGCATCAGTTCGGCGGGGCCGCGCACGAAGTCGGCGGCGCGGGGGGCAGGCGCGTCGGTGGGGTCCCCCGCCGGTTCCGGTGCCCCGGTGAGCAGCAGGGAGGCGCGGCCCGCGTCCTGTTTGCGCAGCAGGCGGATCGCGTCGGCCGCAGCGGACGGTGTCGTGGCCGCGAGGGCGTCGGCCGCGGCGCCGAGGGCGCAGGCCAGCGGGACCTCGTAGCCCGGGGTGATGGTGAGCAGTTCCGCGGCCGGGCCGAGCAGGCCGGTCAGGCGGTCGCGGGCGCCCAGCAGCGCCCCGGTGCCGTCCTTGCGGCGCAGGCCGAGGGCGAGGGCCTCGTGGCGGGCCTGGGTGGCGGCGCGGGCCCGCTCCACCGCGGTGGCCGCCTCACGGGCCGACGCGAGGGCCGTCTCCGCCTCGGCGAGGGCGGTCTTGGCGGCCTCGTGCTGTGCGGCGAGTTCCGAGTCGTCCGCGTCGAGGCCGTCGACCTCGGCCTTGAGTGCCTCGTACTCCTCCTGGGCGGCGACCGCCCGTTCCTGGGCCTCGTCGCGGGCGGCGGCAAGCCGGTCGATCTCGGCCTGGGCGGCGGCGGCGCGCGAACGGGCGGCGTTGACCTGTCCGTTCAGCCGGGCCAGGCCCTCACGGCGGTCGGCGATGGCGCGGGCGGCGTCCTTCAGGCGCCGCTCCTCCAGGGCGAGTTCGCGCTCCAGTTCGGCGCGGTGGGCGACGGTCTCCTCCAGGGCGCGCTGGGCCGCCTCCAGGGCCGCCTCCAGTTCGGCCTCCTGCTCGCGGATGCGGGCGGCCTCGCGCTCCATGTCCTCGGGGTCGCGACCGCGCCGCTCCTCGGGCGGGGCGGAGGTGGCGCTCTTGACGCGGGCGTCGGCGAGGGAAATGGTGCCGCGGACCCGCTCGGCGAGCTGGGACAGCTCGTACCAGGTCTGCTGGGCGCGCTGGAGGCGCGGGGTGAGCTGCCTTACCTCGTCCTCCAGAAGCGCCTCGCGCTGGAGGGCCTTCTTCAGCTCCTGTTCGGCGGCTTCCTTGCGCTCCTTCAGCGCGGCCTCGTCGGCGACCTCCGCCTGCAGGGCCTCGCGCAGCCGTACGAGGTCGTCGGCGAGCAGGCGCAGACGGGCGTCGCGCAGGTCGGCCTGGATGACGGCGGCGCGGCGGGCGACGGCGGCCTGGCGGCCGAGCGGCTTGAGCTGGCGGCGCAGTTCGTCGGTGAGGTCCTGCACGCGGGCGAGGTTGGCCTGCATCGCGTCGAGCTTGCGCAGCGCCTTTTCCTTGCGCTTCCTGTGCTTGAGGACGCCGGCGGCCTCCTCGATGAAGGCGCGGCGGCCCATGGGGTCGGCGTGCAGCACGGAGTCGAGCTGGCCCTGGCCGACGATGACGTGCATCTCGCGGCCGATACCGGAGTCGGAGAGCAGCTCCTGGATGTCGAGCAGGCGGCACGTGTCACCGTTGATCTGGTACTCGCTGCCGCCGTTGCGGAACATGATCCGCGTGATGGTGACCTCGGAGTACTCGATGGGCAGCGCCCCGTCGGAGTTGTCGATGGTCAGCGACACCTCGGCGCGGCCGAGCGGCGGGCGGCCGGTGGTGCCGGCGAAGATGACGTCCTCCATCTTGCCGCCGCGCAGGGACTTGGCGCCCTGCTCGCCCATGACCCAGCTGAGCGCGTCAACGACGTTGGACTTGCCCGAACCGTTCGGTCCGACGACACACGTAATGCCCGGTTCGAACCGGAGTGTGGTCGCCGAGGCGAACGACTTGAACCCGCGGAGAGTCAGGGCCTTGAGGTGCACGCCGCTGGACTCTACCTGGCGGGGATGTCTCACTCCATGAACGCGCGGTTTCACCCTTGAACATGCAGGGCACACCAAACGTTGAAGAGACTGAAAGGATGCGTGGGGGAAAGAAAGAAGGGACGCCGAGGCGTCCCTTGCAGTTTCTGACAACTTAGCGGTTGATACGGGCAGCCCGACCGCCGTGTGTGCTGTCGTGGAGCAGTGCAGCGATCAGGTGAGCGCAGGCTCCGCCTGGTGTGCGTCGATGCTCTCCATGATCCTGTCGTGAGAAGCGGCAGCCGTCAGCGCGTCGTTCTCCGCCTGGATCCGTACGAGCTCGGATTCCAGGTCCTGTACGCGCTGCTGGAGCCGTCGCATCTCGGCGAGGAGTCGCGGGTCAGAGCCGCCGACGTAACCGAGAAGCGCCTTTGCCATGATGGATGGTCCTCCACAATGAGTGACCGACCGAAGCGGTGTGGGTCGTGAGGGATTCGCACCCACGGTGCTTGGCACTCTTGAGTTCTTGCTGCCGTTCTTACATGCCAAACAGCTAAGGTGCGCGGGGCTTTCAGCGTCTCACCAAAAAGTTTGACGGTCAACACGATCACGCCCCGTATTGACGGGCGCACCGGGGGCGCGCGGCCTGTTCGGCGGCGCTGCGACTCCTGCGGGGCCCTGAGGGCGTGGCGATCATCCTTGCGTGCGGAGCATGCCAGCGCAAGCGTTTCTCGGCAACCACCTGGACCTTTCTGTTTCGGGCAGGTTCCACCGGCATGGTCCGCGGGCGCGGCTGGGCCGGCCGGCGCCCCCGGATCACCGGATGGCGAAGCCGTCGTAGCCGCCGCGGGGTGTGTCCCATATCTCTGTGACACCGTCCACGCGCCCGGGCGTGTCGTCACCCTGGAGCCACTCCAGCAGACTTTCGCAACCGGAGCGGGGCCCCTCGGCGACCACTTGGACGCGTCCGTCGTCCAGATTGAGAGCAAAACCACTCAGGCCGCCGATCTCCAGCGCCTTGGCGCGTGTGAACCAGCGGAAACCCACACCTTGGACACGTCCGCGCACCCAGGCAACCAGCCGAACATCCTCGCTCATGGATGCAACCTAACCGCCCAAAGTCCCACTGGGCACTTCCGCATCCGGCGCCATGCGGTACCGTCCCCACCCAATGAATCTCATATGAAACTCACTCGATCGAGTGAGTTGGTTGATCGCCAGAGGACGAGTCGACCGCACGGACGAGGGAAGGCCAGGACATGGGACGCCACCGACGCTCCGCCGCCGGCCGCGCCGCCACAGGCCGCGCCACGGGGGTCAGTCATACCGACGGTTCCGCCCAGTGGAGCCACGACCCGCTGGCCCCGTACTCGGACGAGACGGTGGGCATAGCCCCCTATCTGCACCAGGACGCGTACGCCGGTGCCTACGCGCAGACGGAGGCCTACCTCTTCTCCTCCGAGGGCGGTCAGGGCTTCGGAGGCGCCGAGGACTACACGTGGGAACCGGAGACCACCGTCTTCGCGAGCGAGGGTCTCTACCCCGCCGACGGTGACGGGCGGGCGCGGGGGCACCGCAAGAAGAAGAAGGCCGCGACTCCGGTGCGTACCGGGCTGCTCGGGGTCTCGGCGGCGGTGGCCATCGGTACCGTCGCGGTCGCCACGGGCGTGCTGCCCGGCGGGGACACCTACACGCTCGGGGGCGGCGGCAGCAGCGACAAGGTGCGCACCGCCGACTCGCCGACCAGCTCGCCGAGCGAGCAGGGCGGCACCTCCGGCAGCGCGGAGAGCCGCGACGACAGCACCCCGGCCAGCCGGGACCAGGAGCGGGACGCCTCGCCCGCCGCGTCCCCGTCGCCGTCGACCTCCTCGGCCGCGCCGACCAAGGCCCCGGAGAAGAAGAAGCCGAAGACCACGCCGAGCAAGAAGCCGAAGACGACCCCCTCCAAGCCCGAGACCAAGGCACCGGAGAAGAAGCCCAGCGCACCGGTGACCCTCTCGGAGGAGGCAGCCGCCGCGGCCGAGGTGCTCCAGCTGGTCAACGAGGAGCGCGCGAAGGTCGGCTGCAGCCCCGTGGCCGCCAACAGCGCCCTGTCCGACCTGGCCTCCGCCTTCAGCGAGGACATGGCGGCCCGCGGCTTCTTCGACCACACCAACCCCGACGGCGAGAGCCCCTGGGACCGCGCGGCCGAGGCCGGCATCACCACCCTGGGCGGCGAGAACATAGCCCGCGGCCAGGCCGACGCCGCCGCGGTCATGGAAGCCTGGATGAACAGCCCCGGCCACAAGGCCAACATCCTGAACTGCGACTTCAAGACCCTGGGCGTGGGCGTCCACATGGCCCCCGGCGGGCCTTGGTGGACGCAGAACTTCGGGTACTAGAGACACATAACCACGCACAAGGGCTCCCCGTCCGGCTGTCGGACGGGGAGCCCTTGTGCGTGTGCCCTGCGTAGGGCTTACGCCGCCACCGACGTCCGGCCCGTTACGAAGGCGCGGGCCGCCTCCGCGACGCGGCGGCCGAGGTGTTCCGCGGTGGCGATGTCGGCCTTGTGGACGGCGTCGGGGCCCTGGTCGACGTTGGTCTGGGCCGCCGCGCCGGCGAAGACGCCGAGGCGGTTGAGGTCGTGCTCGGAGCCCTCGCTGTTGTTCCAGCCGGGGTGCAGGCCGAGGTTGATCCAGTGCATGCCGTGCTGCGCGGCGAGGATCTGGAAGAACTGCAGCGTGTGCAGCTTGTCGCCGCTCTTGGAGCCGGAGTTGGTGAAGCCGGCCGCCAGCTTGTCCTTCCAGTCCTGGCCGAACCAGCGCTTGGAGCTGGCCTCGGCGAAGACGTGGAAGGGGCCGGAGGCGGTGCCCATGTAGGTGGGCGAGCCGAAGACGATGGCGTCGGAGCCGTCGAGCACGGCCCACTCCTCGTCGGTGATCTCGGCGACGTTGATCAGCTTCACCTCGGCACCGGCCTGGGCGGCACCGGCGCGGACGGCCTCGGCGAGGACGGCGGTGTGGCCGTAGCCGGAGTGGTAGGCGATGGAGACGACGGGGGTGGTCACGGGGCGTACTCCTGGAGTCGGCAGGTCAATGATGGTGTGGAAATGAAAGCACTAACCAGAAGTTAGTGCAACCTACGGGTTAGCGCTGTGGTCGAGTACGCTTTTTGGTATGGACACCGCACAGGAGCGCACGGCGGAGCAGGAGCTGCCGTACAACGTGTTCGCGAAGGCCTGCCCCTCGCGCGGCACGCTGGAGCACGTCACCGGCCGCTGGGGCGCGCTCACCCTCGGCGCGCTGAGCGACGGATCGCTGCGCTTCAACGAGCTGCGCCGGCGCGTGGACGGCGTGAGCGAGAAGATGCTGTCCCAGACACTGCACGCGCTGGAGCGCGACGGGCTGGTGCTGCGCGAGGCGCAGCCGACCAACCCGCCGCGGGTGGACTACGAACTGACGCCGCTGGGCCGCGAGGTGGCCACCCGGCTGCTCGGCCTCATCCACTTCGTGGAGGGCCGGATGGACGACGTGCTGGAAGCCCGCGAGCGCTACGACGCGGCCCGCGGCGGCCTCTGACACTTCGGGCAGAAGTAGCTCGACCGGTTCATCCAGGGGCGCCGCCGCATCGGCGTGCCGCATCTCTTGCAGGGCAGCCCTTCACGGCCGTACGCGTCCAGGGACCGGTCGAAGTAGCCCGACTCGCCATTGACGTTGACGTACAGGCTGTCGAAGCTGGTGCCGCCGACCGCGAGGGCCGCGTTCATCACGTCCCGTACGTGGCCGAGGAGTTCGAAGGTGCGCGGGCGGGTGAAGGTCGCCGTCGGGCGGTCGTAGTGCAGGCGGGAGCGCCAAAGGGCCTCGTCCGCGTAGATGTTGCCGACGCCGCTGATCAACGACTGGTTCAGCAGGGCCCGTTTGACGGTGGTCCGCTTGCGGCGCAGCGCCTGGTGGAACGCCTCGTCGTCGAAGAGCGGGTCCAGCGGGTCGCGGGCGATGTGCGCGATGACGTCGGGCAGTCCGTCGGGGGTGTTCTCGTGCAACGACAGTCCGCCGAAGGTGCGTTGGTCGACGAAGCGGAGTTCGGTGCCGAGGGCGTCGGCGAAGCGGACGCGGATACGCAGGTGCTTCTCGGCCGGTGCCTCGTGCGGCTGTACCAGGAGCTGGCCGCTCATGCCGAGGTGGGCCAGGACCGACTGGTGCATGTCCTCCAGCGGCAGCCACAAGTACTTGCCGCGGCGGCTCGGCACGCCGAACCGGTGCCCCTTGAGGCGGTGCGTGAAGTCGTCGGCGCCCGCGATGTGCCGGCGCACGGCGCGCGGGTGCAGCACCTCGGCGTCGGCGACGGTGCGATGGGCGACCCAGCGCTCCAGTCCGCGCCGGACGACCTCGACCTCGGGCAACTCGGGCATCGCATCCCCCGTACACACCGGTTCACGAGCCGAGCGCCCGCCCCGGGACGGGAACGGGCGCTCGGCGGGGCCTGTTTCGCTCAGGCGGAGGCGGACGCCTCGTCGGCGTCCGCGGCGGCGTTCTCCGCCGCTTCGGCCGCCTGCTTGGCGCGCTCGTCCGCGGCGGCCCGGATGGACCGCCAGGCGGACTCGGCGGCCTGCTGCTCCGCCTCCTTCTTGCTGCGGCCGGTGCCGGTGCCGTACGAGACGCCTCCGACGCGGGCGGCAGCAGTGAAGGTCTTCTCGTGGTCGGGGCCGGTCTCCGTGACCAGGTACTCGGGGACACCGAGCCCCTCGGTCGCGGTGAGCTCCTGGAGACTGGTCTTCCAGTCCAGGCCGGCTCCGAGATTCGAGGACTTCTCGATCAGGGGATCGAACAGGCGGTGCACCAGCTCCGCCGCCGAGTCCAGGCCCTGGTCGAGATAGACCGCGCCGATCACCGCTTCCAGGGTGTCGGCGAGGATGGACGCCTTGTCCCGGCCGCCCGTGCCCTCTTCACCGCGGCCGAGCCGGATGAAGGAACCCAGGTCCAGCCCGCGGCCGACCTCCGCAAGCGCACGAGAGTTGACCACCGCGGCCCGCAGCTTGGCCAGTTGGCCCTCGGGCAGGTCGGGGTGGGTGCGGTACAGCGTGTCCGTGACCACGAGGCCGAGCACGGAGTCCCCGAGGAACTCCAGGCGCTCATTGGTCGGCAGACCGCCGTTCTCGTACGCGTACGAGCGGTGCGTCAGCGCACGCACCAGAAGGGCGGACTCGACCTGGTAGCCGAGCCGCCCTTCCAACAGCGTGTGGGACGAGGCCGTGTTCTCCGCAGAGTTCTTCTTCGGCGTGGACACAGTGCCTCTCACCAGCCGCTCAGACCTCGAGGACCTGGCGCTTGTTGTAGGTGCCGCAAGACGGGCACGCGATGTGCTGCTGCTTGGGCTCGTGGCAGCGCTCGCACGCAACCAGGGTGGGGACCGCAGCCTTCCACTGCGACCGGCGGTGGCGCGTGTTGCTGCGCGACATCTTCCGCTTCGGAACAGCCACGGCTACTTCTCCTGCTTCTCGTCGACGCCCGGTTCGGCGCCGCTCATCTCGTCCTTCTCGCCGTCTTCGAGTGAACCGGCGAGTCCCTGCAGTGCCGCCCAACGGATGTCGACGGCGTCATGGTGGTGGTCCGGGTCGTCCGCGAGGCGCACGCCGCACTCGGCGCACAGTCCCGGGCAGTCTTCCTGGCACACCGGCTGCATCGGCAGTGCGAGCACCACCGCGTCCCGCAGCACGGGTTCGAGGTCGAACAGGCCGTCCTCGACAAAGAGCCTGTCCTCGTCGTCCTCGTCGTCGGCGGCGTCTTCGTCGGACCGCGACTTGGCGCGGCCCCGCTCGTCGGCTTCGGGGTACGAGAACATCTCCTGGAAGTCCGCTTCGACATCCAGCTGAAGCGGCTCCAGACACCTTACGCACTCCCCCTCGGCCTGTGCACGGGCGGTGCCTGTGACAAGCACCCCTTCCATGACCGACTCAAGGCGGAGTTCGAGCTCCACCGGAGCGCCTTCCGGCACTTCGATGACGTCCTTCAGACCGAGGTCCTTGGGCGCGTCGATCGTGCGGTTCAGGCGCTGGAGCGCGCCAGGACGCCGACCCAGCTCGTGTGTGTCGAACACGAGGGGGTTGCGGTGGTCGAGGCGGGCGTTCAGAGCCATTCCTGCTTTCGATCTTCTCAGCTCAGGGACGCTGCCCCCGGTGTCCCCGGGCAGCGCTGATCGCGGACGTACGCGCGACCGAAGAGCCAGGATACTGGACCATTCGCTCACAGCCCAATCCGGTGGATCCCCTACTGGCCGCGACGCCTGACGCGGCTACTGACCGCGCCCCTGCTCGTAGGCGCGCAGCTGCTCCGCGCTGATCATGCTGGTGTCGAAGAGGCTGGTCTCGTCCAGGGCGTACCCGGGCTGCTGCTGCGGGACCTGCTGCTGCGGCTCGTACGCCGTCTGCTGGGCGTCGTAGCCCTGGTAGGCGTAGGGGTCGGCCTGCTGGTAGCCGTAGGGGTCCTGCTGGGCGTAGGCGGGCTGCTGGTAGCCGCCGTAGGTGTCGTACGAGGGCTGCTGCGGGGCGTACGCGGGCTGCTCGGGCTGCTGCGGCTGGACCGGCTGGGCCGCGGCGTCCTGTTCGGCGAGGGCGGCCAGGTCGGCGAGATAGTCGGCGTCGCTGGAGTGCTGGACGGTGGTGCCGTCCTCGGCGAGGGCGCCGAGGTCGTCGGTGGCGATCCGGCCGTGCAGCTTCTGCCGGCCGCGGCCGACCGCCTCCAGGGTCTTGGCGAGCACCGCCTCGAAGGCGCCGAGCTTGACGTCGACGTATTCGTCGGCGCTGCGGCGCAGGGTCTCCGGGTCGTGGCTGCGCTCGGGGGCGTCCTCGTCCTCGTAGCCCTGCTCGTCGAGGCCGGGGCCGGTGCCCAGCAGCTTCTCGCGGCCGCGGCCGACGGAGCCGAGGGTCTTGGTGAGGACCACCTCGAAGTTGGCGAGCTTGGAGTCGACGTAGTCGTCGGCCTCCGCGCGGATCTCCTCGGCCTCCTTGCGGGCCTCGGCGAGGATCCGGTCGGCCTCGGCCTGGGAGCGGCGGGCGACCTCGGTGTCGGAGATCAGCGAGCCGCGCTCGGCGTGCGCGCCCTGGATGATCCGCTCGGCCTCCTGACGGGCCTGCTCGACCATCTGCTCGCGGTCGCCGATCAGCTCCTGTGCCTGCGCGAGGGAGCCGGGCAGGGCCTGGCGGACCTCTTCGAGCATCGAGAGCAGCTCGGCGCGGTTGACCACGCACGAGGCCGACATCGGCATCGACCGGGCACTGGAGACCGCCGCGACGATCTCGTCGAGCTTCTTCTGCACGTCCATCGTGTGCTCGCCACTCTCTACAGCTGTTTCGGAGACGGACGGGACGACTGTAGCCCCCTCTGTCCCCGCTGTAGCCCCGTCAGTCCTGGCGCAGCCGCTCGTTCAGGGCGTCCAGCACGAGCGGCGGGACGAGGTGGGAGACATCGCCGCCCCAGGTCGCGACCTCCTTGACGAGCGAGGAGGACAGGAAGCTGTAGGTGGGGTTGGTGGGCACGAAGAGGGTCTCGACGCCCGAGAGGCCGTTGTTCATCTGGGCCATCTGCAGCTCGTAGTCGAAGTCGCTGACCGCGCGCAGGCCCTTGACGATGGCGGGGATGTCGCGCTGCTTGCAGAAGTCGACGAGGAGCCCGTGGAAGGCCTCGACGCGCACGTTGGCGTACTCGGCGGTGACCGCGCGGATCAGGTCGAGGCGCTCCTCGACCTCGAACAGGCCCTTCTTGGCCTTGTTGATCATCACCGCGACGTAGACCTCGTCGTACAGCCTGGAGGCGCGGGAGATGATGTCGAGGTGTCCGTTGGTGATCGGGTCGAACGACCCGGGACAAACGCAGCGGCGCACTTGAGTTCCCTCGCTCTCCGGTCCGGTCATCGTGCGTCTTCGCACGTAGAGGCGGCGCGACCGTACCAAAACGTTCCCTCGCCGTAGCGACGGGCCCGGATGGCCTCGAAGCCGTCCGGCCAGTGGAATTCCCCGCCTCTGGTGCTGCGCTCCACGGTGACGAGCGCTTGCTCAGTGAGCCAGCCCTGCGTGCGGAGTGTGAGGAGAATCTCCCGAAGATCGTCGTCCGTGACGGCGTACGGCGGATCAAGGAAGACGATGTCGTACGGGCCCGGCGCGGGCGCCTTGATGATCTGCTCGGCCTTGCCCGCGCGCACCTCGGCGCCGGGGAGGCCGAGGCTCTTGACGTTCTCCCGCACGACGCGGGCGGCCCGAGCGTCCGCCTCGACGAGGAGGGCGTGGCTCGCGCCCCGGGAGAGGGCCTCCAGGCCGACGGCGCCCGATCCCGCGTACAGGTCGAGGACCCGTTCGCCGTCGAGGGGGCCGCCGAGGAGGGACTGCCAGGTGGACATCAGACCTTCGCGTGCGCGGTCGGAGGTCGGGCGGGTGCCGTTGCCTGGCGGCACTGAGAGGCGACGGCCGCCGGCGGTGCCGGCGATCACGCGGGTCATCTTCGGTCCTTGGTGGTGGGCGGCTGTGGGTATCAAGTGTGGCCGGTCGCGCCCGCCCGGCGGTAGCCGCATGGTCCATACAGCCCCGCGCCCCTCGGGCAGTGCCGGTCAGCCCTTTTCCAGGTACTGCTCCCTCTCCTCGTCCAGGAGCGCGTCCAGGGCGGTGCGCAGGCCCGGGAGCCCGGTCAGCTCCGGGTCGGCCGCGACCACCGCCGTGGCCTCCTCGCGGGCCTGGGCGATGATCTCCTCGTCCTCGATGACCGCCAGCATCCGCAGGCTGGTGCGGGCGCCGGACTGGGCCTGGCCGAGGACGTCGCCCTCGCGGCGCTGTTCGAGGTCGATACGCGAGAGTTCGAAACCGTCGAGGGTGGCGGCGACGGCGTTCAGGCGCTGGCGGGCGGCGCTCGCCTCGGGCATCTCGGTGACCAGCAGGCACAGTCCGGGCGCGGAGCCGCGGCCGACCCGGCCGCGCAGCTGGTGCAGCTGGGAGACGCCGAAGCGGTCGGCGTCCATGATCACCATGACGGTGGCGTTGGGGACGTTGACGCCGACCTCGATGACGGTGGTCGCGACCAGGACGTCGGTCTCCCCGGCGGCGAACCTGCGCATGACGGCGTCCTTGTCGTCGGGGTGCATACGGCCGTGCAGCACCTCCACGCGCAGGCCGCCGAGCGGGCCCTTGGTGAGCTGGTCGGCGACATCGAGGACGGCGAGCGGCGGGCGCTTCTCCGCCTCGTCCTCGGCGGACTTCTTCTTCGGGTCCGGTTCCTCGTCGCCGATGCGGGGGCAGACGACGTACGCCTGGTGGCCGTTCTCAACCTCCTCGCGCACGCGCTCCCACGCGCGGGTGAGGAAGTGGGGTTTGTCGGCGGCCGGGACGACATGGCTGGCGATCGGGGAACGGCCGGCCGGGAGCTGGTCGAGGACGGAGGTCTCCAGGTCGCCGAAGACGGTCATCGCGACCGTGCGCGGGATGGGGGTGGCCGTCATGACCAGCAGGTGCGGGGGCTGTTTGCCCTTGCCGCGCAGGGCGTCGCGCTGCTCCACGCCGAAGCGGTGCTGTTCGTCGACCACGACCAGGCCGAGGTCGTGGAACTGCACCTTGTCCTCGATCAGCGCGTGCGTGCCGATGACGATGCCGGCCTCGCCGGTGACCAGGTCGAGCAGCGCCTGGCGCCGGGCCGCGGCCCCCATGGAGCCGGTCAGCAGGACGACCTTGGTGGCGTGCTCGGCGCCGCCCAGCATGCCGCCCTCGGCCAGTTCGCCCATCATCTCCACGATCGAGCGGTGATGCTGCTGGGCGAGGACTTCGGTGGGGGCGAGCATGGCGGCCTGGCCGCCCGCGTCGACGACGGCGAGCATGGCGCGCAGGGCGACCATGGTCTTGCCCGAGCCGACCTCGCCTTGCAGCAGCCGGTGCATCGGGTGCTCGGTGGCCAGGTCGGTGAAGATTTCCTCGGAGACGCGGCGCTGGCCGTCGGTGAGGGTGAAGGGCAGGCGGGCGTCGAAGGCGGCGAGGAGACCGTCCGGTTTGGGCTTGCGGGCCACCGCGGCGAGTTGGGTGTCGGCGTGGCGGCGGCGGGCGAGGGCGACCTGGAGGACGAACGCCTCGTCCCACTTCAGTCGGGCGCGGGCGTCGGCGATGTCGGCCTTGGTGTGCGGGCGGTGGATCTTCTCCAGCGCCTCGGGCAGTGGGAGCAGGCCGCGGCCCGCCCGCAGGCTCTCGGGGAGCGGGTCGACCGCGTCCTGGGCCATCGGGAGCACCGTCTGAAGCGCCTTGCCGATCTTCCAAGACTCCAGTTTGGCGGTCGCGGGGTAAATGGGAATCAGGGCGCCCGCCCAGGTCTCCACGGTCTCCTCGCCGTCGCCGCGCAGCAGTTCGTAGGCGGGGTGGGCGAGCTGGAGGCGGCGGTTGAAGACGGAGACCTTGCCCGCGAACATCGCGCGTGTGCCCGGCAGGAGTTCCTTGTGGGGCTTGTGAACGCCGTTGCCGAAGAAGACGAGTTGGAGCCGGCCGCTGCCGTCGGTGATGGTGACCTCCAGCCGCTGGCCCTTGCCGCGCGGGGCCTTGGCGGAGGCGAAGCTGTGCAGCCGGGCATCGGCGACCTGGGCGACCACCGTGACGTGCTCGTCCATGGGCAGGTCGGCGAGGTGGGTGAGCTGGCCGCGCTCCTCGTATCTGCGCGGATAGTGGTGCAGGAGGTCGCCGACGGTGTGCAGTCCGAGGTGCTCGGCCATGACCTTCGCGGTGGCGGGGCCGAGCTGCGACTTCAGTGGCTGCTGGAGCGGTTCTTGCGGTGCGGGCACGAGATCCATTGCACACCACGCCACTGACAACGGCACCGAGTGCCTGCCCCGCGGCACCGTAAAGTCCTAGGAAAGCCCTGGTCAGAGACCAGGTTGCGCTCTAGGATGACGCGTCCTACGGCCATCCTTCGCGGTCACCGCCTCACCGGACCGCCCGACCCCGCGCCGACCCGCACCCCCACCGGCGCAGCGACGATGGACTCCCAGACCTCACAGGCATCCCAGGCACCCCAGTCCCCTCATACGTTCCAGGTCGATCTGCGCGGCCTGGTGGACCTGCTCTCCCACCACCTCTACTCCAGTCCGAAGGTCTACCTGCGCGAGTTGCTGCAGAACGCGGTGGACGCCATCACCGCGCGGCGGGCCGAACAGCCCGACGCCCCCGCGCGGGTACGGCTGTACGCGCGGGACGGCGGGCTGCGGGTGGAGGACTCGGGCATCGGGCTGACCGAGTCCGACGTGCACAGTCTGCTGGCGACCATCGGGCGCAGTTCCAAGCGGGCGGAGGGCATTCAGGCGGCGCGTACGGAGTTTCTCGGCCAGTTCGGGATCGGCCTG
This sequence comes from Streptomyces sp. DI166, assembly GCF_900091315.1. Lineage (GTDB taxonomy): Bacteria > Actinomycetota > Actinomycetes > Streptomycetales > Streptomycetaceae > Streptomyces > Streptomyces fuscus. Next base: position 42,204 of record NZ_FLSP01000048.1, read on the forward strand.
TTGGCCTGTTTCGTGGTCGCCGAGCGGATCCGGGTGGTCAGCCGCAGCGCGCGGACGCCCGAGGCGCCGCCGGTGGAGTGGACGGCGACGGACGACGGTTCGTACACCGTGCGGACGCTGCCGGACGCCGAGCATCCGGAGCCCGGTACGACCGTGCATCTGGTGGCGCGGGCCGGTGCCGGGGAGTGGCTGGAGCCGGAGCGGGTGCTGGCGCTGGCCCGGGACTTCGGTTCGCTGCTGCCGTACGACGTGCGCGTGGGCGAGGAGGCGGTCACCGATCTGCCGGCGCCCTGGGAGCGCGCCTACCCCTCCCCCGCCGGCCGGCGGGTGGCGCTGGCCCGGCACTGCCATGAGCTGTTCGGGTTCACGCCGCTGGACTCGATCGAGCTGAACGTTCCGCTGGCGGGTGTGCGCGGCGTGGCGTACGTGCTGCCGTCGGCGGTCAGTCCGGCCCAGCGCGCGGGGCACCGGGTGCATCTGAAGGGCATGTTGCTGACCGAGCGTGCCGAACAGCTGCTGCCGGACTGGGCGTTCTTCGTGCGCTGCGTGCTGGACACGGACAGCCTGCGGCCCACGGCCTCGCGCGAGTCGCTGTACGAGGACGAGACGCTGGCGGCCGTACGGGAGGCGCTCGGGGAAAGGATTCGCTCCTGGCTGACCGGGCTCGCGGCCGGTGATCCGGAACGGCTGGCGGCGTTCCTGTCCGTGCACCACCTGGGCGTGAAGTCGCTGGCGCGGCACGACCGGGAGATGCTGCGCACGATGCTGCCGTGGCTGCCGTTCGAGACCAGCGACGGGCGCCTGTCGCTTGAGGAGTTCGCGCAGCGGCACCCGGTGGTGCACTTCACGCGGACCGTGGAGGAGTACCGGCAGGTGGCGCCGATCGCGTCCGCGCAGGGCGTCGGCGTGATCAACGGCGGTTACACCTACGACAGCGAACTGATCGAGGCGCTTCCGTCGGTGCGTCCCGGAACCGCGGTCGCGGAGCTGGACGCGGACACCGTGACCGCGCACCTGGACGCGGTCGATCCGGCCGAGGAGCTGGCGCTGGCCGGGTTCCTGGCGGCGGCACGGGCGAAGCTGGACCCGCTGGGCTGCGATGTCGTCCTGCGCGCCTTCCACCCGCTGTCCGTGCCCGCGCTGCACCTGGACGACCGGGCGGCCCGGCACGAGCAGGCCCGCGCGGAGGCCGAGGAGCAGGCCGACGACCTGTGGGCGGGCATTCTCGGCTCGCTGCGCGGCAGCGCGCCCCGCGCGCGTCTGGTGCTCAACCACCTCAACCCGCTGATCCGGCGGATCAGTTCGCTGGGCGACCCGGAACTGATCGGCACCGCCACGGAGTCCCTGTACGGACAGGCCCTGCTGATGGCGCAGCGGCCGCTCAGGCCCGCGGACTCGGCGCTGCTGAACCGGGCCTTCATGGGTCTGCTGGAGTGGGCCACGAACGGCGAGGAGGGTCGCTGATGAGCGGGATCACGGACTTCGACGCGCTGCGCCGGGCCCTGGCGGAGAACGCCGAGCAGCCGGAGGGACCGGCGCGCAACGCGCGGGCGGAGCAACTGCTCGCCGAGGCCGAGAAGCTGGGGATCCCGCTGGCCGTGATCGAGGCGCTCGGGCATCAGCTGTCGGTCTACAACTACAGCTCCGAGAAGGACAAGATGTTCGTCCCGTTCGCGCGGCTGCTGCGCATGTGGGACGAGCGGCCCGAGGACTTCGACGCGCAGGAGACGCATTCCCTGCACTGGGTGTTCAAGTGGATGACGTCCGGCATGCTCGACCAGCCGCACATCCCGCTGGCGTCCATAGAGAAGTGGCTCGGCGAGATGGAGCACCGCTACCGGCTGGCCGGTCACTCCGAACGCGCCGTGCGTTCCAGTGAGTTCAGCGTGGCCGCGCACATCGGGGACCTGGAGCGGGCGGAGCGGGCGTACGCGGCGTGGCTGGCCGCCGACCGGGACTCCATGGCCGACTGCCACGCCTGCGAGCTGCGCAGGCAGGGCTGGTGGCAGGCGGAGCGGGGCCGGGACGAGGCGGCGCTCGAACTGTGGGAGCCGGTCCTGGAGGGCGAGTTCGCCTGCGCGCACGAGCCGCACACCGTGCTCGCCTCCTCGCTGCTGCCGCTGCTGCGGCTGGGCCGGGTGGACGAGGCGCGCGCCCACCACTTGCGCGGGTTCCGGCTGGTGCGGCCGATGGAGAGCATGCGCGGGGCGTACGCGGATCATGTCGAGTTCTGTGCCCTGACCGGAAACGAGGCGCGTGGACTTGAGTTGTTGGCGGAGCGTCCCGCGTACTTCACCGACAGCGGGCATCCGCGCAGCCGGCTGGACTTCCTGTCGGTGGTGACACTGCTCATGGAGCGGCTGACGCTGCTCGGGTTCGGGGAGCAGCGGGTGCCGGGTCCCGCGGGGCGGACCTGGACGGCGCGCGAACTGGCGGCACACGCGCGTGCGGAGGTGCTGGAGCTGGCCGCGCGGTTCGACGCGCGCAACGGCACCGCGTACGTCAGTGAGTCGGCACGCGCGCGTATGGCGCAGGAGCCGCTGGTGGAGCGGTTGCCGCTCGGGGTGCGGTCGGCACGGGCCGCCGTGGCCCCCGTGGCGGTTCCGGTGCCGGAGGTTCCGGCGCAGGATGAGCCCGTGGAGGCGGACTTGCGGACCTTGCTGGCCGAGGCCCGGCGGCTGTCGGACACGTTGCAGCCGGACGCCGTCGCGGCGTGGGCGGCGGTGGCGCGGGCGGCCGAGGGCATGGAGCTGGACGCCCGGGACCGTGCGGAGATCGCCGACCACCGGGCGATGGAGCTGGGCCCCGAGGGCGTGGACCTGTTCGAGCGGGCGGCGCGGCTGTACGCCGAGGCGGGCGACCCGGGCGAGGCGCTGGCGGCACGCACGCGTGCGGCGTACGTACGGGCGCTCACCGGGCACCTGGAGGAGGCGCTCGCCGGGGTCAACGGCCCCTACGACGAGGTGCTCGCGCTGTACGCCGAGGACGGCACGGGGCTGCGGCAGACGGCGGCGGTGCTGACGGGGCGGGCCCGGGTGCTGATGCGGCACGTCCACGAGGCGGACGAGCCGGTGGACCCGGGGGTCGTGTCGGCGGCGGAGGCGGCGGCCCGTGAGGTGCTGGCGCTGGTGGACGGACGGACCGGGGACGACGTGCGGCTCGCCGCGCGGTCCGCGGAGGCGCAGGCGATGCTCGCCGAGCTGGCGGCGCTGTCGGGGGACGTGGCGGGGGCGGCGCGGCTGTTCGCGCGGGCGTCGGCGGCGTTCGTCGGGGCCGGGCTGCCGTGGTTCGCGGTGGAGTACGAGGCGCGGCTGGCGGGGCTCGCCCACCATCTGGGCGACACGGCGGAGGCGGAGCGCGCGCTGCGGGCGGCCCTGGAGCACGGCGGGCCGTACCTGGAGCCGCCGGGCCTGGCGCAGCTGCATCTCCAGCTCGCCGAGGTGCTGGGCGGCCGGGGTCTGTCCGAGGAGGCCGCCGAGCACGCCCTGGAGGCGGCGCACTGGGCCGACGAGGCGGGTGAGGGGCCGACTCTGGGCGCCTGGGCGCGGCACCAGCTCGGCGGGTTCCTGCTGCGGCAGGGGCGCTGGGCGGAGGCCGCGGAGGTGCTGGAGTCGGCGCTGCCCGACCTGAGCGCGGAGACGCACGGGGACGGGGCGGTCGTCCAGACGCAGTGGTGGCTCGGGGACTGTCTCAGCGAGCTGGGCGAGCACCGGGAGGCGGCCGAGCGGCGGCTACAGGCGGCGGAGATCGCCCGGCACTGGCCCGAGCAGCACGACCACGCCACGCTCGCGCATCTCGCCGCGGAGTCGCTCGGGCAGGCGGGGCTGCACGACGAGGCGGACCAGGCCTACGCGCGGGCGGGCGATCTGTGGCGCCGGCTGGGCAACGTCCATGGGCTCGTACGTTCCCTGCGCGCCCGCGCGTGGCTCGCGCTGCGCGCCGAGGACGGCGCGGACCCGGCGCGGGAGCTGATGTCGACGGCGGTACGGGAGTGCACGGCGGCCCTGGAGGCGGCGCCCGACGAGGAGACGCGCGCCCGGCTCACCGCCGAGCTGGGCCACACCCACCGCCAGTTCGGTGACCTCCTCGCCCGCTCCGCCGCCGAGGACGACGGCGACGAATCGATCCGCTCCGCCCTGGACGCGGCCCTGGCCCGGATGTCCGAGGCGGTCACCGTCTTCGCCGAACTCGGCGAGGAGGGCCGCGACGCCCGCACCTCCGCGGAACTGGCGGCAGGCTGGCTCGCCGCCGACCTGGGCCGCCCCACGGAAGCGGCGGCCCGCGCCCGAGCGGTCCTGTCGGCCTACGCGGACACCCCCGAAACCGAGGGCGCGGCCCAGGACCGCAGGGCGGAGGCGGAACAGCTCCTGGACGTGGTGAAGGAGGACGAGGAGACCTGAGCGGGGGCCGGCCCCACGGGCCGACCCGCACGCCGGGCGACGGTCCTCAGGCCCCCGGCCGAAGACACGGCACGCACGCACGCGGCGCGGGATGGCGCTGCGCCTGGCGAAGAGGACCCCGGACCACACGGCACACGCGCGGGGCGCGAGCCCCGGACCATACGACCCACGCGCGGGGCACGGGACATCCCCGAGAGAAGAACAGGAGCTTGCCCCACAGGTCACCCCACACGGCTGGGCGGCAGGCAGGCCCCGGCCCCAACCGACCACGCGGCACACGCGCACGCGCGCGGCGCGGGACGACGCCGAAACTGGCGAAGAAGCCCCCGGACCACACAGCACACGTGCGTGCGGCACGGGACAACCCCAGGATCCGGCCCCTGGACCCGGACCGGCTCCGCGCACGAGGAGTGGCAATCCGGCCTCCTGCCACCACCGCAGACAGAAACACGGCGCGCGCGTGCAGCGCCGGACACCCCCGGGACCCGAGCCCAGGACCCTCACCACCTCCGCACACGGGCACGCGAACAGCGGCACCCGGCCCCTTGCCGCCGCCGGAGGCAGAGACGCGCCCCGTGCGGGGGCCGCGCCCCTACTCCACCCCGATGAGCAGCAACGCCCCCTGGCGGCCGCCCCGGTACACCACCGTGTCCACCGCCAGGTACGACTCCCTCACCCGGGCCTGGAGGTGGTCGGCGATGCCTTCGGGGGCCTCGTCGCCGAGGACCAGGGTGACCAGTTCGCCTCCTGCCGCGAGCATGCGGTCGAGGACGGTTTCCGCGGCCGACGTGACGTCCGTGCCGATGACGGCCACGTCGCCGTCGATGAGGCCGAGGACGTCGCCGGCCTGGCAGATGCCGGCCATGGTCCAGGACTGGCGTTCGGCGACGGCGACCTCGGCGTAGCGGGTGGCGCCGGCCGCCGAGGTCATGGAGACCACGTCCTCGTCGAAGCGGCGGTCCGGCTCGTGCACGGCGAGCGCGGCGATGCCCTGGACGGCGGAGCGGGTCGGGATCAGGGCGACACGGATGCCCTCCGCGCGGGCCTGCTCCGCCGCCGCGGCAGCGGTGTGGCGCAGGTCCGCGTCGTTGGGCAGCAGCACGATCTCCCGCGCGTGGGCGCGCCGTACGGCCTCCACCAGCTCCCCACTCGCGGGCGGCTCCCCGGGCCGGGCGAGCACGGTGGTGGCACCGGCCTCGGTGTAGAGCCCGGCCAGGCCCGGCCCCGGCACGACGGCCACGACCGCCCGCTGCACCCGCTCCCTGGGCGGTCGTTCCGCCCCGGTGGTGTGCACGTCCCCGGCGCCGAAGTGGGTGATGCGGATCCGGTACGGCCGTCCCGCCTCCACGCCCGCCTCCACGGCGGCACCGGCGTCGTCGACGTGCACATGGACGTTCCACAGGCCGTCCCCGCCGACCACGACCAGCGAGTCCCCGAGTCCGTCGAGGCGCTCCCGCAGGCGCGCCACGGCCTCGTCCGAGGCCTCCAGGAGGTAGATCACCTCGAAGGCGGGCCCGCCCTCGCTGACGGGCGCGCACTCCGCGGGCGCCTCGACCGGCACGCGCGCGTGAGCCGCCGTGACCACCGGCTTCTCCCCCGTGAACGTCTCCACCAGCGCGGCCAGCACCGTCACCAGCCCCCGCCCCCCGGCGTCCACGACCCCCGCGCGCTCCAGCACCGCGAGCTGGTGCGGGGTAGCGGCGAGTGCGGCGCGGGCCCCTTCGTAGGCGGCCCGGGCGACCGCCCCGCAGTCGCCCTCCGCCCCGTCGGCCGCGTCCGCCGCCGCCGAGGCGACGGTCAGGACCGTGCCCTCGACCGGGTGGGCCACGGCCTGGCGGGCGGAGTCGGCGGCCCGCCGCAGCGCCAGCCGGAGCGCACCGGCCTCGGCGTGCGGCCGGTCACCGTCGGCGGACAGCACCTGGGCCATGCCGCGCAGCAGCTGCGCCAGAATCGTCCCGGAGTTCCCGCGCGCCCCTATGAGCGCGCCGTGGGCCATCGCGCGCACGGCGTCGGCGAGGGAGGGCGCGGTGCCCCGGGAGCCCGCCTCGTGCCCGAGGAACACCGCGTCGACGGCGGCCGCCGCCGACTCCACCGTCAGATACAGGTTGGTGCCGGTGTCCCCGTCGGCCACGGGGTAGACGTTGATCGCGTCGATCTCCTCCCGCGCCCGCCCCAGTGCCTCCAGCGCGAGGCCGCACCAGGTGCGTACCGCGAGAGCATCGAGGAATGTCTGCGGCACCTGGGCCACCTGCGCCTCCTTGAGCTGCCGGACGTGGGACGCAGCGTAGACCCAGGGACCGGGGGCACCGGAAGAGGGCCGGGAGCGGGGCCCTGAGCAGCCATGGTAGTTTCGTTCTACTGGCGCAGTCGTTGTATGCTGCTCCGGTTGCCCGATCCAGATCGGGCCATTCCCCCTGGCAACGCCACTCAGATCATTGATCCTGCGATCTAGATCCCGGCCTGCCGGGATCAACCGTAAGTGCATCTGAAGTCTTTGGAGTGACCCGTGGCTGCCAACTGCGACGTCTGCGGCAAGGGGCCGGGCTTCGGCAACAACATCTCGCACTCGCACCGCCGTACGTCCCGTCGCTGGAACCCGAACATCCAGCGCGTCCGTACCGTGGTCGGCGGGACGCCGAAGCGCGTGAACGCTTGCACCTCGTGCATCAAGGCCGGCAAGGTCTCGCGCTGACGCACAGCTAAGCGCGCGGCCACAGCTGGTTCGCTGCACTGAGCCGGTCCACCTCACGGTGGACCGGCTTTTTGCCTGCCCGAAAAGCCCCGGGAGCGAGGAACCCTCAGCGCCTTCTGAGCGCCCAGGCGTGGTCCACCGGCCCGATCCCGCCGCCGAGCGCGAACCCGGCCGCGATGGCCCCGGTGACGTACTCCTTGGCCGCCGTCACCGCCTCCGGCACGGCCCGTCCCTTCGCCAGTTCCGAGGCGATGGCGGAGGCGAGCGTGCAGCCCGTGCCGTGGGTGTGCCGGTTGTCGTGGCGCGGTGCGCGCAGCCAGTGCTCCTCGGAGCCGTCGGTGAGCAGATCGACGGCGTCGCCCGCGAGATGGCCGCCCTTGATCACGACCCAGCGCGGCCCGTACTCCAGCACGGCCGCCGCGGCCCGGCGCAGATCGTCCTCGGACGTGACGCGCACGCCGGTGAGCTGGGCCACCTCGTCGAGGTTCGGGGTGGCGACCGTGGCCACCGGGAGCAGCTTGGTGCGCACCGAGTCCAGCGCGGAGGCCGCCAGCAGCGAGTCCCCGTGCTTGGACACCCCGACCGGGTCGACGACCGCCGGGGCGTCGGTACCGGCGATCAACTCGGCGACCGCCTCCACGAGTTCGGCGGACGCCAGCATGCCGGTCTTCACCGCCCGCACGCCTATGTCGTCGACGACGCTGCGGTACTGGGCGCGCACCGCCTCCACCGGCAGCGGCCAAGCGCCCTGCACGCCGAGCGAGTTCTGCGCGGTGACCGCGGTGATCACGCTCATGCCGTGCACACCGAGCGCCAGCATCGTCTTCAGGTCGGCCTGGATCCCGGCTCCGCCACCGGAGTCGGAGCCCGCGACCGTGAGCACCCTCGGCGGCGCGCTCATGACTCGATGTCCCCGAAGTGGTCCCAGCCGCCCTTGCTGGTCCAGGGCGCCCCGTCGACCGTCACCTGGGGCAGCGCGGAGGGGTGGAGGACCTCGCCGATGACCTTCCAGCGGGCGGGCAGCTTCACGTCCGGCGGGAAGGTCGCCACGATCGCGTGGTCCTCTCCCCCGGTCAGCACCCACTGCATGGGGTCGACGCCGACGGCCTGCCCGATGTCGTTCATCTGGGAGGGGATGTCGATCGCCCCGGAGCGGATGTCGATACGGACCTTGCTGGCCTCGGCGATGTGCCCGAGGTCGGCGATCAGCCCGTCGCTGACGTCGCACATGGCCGTCGCCCCGAGCCCGGCCGCCGCAGGTCCCGCGTGGTACGGCGGCTCCGGGCGCCGGTGCGCCTCGACGAAGGCGCGCGGCGAGCGGAAGCCGCGGGAGAGCACCGCGTACCCGGCCGCGGACCAGCCCAGCCAGCCGGTCACGGCGACGAGGTCGCCGGGCTGGGCGCCGGCCCGGGTGACGGGCTCCTGGTTGCGCAGATCGCCGAGTGCGGTGATCGACACCGTGATCGAGTCGCCGCGTACGACGTCACCGCCGACCACGGCGGCGCCGGCCACCTGGCACTCGTCGCGCAGGCCGTCCATCAGCTCGCTCGGCCAGGTCACCGGAAGCTCGGCGGGGACGACCAGCCCGAGCAGCAGGGCGGTCGGTACGGCGCCCATGGCCGCGATGTCGGCGAGGTTCTGCGCGGCGGCCTTGCGGCCCACGTCGTACGCCGTGGACCAGTCCCGGCGGAAGTGCCGCCCCTCGACGAGGATGTCGGTGCTCGCCACGACCCTGCGGTCGGGCGCGGCGACCACCGCGGCGTCGTCGCCGGGGCCGACCCGGACCGCCGGGGTGGTGGTGAGACGGGAGGTGAGCTCCCTGATGAGCCCGAACTCCCCTAGCTCACCAACAGTGCCCTTCATTGCCCTTGTGCCCCTTCTGTCCCTGTCCGTTCCCGGTCGCGTGTCTCTACTGTCCTCGATACGGTCGAGGTGGCCGTCAACCAATGGCGTGCCTGCACCCCGGCGCGGGACCACGGCCCCCGCGGGTCTCCCCGTGACGAGCGACAACGCGATACCGTGGCGTTCCTTTTCCCCACATGATCCTCGTGGCCGCCCTGGAGGTTCCGTGGTACAGGCGTACATCCTGATCCAGACGGAGGTCGGCAAAGCGTCGACCGTCGCCGAGACGATCAGCAAGATCCCTGGAGTGATCCAGGCCGAGGACGTGACGGGACCCTATGACGTAATCGTCCGCGCCCAGGCCGACACCGTCGACGACCTGGGTCGCATGGTGGTCGCCAAGGTCCAGCAAGTGGACGGCATCACTCGCACCCTGACCTGCCCGGTCGTCCATCTTTAGCCCCCCGTCCGCCCTTGGCCGGTGATCTCTTCGCGTCACCGGCTCATCGGTCCTCCCGCGTTCGTCCTGTCGATCGCCGTCGCGGGCTGCTCCTCAGCAGACGACGGCGGATCGACGGCGGTTCCCTCCCCGGGGGCCGAGACCACCAGCTGTGCCAGAACCTGGACAAGCTCCTGCCTGCGAAGGACGCTGACCGCGGGCTGGGGAAGCCCGGAGATCATACTGCGCTGCGGTGTGAAACCGGCCCCGGCACCGAAAGGAGGCCATCCCCGAAGGGAATGGCCTCCTGACAGTCGGCGTGCGGTGCGTTCAGCGCAGGCCCGTGGAGCGGCGCAGGGCCGCCTGGATGAGGCGGTCCACCAGCTCGCCGTAGGCGATGCCGCTGGCCTGCCACATCTGCGGGTACATCGAGATGGGCGTGAAGCCGGGCATGGTGTTGATCTCATTGATCACGAACTCGCCGTCCTCGGTGAGGAAGAAGTCCGCGCGCACCAGGCCCTCGCAGGAGGCCGCCTCGAAGGCGTCCACGGCGAGCTTCTGCACCTCGGCGGTCTCCGCCTCGCTCAGCGGAGCCGGGACGATGCCGGGGGTGGAGTCGATGTACTTGGCCTCGAAGTCGTAGTACGCGTGCGCCTCGGGCGGCGGGATCTCGGCGGGCACCGACGCGCGCGGGCCGTCCTCGAACTCCAGCACCCCGCACTCGATCTCCCGGCCGTGCAGGGCCGCCTCGATGAGGATCTTGGGGTCGTGGCGCTGGGCCTCGGCGATCGCCTCGTCCAGGCCGGACAGGTCGTCGACCTTGGTGATGCCGATCGAGGACCCCGCGCGGGCGGGCTTCACGAACAGCGGCCAGCCGTGCTCACCGGCGAAGTCGATGACCTTCTTGCGGGCGGCCGCCTCGTCCCGCTGCCACTCGCGGGGCCGGATCACCACGTACGGGCCCACCTTGAGCCCGAAGGAGGTGAACACCCGCTTCATGTACTCCTTGTCCTGGCCCACGGCCGAGGCGAGCACCCCCGCGCCCACGTACGGCACACCGGACAGCTCCAGCAGCCCCTGGAGGGTGCCGTCCTCGCCGTACGGGCCGTGCAGGACCGGGAAGACGACGTCGACGTCACCGAGCGCCTTGGGCACCGAACCCGGCTCGCTGTAGACGACTTCGCGGGTGCCCGCGTCGACAGGGAGCACCACCGTGCCCTCGCTGGACTCGGCGAGTTCCGCCACGTTGGGCGTACGGCGGTCGGCGATCGCCATGCGCTCCGGTTCGTCGGCGGTGAGCGCCCAGCGGCCGTCCTGCGTGATACCGATCGGCAGAACGTCGTACTTGGTCCGGTCGATGGCCTTGAGGACGGCGCCGGCCGTGACCACGGAGATCCCGTGCTCGGAGCTGCGGCCGCCGAACACGACGGCCACACGCGGCTTGCGAGGCGGCTGCTGGGGGCTCTGGGGGCTGTTCTCGGTGCTCATATCGCGTTGAGAGTACCCGTTGGTAGAGGCCTGATACAGCGCCGCGAAGCTGCGTCGCTCACCGTCGTTCCGGCTTCGCGCTGCGCGACATCAGCTCCTTGACGGCGACCACCGGGGGCTTGCCCTCGTGCACGATGGCGACGACCGTCTCGGTGATCGGCATGTCGACGCCGTGCCTGCGGGCCAGATCCAGCACGGACTCACAGGACTTGACGCCCTCGGCGGTCTGCTTGGTGACCGCGATGGTCTCCTGCAGGGTCATGCCCTTGCCGAGGTTGGTGCCGAAGGTGTGGTTGCGCGACAGCGGCGAGGAGCAGGTGGCCACCAGGTCGCCGAGCCCGGCGAGTCCGGCGAAGGTCATCGGGTCGGCGCCGAGCGCCACCCCGAGCCGCGCGGTCTCGGCGAGGCCGCGGGTGATGAGCGAGCCCTTGGCGTTGTCGCCGAGCCCCATGCCGTCCGCGATGCCGACGGCGAGTCCGATGACGTTCTTCACCGCCCCGCCCAGTTCGCAGCCGATGACGTCGGTCTCGGTGTACGGCCTGAAGTACGGCGTGTGGCAGGCGGCCTGGAGCCGCTGGGCGACGGCGGCGTCGGTGCAGGCGACCACGGCGGCGGCCGGCATCCGCGCGGCGATCTCCCGGGCCAGGTTGGGTCCGGTGACGACGGCGACCCGGTCCCGGCCCACCTTGGCGACGTCCTCGATGACCTCGCTCATCCGCATCGCGGAGCCCAGTTCGACGCCCTTCATCAGGGAGACCAGGACCGTGTCCGGGGCGAGCAGGGGGGTCCACTCGGCGAGGTTGCCGCGCAGCGTCTGCGAGGGCACCGCGAGCACGGTGAAGTCGGCGCCACGCGCCGCCTCGGCGGCGTCGGTGGTGGCCCGCAGGTTCTCCGGGAGCTCCACGCCGGGCAGGTAGTCGGGGTTGGTGCGCGTGGAGTTGACCGCGTCGGCCAGTTCCGGGCGCCGCCCCCACAGGGTGACCTCGCACCCGGCGTCGGCGAGCACCATGCCGAAGGCGGTGCCCCACGATCCGGTGCCGAAGACGGCCGCCTTGACGGGCTTGCTCACTTGCTCTTCTCCTCGTGCCCGGTCTCTGCCTGCCGTCCGTTCTGCGCCTGGCTGCGGCGTCGCTGCTCGATCCGCTCCTTGCGCGGGTCGTAGGGCGTCGCCGGCGCCTTCTCGCCGCGCAGCTCCTCCAGCTGCCGGGTGATGGCGGCCATGATGACCTCGGTGGCCTCCTTCAGCAGCTCCGGAGTCATCTCCTTGTCGTAGAAGCGCTCCAGGTCCACCGGCGGGCCCGCGAGGACGCGGGAGGTCTTGCGGGGAAGGAGATCGGGCTTCTTCGCGTACGGCGGCAGCAGTTCGTTGGCGCCCCACTGGGCGACCGGGATGACCGGGCACTTGGTCTGCAGGGCCACGCGCGCGGCGCCGGTCTTGCCGGTCATGGGCCACTGGTCCGGGTCCCGGGTGATGGTGCCCTCGGGGTAGAAGGCGACGCATTCACCCCGGTTCACGGCGTCGATGGCGGCCCGGAAGGCGCTGAGCGCGTCCGTGGTCTCGCGGTAGACGGGGATCTGGCCGGTGCCGCGCATGAAGGCGCCGACGAATCCCTTCTTGAAAAGTCCGCTCTTCGCGAGGAATCGCGGAACTCTGCCGGTGTTGTACTGAAAGTGCGCGTAGGCGAAGGGATCGACGTGCGAATTGTGGTTCACCACGGTGATAAATCCGCCCTGGGCCGGAATGTGCTCCATTCCGCGCCAGTCCCGCTTGATCAGTACCACCAGCGGTGGTTTGGCGATCACCGCTGCCAAGCGATACCAGAAGCCGATTTTGCGGCGGGGCACGCGGACACCTTCCTCTAGGGCCTTGGGGGGCCGCACAAGTGTCACCCCAGGCCGACCGTCTGTCGAGAACACCGTACGCCCCACGCACCGGACCGCCAGATGGCCAAGGGTGAGAGCCGGGTGACAATGGCCGCGACAAGAGAGGTGCGAACGTTCGTGCAGTGGACCCTGGTCATACCCCTGAAGCCTCTGGCGCGGGCCAAGAGCAGGCTCTCGGACACCGCGGCCGACGCCCTGCGCCCGGCGCTCGCCCTGGCCTTCGCCCAGGACACCGTGGCAGCCGCGCTGGCCAGCGCCGTGGTACGGGATGTGGCAGTCGTCACGGACGACGTGCTGGCAGGCCGTGAGCTGGCCGCCCTCGGCGCCCGGATCGTGCCGGACATCCCGGGCGCCGGCCTGAACGCGGCCCTGGCGCACGCGGCGGCCGTGGTCCGCGCCTCCCGTCCGGAATGCGCCGTCGCTGCCCTGAACGCGGATCTGCCCGCACTGCGCCCGCCGGAATTGACCCGGGTGCTGGACTCGGCCGCGCAATTCCCGCGCGCTTTTCTGCCGGACGCGGCGGCGATCGGCACCACACTGCTGACGGCCGCGCCGGGCCGGGAATTGGATCCTGGGTTCGGCCCCGATTCCCGTGCCCGCCACCGCGCCTCGGGGGCCGCGGAACTCCCGCTCGCCGATGTGGATTCGGTACGCCAGGACGTGGACACCGGCGACGATCTGCGGGCGGCGCTTACGTTGGGCGTGGGGCCGTGGACGGCCAGGGCGGCGGCGCGGTTGATCAACGCGGGGGCGAGCGTGGAGCCCGCCGCGCGCGGCCGGGATCGAGCGGCAGCGGATTCACCCGCGACCGGGTCGGCGTAGGCTGACCGTCATGCAGGCCACCGCATACACGTACGACGCCGAGACCCGCAGCGGACAGGTGCTCCTGGACGACGGCACCCCCGTGCCGTTCGACACCGCGGCGTTCGACGCCGGCGGGCTCAGGCTGCTGCGCCCCGGGCAGCGGGTGCGCGTCGAGGTGGAGGGCCCCAAGGACCGGCCCCGCATCACCCTGGTGACGCTCCAGACCTTCTGAGGGGACCGTACCGGCCCCTGAACGCGCCGCGGGCCGGGCTCCCAGGGGAGTCCGGCCCGGCGCGTGAGTACCTCTGCGCCTCTACCTCTTGCGGGCGGTGGTCTTCTTGGCCGTGGTCTTGCGCGCGGTCGACTTCTTGGCCGGGGCCTTCTTGGCGGTCGCCTTCTTCGCGGGGGCCTTCTTCGCCGTCGTCTTCTTGGCGGTGGTGGTCTTCGCCGCGGTCTTCTTGGCGGCGGCCGTGGTCTTCTTGGCCGTCGTCTTCTTCGCCGTGGTCTTCTTCGCCGCCGCCGTGGTCTTCTTCGCGGTGGTCTTCTTCGCCGTCGCCTTCTTGGCGGTGGTCTTCTTGGCCGCGGCCTTCTTGACCGTCGCGGAAGCGCCGCCGCTCAGGCTGCCCTTGGGGGCCTTCTTGACGGCCACCTCGCCGCCGCGCGGGAGCTTCTTCGAGCCGCTCACCAGGTCCTTGAAGCCCTGGCCCGCCCGGAAGCGCGGAACGGAGGTCTTCTTGACCCGAACCCGCTCGCCCGTCTGGGGGTTGCGGGCGTAACGGGCGGGGCGGTCGACCTTCTCGAACGAACCGAAGCCGGTGACGGAGACCCGCTCACCAGCGACGACCGCGCGGACGATGGCGTCCAGTACGTGGTCGACAGCATCGGCGGCCTGCTGGCGGCCGCCCATCTTGTCGGCAATCGCTTCTACGAGCTGCGCCTTGTTCACGTCTTCCCCTTCGGAGACATCGCCAGAACGAAAGTGTTCAAGCTTTTTCGCACGTTAGGCAGATATATACCGCAAATCAAACACGAAACGGGCTTATCACCCTTGTGCCGCAACGGACTCGGCGATCTTCGGAGCCTCAGCGTTCCTCGTCGGGGAGTCGACCCGCTTCGAGGTCCGCCTTGAACGCCTCCAGACGCCTTGCCGCGTCGGCGAGATCGTGCTTGGCCGCGGCCGTAATGACCAGCAGCTTCCGGGTCAGCGCCATCCGTACGCCCTCCGGGACTTGCAGTGCGCGCACTGTTGTGTGCGCTTCCTTGAGTTGGTCCGCGACTGCCGCATAGAGCTCGAGTTGGCCGTCGTGTTCCATGCACAGATTGTGCCATCTGGGGCGAGTTGTCGCCTGCTCAGGGTGCAACTGCCGCCTCAAACAGCCGCCCGAACACGGGCGGAGGCCATGGCCTCAACGCTCGACTACCCCGGCAACAACCCCTCTAACGTGGGAAGTTGTGCGCCCCCCGGCGCACGCGCGCGGCGATTCGGGCCCGGACATGGCTGTACCCCCGATCGGGCTGATCGGGGGTACAACCGGGGGTGTTGGGTGGCCGAATCTCGACCTGTTCAGTTGCGGCGGACTCCGCCTGGCGTCACGCCTGCAGCGTCTGCGGCTTGAACGACGGCCGCTTCGCCTCGTACGCGGCGATGTCGGCCTCGTTCTGGAGCGTGATGGAGATGTCGTCCAGGCCGTTCAGCAGCCGCCAGCGGGAGTTCTCGTCCAGCTCGAAGGCGGCGGTGATGCCCTCGGCGCGCACCTCGCGGTTCTCCAGGTCGACGGTGATCTCGGCCTCGGGGTTCTCCTCGGTCAGCTCCCACAGCGCGTCCACGATCTTCTGCTCCAGAACCACCGTGAGCAGGCCGTTCTTGAGCGAGTTGCCGCGGAAGATGTCGGCGAACCGGGAGGAGATGACGGCCTTGAAACCGTAGTTCTGCAGTGCCCAGACCGCGTGCTCACGGGAGGAACCGGTGCCGAAGTCGGGACCGGCGACCAGAACGGTCGCGCCCTTGCGCTCGGGCTGGTTGAGGATGAACGTCTCGTCCTTGCGCCAGGCCTCGAACAGCCCGTCCTCGAAACCGTCCCGGGTCACCTTCTTGAGCCAGTGAGCAGGGATGATCTGGTCGGTGTCGACGTTGGAGCGGCGCAGCGGGACGGCCCGGCCGGTGTGCGTGGTGAATGCTTCCATGACTGATCAGACTCCAGCGGCGACAGGGGCGTCGGACAGGTCGGCGGGCGAGGCCAGGTGGCCCAGTACGGCGGTCGCGGCGGCGACCTGCGGCGACACCAGGTGGGTACGGCCGCCCTTGCCCTGCCTGCCCTCGAAGTTGCGGTTGGAGGTGGACGCGGAGCGCTCACCGGGGGCGAGCTGGTCGGGGTTCATGCCCAGACACATGGAGCAGCCCGCGTGCCGCCATTCGGCGCCGGCCTCCTTGAAGACCACGTCCAGACCCTCGGAGACGGCCTGCAGACCGACCCGCGCGGAGCCCGGGACGACCAGCATCCGTACGCCGTCGGCGACTTTGCGGCCCTTGAGCAGCTCGGCGGCGGCCCGCAGGTCCTCGATGCGGCCGTTGGTGCAGGAACCTACGAAGACGGTGTCCACCTTGATGGAGCGCAGCGGCTGACCGGCCTCCAACCCCATGTATTCCAGGGCCTTTTCGGCGGCGAGGCGCTCCGAAGCGTCTTCGTACGAAGCCGGGTCGGGGACGGACGCCGAAAGCGGCGCGCCCTGGCCGGGGTTGGTGCCCCAGGTGACGAACGGCGACAGTTCCGCGGCCTCGATGACGACCTCGGCGTCGAACTCGGCGTCCTCGTCCGTCTTCAGCGTCTTCCAGTACGCGACGGCGGCGTCCCAGTCCTCGCCCTTGGGCGCGTGCGGGCGGCCCTTGAGGTACTCGAAGGTGGTCTCGTCCGGGGCGATCATGCCCGCGCGGGCGCCGGCCTCGATCGACATGTTGCAGATGGTCATCCGGGCCTCCATCGAGAGCTTCTCGATGGCGGAGCCGCGGTACTCCAGGACGTAGCCCTGGCCGCCGCCGGTGCCGATCTTCGCGATGATCGCCAGGATCAGGTCCTTGGCGGTGACGCCGTCGGGCAGTTCGCCGTTGACCGTGATGGCCATGGTCTTGGGGCGGACCATGGGCAGCGTCTGGGTGGCCAGCACGTGCTCCACCTGGGAGGTGCCGATGCCGAACGCCAGGCCGCCGAAGGCGCCGTGCGTGGAGGTGTGGGAGTCGCCGCAGACCACGGTCATACCGGGCTGGGTCAGACCCAGCTGCGGGCCGACGACATGCACGACGCCCTGCTCCACGTCGCCCAGCGGGTGCAGGCGCACCCCGAACTCGGCGGCGTTCTTGCGCAGCGTCTCCAGCTGGACCCGGGAGACCGGGTCGGCGATGGGCTTGTCGATGTCGAGGGTCGGGGTGTTGTGATCCTCGGTGGCGATGGTCAGGTCGAGCCGGCGCACCTGGCGGCCGCTCTTGCGGAGGCCGTCGAACGCCTGCGGGCTGGTCACCTCGTGCAGCAGGTGCAGATCGATGTAGAGGAGGTCGGGCTCGCCTTCGGCGCGCCGGACGACGTGGTCGTCCCAGACCTTCTCCGCGAGTGTCCTACCCATCGCTTTCCCTCCGGCCGGCAAAGGTGTGCCCGGCCCAACTAGAGATCTTCCGTAAGCGGCGCCCGGCCCCCTGGATTCCCGGGCAGCCGCCGCCGGGCCCGTTGGTCTGCGGGCCGCTGTGTCTCCAAGGGTTGCGCGTCTCACGAAAAAAGGAACTTGCGTTTCACAGAGTGAGACGTGAGTATCGTTGCATGGACAACAGTAGCGGCGT
Organism: Streptomyces sp. DI166; assembly: GCF_900091315.1. Taxonomy (GTDB): domain Bacteria; phylum Actinomycetota; class Actinomycetes; order Streptomycetales; family Streptomycetaceae; genus Streptomyces; species Streptomyces fuscus. Next base: position 59,579 of record NZ_FLSP01000048.1, read on the forward strand.
CGGCGTTCTGGACAAGGCAGCCCTTGTCCTGAGCGCTCTGGAGTCCGGTCCGGCCACCCTCGCGGGTCTCGTGGCCGCCACCGGACTGGCTCGGCCCACGGCCCATCGTCTGGCCGTGGCCCTGGAACACCACCGTATGGTGGCGCGGGACATGCAGGGCCGTTTCATTCTCGGCCCTCGGCTCGCTGAACTGGCCGCGGCGGCCGGTGAGGACCGTCTCCTCGCCACGGCCGGCCCGGTGCTCACGCATCTGCGTGACGTCACGGGCGAGAGCGCCCAGCTCTACCGCCGCCAGGGCGACATGCGGATCTGTGTCGCGGCGGCGGAGCGGCTCTCCGGCCTCAGGGACACCGTCCCGGTCGGCTCGACCCTCACGATGAAGGCGGGCTCCTCGGCCCAGATCCTGATGGCCTGGGAGGAGCCCGAGCGGCTGCACCGCGGTCTGCAGGGCGCCCGGTTCACGGCGACGGCCCTGTCGGGCGTACGGCGCCGCGGCTGGGCCCAGTCGATCGGCGAGCGCGAGCCGGGCGTGGCCTCGGTCTCCGCGCCGGTGCGCGGCCCCTCCAACCGCGTGGTGGCCGCCGTGTCGGTCTCCGGCCCCATCGAGCGCCTCACGCGCCACCCGGGCCGGATGCACGCCCAGGCGGTCATCGACGCCGCCGCCCGCCTCTCCGAGGCCCTGCGCCGCAGCGGCTGACCCCCGGAACGACAAGCGGGGAGGACCTGCCTCAACGCCGCGGCAGGCCCTCCCCGTCCCCCGATCCCCCGTCAGCCCGTCTCCTCGGGCACCTTCGCCCGCTCCGACCGGTACCCGAACCGGTCCTTCGCGGTGCGCCCGCGCCGCTCCACCGGCACCTGACCGTGCGCCGCCGCGAGCCCGAAGGCCGGCATGTCGAAGTAGATCGCCTCGTAGGAGCCCTCCGGCACGACGTACGCCTCATGCCACAGCCCCACGTGCCGGCGCGCCTTGCCCTGCTTCTCCTTGCGGTTGAGGATCCCCCAGGCCCGCCGGTGGAACATGTCCGGCGCGTGCGCGTAGGCGTAGAGCTTCTCCTTGGACTCCCAGTACTGCACGACGTAGTACGTCCGCGGCGAGGCCGTCAGCAGGACGTGGCCGAGCAGTCCGCGCTCCGGCTCCTTGCCCAGCTCGCGCAGCATCCGCGGCATGGCGGTGAGCACCGGCAGCCAGTGGTGCACCGCCCAGAAGTGGTTGATGCGCATGCCGATCAGCAGCACGACCGCGTCACCCTCGACATCGGCGGTGGTCCGGCCCGCGACGGGCTTGGCGAACATGACGAGCCCCCGTTCCCGTATTGGATAGCGGCGCTATCCTTCTGTTCGGTGCTTGGATAGTGGCACTCCCCAAAGAAAGGCGCAAGAGATGCGGCTGGCCGAACTGAGCGAGCGCAGCGGGGTGTCCACCGCGACGATCAAGTACTACCTGCGCGAAGGGCTGTTGGCGCCCGGCCGCCAGGTCAACACGACCACCTCGGAGTACGACGAGGAGCATCTGCGCCGGCTGCGGCTGATCCGCGCGATGATCCAGGTCGGCCGGATCCCGGTGGCCACCGTGCGCGAGGTGCTGACCCACGTCGACGACGACTCCCTGCCCCGCACCGTCCGCCTGGGCGCGGCGGTGTGGGCGCTGCCGCAGGTGCCGGAGCCGGACGCGGACGACGAGTTCGTACAGGGCTCGCGGGCCGCGATGGAGGAACTGCTGGGCACGCTGGGCTGGACCCACGCGCAGTCGCTCGCGTCCCTCTCCCCCGCCTTCCGCTCCCTCGTGGTCGCGGCGGCGGCGCTGCGCCGGCTCGGCTACGACTGGGGCGCCGAACGTCTCGTGCCCTACGCCCGGTTGATGCACCAGGTGGCCGAGCTGGACCTGGACTTCATGGAGGCGCATGTCTCGGAGGCGGAGAAGGCGGAGGTCGCGGTGCTCGGCGTGGTCCTGGTCGAGCCGATGCTGCGGGCGCTGCACCACCTGGCGCAGGAGGAGGAGTCGGCGCGCAGGTACGGCCTGGAGTGAGCGCCCCGGGAACGCCGAAGGCCCCCCACCGAAGTGGAGGGCCTTTCGTGATGCGTACCCCCGACCGGATTCGAACCGGCGCTACCGCCTTGAGAGGGCGGCGTGCTAGGCCGCTACACAACGGGGGCGTGGAGCCTGCGTTTCCGCAGGTCCGAGCTGGTC
>NZ_FLSP01000049.1 GCF_900091315.1 Streptomyces sp. DI166
AACCCACCGCCCGCCCTTACCGCGCCAGGCTGATCCGCTCCCCGAGGTGCTCCTCGACCGCCGCCTCGATGGCCGGCAGGCCGGGGGCGTCCGCCGCCCAGGCCACGTAGCCGTCGGGGCGCACCAGCACCGTCGTCCGGCCCGCGCTGCCGCGGTCGGTGCGGCGGTCCACCGCGAGGCGGTCCTCCAGGCCGGTCTTGTCCCGGCAGTCCTCGGGGGTGATCAGCACGAACCGGCCGCCGCGCAGCACCTCGTACAGGCGCCCGCCCTCCAGCTTCACATCCGCCACGCGGGCGCCGACGAGGCGGTGGGCGCCGTCGGGGGCCGGGTACTTCACGCTGATCCCGGAGATCTGCAGGGCCAGCTTGCGGCGGATCGGGGTGACGGTGTTCAAGGTGGCCGTCAGGGCCGCCCGCATGCCCCGCGTCCAGGGGTGCTTCGCCATGGCGAGCCGCACGATGACACCGCTGCTGCGCATCGCCTCGGTGCCGACGGGGTGCCGCTCGGCCTGGTAGGTGTCGAGCAGGCTGTCGTCCGCGCGGCCCTGGAGGACCGAGGCCAGCTTCCAGCTCAGGTTGGCGGCGTCCTGCATGCCGATGTTCATGCCCTGGCCGCCGGCCGGGGTGTGCACATGGGCGGCGTCACCGGCGAGGAAGACCCGGCCGACGCGGTAGGAGGGCGCCTGCCGTTCGTCGCTGTGGAAGCGGGACAGCCAGCGGGCGTCGTGCATCCCGAAGTCGTGCCCGGCGGCGGCCCGCACGGTCTGCCGGACCTCCTCCAGGTCCAGCGGCTCGCTCTCCGAGGTGTCCCGGCGGCGGTCCCAGGCGACGATCCGGTAGTAGCCGTCGCCGAAGGACGCGAAGAACACGAAGGCGTCGCCGCGGGAGTGCACGGAGAGGATGTTCTCCGGCGGCTGGGCCAGCCGCACGTCGGCGAGCAGGACGGAGCGGATCACCGAGCGGCCCGGGAAGGGCAGGCCGATGGCGCCGCGGACGGTGCTGCGCATGCCGTCGGTGCCGACGACGTACGCCGCCCGCAGGGACTCGGTGGTGCCGTCGGCGCCGCGGGTGACGACGGTGACGCCCTCGTCGTCCTGGCTGAGCCCGGTCACCTCGGTCTCGTAGCGGAACCGGACGCCCGCGGCGACGGCCCGGCGCTCCAGGATCGGCTCGATCTCGTACTGCGGGAGGACGAGCAGGTGCTTGAAGCGGGAGGGGAGGGTGTCGAACTCGACGGTGAGCCGGGTGAAGAGGTTCATCCGGTCCAGGCGCCTGCCGAGGGACTCCACCTCGTCGGCGAGGCCGCGGGCGTCGAGGAGTTCGAGGGTGCGGGCGTGCACAACGATCGCGCGGGAGAGGTTGCTGATTTTGTGCGGGCGCTTCTCGACGAGGGTGACGGGGACACCCGCGGCGGCGAGGTCGCCGGCCAGCACCAGTCCGGTGGGGCCGCAGCCGACGACGATCACGGAGCGGGTGGGGTCTTCGGCGCCCGGGTGGGGGGTGGGGTTCGGGTCGGTGCCGAGACCGGTGCCGGTGCCGTTCATGGTGGCCTCCTTGAGCCAACGCCTCTCAATTGCCAACGCCTGTTGGCCAACGCTCGTTGACGACCATACGCCGGGACGGACGCAATAGTCAACACTTGTTGGCCCACGCTCGTTGACCTACGCTTGTTGGTATGACTGGAAATGGACTCCCCGGCGTGACCGACAACGGGGGAGGCGGACGCAGGCGGTCCGAGGCGACCCGGACCGCGATCCTCGCCGCGGCGCGCGAACGGTTCGCCGCCGACGGCTACGAAAAGGCCACCATCAGGGCCATCGCCAAGGACGCGGCCATCGACCCGTCGATGGTCATGCGCTACTACGGCAACAAGGAGGGGCTCTTCGCGGCGGCGGTCTCGGTCGACCTGAAACTGCCGGACCTGAGCCGGCTCCCCCGGCAGGAGATCGGGGAGGCGATGGTCCTGCACTTCCTGCACATGTGGGAGGAGAACGAGGTCCTCACGGCGCTGCTCCGGGTCGGCGTCACCAATCAGGCCGGGGCCGAGCGCATGCAGGGCATCTTCGGGGAGCAGTTGCTGCCCGTGGCCCGGCTGGTCTGCCCGGACCCCGAACAGAGCCCGGCGCGGGCGGCGCTGGTCGCGACACAGCTCCTGGGGCTCGCCCTCACCCGCTACGTCCTGCGGCTGCCGCCCGCGGTCGCACTGCCCGTGGAGGAGGTGGTGGCATGGCTGGCACCGACGGTCCAGCGCTATCTGACGGCCCCGAACCCCTGAGTCCGCCCCCGCAGTCGGCGCCGGAAACCGAAAAGGCGCCGCCCCCGGCGGCGTACGGCGAACTGCACGTACGCGCCCCGGGAACGGCGCCCTCGAAGAGTGCGGGCGGGGTCAGGCCTTCGCTGTGGCCTTCGCCTTCGGCTTGGCCTTGACCAGGTGGTCCTCCGACGAGCGGTCCAGGACCATCACGAGGCCCACGATGACCGCGAAGATGGCGAGCGGAGCCACCACGAACAGACCCAGCGTCTCGATGACGCTCAGGCCCTGGCCGGGGTCGTCACCGTCGTCACGGGCCACCGCGGCCGCGGGGGACGACATGAGCAGCATCATCAGCGCCGTACCGGCAGCCAGGGCGCCGGCGCGCAGGGCGTTCTTCTTGTCCACGGTGCCCAAAGTATCGAACCCCGAATGGGGGCGCTCGCCCGGGGGTGCGTATGGGGAGCCGCGGGGGTCGGTGATCTTGGACCGTGACCACCACGGACCCCGCCCGCACCCGGCCCGGCCCCGCCCTCAAGTCCACCCGCACCCGGCCCCGGCTCCCGCCCTCAGTCCACCCGCACCCGCACCCGGCCCCGGCTCCCGCCCTCAGCCCGCCCGCACCCACACCCGGCCCCGGCTCCCGCCCTCAGCCCGCCCGCATCACCTCCAGCAGCGCCCGCAGCCTGGGCGAGGCGGCCAGCTCCTCCAGGGTCATCGGCCTGCCCTCCGCGTCGCTGAGGGGCAGGCGCCAGTTCGGGTACTGGTCCCAGGTGCCGGGGAGGTTCTGCGGGCGGCGGTCGCCCACCGTGTCGGGGAGCCAGATGCCGACCAGGCGGGCCGGGGTGCGCAGCAGGAAGCGGTGCACGGCCTGGATCTCGGCCTCCTCCTGGGACGGGCCGTGCCCGCCGCCCGTGCCGTGGAGCAGGCCCAGCCGGGACAGGAGCGCCAGCCACTCCCCCGTGTCCGCCGCGGCCTCGGCGCGTTCCTCCTCCAGGGAGCGGGTCAACAGGCCCAGACGGTGCCGGAGTTCGACGTGGTCACCGGTGAGGCGGGCCGCGGTGGAGGGGAGGTCGTGGGTGGTGGCCGTCGCCAGGCAGTCCGCGCGCCACCGGTCCGGTGGCAGCGGGCGGCCGTCGCCCTCCCAGTCCCGCTCGAACCACAGCACCGAGGTGCCGAGCACCCCGCGGGCGCGCAGCGCCTCCCGTACGCCGGGCTCGACGGTGCCCAGGTCCTCGCCGATCACCAGGGCCCCGGCCCGGGAGGCCTCCAGCACCAGGATCGCGAGCATGGCCTCGGCGTCGTAGCGGACGTACGTGCCGTCCGTCGGCGGGCGGCCCTGCGGGACCCACCACAGCCGGAACAGGCCCATGACGTGGTCGATGCGCAGCGCGCCCGCGTACCGGAAGAGGGCCTGCAGCAGGCGCCGGTAGGGCGTGTACCCGGACTCGGCCAGCCGGTCCGGGCGCCACGGCGGCAGCCCCCAGTCCTGGCCGCGCGCGTTGAAGGCGTCCGGCGGCGCGCCGACCGACATCCCGGCGGCGAAGTACTCCTGCTGCGCCCACGCGTCGGCCCCCTCGGGATGCACGCCGACGGCGAGGTCGTGCACGATCCCGACCGGCATCCCCGCGTCCTTCGCGGCCCGTTGCGCGGCGGTGAGCTGGGCGTCCGTCAGCCAGGCGAGCAGCGAGTGGAAGTCGACCCGGTCGGCCAGCTCCCCGCGTGCCTGCGCGGTCCCGGCCGACCTCGGGTCCCGCAGTTCCTCGGGCCAGCGCCGCCAGTCGGAGCCGTGCACCTCGGCCAGCGCGCACCAGGTGGCGTGGTCCTCCAGCGCCTGGCCCTCGGCGGCCAGGAAGTCGGCGTAGGCCGCGCGCCTGCCGGGCCCGAGCGGCACCTCGCGCACCAGCTCCAGCGCCGCGCGCTTCAGCTCCCACACCGCGTCCCGGTCGATCAGCGCACCCTTCTCCAGCACCGACTCCCGCAGCAGCCGGGCGCGTTCCTGCAGGGCGCGCAGCCGTTCGCGGTCCTCGATGCGGGCGTACTCCGGGATGTCCTCGACCCGCAGGTGCGCCGGGTCGGGGAAGCGGCGCGAGGAGGGCCGGTACGGGGAGGGGTCGGTCGGTGCGCCGGGCACCGCCGCGTGCAGGGGGTTGACCTGCACGAACCCTGAACCGAGGGCCCGCCCGGACCAGGCCGCCAGCTCCGCGAGGTCACCGAGGTCGCCCATGCCCCAGGAGCGCCGCGAGAGCAGCGAGTACAGCTGGACGAGGAGTCCGTGGGAGCGTCCGGCGGGCGCGGGCAGCCGGGACGGGGCGACGACAAGGTGGGCGCGGGCGGTACGGCCGTCGGGCGCGGTGGCGGTCAACCGGTGCACGCCGTGCGGCAGTCGGTCGACGGCGGCCCGGGTCTCCCCCTGCTCGGTCTCCACCCGCAGCCGGGTGCCGGCCGGGAGGCCGGTGAGCGCGGCGGGCAGCGGGTCGGCGCCGGAGTCGGAGTCAGATGCGGGGCCGTTCCAGCACACCACGGTGGGCGGCAGCAGCCGCTCGCGCAGTTCGCTCTCGCGGGCGGCGAGGGAGCGCCGTACGGCGTCGGGGGTGCGGACGTCAACAGCGAGCGCGGCCAGTGCGGAGGTGAGCGCGGTGGCCGAGGCCCGGACCGTGCGGTCCGGGGAGGGCCGGTAGGAGGTGGCCACGCCGTGCAGTTCGGCGAGCCGGGACAGTTCCTCGGCGGGCAGGTCCTCGGACGGGGGTTCGACCGACCGCTGTTGTGCCATCTACGGCCTCTCGGGGTCCGGGTGTGGTCTCAGAAGGTGGTGGGCCTGGAAGAGGTGGTGGGCCTGGAAGAGGTGGTGGGCCTGGAAGGCAGTGGTCCTAGAAGGTGTCCTGGTCGAAGGAGTACGCCTCGCCCGTCAGCGGTTCGGCAGCGGCGAGCGGCGGCTCGCTGGTCAGGGGCAGCGCCTCGTGCAGGGGCGGCTCGCTGGTCAGGGGCTCGGCGGCGGGCAGCGGCGGCTCGCTGGTGAGCGGGGTCTCGGCACAGGCGCTCTCCGAGCTGAAGACGCACACATGCGGTTCGGGCCCGGTGAACGCCTCGGGTTTGGACAGGGCGGTGAGCAGAAGGTGTGCCGATGCGGCCACGGGGGCCTCCTTGTCGAGTACGGCCTACGGCCTGTCCTGCGGATCGCGCCGGCCAGGCCCTTGCGGTTCCCCCGCGGTCGAATGCAGCCGCGGGTTGATGCAGCCCTACCCAGCGGGCGCGACGGCAGACGTCCCCGTGCGGACAACGTGCCCCGCGTCACACTCCGTTCCGCCACCGCCTCTTCTCCAGGGTGGGGCAGGCTCCGCGCCCCGGCACGTCCGCGACGCCCGCCCGGAGTCGGTGAACCGGCGCGGCCGGGCCCGTCGATAGACGGGGTGTGAGACTGTTCCGCCCCGTGGGGGGCCATCGGGAGAAGGACGAGGGGGACGCGGCGCTGCTGCGGGCCGTCGCGGCCGGGGACTCGGCGGCGATGGCCGCCCTGTACGACCGGCACGCGGGCTGGCTGCACACGCGGCTCACCCGGCGCTGCGCGGACCCGGAGGTGGTGCGCGAGGTGCTCCAGGACACCTTCGTCACCGTGTGGCGGTCGGCCGGGGCGCACCGCGGCGAGGAGGCGGGCGGCTGGCTGTGGACGATCGCGGCACGCCGGCTGATCGACGCGCGCCGCGTCCAGGAGCGGGCCGGGCGGCTGGAGACCACACCGATCGACGCCACCCCGTCCGGCGTCGAACCTGCCCCGTCAGCGCCCTCCGCGGAGGAGAGGGTGCTGGCGGGGCTGGAGTACGGCGATGTCGGCACCGCCCTCGACCGGATCTCCCCGGAGCTGCGGGAGGTACTGCGCGCCACCGTGGTGGACGGGCTGACCACCCGTGAGACCGCCCGGCTGCTCGGCATCCCCGAGGGCACCGTCAAGTCCCGGGCGATGCGCGCCCGCGCCGAACTGCGGACCGCGCTCGCCCAGTTGTCCCCGTCCCCGATGGGAGGCCCGGCATGACCGGCTGGCACGCACCCGAGTCCCTGATCGCGCGCTACGCCGACGGCTCCCTGCCCGACTCCGACGCCTGGTCCCTGGAGAAGCACCTGGAGTCCTGCGCCGCCTGCGCGGGCCGGGTGTCCGGGGCGGTACGGGCCACGGCGGCCGGGACGGTGCTGGCCCAGGTGCGCGGTGCCGTCCTGGACGCCGCGCCGCCGGTCCGGGCGAAGACGCCGGTCCGCGCGAAGACGCCGGTCCGCACGAAGACCCCCGCGCCGCCGGTCCGCGCGAAGACGCCGGTCCGGGCAAAGGCCCCGCTGCGCACCCCCCGCCTCCTGTGGGCCGCCGCCCCCGCCGTGCGCGGTGCCTGGCTGCCCGCGGTCCTGCTCGTGGCGCTCGGCGCCGTCCTGCTCGCCCACGTCGCCGACTTCTCGGGGGCCCGCCCCCTGCTGCTGGCCGTCGCGCCGGTCGTACCGGTCGCCGGGGTGGCCCTGTCCTACGGCCGCCACGCCGACCCGCTGCACGAACTGGCCGCGTCCACCCCGTCGGCGGGCCTGCGGCTGGTGCTGACCCGCACCGTGCTGGTGCTGGCGGTCAGCCTGCCGCTGCTGACCCTCGCCGGTGTGGTGCTGCCGGCCTCGGACGCGCCGGGCGCCGCGGCCTGGCTGCTGCCCGGACTCACGCTGACGCTGGCCGCGCTCGCCCTCGGCGGCTGGCTGGGGCTGCGCGCGGCGACGGCGGTGACCGGCGGCGGCTGGCTGTGCGCCGTACTGGCACCGGCGCTGGCGGCACCCGACGGCGCGGTCTCCCGGCAGCTGTCGGACCAGCTCTCCACCTATGTGGGCGGTGCCGCGACCCAGGGCGGCTGGGCCGTGGCCGCGGCCGCGTGCGCGGCTCTGCTGGCGGCCCGGCGCACGACGTACGACCGCCTCGAACGGCACTGACCACCAACCTCTCGGCACTGGAGCTTCCTTGACCACCATTCAGGTGGCCGGTCTGCATGTCCGGCACCGCAAAACCGTCGCCCTGGACTCCCTCGACGTCGACTTCGGCCGCGGCGTGCACGGGCTGCTCGGCCCGAACGGCGCGGGCAAGACCTCGCTGATCCGCGTGCTCGCCACGGTCGCCGCCCCGACCGGCGGCCGGGTGCGGATGCTCGGCGAGGACCTCGCCGACCCGCGCGCACGTACCGAGGTCCGCCGCCGACTCGGCTATCTGCCGCAGGAGTTCGGCTACTACCCGGGCTTCACCGTGCGCGAGTTCGTCGCCTACATGGCCTGGCTGAAGGAGATGCCCGCCGCCGCGACGCCGGCCGCCGTGGAGCGCGCCGTGGAGCGGGTCGGGCTGGCCGACCGGATCGACGCGAGGATCCGCACGCTGTCCGGCGGCATGGTCCGCCGGGTCGGCATCGCCCAGGCCATCGTCAACGACCCGGCGGTGCTGCTCCTGGACGAGCCCACGGCGGGCCTGGACCCGGAGCAGCGCGTGGAGTTCCGCGAGCTGCTGCGCGAACTCGGCGCCGGGGCCACGGTCCTGGTCTCCACACACCTGGTGGAGGACGTGGCCGCGGCCTGCACGGAGGTCACGCTGATCGCCGACGGCCGCCTCGCCTACCGCGGCACCCCCGACGCGCTGAGCGCCCTCGGCGCCGCCGCCGACGGCGTCGGCGACCACCCCATCGAGCGCGGCTACACGGCCGCCCTGCGCGCCCACCGGGAGGTGGCTGTCCGATGACGCTCCTGATCGAGAAGAAGCCCGAGGCGGCGGCCGGGTTCAGGCCCCTGCGCCCGGAGTTCCGGCGCGGCTTCGCCCCGCTCGCCGGTGCCGCGGTCCTGCTCACGCTGCTGGTCGCCCTGGCCGAACCGGCCGCGAGCTGGCAGGGCGGCTGGGCGGAGACCCGGGACCGTACGCACGCGGCCGCGGTCCTGCTCGGCATACCGCTGGCGCTGGCCGCGGGTTGCTGGCAGGGCGGGCGGGAACGCCGGTGCCGTACCGGCGATCTGCTGCGGACCTCCGTGCGCGGCGCGCTCCCCCGTTTCCTCGCCTCGGCGGTGCCGGTCGCCCTGTGGGTGGCGGTGGGGCACCTTGTCGCCGCCGGGTGCGCGCTGCTGGCCACCTGGTACTGCGCCACCGGGGACAGCCCGTACCTGGTCGTGCCGCTCACCGACACCCTCCTCCTCTTCGCCGCGGCGCTCGGGGGCCAGGCGGTGGGCCGGGTCGTGCCCTGGCGGCTGACGGCGCCGGTGCTGGCGACGTGCGGGTACGTCGTCCTCGGCTTCCTCTCCTACGACCACCGCAACACCTACGCCGGCCTGTCCCCGCTGATCGACACCTCCGTCACCAAGCTGACGGTGTGGTGGCAGCCCTGGGTGTCGGTGCTGTGGGTGGGCGGGCTGGCCGCGACCGCGGTCCTGGCCCTCACCGCCCGCCGCCGGGCCGTCGCCCTGGTGCCGCTGGCCCTCGCCACGGCCGCCGCGATCACCCTCGTCGAGGCCGACGAGCTGACCCGCCCCAACCCGGTCGCCCGCCGCCAGGTCTGCGACACCTCCACGACCCCGCAGGTGTGTGTGAACAAGCGGTACGAGGAGCTGCTGCCGCAGATCACCGAGGCGCTGTCCGGGCTGACGGGCCGTCTGGAGGGCGTGGACAACCTCCCCGTGCGCTTCGAGGACCGCGCGGGCCGCTCGCGCCCCGACGAGGCGCGGCTGCCGATGGTCACCCCGCTCGGCCGGTCGGTCGTCCGCGGAAAGCTCACCGACCCCGAGCTGTACGCGTGGGAGGCGGGGATGTCACTCGTCGGCCGCGGGGAGTGCGACACCACCGACGACGCCGTCGCCCGCACCGACCGTGCCGTGGAGCACTACCTGGCCCCGAGCCCGATGGAGAAGTACTTCGACGACCTGGCCGCCAAGGGCACCGAGGCCGACCGCGCCAAGCTGAAGGCCAGGCAGCAGGCCCGGGCCCGGCTGCTGGGGATGGCGCAGGACGAGCGCCGGGAGTGGCTGTCGGAATACTTCGCGACGGCCGACGTCTGCGACCCGAGCGGAGTGCCGACCCTGTGACCGGCACCGTCCTCTACGCCCGCTCCCGGGCCCTTCCGCAGACGGTTCTCGCGCTCGCCGCGACCGCCCTGCTCGCGGTCTGGGCCGCGCACGCCCTGGACTCCTACCTGGACCCGGAGCGCAGGGTCCCGGTGGTGGCCCTGGCCCCGCTGCTGGCGGCGGCCGCGATCGGCGCCAGTCTGTACTCCGCCTCCGACGAGCTGGACCGCACGGCGGTACGCCCCTGGTGGCACCGCAGGCTGGCCCATCTGCTGTGCCTGACGGCGCTGGCGGCGGCGCTGCTGCCGCTCGCGGTCCTGTCCAGCGCGCAGACCTTCGGCCCGCCCGCCATGGTCCGCAACGTCCTTGGCTGCACCGGTCTGACCGCCGGCGCGGCGGTGCTGCTGGGCGCACGGCTGAGCTGGCTGCCGGTGTTCTGCTACGTCAGCGCGATGTACATGGGGATCTCGGGGGTACGCGGCACCGCGCTGCCCGCCTGGGCATGGCTGCTGGAGCCGGGTACCGGCTCGGGGGCATGGGCGACGGCGGTGCTGCTGTTCGCCCTGGGGGGCGGCGCGTACATGGTGAAGGGGGCGCGCGGAACTCCCTGAGAGGGGAGCCGCGCACCCGTGCACCCGTGCACACCCGCGGATACGCGAAGGCCCGGAACCTCAGGCAGAAATGCCGTCGATCCGGGCCAAGGCGTCATCCGCCCCGTACGGTTGCAAGTACGGCAACCAGCGCGGGTCACGATGGCCGGTGCCGATGATGCGCCAGGCCAGTCCGGTCGGCGGAGCCGGTTTGTGCCGCAGCCGCCAGCCGATCTCGAACAGATGACGGTCGGCCTTCACGTGGTTGCAGCGGCGGCAGGACGCCACCACGTTGTCCCAGACGTGCTTGCCCCCGCGGCTGCGCGGGATGACGTGGTCGACGCTGGTTGCGACGCCACCGCAGTACATGCACCGGCCCCCGTCGCGCGCGAAGAGCGCTCGGCGGGTAAGAGGAACGGGCCCCCGATAGGGAACCCGGACGAATCGCTTGAGCCGGACCACGCTTGGTGCGGGGACTGTGACAGTTGCGCTGTGCATGAAGGCGCCGGACTCCTCAAGGCAGACAGCCTTGTTTTCGAGGACGAGGACGAGCGCGCGGCGGAGCGGTACGACGCCGAGTGGCTCGTACGACGCGTTGAGGACCAGGACATGCGGCACGGATGCCTCCTTGGGCGTCGGCGGCACGTGGCTCGTGCCGGGACGATCTGTAGTCAGTCTCCCCTCAGGCCGTACGAATGCGCCACCATGTCCAGGTAACGGGCTGAGAGTGTTTTCGACCACACCTTTCTTCATCCCCAGGTGAGGAGGGCCTCTCCCCCGAACACGAGGACGATCCACACACAATGCACCGTTAGTGTGGTGAGTCTGCCCCTCCCGGTGACCATTCCGTGACCTTGAACCGCTGGACCCCCGACCGCCGTACCGAGAGGGCAGAAGCCGCACCTGGAGGTACCCGCCGTGTCCCTGTCCGCCGTCCTATTGGCCGCCGGTTCCACCCCGTCCCCCTCTCCCTCGGAGACGACTCCGGTGGTGCCCTCGCTCCAGGACGCCCAGGAGAGCGCGACCAACGCGGCGAGCTGGGTCGAGGAGAACTGGTCGACCTGGCTCGCGATCGGTCTCAGGGTGCTGCTGATCCTGGTGATCGCGGCAGTGCTGCGGGTGGTGGTGCGGCGGGCGATCACCAAGCTCATCGACCGGATGAACCGCACCGTCCAGGCGGTCGACGGCACCGCGATAGGCGGACTGCTGGTCAACGCCGAACGGCGGCGCCAGCGCTCGCAGGCGATCGGCTCGGTGCTGCGCTCGGTGGCCAGCTTCCTGATCATGGGCACCGCGGCCCTGATGATCCTGGGCACCTTCGAGATCAACCTCGCGCCGCTGCTGGCCTCGGCCGGTGTCGCCGGTGTGGCGATCGGCTTCGGCGCCCGCAACCTGGTCACGGACTTCCTCTCCGGCGTCTTCATGATCCTGGAGGACCAGTACGGCGTCGGTGACTCGATCGACGCCGGGGTCGCCTCCGGCGAGGTGATCGAGGTGGGCCTGCGCGTGACGAAGCTGCGCGGCGACAACGGCGAGATCTGGTACGTCCGCAACGGCGAGGTCAAGCGGATCGGCAACCTCTCCCAGGGCTGGTCGACCGCCGGGGTCGATGTCACGGTCCGCCCGACCGAGGACCTGGACCGGCTCAAGAGCGTCGTCGGTGACGTCGCCGAGCGGATGAGCAAGGAAGAGCCCTGGAACGAGATGCTGTGGGGCCCGATCGAGGTCCTCGGCCTGGACAGCGTGCAGCTGGACTCGATGGTCGTCCGGGTCTCGGCGAAGACCATGCCGGGCAAGTCGGTGACCGTGGAGCGGGAGCTGCGCTGGCGCATCAAGCGGGCCCTGGACGCGGCCGGTGTCCAGATCATCGGTGGCTCGCAGCCCACCGAGGAGGAGTCCGTGCCCGACCCGACGGCGACCATCGCCGCGCCCTCGGCCTACGCCAGCGCCACCTCGCCGCAGTCGATGGCGGCGTCGCCGATCACTCCGCCGAGCGTGACCAAGTAGCGGTACGACGCGACGGCCGAAGCCCCGCCGCTCCGGCGGGGCTTCGCCGTTCCCGGGGCTTGACGCCTCCGCTTCCTGCGCCTACCTTCCTCGTCAACCGATAGGAAAGTTTCCTAACAGTGCTCGCAGTCCCGGGCAGCGTGAGAACCGGGCGTGAGAAGCTTCACCCCGGAAAGGCAGGTGGCAGATCGCATGGCAGGAACCGTCGGCACGCCGGGCACCCCACGCGTCCTGCGCGCCATGAACGACCGCGCCGCCCTGGACCTGCTCCTGGAGCACGGCCCCCTGTCCCGCACCCGGATCGGCAAGCTCACCGGACTGTCCAAGCCCACCGCCTCCCAGCTGCTGGCCCGGCTGGAGGCCGCCGGACTGGTCCTGGCCACCGGCACCACCGAGGGCCGCCCCGGCCCCAGCGCCCAGCTCTACGCGGTCAACCCCGCGGCGGGCCACGCGGCCGGACTCGACGTCACCCCCGAGCGGGTCCTCGCCGCCGTCGCCGACATCACCGGCCGCACCGTCGGCCGGTACGAACTGCCCACCCCCGGCCGCCGCCCCGCCCGGCCCGTCGTCCAGCAGGTGACCGAGGCCCTGGACGGCGCCGTGAAGGCCGCCGGACTCACCCGCGACGACGTCCGGCGCCTGGTCATCGGCACCCCCGGCGCCTTCGACCCGAACACCGGCCGGCTGCGCTACGCCGCCCACCTGCCCGGCTGGCACTCCCCGAGCCTCCTGGACGAACTCGCCGCCGCGCTGCCGATGCCGGTGGAGTACGAGAACGACGTCAACCTCGTCGCCGTCGCCGAACAGCGGCTCGGCGCGGCCCGCGGCCACGGGGACTTCGTCCTGCTGTGGAACGAGGGCGGACTCGGCGCCGCGCTCGTCCTCGGCGGACGGCTGCACCGCGGCTTCACCGGCGGCGCCGGGGAGGTCGGCTTCCTGCCGGTGCCGGGCGCGCCCCTGGTGCGCCAGGTGACCCGCACCAACAGCGGCGGCTACCAGGAGCTGGCCGGTGCCCAGGTGATCCCCCGGCTCGCCCGGGAACTGGGCGTCTCCCCCGTCCCCGAGGGGCCGTACACCGAGGTCGCCGCCGCTCTGCTGGCGCGGGCCGCGGACAGTGGCGCCGAGGCGGAACGGCGGCTCCTTTCCACGTACGCGACCGGGCTGGCCACCGGTCTCGCCTCCCTCGTCTCCGTACTCGACCCCGAACTCGTCGTCCTCAGCGGCAGCGCCCTCACCTCGGGCGGCGAACGGCTGCTGGCCCTGGTCCAGGCCGAACTGGCGGAACTGGCCGCATCCCGGCCCCGCCTGGTGATGGGCGACGTCACCGAACACCCCGTGCTGCGCGGCGCGCTGGAGAGCGCGCTGGCGACGACCCGCGACGAGGTCTTCGACACCTTGCCGCTGCGCTGACGAGCAGCACTGCCCCACCGGTTGTCCGATCACTGCGGGCCGCATGTGGCTGGTCGCGCAGTTCCCCGCGCCCCTACCGGCGCTTCACCTCTGCCCACAGGAGGCCTCGCCATGCCGAGATTCACCCGAAATGCCGCCTGCGTCCTCACCGCGTCCCTCGCCCTTCTCGCCACCGCCTGTACCGGCTCCTCCGAGTCCGGTGCCACCGACGACCCCAACGCGGAGACCACCCTCACCTTCTGGCACGGCTGGAGCGCGCCCGCCGAGGTGAAGGCCGTCGAGGAGAACATCGCGCGGTTCGAGAAGGCGCACCCCAACATCAAGGTGAAGGTCGTCGGCAACATCAACGACGACAAGCTCAACCAGGCGCTGCGCGCGGGTGGTTCGAACGGACCGGACGTGGTGTCCTCCTTCACCACCTCCAACGTCGGCAAGTTCTGCTCCTCGGGCGCCTTCGTCGACCTCAAGCCGTTCATCGAGAAGTCGAAGCTCGACCTGGACGCGCTGATCCCGAAGCCGATGCTCGACTACACCCAGTTCGAGGGCACGCGCTGCGCCCTGCCGCTGCTCGGCGACGCCTACGGCCTCTACTACAACAAGGACGCTTTCGAGGAGGCCGGCATCAAGGCCCCGCCGAAGACCTGGTCGGAGTTCGCGAAGGTGGCCAAGAAGCTCACCAAGCCCAAGGGCGACTCCTACGAGCAGCTCGGCTTCATGCCGACGTACCACGGCTACGAGACGGTCGTCTCGCACTACATGTCCCAGTGGGACCACGCGTACTTCGACGCCGACGGCAAGTCGAACATCGCCGAGGACCCGGCGTTCGCCGAGATGTTCACGTACCAGAAGAAGCTCGTCGACGACCTCGGCGGATTCGCGAGGCTGGAGAAGTACCGCAACACCTTCGGTGACGAGTGGGGCGCCGAACACCCCTTCCACACCGGCCAGGTGGCGATGCAGCTCGACGGCGAGTGGCGGCTGGGCATGGCCAAGGACGCGGGTCTCGACTTCGAGATAGGCA
Source organism: Streptomyces sp. DI166 (assembly GCF_900091315.1). Taxonomy (GTDB): domain Bacteria; phylum Actinomycetota; class Actinomycetes; order Streptomycetales; family Streptomycetaceae; genus Streptomyces; species Streptomyces fuscus. The sequence goes on from NZ_FLSP01000049.1 coordinate 14,329, forward strand.
CCGCGCCGCTGCCGGTCGCCGACGACGAGGTCGACGAGTACGGCAAGGGGTTCCTGTCCGGCACGATCGTCGGCATCGCGCCGGCCAGCAAGAAGCAGAACGCGGCCTGGGAGCTGGTGAAGTACCTGACGACCGACACCGAGTCCGTCGTCGCCTTCTCCAACGCCATCCACAATGTGCCGTCCACCTTCGAGGCCCTGAAGTCCCCCGACCTGAAGACCGACCCGGAGTTCAGGACCTTCCTGGACATCGCCCAGCACCCCGAGTCCACGACCGCCCCGAACGCGGTCAACGGCGCCACCTACCAGCTCACCCTCCAGGACTTCGGCTACCAGTACGAGTCGGGCAAGGCGAAGGACCTCAAGGCGGGCCTGGAGAAGACGGCCGAGCAGATCGACCGTGACATCGAGCAGGCGAAGTAGCCCGCCATGTCCACGCTCGCCGTACGGCGCCGCAGGTCCGCCCTGCGGACGCTGGCCTTCCTCTCCCCCTGGCTGATCGGCTTCGCCGTCTTCTTCGCCTACCCGCTGATCTCCACCGTCTACTTCTCGCTGATGAAGTACGACGGCTTCAACACCCCGGAGTTCCGCGGCCTGGACAACTGGACCTACGTCTTCTCCGACTACCCCATGTTCTGGCCCGCGCTGCGCAACACCCTGTGGCTGGTGCTGGTGATGGTCACGTGCCGGGTCGTCTTCGGGCTCGGGGTGGGCCTGCTGGTCACGCGGATCAAGCGGGGCGCGGGGGTCTTCCGCACCCTGTTCTACCTGCCCTACCTCGCCCCGCCGGTCGCGGCCACGCTCGCCTTCGTCTTCCTGCTCAACCCCGGTACCGGCCCGGTGAATTCGGTGCTGGACAGCGTCGGGCTGCCCACGCCGGGCTGGTTCACCGACGCCGCCTGGTCCAAGCCGGCGCTCACCGCGCTCGCCGTGTGGGGCGTGGGCGACCTGATGGTCATCTTCATGGCCGCGCTGCTGGACGTACCGAAGGAGCAGTACGAGGCGGCCGAGCTGGACGGGGCCTCGGCGTGGCAGCGGTTCCGGTACGTGACGCTGCCGAACATCTCGCCGATCGTGCTGTTCGCGGTGGTCACCGGGGTGATCCAGACCATGCAGTACTACACGCAGCCGCTGGTCGCCGGGAAGGTCGCCTCCGGGGTGATCGGCGGCTCGGGCCAGCAGTTCGAGCCCGGCTACCCCGACAAGTCGACTCTCACCCTCCCCCAACTCGTCTACAACCTCGGCTTCCAGCGCTTCGACTACGGCGCCGCCTGCGTCGTCGCGCTGGTCCTGTTCGCCCTCGCCATGGCCTTCACGGCGCTGCTGATGCGGCGCCGGGGCGGATTGCTCGGAGCAGGTGACTGATGACCCAGGTACTCGACAAGCCGCCCGTGCGGCCGGTCCCCGTGGCCGAGCAGATCCGCACCGCGCGCCGCCGCACCCTGCTGGAGTGGATCGCGGTGCACTCCCTCGGCGTGGCCGCCGCGCTCTTCTTCACCCTGCCCTTCGTCTTCGTGGTCCTCACCTCGCTGATGAGCGACCAGCAGGCCCTCACCCGCGACCTGGTCCCCGACACCTGGGTGTGGGACAACTACCGCCGCGTCCTGGACACCCCCGGCTTCCTCACCTGGTGGCGCAACACCCTGCTCTACGCGGGCCTCGGCACCGTCCTCACGGTGGTGTCGTCGATCCCGGTGGCGTACGCGCTGGCCAAGTTCCGCTTCCGGGGCCGGAATCTGTCCATGATGCTGGTGATCGCGATGATGATGCTGCCGCCGCAGGTCGTGATCATCCCGATGTACCTCTTCTGGGCGAAACAGCTGGACCTGTCCGGCACCCTGTGGCCGCTGATCATCCCGATGGCGTTCGGGGACGCCTTCTCCATCTTCCTGCTGCGCCAGTTCCTGCTGACGATCCCGAACGAGTACCTGGACGCGGCGCGGGTGGACGGCTGCGGGGAGGTACGCACCCTGCTGAGGGTCGTGCTCCCGATGGCGAAGCCGGGCATCGCCGCGGTGGCCCTCTTCCAGTTCTTCTACGCCTGGAACGACTACTTCGGCCCGCAGATCTACGCCTCCGAGAACCCCGGTGCCTGGACGCTCAGTTACGGCCTGGAGTCCTTCAAGGGCGCGCACCACACCGACTGGAACCTGACCATGGCCGCGACCGTTCTGGTCATGGCCCCTGTGATCCTCGTGTTCTTCTTCGCGCAGAAGGCGTTCGTCGAGGGCGTCACACTGACCGGAGTGAAGGGTTGAGCCGCACAATGAAACTCACCGTGGTCGGCGGAGGGTCGACCTACACGCCCGAACTCATCGACGGCTTCGCCCGGTTGAGGGACACCCTGCCGGTGGAGGAGCTGGTCCTGGTCGACCCGGCGACCGAGCGCCTGGAGCTGGTCGGGGGCCTGGCCCGCCGTATCCTCGCCCGGCAGGACCACCCCGCGCGCGTGGTCACCACCGCCGACCTGGACGCGGGCGTCGCGGACGCCGACGCGGTGCTCCTGCAGCTCCGGGTCGGCGGACAGGCGGCCCGCAACGAGGACGAGACCTGGCCGCTGGAGTGCGGCTGCGTGGGCCAGGAGACGACCGGCGCCGGTGGCCTGGCGAAGGCGCTGCGGACGGTGCCGGTGGTCCTGGACATCGCCGAACGGGTCCGGCGCGCCAACCCCGACGCCTGGATCATCGACTTCACCAACCCGGTCGGCATCGTGACCCGGGCCCTGCTCAAGGCCGGGCACCGCGCGGTAGGCCTGTGCAATGTGGCGATCGGCTTCCAGCGCCGGTTCGCCGGGCTGCTCGGCGTCGACCCGTCCGAGGTCCACCTCGACCACGTGGGCCTGAACCACCTCACCTGGGAGACGGGGGTACGGCTGGGCGGCCCGGAGGGCGAGGACGTGCTGCCGAAGCTGCTGGCGGAGCACGGCGGTCCGCTCGCCGAGACCCTGCACCTGCCCCGCGCGGTCCTGGACCGCCTGGGCGTGGTCCCGTCCTACTACCTGCGCTACTACTACGCGCACGACGAGGTGGTGCGGGAACTGCGCACCAAGCCCTCGCGGGCGGCGGAAGTGGCTCAGATGGAGCGCGAGTTGCTCCGGATGTACGCGGATCCGGCACTGGACGAGAAGCCGGAGCTGCTGGCGCGGCGGGGCGGCGCCTACTACTCGGAGGCGGCGGTGGACCTGGCGGCGGGGCTGCTGGGCGGGGGCGGAAGCACCTACCAGGTGGTGAACACGTACAACAACGGCACGCTGCCCTTCCTGCCCGACGACGCGGTGGTGGAGGTGCAGGCGGCCGTGGGCCCGCAGGGCGCCTCGCCGCTGCCGGTGCGCCCGGTGGACCCGCTGTACGCGGGACTGATCGCGAACGTGACGGCCTACGAGGACCTCGCGCTGGACGCGGCGCTGCGCGGCGGCCGGGAGCGGGTGTTCCGGGCGCTGCTGGCCCACCCGCTGATCGGCCAGTTCGAGTACGCCGAGACGCTGACCGACCGGCTGATCGCGCACAACCGGGAGCACCTCGCGTGGGCATGACGGGCACGGTCCTCGCCGTCGACGCGGGGAACAGCAAGACCGACGTGGCCGTGGTGACCGCGGCCGGGGAGGTCGTCGGCACGGCACGCGGGGGCGGCTTCCGCCCTCCGGCGGTGGGGGTCGACACGGCGGTGGACACGCTGGAGAAGGCGGTGCGGGAGGCGTTCGCGGCGGCGGGCGTGTCCTCGGTGACCCATGTCTCGGCATGCCTGGCCAACGCGGACCTGCCGGTGGAGGAGGAGGGCCTGACGGCGGCGTTGCGGGCCCGCGGGTGGGGATCCTCGGTGGACGTTCGCAACGACACGTTCGCAATCCTGCGGGCCGGGGTGGCGGAGCCCCGGGGGGTCGCCGTGGTGTGCGGCGCGGGCATCAACTGCGTCGGCATGCACCCCGACGGCCGTACGGCCCGCTTCCCGGCGCTGGGCCGGATCTCCGGTGACTGGGGCGGGGGCTGGGGCCTGGCGGAGGAGGCGCTGTGGCACGCGGCGCGGGCGGAGGACGGGCGGGGGCCGGCCACGGAGCTGGCCTCGGCGCTGCCCGCGCACTTCGGCCTGCCGTCGATGCTGTCGCTGATCGAGGCGTTGCACCTGGACAGGATCCCCCTCGCCCGCCGCCACGAGCTGTCCCCGGTCCTCTTCGACACGGCGGCGGCGGGGGACGAGGTCGCGCGCGGGCTGGTGGACCGGCTGGCGGAGGAGGTGGCGACGATGGCCACGGTCGCCCTGCGGCGCCTTGACCTGCTGGAGGAGGAGACGCCGGTGGTGCTGGGCGGCAGTGTGCTGGCCGCGCGGCATGAGCAACTGGACGTGGGGGTGCGGGACCTGCTGGCGTCGACGGCACCGAAGGCGGTACCGAGGGTGGTGACGGCGCGGCCGGTGCTGGGGGCGGTGCTCCTGGGCCTGGACCACCTGCGGGCGGACCCGGAGGCGGCCCTGAGGGCCCGCGCCCACTACGAGCCGTGAGCCCGACTCGACGGACACACTGCGTGTACGTCCCGTAACCGGCGAGGTCATGATCGATCTCGGCGGCCCGCACGGTCAGGGCCCGCCCCGTACGGCCCTGACCTGCGACGACCACCCGCGTGGCGACTCGCCTCCGATACCGGTGCTTGAATGGACCGCCCGTTCCGGTCCGGCAAGGAGAAATGCAGTGCCTTTGGTGTCCGTCGTGATGCCCGTGTACAACTCGGCGACCACGCTGGGCGCGGCAGTCCGGTCGGTGCTGACGCAGACCCATGCTGACCTGGAGCTGCTGATCACCGACGACCAGTCCACCGACAGTTCCATGGACCTGCTGCGCGAGATCGCCGCGCACGACGAACGCGTCCTGCCGCGGACGGCGCCCGAGCAGGGGGGCGCCGGACGGGCCCGCAACCTCGCGATGCAGCGCGCCCGCGGTGACTACGTCGCCTTCCTCGACAGCGACGACATGTGGCTGCCGGAGAAGCTGGAGAAGCAGCTCGCCTTCGCCGCCGAGGGCGACGCGCCGCTGACGTTCACCTCGTACTACAAGATGGACGCCGACCACGCCGGTGAGAGCGTCGACTGGGTCCCCAACGGGCGGGTGATCCACGCCCGGTCGCACGTGGACTACCGGGCGATGCTGCGCCGCGACTACATCGGGGCCCTCACCGCCATGTACGACCGGCGGGTCCTGGGCACCAGGCTGATGCCGGAGATGCGCAAGCGCCAGGACTACGCCCTGTGGCTGTCGATCATGCGGGACGGCGCCGACGCCCGCGGCCTGGACGAGCCGCTGGCCGTCTACCGGGCCCACCAGGCGGGGTCGCTGTCCTCCAACAAGCTGTCGCTGGTCAAGTACAACTGGGCCCTGTACCGCGAGCACGAGCGTCTGTCGGTGCCGCGCGCGTCGCTGGCGCTGGCCGGCGCCGCGTGGCAGTCGGTGCGCAACTCGCGTATCTAGGTCAAGAACCTCCCCACGCCCCCTCCCCGGAACCGAACCGATTCGCACGGCGTATTCATGGGCAGGGGGTGATCCGGGACACTGCGAGGCCGCCGGCGGACCCACGGTGACGAATACCGGTGCCGCCAGTGATACTTGCGGGCGACGGATGACCATGGGGGAGGTCGGAGTGAACAGGTCGGCGAACAGCGGCACGGCACCACCAACGTCGGCACCGCCGACCGGCATGCCCTCGGTGCCCCCGCAACAGACACGAGCCACCACGCCGCCGCCGGCCCCCGACAGGCGCCGTACGGCCTTCGCGGAGGGCCTCGACCAGCTACGGGCCGCCGCGACCACCGAACCCGGCCGCCTGCGCATCATCGGCGCCGTACTCGCCCTCCTGGTCGTCGCCTTCGGCGCGGTCACGGCGTGGCAGGTCAACGACCGGGCGACAGCGGCGGACAGCGTCCTCAACCGCAGCCAGCCCATCAGCTCCGACGCCGCCGACATCTACCGGTCGCTCGCCGACGCCAACACCGCCGCCTCCAGCGGCTTCCTGGCCGGCCGCGCGGAGTCCGGGGAGAACCGCGTCCGCTACGAGAAGGGCATCCGCACCGCCGCCGAGAAGCTCGTCGCCGCCGCGTCCAACTCCGACCCGGGCGACCCCTCGGCCGCCGCGATCTCCAAGCTCAACCGGCTGCTGCCGGAGTACAAGGGCCTGGTCGAACAGGCCCGTACGTACAACCGCCAGGGCTTCCCCGTCGGCGGCGCCTATCTGCGCTACGCCAACGAGAAGATGCAGAAGGAGATGCTCCCGGCGGCGGAGGACCTGTACAAGAAGGAGAACCAGCGCCTGCGCGACGACTACGCCGACGCCACCCCGTACCCCTGGGCCGCGATAGCCCTCGGCGTCGTCGCGCTGGCCGCCCTCGCCTGGGCCCAGCACCGCAACTACCGCCGCACCAACCGCGTCCTGAACCACGGCCTGGTCGCCGCCACGGCGGCCGCCACGGTGGTGCTGCTCTGGCTGGTCGTCGGCCACAGCGTGGCCCGCGCCGGGCTCAACGACTCCTACGACCACGGCGTCCGCTCGCTGAACGTCCTCACCGACGCCCGTATCGCCTCCCTGAAGGCCCGCGGCAACGAGAACCTGACGCTGGTCTCCCGCGGTGCCGAGACCAAGAAGGTCGGCGAGGAGACGTACGACGCCTACGACTACGACTTCCAGCAGGACATCGCCGCCCTCGGCAAGGGCCTCGCGCTCGCCGAGGACCTCGCCGACGACACCGAGGGCGGCAAGCCGGTCACCGCGGCCATGGGGAACATGAAGGAGTGGCAGAAGCGCCACTCCGCCGCCCGCGCCGAGGACGAGAACGGCGAGTACCAGAAGGCGCTGGACCGGGTGATCGGCGCCAAGGGCGCCACCGGCGAGTGCTTCGACAGTGTCGACGCCAACCTCGCCACCGCGCTGAAGCACGAGACGAACGAGTTCAGGTCGGCGGCCGGAGGCGGCCTGGACGCGATGTCGGGGCTGGCGATCGGCGCCGCCGTCCTCGCGGTCCTGGGCGCGGCGGGCGCCGTCCTGGGCATCGGCCGCAGGCTGTCGGAGTACCGGTGAGAGGGGGCATGACGATGCGGGCACGACGTCTGCGGGCCAGTCTGCGGGGCTGGGGCGGAGTCGGCGCGATGGCCGCCGTGTGCGCCCTCGCGGTCGTACTCGCCCTGCTGCTGCCGCTCGCCCGGACCTCCGGGGGCGAGGACGCCGGCACCGGCGGCGGCAAGGCCGCGCGGGCCGAGCAGGCGCGCGCCGCGGAGGAGTGCGCGGACCCGGAGAAGCAGACCCTGTCCCCGTCCGGCGCCGACGGTCCGACCATCGAGGAGATCAAGAACCGGCAGGGCGAGAAGCGCAAGCTGGTCGTCGGCGTCGACCAGAACAGCTACCGCTGGGGCTACCGCAACCCCAACAGCACCGGCGCCGCCGAGCTGGAGGGCTTCGACATCGACCTGGTGCACCGCATCGCCGAGGACATCCTCGGCGACCCGGACGCGGTGCAGTTCAAGGCGATCCCCACCAACCAGCGCATCCCGGCGATCCAGGAGGGCCGCGTCGACATGGTGGTGCGCACCATGACGATCAACTGCGACCGGCTCGCCGATGTGGCGTTCTCCGCGCCCTACTTCAAGACCGGCCAGCAGGTCCTGGCCCCCAAGTCCTCGAAGATCAGCGGCTACGACGACTCGCTCGCCGACGCCAGGATCTGCACCGCGGAGGGCTCCACCGCCTACTCCACACTGGAGCAGGGCCGCGAGGACGGCGACCTGCCCGGCTCCGCCGACATCTCCCGCACCGTGCCCAACCAGCTGGACTGCCTGGTCCGCCTCCAACTCGGCGAGGTGGACGCGGTGGTGACCGACGGCGCCCTGGCCGCCAGCCAGGCCGCGCAGGACCCCACGGTGGAACTGAAGGGCGAGGCGTTCACCACCGAGTACTACGGCGTGGCGATGAAGAAGGACGCCGACGATCTGGTACGCCGGGTCAACCAGATCCTGGTGGACTACCGCAAGGACACCTCCGGCGGCTGGCAGGCGTCCTACGACAAGTGGCTTTCGGCGACACTGGGGGCGGAGTCGAAGGACTCGGAGCCGCCCGCGCCGCAGTACCTCCGCAAGAGCTGAACCCGCACCGCACGACAACAACTCCCCAGCCGGACACAACAGCAGCGAGAGGTGATCGATGGGCGTCACGGGACCCCCTGGGCCGGTGATGGACCGGGACGAGGTGGACCGTGCGCTGGCGCGGCTCGGCGCGGAGCACGAGGCGATCGAGACCTCACTGCTCGCCCTCCAGGACCACGCGGGCCGCAGACTCCTCGAAGGGGCCGAGCTGACCGGCGTCACCAAGGAGCGCTGGACGGCCACGGAGGCGTCGATCACGCTGCTGTGGACGTACTTCGACGCCTACACGGCCGCCCTGCGCACCGCGCGGGAGATCCGGGCCCGCCGCCGCTGGTCCAGCCGCGAGGACCTGGCGGAGCTGACCGAGCTGCTGCGCGGCGAGTCGGTCACCGTCGCCGGGTCCGCCGCCGCGACCGCCAACGCACCCACCCTGCACGGCAATTCGGGAAGGCTCACCGAGCAGTACTCGCTGGTGACGCTGGTGGACCGGATGAACGAGCTGTACGCGACCTCGCTGGACATGGTGGTCGCCGCCGACGCGGTCTGGTCCGCGCTGCCCGCCCGGATCGATTTACTGGCCGCCGAGTTGCAGCGCACCCGCAAGCTCGCGCACTCCGTCGGGGTGCGGCCGGGCGAGCACCCGGCCGGGGACGACCTGGAGCGGATCACCCGCACCCTGACCCGGCTGCGCGAAGAGGTGGTGTCGGACCCGCTGGCGTACTGGCTTCCGACGGAGGGCAGTTCGGCGCCCGGCGGCGGCAGGCCGGACACCACGGTCTACGACCGCGAGGCCCGCGCCCTGGAGGACGTACGCCGGGAGATCGAGGCCGTGCTGACGGTCCGGCAGGACGCGGAGGCCCGCCTGGTGAAGCTGCGGGACGTGCTCTCGCGCGCGGACCGCACCCTCGCCGAGGCCCGCACCGCGCGCGGCGAGGTCCTCGCGAAGATCGCCGCCACCGAGGTGCCGGTGGTCAGCGGCCCGCCGACCGTGCTCCAGGAGCAGTTGGCGACCGCCGCCGAGTACCGCAGACAGGCCCAGTGGCACCGGCTGTCCCCGCTGCTGGACTCCCTGGAGCAGAAGGCGGAGGACGAACTGCTGCGCGCCCGTGAGTCGTTGACCGCGGTCACGGCGCCGCTCGCGGTCCGCGCCGAGCTGCGCGGCAGGCTGGACGCGTACAAGGCGAAGGTGGCCCGGCACGGCCTGGCCGAGGACCCGTTCCTGATCGAGCGCTACGACGCGGCCCGGCGCATGCTGTGGAGCGCGCCCTGCGACCTGCGCGTCGCGGAGCAGGCCGTGCTGCGCTACCAGCAGGCGGCGGCGGAGCAGCTCAGCGCCGCCTCGCACGTGCCGGAGCAGGGCGGCCCGCAGGACCGCAGGGGGGAGACGTCGTCATGAGTCAGGCACAGCAGACCTGCCAGCGGCCCGGCTGCGGCGGCAGTTACGAGGACATGGGCGGCGGCGAGCTGTACTGCGACACCTGCGGTCTGGCCCCCGTCGTCGCCACCAACGGCGTGGTCGGCTCCACCCCGACGGGGGTGAGCGGGGGCGGCAAGGGCGGCTCCTCCAGCGCCAGTTCCCGCTCCAGCAGCCGCAGCTCGCGTACGTCCTCGCAGTCGTCGAAGTCGCGCCGCTCGGTGTCGGGACGCCTCTCGCGGTCCCTGTCGGGGCGCACCTCGGGCCGTTCGGTGTCGGTGCGCAGCTCCGGCTCCACGGCCGGTTCCTCCGGGCGCGGCCGGCTCGGGGTGGGCCTGGTCGAGGTGCCGGACGTACCGCGGCCCGACCCGCGCGCGATGGTGCTGGACAACCCGGAGGTGCCCGAGCGCAAGCGGTTCTGCTCCCGCTCCGACTGCGGGGCGCCGGTGGGCCGTTCGCGCGGCGACCGGCCGGGCCGTACGGAGGGCTTCTGCACCAAGTGCGGGCACCCGTACTCCTTCGTGCCCAAGCTCAGGGCCGGGGACGTGGTGCACGGCCAGTACGAGGTCGTGGGCTGCCTGGCGCACGGCGGGCTCGGCTGGATCTACCTCGCGGTGGACCGCGCGGTCTCCGACCGGTGGGTGGTCCTCAAGGGCCTGCTGGACACCGGCGACCAGGACGCGATGGCGGCGGCGATCTCCGAACGGCGCTTCCTGGCGGAGATCGAGCACGCCAACATCGTGCGGATCTACAACTTCGTCGAGCACCTCGACCAGCGCACCGGCTCCCTCGACGGCTACATCGTCATGGAGTACGTCGGCGGCAAGTCGCTGAAGGAGATCGCCAACGGCCGCCGCACGCCCGACGGCAAGCGCGACCCGCTGCCGGTGGAGCAGGCCTGCGCCTACGGCATCGAGGCCCTGGAGGCGCTCGGACATCTGCACAGCCGCAACCTGCTGTACTGCGACTTCAAGGTCGACAACGCCATCCAGACCGAGAGCCAGCTCAAGCTCATCGACATGGGCGCCGTGCGCCGCATGGACGACGACGAGTCGGCGATCTACGGCACGGTCGGCTACCAGGCGCCGGAGGTCGCCGAGGTGGGCCCGTCGGTGGCGAGCGACCTGTACACCGTCGCCCGCACCCTGGCGGTGCTGACCTTCGACTTCCAGGGCTACACCAACGTCTTCGTGGACTCCCTGCCCGACCCGGACAACATCGAGGTCTTCCGGCAGTACGAGTCCTTCTACCGGCTCCTGGTGCGCGCCACCGACCCGGACCCGGCGCGCAGGTTCGCCTCCGCGCAGGAGATGGCGGAGCAGCTCACGGGCGTACTGCGCGAGGTCGTCTCGCTCCAGACGGGGCAGCCCCGGCCCGCCCTGTCGACCCTGTTCGGGCCCGAAGTGAAGGTCACCGACACCGAGTTGTTCCCGAGGCTGGACGGCGAGGTCTCCCGGCTGGGGGCACGCCGCAACGGGCCCGCAGGGGCCGGGGTGAGCGCGCCCGCGCTCTCCGCGGGGCTGGTCAAGCCCGTCAACGCCCCTGTCGCTGCCCTCGCCCTTCCGGTGCCGCACGTGGACCCCTCGGACCCCAACGCCGGTTTCCTCGCGGGACTTCTGGCCTCCGCCCCGGCCGAACTGGTGAGCGCCCTGGCCGCCGCCCCGGCGCCGTCCACCGAGACCCGGCTGCGGCAGGTGCGGGCCTGGCTGGAGAACGGCGAGGCGGGCACCGCGCACGAGACGCTGACCCGGCTGGAGGGCGAACGGCCCGACGACTGGCGGGTGGTGTGGTACCGGGGCGTGGCCGCGCTGGTCACCGGCGACCACGAGGGCGCCGCCCTCGCCTTCGACGCCGTCTACGACGCCTTCCCGGGTGAACCCGCGCCCAAGCTGGCCCTCGGCCTGTGCGCGGAGGTGCTGGGGCAGCTCGACAACGCCGCCGAGTACTACCGCCTGGTCTGGTCGACCGACCCCAGCTTCGTCAGCGCCGCGTTCGGCCTGGCCCGGGTGCAGCTCGCCACCGGCGACCGGCGCGGCGCCGTGGCCACCCTGGAGTCGGTCCCGGAGAGCTCGATCCACTACACGGCCGCCCGGGTGGCTGCCGTACGGGCGCGGCTGCGGCAGCGCACCGCGGTCGCCTCCGACGTACCGTTCCTGGAGGACCTGACCGCCGCCGCGGGACAGGTGGAGGCGCTGCAGGCGTTCGGCCTGGACCCGGCGCGCCGCGAGGAGTTGGCGACGGAGGTGCTCGGCTGTGCGCTGGACTGGGTACTCTCCGGTGGCCAAGGTTCCGTCCCCGACGCCGCCGGGGGACGGGTGCTGCTCGGCAGTGGCCTGGACGAGCGGGGACTGCGGTTCGGGCTGGAGCGTTCGTACCGCATGCTGGCCCGGCTCGCGCAGGGCGGCGAGGAGAGGATCGACCTGGTGGAACGCGCCAACCGTTACCGCCCCCGGACGTGGGTGTAGTTGATGTCACAGATGCCCCAGCAGGCCGCTCTGTCGCACTGCCCGAGCTGCGCCGAACCGCTGCTCACAGGTGACCGTTTCTGCGAGAAGTGCGGATACGACCTGTCCGCGACGGCCGCGCCCCAGGCCCCGGCAGCCCCGACCGCGGCTCCGGCTCCGGCTCCGGCTCCGGCTCCGGCTCCGGCTCCGGTCAACGGTGCCGCCCCCGTGGCCTGGCCGCACGCCTCCGAGCCCACCGGCACGGACACGCCCCCGGCCGTGCATGTGCCGGCCGAACTGAAGGGCACCGGGTCCGACGGCTCCGCGCCCGGCGGGGTGCGCTTCGACCGTGCGCCGGAGCCCGACGAGTACCCACTCCAGGCACCCGACCCGCGGGTCGCCGCCGAGCAGCCCGCGCCCGCCAAGGTGTGCGTGGCCTGCCGGGCGGGCCGGGTCGACCAGGACGGCTACTGCGAGAACTGCGGGCACGCCCAGCCCCGCGAGCGCGACCACATGGAGCAGGAGTGCGGCCCGGTCGCGGCGGTCAGCGACCGCGGGCTGCGCCACCACCGCAACGAGGACGCCTTCGCCGTGGGCTGCACCGCGCTCGCCGACGGCTCCCCCGCGACCCTGGCGATCGTCTGCGACGGCGTCTCCTCCGCGACCCGCCCCGACGACGCCTCGCTGGCCGCGTCCCGGGCCGCGAGCGACGCCCTGCTGGCCGCCCTGCCGCAGGGCACGCACCCGCAGCAGGCGATGCACGAGGCGATCGTGGCGGCCTCCCGCGCGGTCAACGCGCTGGCCGGTGAACCCGCCACCGCCCTGGAGCAGGCCCCGCACCAGAACGCGCCCGCCTGCACCATCGTCGGCGCGATCGTCACCGCCGGTCTGCTGGTGGTCGGCTGGGTCGGCGACAGCCGCGTCTACTGGGTGCCGGTGGACCGCAGCGCGCCCCCGGCCCGGCTCACCGAGGACGACTCCTGGGCGGCCCAGATGGTCGCCGCGGGCCTGATGAACGAGGCCGAGGCGTACGCCGACGAGCGCGCCCACGCGATCACCGGCTGGCTCGGCGCGGACGCCTACGAACTGGAGCCGCACACCGCGTCCTTCAAGCCGGACCGGCCCGGTGTGGTCGTGGTCTGCACCGACGGTCTGTGGAACTACGCCGAGGCGGCCGAGGAGATGGCGGACGTGGTGCCCCTCGACGCGGCCGTACGGCCCCTGCACAGCGCCCAGGTACTGGTCGGTCACGCGCTCGACGGCGGGGGCCACGACAACGTAACAGTGGCCGTGCTGCCGTTCCCGGCCCCTCCGATGGGGGCAGGATCGGCCTGAGGCCCCGTTCAGCGGGGGCGGCCTCGACGGACCGGAGGGGACCGGTCCGCCATCAGCCATCGCCCCACTCCGGTGGGGTGTCCTAGGGGGATCAGAGAAGGCATGGCCATTTTCTCGAAGTCGAACGTGCCGCAGTTCTCGATGGACGTCTACCAGAACGAGTACCTCCCCGAGGGCGGCCGTGAGGTGAACGCGATCGTCACGGTCACCGCGACCGGCGGCGGCACGATCGGGAGCGCGGTCGCGGCGCCCCACCTGTTCACACCGGGGCAGGGCCCGTCCGCGGCCGTGGCGCTCATGGTCGACTGCTCGGGTTCGATGGACTACCCGGCGACCAAGATGCGCAACGCCCGGGACGCCACGGCCGCCGCGATCGACACCCTGCGCGACGGGGTGCACTTCGCGGTGATCGGCGGCACCCACGTCGCCAAGGAGGTCTACCCGGGCGCCGGGCGCCTCGCGGTCGCCGACGCCACCACCCGCGAGCAGGCCAAGCAGGCGCTGCGCGGGCTCACCGCGGGCGGCGGCACCGCGATCGGCACCTGGCTCCGGCTCGCCGACCGGCTGCTGTCCTCCGCGGACGTGGCCATCCGCCACGGCATCCTGCTCACCGACGGCCGCAATGAACACGAGTCACCCGAGGAGCTGCGCGCCGCGCTGGACGCCTGCGCGGGGCGTTTCACCTGCGACGCGCGCGGTGTGGGCACCGACTGGGAAGTGAAAGAAGTCACAGGGATCGCCTCCGCGCTCCTCGGCACCGCCGACATCGTCGCCGACCCGGCGGGGCTGGCCGCCGACTTCACGCAGATGATGGAGACGGCGATGGGCAAGGAGGTCGCGGACGTCTCCCTGCGGGTGTGGACCCCGGTGGGCACGACGATCAAATTCGTCAAGCAGGTGGCACCGACGGTCGAGGACCTGACCGGCCGCCGCACCGAATCGGGCCCGCGTTCGGGCGACTACCCCACCGGTTCCTGGGGCGACGAGTCCCGTGACTACCACGTTTGTGTCGAGGTTCCGCCCGCCGACCTGGGCCGGGAGATGCTCGCGGCGCGGGTCTCCCTGGTGATCCCGCAGCCGGACGGCAGCGTCCAGAACCTCGGCGCGCAGGGCCTGGTCCGGGCCGTGTGGACCGACGACATGGTCGCCTCGACCTCGATCAACCCGCAGGTCGCCCACTACACCGGGCAGGCCGAACTGGCACAGGCCATCCAACAGGGGCTCGATCTTCGCAAAGCGGGCGATATCGATGGAGCAACGGCCAAACTGGGCCGGGCGGTTCAGCTCGCCAGCACCTCCGGAAACGCCGATACGGCGAAACTCCTTGCGAAGGTGGTGGACGTGGTCGACGCCGCGGCAGGTACTGTGCGACTGAAGGCGAAGGTCGCGGAGGCCGACGAGATGACTCTCGAAACCCGGTCGACAAAGACTGTTCGTGTAAAGAAGTGACCGCACCACTGACCGAGCGACAACGCGAGCCCGGCCCCTCGGGGTTGGAGAAATCCGGCTGCAACGGCCGGAAAGGAGAGGGGGAAGCGCCGACATGCCGACCTGCCCGAACGGACACCAGTCGGGTTCCGACGACTGGTGCGAGGTCTGCGGTCACCGCATGGCCGGTGCCGTACCGCCTCCCCCTCCGCCGCCCCCGCCCGGCGGTGGGTACGGCTTCCCGCCGCCCGGTGGCCCCGGAGCCCCCGGCGGTGCCCGGCCGCCGCACCTGTCCTCCGTACCGGACCCCGAGCCGGAGCTCTGCCCGCAGTGCCGTACGCCCCGTGAGGGCGGCGCGCCGTTCTGCGAGGAGTGCCGGTGGAACTTCCTGACCAACACGGCCACGTCGTACACCCCGGCCGCCCCGCGCCCGCCGGCGCCCGGCCCGAGCCCGGCCGCCCGCTTCCAGCAGCAGCCGGGACCGTCCTACGGCGGCGGTGACTCGTACGACTACCAGAGCTCGCGGCCGTCGCAGATGAACCGGCCCGCGGAGCCGCTCCCGCCGTTCGGCACGGACCCGGGCCCGGGCGGACCCGGTGGTCCCGGTGGTCCTGGTGGTCCCGGTGGTCCTGGTGGTCACGGCGGCCCTGGTGGTCCTGGTGGCCAGGGGCCCTACGGCGGTCCCGGTGGCCCGAACGGTCCCGGTGGCTTCGGTGGTCCCGGTGGCCCGAACGGTCCCGGTGGCTTCGGTGGCCAGGGTGGTCCCGGTGGCCCCTCCGGCTTCGGTGGTGACCCCTCGCGGCCCGTACCGCCGCCTCCCGGCCCGACCCCGCCCGCAGGTCCCGGCGGCCCTGGCGGCCCCGGTGGCGCTCCGCAGGGGTTCCAGTCCGGCCCGCCCGCCCCGCCCGGATACCCGCAGGAGACGAACCGCCCGCAGCCCGGCGGCCCGTCCTTCGGCGGCGGCGAGGACGACTGGGTGCTCTCGCCCCCGTCCTCCGGCCCCGGCGGCCCCGGCCAGGGCGGCGGCTACGGCTACCCCCAGCCCGGTTCCGGCCAGGCGCCGCCCCCGCCCGGCGGCGGCTACCCGCAGCAGCCGGCCACCTGGACGGCGACCATCGGCCCGGACCGCGACTACTTCATGGCGATGATGCAGCGCTCCGGACCCGAGGCCGCGGGCCTGAACCTGCCCGCGTACTCGCCCGAGCAGCAGCGCACGCTCTCCGGCAACCAGGTCACCATCGGCCGCCGCCGGCACTCCACCGGCGACACCCCCGACATCGACCTGTCGGTGCCGCCGGAGGACCCGGGCGTCTCGCACCAGCACGCGGTGCTGGTGCAGCAGCCGAACGGCTCCTGGGCGGTCGTCGACCAGAACTCCACCAACGGCACCACGGTCAACGGCTCCGAGGAACCGATCCAGCCGTTCGTGCCGGTACCGCTCCAGGACGGCGACCGGGTGCACGTCGGCGCCTGGACGACGATCACCATCCGTCGCGGCTGAGCCGCGGAACTCTCACCGGAGGGGCCAGGCGTACGGCCCCTCCGGAATGCCCCGCACGCCCACGCGCCCGGCCGGGCCCCTCCGCCGGGAAACGCCGATGCGCCCACGGGCTCGACCGAGCCATCGCCGCCTCCTGGAGGCTCCGCCCAGTCACCCCCGCAGGGGCCAGGTGTACGGCCCCTCCGGACCGTCCAGCCAGGCCCACTGGCCGTCCCCGCCGACGGTGACGCCGTAGCGCTCCCGCTCGGGCATCCCCTCGCGGTCCCACAGCGCGTACGCCTCCTGCGGGTCCAGGCCCACCCGGCCGAGGGCGAGCAGGAAGCGGAACAGGTCGTGGTCACGGGCCCGGCGGGGCACCCCGCCGAGCGGCGCCGGTTCGCTCTCGGGGCGGTCGCCGCCGCGCAGCGGGACGAAGTAGGCGGGCGTGTGCAGGAAGCGGCCCTCGGCGTGCTCGGCGTCCCGCACGGTCAGTACGACCAGGCCGGTGGCCATGGGCGCCAGGATCCTGGCCCCCGCGCGGCACTGGGCGAGCCAGGCGCGCGGCACGCACGACAGGGCGCAGGTCGCGATGATCCGGTCGTAGGGCCCGCGTTCCGGGACACCCCGGGCGCCGTCGCCGGTCACCACGGCCGGACGGTACCCGGCGGCCTCCAGGTGCCGGCGCGCGGACTCGGTGATCTCCGGTTCCAGGTCGACGGTGGTGACGAGTCCGTCGTCGCCGAGGCGCCGGGCGAGCAGGGCGGCGTTCCAGCCGGTGCCGGTGCCGATCTCCAGTACGCGGTGCCCGTCCTCGACCTCCAGCGCGACCAGCATCATCGCCATCAGCGAGGGCTGGCTGCTGGAGGACACCAGCTCGCCGTCGCGCAGCCGGGTGGCCAGCGGCACGTCGGCATAGGCGCCGCGCAGCCAGCGCTCGCGCGCGGCTGGGTCGGGGTCCTCGCCCCAGCGCCGCTCGTGCCCGCCGACGACGGCGACGTAGTAGTAGGGCACGAAGAGGTGGCGCGGCACGGCCATGAACACCTCCGCCCACCTCGGATCGGCGTCCCAGGCCCCGCTCCTGTCGATCTCGCGCACCAGCCGCGCCCGCGCCGTGGCGGCGAGGGCGTCGAAGTCGTCGAGGCCGCTGTCGGGAGCGTGGGGGGCGCTCATACCTCCACTGTCCTGCGGGACGCCGGGCGGGGCGAGGGCGGAGGGGAGCTACGTCGGGGACCTAGGGCTTGAGTCCTGGGCCGCGGCGTCTGAGACCATGGGGGCGTGAAAGAGATTAGGCGCGGCACGCTTCAGGAGCAGACCTTCTACGAGCAGGTCGGCGGGGAGGAGACCTTCCGCCGCCTGGTCCACCGTTTCTACCAGGGGGTGGCCGAGGACCCGCTCCTGCGGCCGATGTACCCCGAGGAGGACCTCGGCCCCGCCGAGGAGCGCCTGACCCTCTTCCTGATCCAGTACTGGGGCGGGCCCACCACGTACAGCGACAACCGCGGCCACCCCCGGCTGCGGATGCGCCACGCGCCGTTCGTCGTGGACCGCGCGGCCCACGACGCCTGGCTGAAGCACATGCGCGACGCCGTGGACGAGCTGGGCCTGTCCGAGGAGCACGAGCGGACGCTGTGGAACTACCTCACGTACGCGGCGGCGTCGATGGTGAACACGGAGGGCTGAGCCGGGGGCAGTGACCCCTTCGCTCCGGCTCAGTGGGAGACGCTGACGCCGAGCGACCCGAGCCCGTTGGCCCTGCGCACGGCTATCGACCCGTACGGCGTGCGCAGGCGCAGCCAGGAGGCGGCGGAGAACAGCGCGGGCTCCCCGGAGGCGCGCAGGAAGCCGAGCGACTGCGCGGCGTGCACGGCCCGCACCGGCAGAGCGGTGGAGCCCACCTCCCGGGACCAGATCTCCCGCCCGATGCGGTCGAGTTCGGCCCGGGTACGCCGGTCGGGGTCGAGTTCCTCGCTCCGGGCCCGGAACTCGGCCACCGCGGCGCCCACCAGGGCCCGCAGGTCGTCCGGCGCGGGCAGTCCCGGCACGGGGCGCCAGCCGCTCCTCGGCGGCAGCACGCCCGCCCAGGGCGGTCCGGTGACGGCGGCCGGGACGAGGGCGGTGGCCGCCGGCTCGTCCACCGCCTCCAGCAGTTCACCGGCGGAGACAGTCACGTCCAGGGTGACGTCGAGGCCGTTCTCGTACGGCTTGGCCAGCCGCGCGGCGCGGATCGCCAGTACCTCGAAGGACGGCGGGCGCCCGAAGACGGCGAGCGCGGTGCCGGCCGCCTGGAGGCGTACCGCGGCGCCCCGGTCGTAGTGGAGCAGCCGGGAGAGGAAGGCGGCGAGATCGGCCGCCTCCCCCTCGTCCGCGAGGTGGAGCACCGTCATGCGGCGACGGCCTCCTCCTCGTCATCGTCGTCCATGTACTCGGCGAGGAACTCGCGCTCCTCGGCGGTGATCCGGCGGGGCCGCTGCGCCTCGAAGTCGAACGGCACTATGACCGTCGAGGCCCGGACGTAGACGATGTCGTCGTCCTTCACCTCGTAGGTGAGGGTGAAGGACGCGGCCCTTATCTCGGTGACCCACAGCTCGATGTCCACCGGGTGGTGGCGGTGCACGAGCTGGCGCTTGTAGTCGATCTCATGGCGCGCCACCACGGACCCCTGCTGGAAATCCTTGTCCGGGCGGAACAGGAAGTCGATACGGGCTTCCTCCAGGTACCGGAGGAAGACCACGTTGTTGACGTGGCCGTACGCGTCCATGTCCGCCCAGCGCAGCGGGCAGCGGTAGATGTGCCGCAAGATCGATCAGCCCCGGGTCAGCTTCTTGTAGGTGGCGCGGTGCGGACGCGCGGCGTCCGGACCGAGGCGCTCGATCTTGTTCTTCTCGTACGACTCGAAGTTGCCCTCGAACCAGAACCACTTGGAGTCACCCTCGTAGGCGAGGATGTGCGTGGCGACCCGGTCCAGGAACCACCGGTCGTGGGAGACGACCACGGCGCAGCCCGGGAACTCCAGCAGCGCGTTCTCCAGGCTGGAGAGCGTCTCGACGTCGAGGTCGTTGGTGGGCTCGTCGAGGAGCAGCAGGTTGCCGCCCTGCTTGAGGGTGAGCGCGAGGTTGAGGCGGTTGCGCTCACCGCCGGAGAGCACACCGGCCGGCTTCTGCTGGTCCGGGCCCTTGAAGCCGAAGGCGGAGACGTAAGCCCGCGAGGGCATCTCCACCTGCCCCACATTGATGTAGT
This sequence comes from Streptomyces sp. DI166, assembly GCF_900091315.1. GTDB lineage: Bacteria > Actinomycetota > Actinomycetes > Streptomycetales > Streptomycetaceae > Streptomyces > Streptomyces fuscus. The sequence goes on from NZ_FLSP01000049.1 coordinate 33,779, forward strand.
CGAGCTCGTCGGAGACGACCGCCCACAGGGTCTTCTTCGGATCGATGTTCTCGCGGCTCTGGTCGACGTAGGAGATCTTGACGGTGTCGCCGACCTTGATGCTGCCGGAGTCGGGCTTCTCCAGCCCCTGGATCATCTTGAAGAGGGTGGTCTTACCGGCACCGTTCGGCCCGATGACACCGACGATCCCGTTCCGAGGCAGCGTGAAGCTGAGGTCGTCGATGAGGACCTTCTCCCCGAAGGCCTTGCTGAGGTTGTTGACCTCGACGACGATGTTGCCGAGCCGCGGCCCCGGCGGGATCTGGATCTCCTCGAAGTCCAGCTTCCGCATCTTCTCGGCCTCGGCGGCCATCTCCTCGTACCGCGCGAGACGGGCCTTGGACTTGGCCTGCCGCCCCTTGGCGTTGGAGCGGACCCATTCCAGCTCTTCCTTGAGCCGCTTGGCGCGCTTGGCGTCCTTCTGCCCCTCGACCTTCAGACGGGTCTGCTTGGTCTCCAGGTACGTGGAGTAGTTGCCCTCGTACGGGTAGGCACGCCCGCGGTCGAGCTCCAGGATCCACTCGGCGACGTTGTCCAGGAAGTACCGGTCGTGGGTGATCGCCACGACGGTGCCCGGGTACTTGGCCAGGTGCTGCTCCAGCCAGTTCACCGACTCGGCGTCGAGGTGGTTGGTGGGCTCGTCGAGCAGCAGCAGGTCGGGCTGCTCCAGCAGCAGCTTGCACAGCGCGACCCGGCGCCGCTCACCACCGGAGAGGTTGGTGACGGGCCAGTCGCCGGGCGGGCAGCCCAGGGCGTCCATGGCCTGCTCCAGCTGGGCGTCGAGGTCCCAGGCGTTGGCGTGGTCCAGCTCCTCCTGGAGCTTGCCCATCTCTTCGAGCAGCGCGTCGGAGTAGTCGGTCGCCATCTGCTCGGCGATCTCGTTGAACCGGTCGAGCTTGCCCTTGATCCCGGCGACGCCCTCCTGGACGTTCTCCAGGACCGTCTTCTCCTCGTTCAGCGGCGGCTCCTGCAGCAGGATCCCGACGCTGTACCCGGGCGACAGGAACGCGTCCCCGTTCGACGGCTGCTCCAGCCCCGCCATGATCTTCAGCACGGTCGACTTACCGGCGCCGTTCGGGCCGACGACGCCGATCTTCGCCCCGGGGAGGAAGTTCAGGGTGACGTCATCGAGGATCACCTTGTCGCCGTGCGCCTTGCGCGCCTTGCGCATGGTGTAAATGAACTCAGCCAAGAGAAACCGTCCGGCAGCTTGAAATCAGGCAGTGGGCAGATACACCCCATCTTGCCGTACCGCCACCCCTGGGCGGAAACGCGTATAGGTGGGGGGCTGTGACCTGGGGGTTCGCTGCCGGCGGCGGTGGGTGACGGCCCCGCCGGTCGCCACCGGCTGACGGGCGGGCACCCTCGCGCTACGCGCCAGGGGGCCGGTACTGGATCTGCCCGGCTTTGCGCAGGGCGTCCATGGTCTCGTCGACGGTCAGGAGGACGGTCGTCTCGAACGAGCTGAGCGCGCCGCCTCCGCTGATCGCCAGGGCGACCGCGGCCATGGAGACGTTGTCGGGGGCCTCCCACAGGTTGTAGCCGTCACGGGTACCGAACGCGTACCAGAAGCCGTGCAGCTTGCCGCCCACGGACTCGATGTACGCCTGAGCGGCCTTCGCGCGGTCCTCGGGGTGGCTGATGAGCCTCGCCCAGGTCTCCGGCGTGTAGCTGAACCTCGACAGATAGAGCGGCATGATATCTCCCCTTCGTCCCATTCAAAGGATGCTCCCGAAGGGAGGTAGCCGTCCCTGAAGCCGCCCGTGCATCCCCCGAACGGCCGGGATGGTCGGGGCCGAGGATGCCTGTGCTGCGCTGGACTCGCCGGCCGGGCAAGGCCCTGGCGCCGCCGGAATGGGCCCATGGACGCTGCACTCGCCGCACTGCTCGGCGCCGCCGTGGGCTCGCTCGCCACCCTCGGCTCCGCGATGGTCACCGGGCGCGCGGCGGCGCGCTCCCAGTTCGCGCAGTGGCGGCGACAGCACCGGCGGGACGCCTACGCGAACTATCTGACGGCGGTGTACGACCGGGACATCGCGTGGGACGCCGTGCGCGACGCGTTGCGGGACGACAACCCGGACTTGCGGGAAGTGGACGAGCGGATGGAACTCTTCCGTGCTCGGGCCCGCGATGTTCACCGGGCTGCCGAGTTCGTCGTCCTCGAAGGTCCCGAGTCCGTCGTAGAGGCCCTCTACCGCGCGGTGCACGCGGCCGAGGACCTGGCCGAGGTCGTGCGGCGCATGGCGTGCGATGCCCATGCGTGCGACGCCTCCCGCAAGGCCGCGGACACGGCACTCGCCGCCGAGCGGGAGCACCTGCTGTATCAGACGGTGAAGGCCCTGCGCACAGCGGCCGGGGACGTCCTCAACGGCAGTCAGACCTCCCGAGCGGCGACGCGCCGACGAACCCACTCCCACCAGCAAAAACGCCCTCCCGAAGGAGGGCGGAGACTGGGCGCCCCCGGCAGGACTCGAACCTGCGGCCAAGCGCTTAGAAGGCGCCTGCTCTATCCACTGAGCTACGGGGGCCGGTGTGGTGGCCTCTGTCGTGGTGCCCGGGTGTGGGCTGATCCCTGACGTTGCCGGGGACAAGGATAGGGCTCTCGGGTCCGTGTCCCTGTTGCTTCGCCTCCGTGGCTCGATGTGGAGGTTCAGTGAAGCGGTCCTGATAATCGCAGGCAGGTACGAATCGTGCACCGCTTTTGACGTCTGGCGCACCGGGTGTTGTGCACTCGTTATGCCTGGACTGTGCCGGTGTCCCAGTCGTCCCTTCCGCCCCTTCTGTTCCGTCGGCGCGCAGACATGCTCATATGCTTCAGAATTCCCCTAAAATTGGGCATTCTTCGCATGTGGTGACCTTGGACGTACGGCCCCAGCTGATCGACGCACTCTCCGCTCTGCGCGACCGTGTCGCAGCCGCACGCTTTCCGCTACCCCTGGCGGGGGCGCCACGCGCGCGTGCCAACCGCGACGAACTGCTCGCCCAGCTCGACGACTACTTGGTGCCCCGGTTGAAGGATCCCGAAGCGCCATTGCTGGCCGTTGTGGGCGGATCCACCGGCGCCGGCAAGTCCACGCTCGTCAATTCGCTGGTGGGCAGACGGGTCAGTGAGGCGGGCGTGTTGCGGCCCACGACCCGGACTCCGGTGCTCGTGTGCCATCCGGAGGACCATCACTGGTTCAGTGGGATGAGGGTCCTTCCCGATCTCACCCGTGTCTGGGTGCCCCAGCAGGAACCCGGCGACGACATGCTGCTGCCCGGCGAGGACCCCGCGCGCGTGCTGCGCGTCGAGACCACCGAGTCGCTCCCGCGCGGGCTCGCCCTCCTCGACGCCCCCGACATCGACTCCCTCGTCGCCGACAACCGCGTCCTCGCCGCCGAGCTGATCTGCGCCGCCGACATCTGGATCATGGTCACCACGGCCGCCCGCTACGCCGACGCCGTCCCCTGGCACCTGCTGCGCACCGCCAAGGAGTACGACGTCACCCTCGTCACCGTCCTCGACCGGGTGCCCCACCAGGTCGTCTCCGAGGTCTCCCGGCAGTACGGCGCCCTGCTCACCAAGGCCGGGCTCGGCCATGTGCCCCGCTTCACCGTCCCCGAGCTGCCCGAGTCGGCCTGGGGCGGCGGACTGCTGCCCGCCACCGCCGTGGCGCCGCTGCGCACCTGGCTCGTCCACCAGGCCCAGGACTCCGCCGCCCGCCACCAGGTCATGGCCCGTACCGCCTACGGCGTCCTGGACTCCCTCAAGTCCCGCATGCCCGAGCTGGCGAGCGCCGCGGCCGCCCAGTACGCCGCCGCGACCCGGCTGACCGCGGCCGTGGAGGCGGCGTACGACAGCGAGCACGCGCGCGTGCGCAGCCGTCTGCAGTCCGGCGCGGTCCTCGCGGGCGACGCCCTCAAGCGCTGGCGCGCCTTCCCGCTCGACTGCACGGCCGGCGAGCTCCTCGACGCCCTCTCGGAGAGCCTCACCACCCTCCTCGTATGCGCCGTCACGGCCGCAGACGACCGCGTCGACGAGTCCTGGCGCCGCGAACCGGCGGCGGCCGCCCCGACCCTGCGGGACCGCGACCCCACCGCGGAGAGCGTCGAGCACCGCATCGGTCTGGCCGTACGGCGCTGGCGGCGCGAGCTGGAGGAGTGCGCCGAGGACGAGGTGCGCGAGCTGGACAAGGGCGCGACGCTCGACCCCGAGGCGGTCGCCGCACTGGTCGCCACCGCGCTCCTGGGCGGCCGTAGGGCGCGTGCCGCGGGGGAACGGCTCGCCGGGCGGCTCGGGGCCCACGGCGCGCTGCGCCTGCGCGACCGGGGCGGGCGGCTGCTCACCGAGCACCTCGACCGCGCCGTGCACGCCGAACGCGAGCGCCGCCTCGCGCCCCTGGACGCGCTCGACGTCCACCCCGAGCCGCAGGCCGAACTCATCGCCGCGCTGTCCGTACTGCAGAAGGAGAGGTGACCGGTGACCGCCGCCACTGATCAGGACCACGAACCGGGGGCCACGGAACCGGCCGAGGGCGAGGACGGCGTCCCGGAGGCGTCCGGCGCCGGTGCCGAGGAGGAGGCCGCGCAGACGGAAGAGGGCCGGGAGGAGGACGACGGCGTCTGGGACGACGGGCTCATCGCGCGGCGTATGAACGACACCGCCGAGGAGCAGCAGCCCGTCTCCGCCGTCGAGAGCCGGGCCTCCGTACCGCAGACGCCGACGACCCTGGCGTTCGACGGCCCCCTGCGGTCCCGGCTCGACGCGCTGCGCGAGCTGGTGGGGCTGTCCCGTACCCGGCTCGACAGCCGCACCCTCGCCGAGGCCGGACGGGTGCTCGACGAGGCCGCCGCGCGGCGCAGGCTCTCCGGGCAGCACACCGTGGTCGCCATCGCGGGCGCCACCGGCAGCGGCAAGTCGCAGCTGTTCAACGCGCTGGCCGGGCTGACCATCTCCGAGACGGGCGTACGGCGGCCCACCACCTCCGCGCCCATCGCGTGCAGTTGGAGCGACGGCGCCGCCCCGCTCATCGACCGGCTGGGCATTCCGCCCCGGCTGCGCCGCCGCCCCGCCCAGCACGCCGACCCGGACGGACAGCTGCGCGGACTGGTCCTCGTCGACCTCCCCGACCACGACTCCGCGGCCGTGCAGCACCGCGAGCAGGTGGACCGGGTACTGGCCCTGGTGGACGCGGTCGTCTGGGTCGTGGACCCGGAGAAGTACGCGGACGCCGTGCTGCACGAGCGGTACCTGCGGCCCATGGCGGGGCACGCGGAGATCATGTTCGTCGTCCTCAACCAGGTCGACCGGCTCCCCGGGGAGGCCGCCGAACAGGTCCTCGACGATCTGCGGCGGCTGCTCGACGAGGACGGCATCGCGCTCGGCGAGTACGGTGAACCCGGCGCGACCGTCCTCGCCCTGTCCGCGCTCACCGGCGACGGGGTCGGCGAACTGCGGGAGTCCCTCGGCCAGTTCGTGGCCGAGCGCGGGGCCGCGGCGCGCCGGATCTCCGCCGATGTGGACGCCGCCGGGTGGGAACTGCGGCCCGTCTACGCCTCCTCCGGGCGCACCGGGCTCAGCGAGGCGGCCCGCGAGGAGTTCGCCGACCGGCTCGCGGACGCCGTCGGCGCCACCGCGGCCGGGGAGGCCGCCGAGCGCGCCTGGCTGCGCAACGCCAACCGTGCCTGCGGCACGCCCTGGCTGCGGCTGTGGCGATGGTACCAGGACCGGCTCGAACCGCCCACGGGACGGCTCCCGTTGCGCGCCCAGGCGGACGAGGAGGCCACCGCCCGGCAGCGGGTGGAGCAGGCGGTGCGTACGGTGGCCGAGCGGGCCTGTGCCGGGCTGCCGGCGCCGTGGGCGCAGGCGGTGCGGGAGGCGGCCGTACGGGGCTCGCAGGGGCTGCCCGAGGCGCTGGACGAGCTGGCGGCGCGGGCGGGGCTGCCGCCGGGGCGTCCGCCGCGGCCGGGGTGGTGGCCCGCGGCGGTACTGGTGCAGGCCTCGATGACGCTGCTTCAAGTCGTCGGCGGGCTGTGGCTGGTGGCGCAGATCGTGGGGGTGATGTCGCCGAACCTGGGTGTGCCGGTGCTGTTGATGGTGGCCGGGATCGTGGGCGGGCCGCTCGTGGAGTGGGGGTGCCGGATGGCGGCGCGGGGGCCTGCGCGGCGGTACGGGATGGACGCGGAACGGCGGTTGCGGGAGGCGGCGGCCGGGTGCGGGCGGGCGCGGGTCCTGGATCCGGTGGCGGCGGAGCTGCTGCGGTACCGGGAGGTGCGGGAGCAGTACGGGAAGGTCATGGGGGTGGGGGCCTGACCCTGGGCCCTGGTTCCACGCGGAGGCGGAACTCCTCGTTCGGGTGGCGGGGTTGTCCACAGCCCCGGCACCGGTCCACAGGGCGCGGCGGGCTCGTTCCGACGGCGGCAGTCTGGCTCTCGAAGCAGACGCAGCAGCCGTACGGGACGGGCCCGTCCGGCGTTCTGACGGGAGGCGGACGATGAACGAGACGACCATTTCCGTGGTGGGGAATGTGGCGACGCAGCCGGTGTACCGGGAGGCGGCGACGGGGCCGTCGGCACGGTTCCGGCTGGCGGTGACCGCGCGCTATCTGGACCGGGAGAAGAACGAGTGGACCGACGGCCACACCAACTTCTTCACGGTGTGGGCCAATCGGCAGCTCGCGACGAACGCGGCGGCGTCGCTGACGGTGGGTGACCCGGTGCTGGTGCAGGGCAGGCTGAAGGTCCGTTCGGAGGTGCGCGAGCAGCAGACCTGGACCTCGGCCGACATCGAGGCGGTGGCGATCGGGCACGACCTCGCGCGCGGTACGTCCGTCTTCCGCCGCCCAGGCCGGCCGGAACCGGCGGTGAGCGGACTGCCGAGGCGGCCGGAGCCGGAGTGGGAGACACGGGAGCCGGCCGAACAGGCGCCGGAGCCGGTGGTGGTGACGTAACGTCACGCATTGGCGCGTTATTGCCTGAACTGCGGCTTATTGAGCGTCACACACCGCACATTGTGGGTGGATTTGTCGATAAGCCCAGTTCGCAGGCGTCTCCGCGATAACGATTCCGAGTCGGATCGCATATGTCCTGTGATCTCCGGGGGGCGCGGTGCACCTGCTCCTTAGGATGCCGAACAAGGCTCTCGTGGCTTGTAGTTCTGCTGGTGGGACCGTTCCCCCCACACCAACGGGTCCTGCTAGGAGGGGAATTCCGTGCTTTCTTCTTTCTCCGCGTCGACCGGACGCGGCCGAGGGGCGGCCCGAATCGCCGCCGCGACGCTGGCATCCGGCCTGCTCGGTGCCGGTGCGGTGCTGGCCGGTGCCGGTACGGCCCGGGCGGACGGCGCGACGCGGAGCGAGGGCGGGGCGCAGGCGACGATAGGCGGACTGAAGACGTACGGCGCCGCGGTCATTCACGACGAGGCCGGGGACCAGGAGATCTCGGCGGGCCTGTTCGAGATGTCCGTCGAGGGCGGCGGAACGCTGCAGACGTACTGCGTCGACCTGTTCAACCCCACGCAGAAGGGCGCCAAGTACCACGAGACGGCGTGGAGCGGGACCTCGCTGGGGGCCAACGAGAACGCCGGCAAGATCCGTTGGATCCTGCAGAACTCCTACCCGCAGGTGAACGACCTGGCGGAGCTGGCCCGGAAGGCGGGCGTACGCGGAGGGCTCACCGAGGAGGACGCGGCGGCGGGCACGCAGGTGGCCGTGTGGCGGTACTCCGACGGCGCGGACGTCGACGCGGTGGACCCGCAGGCGGAACAGCTCGCCGACTACCTGGAGAAGAGCGCGCGGAACCTGCCCGAGCCGGCGGCGTCCCTGACTCTCGACCCGCCCGCTCTCGCCGGGCGCCCCGGTGAGCTGCTCGGACCGGTGACGGTGCGTACCGACGCCGGCACGGTGACCGTGACGCCGCCGTCGGCGATGAGCGGAGTGCGGATCGTCGACGAGAAGGGCACGCCGGTCACGGCCACGTCGGACGGCGGGCAGGTCTGGTTCGACGTGCCGGAGGACGCGCCGGACGGCACCGCAGAGCTGGTGGTGCAGGGCTCGACGACCGTGCCGGTCGGGCGCGCCTTCACCTCCGACACCCGCAGCCAGACGCAGATCCTGGCGGGCTCCAGCGAGTCCACCGTGTCCGCGAAGGCGAGCGCGACGTGGGCGAGGACGGGAGCGGTGCCGGCGCTGTCGGCGGAGGAGAACTGCGCCAAGGGCGGCGTGGACATCACGGCCGTCAACGAGGGCGACGAGAGCTTCACCTTCTCGCTCCTGGACACGGAGTACACGATCGACCCGGGTGAGACCCGGACGGTCACGATCCCGCTCCAGGAGGACCAGGTCTACGACTTCACCATCGAGGGCCCCGGCTTCTCCAAGCGGTTCACCGGCATCCTCGACTGCCTGACCCAGGCGGCGGAGGCCGACAACACCACGACCCAGACCCTCTCGGAACCCAGCCCGGCCACGGTCGGCGGCACGTCCCGCGACACCAACCTCGCCGCGACGGGCAGCTCCAACGCCACCCCGGTCATCGCGGGCACGGCCATCGGCCTGGTCGTGATCGGCGGGGCGCTGCTGATCTTCCGGCAGCGGAACGGGGGACGGGGCAGGACTGACGGGCTTCCCGTACCGGCCGCCGCCGCAGCGGGTCAGGGCAGGAAGGCCCACACGCAGGCGGCGAGGAACGGAAGCAGCAGCACGTCGTACCACCCGGCCCGCACCCGCCGGGTGACGCCGGGGTCCACGCCCTGCTCCGTCTCGTGCGCGCGCAGGACGGCATGTCTCAGCTCACGGCGTGCCTCGTTGGCCCGCCTGCCGTCGAACACCGACCGCGTGAGCGCCCAGGGACTGACCTGTCCCACTCCGGCGACGTCGAAGGCCCCGCCCTTCTCCGCCCTGCCCAACAACCGGACTTCCGACAGCGGCGCGGAGTACACGACGAAGGGATTGCAGACGGTGACCCGCCCCGCTCCCCACTCCACGTACGGCGTCAGCCCCGTACGAACGAGGACCCACACCACGGCACAGGGCACGGCGAGCGCGAGAACCACGTCCCAGGCACCGCTCGGCGCACCCGAGTCGAGGAAGAGGAAGTAGACGGCAGTCACCAGCATGGCGAGGGTCAGAGCCATGGAGGCGACGTATACGGCTCGATTCCTGTAGTGGATCACGTGTCCTTGTCCTTTAGTTGCCCGCCAGAACGTCAACGACGTTCCAGACGGTGAAAGCGAGCGGCGGCAGGAGCAGAAGATCAATCGCCCCCAGCGGATCCAGCGGCGCGCGGACGGCCCCGGCTGCTCGGTCGGCGCCACCACGGCCCCGCCGATGAGTTCCCGCAGTTCCTTCCTGGCCGAACGGGCACGCCGACCGTCGAACACGGACTTGGACAGGACCCACGGGTGCTCGGCGCCGATGCCCTCGACCCGCAGACCGAACGCCCCGCCCCGCGCGACGAACTGGACGTCGCTGAGCCGCGCCCGGTACGAGTACAGCGGGTTGTGGACACTGAGGAACCCCTCACCGGTGCTGATCGACGGCTGCACCCCGATCCTGACGAAGAGCCATGCGAAGAGCGAGGCCATGGACAGCAACGCCGCCGCGTTCACCAGCCCGTCCCCCTCGGCCTCCATGGTGAGCAGGGCGTAGACCACGGCGACGGGCTGAGTGACCACGCCGACCCATGCCGCCCCGAAGACGACTCGATTTCTGTACCGCACCCTTGCTCTCCGCAGTCCGGGATGCCGATGGACCCGTCACCGCGTTTTCTTCAGCCTTGCCTGACGTCTCCGTTCTGCATAACTGGTCGCGGTGAAGACTCCTCCCGCTGTGACTCCGAAGAGGAGAACGCCCACCACCGTGGCCGCTCCCCCGTCGTCCTCGGCAATCAGAAGGCCGAACAGCACCGCGCTGAAGCCCGCGAGCAGACCGATGACCAGCGGGTGCCGGGCGGCGAAGCGCTGTGTTCTGCCGGGGAGTTGCTCACCCCCCAGAAGCCGATCAGCCACCCTGTACGCCCTGCGCAGCGATCCAACCTGGTCAGCCATCGGACCTGCGCTCTATCAGCCAGGCGATCGCGAGAACCACGGCGGAGCAGAGGAACAGCCGCTCGCCGTCCCGGTGCCCGTACAGGGCGGACGCCACGGCTCCCAGCACGAATACGGTCACACCCAACCAGAACATCGCCCGTGAGGTGCGCTTTGCTTGATTTGACATTCCTCTTCCTGTCCCAGGGCCGGCCGCCCGGAACGGGCGGCCGGCCCTAAGCGCGTAGGCCGTTACTTCAGAAGGCGGTCACCAGCGCCATGACCGTGACTTACGGTGTGAGATCCGCTGCTTGGTGTGCTTTCCACCGCGCGGTCGCCAGCGGACCAGTGCCCGGCCCGCACCGTAACGGACTCCGGCGCTGAGCCCCCAGCCGAGGGAGGCCACTCCGCCGCCGTAGATCGCCGCACGGCCGACCGAGCCCCAGGAAGCCTTGCGGTTGCCCAGCTTCTTGGCTGCTCCGCCCGCGATCATTCCGGCGGCCACAGCGCAGGCGGCTCCCGCCGCCCCCATGGACACCAGCCCGCAACCGATGCCGGCCGCGCCCGCGGCCAGTCCCACTCGGTGACGCTTGACCCAACTCTTGGTCTTGCGCCAGGCCTTGCGCCAGCTCCACCTGCCGTCGAGGTCGTAGGCGTTCAGCGGGTCCGCGTAGACGTAGTCGTAGGCGTTCGCGCTGCCACCGTAGACCGGGTCCGTCGAAAGGAAGCGGCCCGTGGCCGGGTTGTACAGGCGCACGCCCATCAGGGTGAGGCCCGCCGCTGTTTCACTGGACCGCTGCTTGGCGCCGAGCCAGCCGTACCGGGCCGCCGTCCCGCTCACCCGCTGGTTGCCGTACTCGTCCGTGTCGAGCGCGACGGGAGCCTTGGCGGTGTCCAGCGGGAGCTGGAGGGCCACGTCGCCGTGGATGTTGGACAGGTGCAGCACCGTGTCGCCGGTCTTCGTGGTGGTCGCGGCGAGATCACCGGACGCGGAGTCCACGTTGCGGGTGAGCGCGCCGGTGGCGGTGTTCTCCACGATCCAGCGCGGGTTGTCGCCGTCGCTGTCGTAGTGGTTCAGCTTGGACGCGGTCTGCGTCCAGTTGCTGCCGCTGCCGGTCTCGACCGTCCAGGAGCGGAAGCGCAGGGCGGAGTCCAGCTGCCAGGTCTGGCGCTTGCCGCCGGCGGTCTGCTGGTACGCCAGGTCGTTGGCGTAGTAGCCGACCGTGCCCTGCCCCGGAACCGCGGTGGTGCGGCCGAAGGCGTCGTAGGTGTAGCCGGAGTCGACGATCCGGTCGGCGCTGTCGTAGGTGTGGTTGGTGGTGGTGCCTCCCCCGGTCGGGCAGTCGGCACCCGGAGTGCCGGCCGCGGTGGTCAGGGACTTGCGGTTGGTGCGCGCGTCGAAGGTGTACGAACGGCGGGTGCACACCGTCTCGGAGGTGTCCTCGACGGTGGTCAGGCGCCCGATCGCGTCGTAGCGGTACGTCTGGTCCGACCAGCCCGCGTGGCTCGCGACCTGCCCGTGGACGGACTCGGTCACGGTGTCGGAGTAGACGATCGTGCCGTCGCTGTCGCGCCGGTAGGTGCGCTCGACGGCGGACCCGGTGGTGTCCTCGGTGAGGGTGAGGGTGTAGCCGCCGGGCAGCTTCTCGGTGGCGACCGAGCCGTCCGCGTCGTAGGTGGCCCTGAAGGTACCGGCCACCGAGTCGGTGGTACTGGTCGCCAGACCGCGCGGTTCGGCCGTGTGGTCGTAGGTGTAGGTGACGGTCGACGGGACGGTGTCCGTGACCTTGACCGGGCGGTTCAGCAGGTCGTACTCGGTCGTGGTGGTGCCACCGTCGGCGTCGGTGTAGGAGACCTGCCGACCGAGCTTGTCGAACACCTTGGTGATGGTGCCGCCGGTGGGCGAGGTGGTCCTCACCGCCTGGCCGTTGGCCGGGTCGTACTCGGTGGTCGACGCGGGGACCGCGGGGCCGACGCCGCCGGTGACGGCGACCTTGGTCTGCCGGCCCGCGTCGTCGTACGAGGTGGTGGTGGTCCGGGTCACGCCGTTGGCGGTCTCGGTGACCTTGTTCGGGTTGCCCCACCAGTCGTACTCGGTGACGGTCGTGGGCAGCCCGGTCGGGTTGGAGCCGCCGCCGGTGATCGCGCCGCCCGCCGTGACCGAGCAGACCAGGTCGGCCCACTCGGGACGCCCGGCGCACGGGCCGGAGCCCGTCGCGGACCAGTAGGTCGTCACGCGCGTGCCCGCGTCGGAGCCGTTGGCGCCGGGCAGGAGCTGCTTGACGATGCGGCCCTGCGCGTCGTACTCGGTCTTGGTCGTGATGGCCAGACCGCCGGGGTCCTGAATGGTCTGCGCAGGCTGGCCCTTGGCCCAGTCGTAGACCGTCTGGGTCACTCGGGTCTCGCCGTGGACGGAGGGGTGCTCACGCACCTGGGCACCGACCGTGCTCCTGGTGACCTGGTCCTTGACCTTGGCGGTGCCGTCGGTCGGCCGGCCGGCGTCGTACTGGTTGACCTTCCAGCTGCGGGCGGTGACCGAAGTGCCGGAGGGCACGAGGGTGGTGGAGCCCTGCTTCAGGTCGGCGGTCAGGTCGATGCGGCGCAGCGGCCCGAACTCCTCCAGCTCACGGGTGCCGGTGTCGTTGTAGACGGAGCGTGTGGCCAGCAGGTCGGCCCGCTCGGCGGCGGTGAGCCGGGTGATGCCGAGGTCGGCCTGGGTGTCCTTGTCGGCGTCGGTCAGACCGAGGGCGACGGCGCGGTTGGCGGCGGTCAGCTCACGGACCGTGTTGCCGAACCGGTCGTACTCGGTGGTGGTGATGTGCCCGCCGGGGGTGGCGGAGTTGACCTCGCGGCCGGACACCCCGAGGTAGTGCACCTGGGCCCGCCTGTAGTCGGCCGCCGACAGCGCGTCGCCGGAGTGGGACGCCGGGACCGCGTCGGCCGGAAGGACGGCGGTGGCGTCGGTCGGGGCGTCGAGCTGGCCCCAGGCCCGCACATCGGCGGCGCCCATCTTGTACGGGGCGCTGGTGCCGGTCAGCGGGACGTCGTAGACGACGCCGGTGGCGGCCGTGCCCTCCTGGACGTCGGTGGTGCCCCGCTTCAGTCCGGGCCGGGACGCCCCGAGCAGCATCCCGTCGCCGGCGGTGGCGGCGCCTCCCGCCTTGCCGTAGGTGAAGGTCCAGGGCAGTTCACCGGCCGGGGTGAACTTCGTGACCCGGCCCGCGCCGTCGTAGGCGTACTCGGTCTTCAGGGCGGGGCTGATCTGCGGGTTCCAGACCTGGCGCAGCCGGCCGTCGTTGTCGTACCGGTACACCTGCACGGTCTTCGAGGTGGCCGCGGACGCGCCGGGCTCGGTGGCCCACAGGCGGACCTCCTTCACCTGGCCGCTGACATCACCGAAGGCGTCCGCGGTGGCCGTGGTGGAGGTCGCGTACCCGAACTCCAGCACCCGGCAGCCCTTCGTGGCGGGGTCCGAGGTGCAGGCGGCGGCGGTCGCGGCCGACGTGGGCGCGATGATCCGCTTGGGGCGGGCCAGCTTCTTGCCGTCCACCGTCACCGTCTCGGAGACCACGGTGGTCGTGGTGTTCGACAGCCCGTCCAGCAGGGTGCTGGAGACCTGCCAGGTGGGGGCGGCCGCGTCGGGCTTGGTGAACTCGGTGACCGTGCCCTCGGTGTCGGAGAGCGTGAAGCTGCCGCTCACGCTGCCCTTGAGGGTCAGGTCCTCCGAGCCCGGCTCGGGCACCCACGCCGTCTTGGCCGCGTTCGCCGTGAAGTGGGTCTCCTCGCCCTCGGCGTCGACGACGGCGACAGCGGTGTCGGAGATCCTGCGGATGTGGCTGAAGTCCGAGTCCGTCATCTCGGCGGCGGTGCCGGCGACCCACTCCTTGCCGAAGATCGGCGCCTGGCCCTCCTGCTTGGCGCCCTTGTCCGGGACGCGCGAGGACGCGGTGCGGGAGACGGACAGGTCGAACGCGGAGGCGTCGGTGGCCGACAGCGTGTAGTCACCGGTCAGCAGGTTCACGCTGCCCGGCCCGACCTCGTCGCTCGCCGCGCCTTCGGCGTTGCGGTCGACGACCGCGGTCAGCGGCTCGGTGCTGCCGGAGGCGCCGCCGGGGCCGGTGAAGTCGGCCTTGATCTGCACGGTGCCGTCGGGGTCGACGGTCTCGGCGGCGTTCCACACCAGGGGGCTGTTCTTGCCGTTGGTGAGGGGGACCGGCCAGGCATCGACCGGGTCGCCGCCCAAGGTGACGTCCCCGGCCGGGATCCTGGCCCAGTCGTCGGCCTCGGAGCGGCGCCAGGAGAAGGAGACCTTGTCGTACTTGCCGGGGTCGGCCTCGGCGACCAGCGGCAGTCGGCGTGCGGTGCGCTCCCCGTCGGAGGGCTGTACGAAGCCGCCGGGTCCGGCGTGGAAGGTGTACTCGATGGCCTCGGACTTGTTGTCCGCCTTGTCCACGGCCCGCACCTGAAGGGTGTGCGTGCCGTCCTTCGGCGGGGCGACGGAGATGGCCTTGTCGGCGGTGGAGCCGCCGGTGGTGACCTTGGTCCAGGTCACGCCGTCCAGGGACCACTCCAGCCAGTTGTGGTCGGAGCCGGGCGGGGTGACGGTGAAGGTGCCGGCCTGGCCCGCACCCCTGACCCACTTGTCGGACGGGTAGTCCGTGGAGACGATCTTCGCCGGGGCGGACGGGGCCTTGGTGTCGACGGTGAAGGTCTTCCAGGCCGACCAGCCGTTGTTGTAGTGGGTCCCGTCGTACGGCGAGGTACGGAACTTGTACGTCTTGCCGTTGGCCAGCACCCCCGACGGCACGGTCACCGAGGCGACCTGCCCGGAGGGCACGTACTTCGAGACGAGGACGTCACCGACCTGCTTGTCGGTGGCGCTGTCGTAGATCTGGAAGGTGCCGTTGACCTTGTCACCGTCGGCGTCGACGAAGGTGTCCCGCAGCGTGGGCGTCGTGGTGTTGACCACGTAGGAGCCGCTGTGGGAGAAGTACGGCGGGCCGGCCTCCTGCTTGGTGCCGGTGCGCGGCCGGTAGTTGTACTTCACCACCAGCTTCGGCGGGTTGGAGGCCGCGTTGGCGGAGTTGACCCGCTTCCACTGGGCGACCACGGTCTCGCTGGAGGCGCGCAGGCCCATGTGTCCGCGGGCGGCCTTGGCGGAGGCCCACTCCTGCACCAGCGTGGTGACGTTGGCGTTGATCCAGCCGTCCGGCTGCGAGGTGCAGCCGGGGTTGCCCTTGGTCTCGGTGGAGGTGGCCTTCTTCGCCGTCCAGGCCGGCTGCGAGGTCCAGCGCGACGAGGTCGAGGCGGCGCCGGTCGACCACACCTCCCACGGGTAGGCCTTGCAGTCGGTGTTGCCCGAGTGGAAGTTCCACAGCGACAGCTTGGCGTCGAGGACCAGCGCGTCCTGGATGGGCGTGGTGTTCCAGGAGATGAAGGAGCGGGCCGTGCGCGGGGTGCCGTTGGAGTTCGTGGTGCCGGGGTTGCCGAGGTCCAGCTCGGTGTCGGCGGACCAGTCGACCGTCTCGCCCTGCTGCACGTAGGTGTCGAAGACGTTCGACAGTGACGAGGTGGACGGGTCGACGGTCACCGGGTACTGGGTGTCCGGGGCCGCCAGGAACTTCGCGTCCGGGGTGATGACCAGGTCGACGGAGGAACGATTCTTTACGACCTTCAGGCCGACCTTGGCCCGGTTGGTGTGCTCGCCCGACCGTTTGTCGACCGTCGCGTCCCACATGACCGGCGCCGGCATCACGGCCCGCTTCTTGCTCTTCTTGTCCGTGAAGAGCAGGCTGCCGTCCTTGAGCTGCTTGACCTTCAGACCCTTGGCCTTCAGCGGCAGCGTGTAGGAGTAGCCCTCCGTGTCGGGACGCTGCTTGATCTCGACGAACTGCTCGAAACCGGTACGCGTGGCCTCCACGACCACGTCCGCGCCGGGCACCGCGTTGACGTACTCGGCGCGCGTGCCGTCCAGCTTCGGCTTCGGCAGCCCACCCTTCCACTGGAGCGTGATCTGCCGGTCACCCTCGCCGAGGGTGACCAGATCGGTGGCCTTCGCCTCGCGCGCCGCCCGCAGGGACTTCGCCGGGGTTCCCGACTTGCCCGCGAGACGCAGCCCGCCCGGATGGGCCTTGGGCTCGACCCCGCCCGCGACCTCGCGGAGCTCGACATCGACGTCGGTCCACCGGCCGTCCTCCTGGAACCGGACCGGCCCCGCGGCCATCTCCGTGGTCAGACTGCCGTCCTTGTTCACCCAGGTCGTCGAGGTCTCGGTGCGTTCGCTCAGCGCCTCCACACGGTGACCGGACAGCCGGGCAGCGACTCGGGCCGAGGGGATGTCCTCGGCCTCGCGGACGCCGGGCTTCTTCGGCGCGGCGGCCTCCGGCTGCTGCCGCTGCCCGGAAAGGTTGCGCGCCACGGCCTCACCCGTGTCGCCGACCAGGAGCGCGGCCTCCGAGACAAGCAGCATGGCGGCGACCACAGCGATCTGTGACAGACCCCGTCTGTGGCGTTGGAGGACCGGTTCACAGCCCTCCCAGTCCCGCGGCGGGGGTACGTCGTGGTTCATCGAACAGGCATCCCTTGAAGAGTTCAGAACATACGGGCGCCCGATCCGATCACGCTCAAGATCATCAAAAAAGTGAGATCTTCATCGGTCTCCGAAGCAACCTGCCGCCTCTCTGAATGCTCATGTAGTGGGGGAAGTCTGCCCGCACACGGGACAGACCTGAGAAAGGAGAACAGTGTTTCGCCGGGCATACCTGACCACCGCGAACAAGGTCGCGTTCGCCACCGTCGCCCTCCTGGTCGTCGGCTCGCTCACGCTGGTGGCCGCGGATGTCCTGGCTCAACCCCTGAGCAGAAGAACGCTGATCACCGGGATCATCCTGCTGCTCCTTCTCCCGGCCGTGCTGCTGGGGCAGTACGCGCCACCGCCCTACCGTCTTCCCTACCGGTGGCGCTGGGTGCTGCTGGGCCTCCAGACACTGCTCACCTATCTGCCGGTCCTCGTCTTCGAGCACCGCTGGCTGAGCCTGCTGGGCTTCCTGGCCGGCGCCGTCCTGCTCACCGTGCCCCGCCCGGCCTCCGTGGTGATCGCGCTCGCCGTCGTCGCCAGCGGTCCCGCGCTGGTGCACAGCAGCCTGGTGGAGGCGAACCGCAGCAGCATGAGCGTGCTCGCGTCCACGCTGATCACGGGGAGCGCCGTGTACGCGGTGGTGCACCTCTCCCTCCTGGCCGCCCGCCTCCAGGCCTCGCAGGCCCAGGCCGCGCGCCTCGCCGAGTACCGCGAGCGCACCCGCATCGCCCGGAATCTGCACGACCTGATCGGCTCCTCACTGGTGTCCATAGCCGTGCAGAGCGAGAGCGCCCTGCGCCGCACCCCGCGCTCCACCCCCGCGTACGAGGCGCTAAGCGAGATCGCCTCGCTCGCCCGGCGGTCCCACAGCGAGGTGCGCAGCATCACCAGTGCGCGCGAGTCCTCCCAGCTCCACTCGGAACTCGCCCACGCCCAGCGCCTGCTGTCCAGCGCCGGCGTGGTCAGCCGCACCACTCTGCCGCCGCAGCTGACCCTCCCCGGAGCGGTGAGCGGCTGCCTGAGCGCCGTGCTGCGGGAGGCCGTCAGCAATGTCGTCCAGCACAGCCAAGCGACCCGGTGCGAGATCGAGGTGACGGCTTCGGACAGCACGATCCGGCTGTCCGTCGACAACGACGGCCTGCGCTCCGCGGTGCGGGAGACCCGGACGGGCAGTGGTCTGGAGAGCCTGAGGCTGCGCACCCTGGCCCTGAGCGGCGTCCTGCGTACGGAGGTCAGCGGTGGGCACTTCGTACTGACCGCCGAGCTTCCGCTAGATCCACCCGTGGCGCTCGGCGATACGGACCGCGTCCACGAGAGTGCGTGCGTGTAGCTTGCCCACCGCGGCGGACAGCCGGTTGCGCACCGTGCCCACACTGAAGAACAGTTCCGCCGCGATGGCCCTGGCGTCCGCCCCGCCCGCGGCCATCCGGAGCATCTCGGCCTCGGCCGGCGTCAGAGGACTCGGCGAGCCCAGTTCCTCGGCCAGCTCGGGCGGCTCGATCACCCGCCCTCCGGCGACCGCCGTCCGCACCGCCTCCGCCAGCACGCGGGGCGAGACGCTCTTCAGCAGATAGCCCGACGCGCCCGCGTCCAGGGCGCGACGGACGTGGCCCGGCCTGTCCAGGGCCGTGAGCATCACGGTGCGGCAGTCCGGCACCCGCCGCGGCAGCTCCCGTGCCAGCGCCAGCCCGTCCATGCCCGGCAGATCGATGTCGAGCAGTGCGACATCCGGCCGGAGGCGTTCGGCGAGCCGCAGAGCCTCCACCGCGTCGGTCGCCTGGCCCGCGGCCTCGATGCCGAACTCGCCGTCGAGGAGAGCCACCAGTCCGGCCCTCACCACCTGCATGTCCTCCACAACGAGCACGCTGATCACGAATTGAACACTCCGGTCCGCTCACTCCGGGGGGCACACCCGGTCTCCGGCATTCGGGGCCCGGTCGTGTCCCCTCGCTACCCTCCCCCATCATGGGCCTCGACATAACCGTGATCATCGCCGATCCCTCCCCGTTCACCCCGTTTCCTCCGCAGAAGCGCCTCTCGCACCTCCGCGCCACCCTGCTCGCGGACGACACCGGCCTGTGGGGTATCGACGCGCCTTGCGTCGAGGAGGGGTGGGTGTGGCCCGAGGGGGCGAACAGCGACCGCTTCGCGCTGTACGAGTTTCCCGGCACCCTCGGCTCCTACAAACCGCACTTCTGGGCCGGGGAGCGGTGGGACGAGGTACGGGAGCAGGTGGACCCTCCGCTGCGGGACGATCTGGACGCGTTGCTGGACGGGCTCCTCGGGCCGGAGGACCGCTGCACCGATGCGGACCTGTTCGGGGAGCCCAGCCCCGGCGTACTGCTCGCACGGTCACCGGAGCGCGTACGGGAGCTGGCCGCGGTCTGGGAGCGCGTGCGTCCTCAACTCCACCGGGTGCGGGAGCCGTTCGGCCGGGCATCGTTCCCGGACACCGGCTGGATCACCACCTACGACGAGTTCGCGAGCCTGCTGACGGGCTGGGGGCACGTCCTGGCCGAAGGGGAACGGCGCGGGTGGTGCGTCGTGGGCCTGAGCGGATAGAACCCTCCGGGCGAGGCCCCCGTAGAGTCGGCACGCCCCAGCCCCCAACCCTCAAACCCCCAGCCCTCAGCCCACAGCCCACAGCCCACAGCCCACAGCCCACAGCCCACAGCCCACGAAAGGATCCCCCGTGCCCCTCCGCTGCGCCGTCCTCGACGACTTTCAGCAGGTCGCGACCACGCTCGCCGACTGGTCGCCGATCGCCGAGGACGTCGAAGTGGTGTCCTTCGCAGCGCACTTCGACAGTGAGGACGCCCTGGTCGCCGCGCTCGCCGGGTTCGACATCGTCGTGACCCTGCGCGAGCGCGTGCCCTTTCCCGCCGCTGTCTTCGCCCGGCTCCCCCCGGCTGCGGCTGCTCATCGCCTCCGGTATGCGCAACAGCGTCATCGACTACGCCGCCGCCGAGGCCCACGGGGTCACCGTCTGCGGTACCGCCAGCTCCTCCACCCCGCCCGTCGAACTGACCTGGGCGCTGTTGCTGGGACTGGCCCGGGGGATTGTGCGGGAGAGCGACTCCCTGCGTTCCGGCGGGCCCTGGCAGTCCACAGTCGGGGCCGATCTGCACGGGCGCCGGCTGGGGCTGCTCGGGCTCGGGAAGATCGGCAGCCGGGTCGCCCAGGTCGGGCTCGCCTTCGGGATGCGGGTCAGTGCCTGGAGTCAGAACCTCAGCGAGGAACGGGCGGCCGAGGTGGGGGTGGAGCGGGCCGGTTCGAAGGAGGACCTGCTCGCGGGCAGTGACTTTGTCTCCATTCACCTCGCGCTCAGTGACCGGACCCGCGGGCTGATCGGGGCCCGGGAGTTCGGGCTGCTCAAGCCGACCGCCTACCTCGTCAACACCTCCCGCTCCGCCATCGTCGACCAGGACGCCCTCCTCGACGCCCTGCGCGCGGGCCGGATCGCCGGTGCCGGAGTCGACGTCTTCGACATCGAGCCGCTGCCCGCCGATCACCCGATGCGGACCGCTCCCCGGCTCCTGGCCACTCCCCACCTCGGGTACGTCTCCCAGGACAACTACCGCACCTACTACGGCCAGGCCGTCGAGAACATCCGTGCCTACCTCGCGGGCTCACCCGTACGGCAACTGCCGTAACACCCGTTACCCTCCGCGATCAGCGGCGTTGAACGGGAAGTGCGGCGGCGCCAACTGCCGCCGCCGAGCTCACCGAGTCAAAGGAGAACGTGATGTCTCGCATCGCGAAGGCAGCCGCTGTCGCCGTCGGTACCGGTGCCATGGTGGTCGGCGGGGCCGGTATGGCCCTGGCGGACGCGGGCGCAGACGGCAAGGCCGCCCACTCGCCCGGCGTCGCCTCGGGCAACCTCATCCAGGTCCCGGTCAACGTTCCCGTCAACCTGTGCGGGAACACCGTCGACGTGATCGCCCTGCTGAACCCGGCCTTCGGCAACACCTGCGTCAACAACGGCGACCACGACCGCGGACACGGCGGTCACGGCAACGGCGGCTACGGCGACTGAGACCGTTCCCCGTCTCCACGACGCCCTTCCGTCCCGTCCGCGCCTTCCCCAACCGGACGTGACGCACGAGAGCCCCGGCACCCTGAGCGCCGGGGCTCTCCCCATGCGAACCATGGGAAACATGTGAAGTCCGAGAACTACGCGTAGCGGTAGATCCGGCTCACGTCCTCCAGCTGATCCGGTGTCACGTCCCACGGCGGCAGCTTCTGGTGCCGCGCCACGATCCGGCCCCGCTGCTCGTCACCGATCCCCGGCGGTTTCGCCGGGAGGTAGCGGTGGTTCCGGTGCCGCTTCTGCCACCGCGTCCAGCACAGGTCGACGAAGGCGTGGTGCAGCCAGAACACCGGGTCGTTGACGGACGCGCCGCCCACCATGTCCCCGCCCACCCAGCGGTGCACCCGGTTGTGGTTGCGCCAGGCCACCGGACCGCGCCCGGCGCCCCAGCCCTCCAGCTTGTTGCGGAAGCCCTTGCGGGACGTGGAGTCCCACGGCGAGCTGTCGTAGACCGGGTCCGACATCGCCCACTCCAGGTCGCTCCTGGTCGGCAGCTCGATCGGGTCGCGCCGCCGGCCGAGGTCCCGACGGAGGAAGAGGGCGTCCGTCATGCTCTCCCGGATCGTCCAGTTGCCCGAGGAGTAGGCGAACGGCCCGGTCATCACCTGCCGGTCCGTGATACGCCCGTTGCCGCCCAGCAGATCCTCCGTCCACGGCGCCGCCCCGGCCTTGCGGTCCTTCGTCCAGTCCCAGTACGGCAGCGTCACCGAGGAGTCCACCCGGCGCAGCGCCCGCTCCAGCTCCAGCAGGAACTGCCGGTGCCAGGGCAGGAAGGAGGGCGTCATGTGGGCCGTACGCAGTCCGCCCTCGCCGTCGGAGACGTAGTGGTCGATGTGCGTGCGTACGAACTCGTCGTACTCGCCGCTCCGTTTGATCTCCAGGAACGCGTTCACCAGCCGCCGCCGCTCGGTGCGGGTCAGCTTGGTGACGTCCTTACGCGTGTACGCCATGGTGGTCCCCCGTGTCCGTTCCGCTGTCCCGCAGCCGCTGTCCCGGCCCCAGTTCGTCCACCGCGGCCCGGGCGGCGTCCAGCGGGGTGGCGTAGGAGCGGTAGTGGTCGACCATGCTGAGCCAGGTGCCGTCGGCCCGGCGCATCAGATGCAGACGTACGCCGTCGACGGTGACGTGCCACTGCGCGGCGCCGACCGGGGCGCCCGTGTGGTGGATGCCGCGGATGTGCCGGCCGCGATAGGTCTCGTCGAAGGCCAGTTCGCCGGGTGCGTCCCCGCCCCGGACTTCGGACGAGGGGCGGGAGGCGGCCACCACGGGGGCCAGCGCCACCGCCCCGGCCGCGGCGAGCAGCCCGCGCAGCAGGTCCCGCCGTCCACCGCGCGCCGCCACGGGTCTCGCCCCCCGCGCGCCCGGCTCCGCCCCCACGGCCACGCCACCGACGCCTACGACCATCGTGTGCTCCTCATCAGGTTGGTTTGTCGTAGCGGTAACCCCCGGGCCCGGCTTCGGGTCACCGCCCGTGCCCCGGACAGCCGAAGGGCCCGGCCGGCGTCGAACGCCCCGGGCCCACGGCCGTTGACCACGAATGACCTGTAGATGACAACGAACGACCTACAGACCCGGCCCCGCCGCCACGTCCGCGCCGGTCACCGTC
This sequence comes from Streptomyces sp. DI166, assembly GCF_900091315.1. GTDB lineage: Bacteria > Actinomycetota > Actinomycetes > Streptomycetales > Streptomycetaceae > Streptomyces > Streptomyces fuscus. The sequence goes on from NZ_FLSP01000049.1 coordinate 56,094, forward strand.
TGCAGGACCGGGGCCAGCAGCCCCACCTGCGGCAGCTTGGGGTCGGGCAGGCCGAAGTTGTCCGGGTTCGGCGGGGTGAGCGGGGCGTCCAGGGTCAGGCCGGGCGCCAGGGTGCGCAGGTCGGAGGCGGGGGCGTCCACGCCGACGTGGTCGAAGTCGTCGCCGAGGAGGTGCGGCAGCGGGCTGCGCACGTCGAGGCCGGGCAGCCCGCCGGTGACCGGGAGCTGCGGCAGGACCCGCTCGGGGATGAGCCGGCCCTCGACGTACCGCGGGCCCTCGGGGGCGCCCGGCATGGGCACCGGCAGCTCGCCGGCGATCCTCGGCAGCTCCATGTTGAGGGACTTCTCCACGCCGTCCAGCGGCACCGGGACGGGAACCGTGCCGACCGCGGCGGCGGGTGCGGCGCCGGCGACCGCGGCGGCCACGCCGGTGACTACGGCGACAAGGGTTCCTCGGGTGGTCGACTTCATTTCGGCTACGGTCCCTTCCAGGGGTTCGTTCGGTGGATCGGCATCCGCTCCGCACAACGACTCCGGGATCACGACCAGCGCACAAATTCCCCCGAGTGCCGCAGTAGTACGACCTACATCCGGTCAGCTCGTCAGCTCGTCCAGAAGTCCCACCAACGGGTCAGGATCAGCATTCCGACGATGCCGAGGTGCAGTACCGGCAGCACCCAGGTGAACTCGGCGAACAAGGTCACCGCCCAGCCCGGCGCGGGCACCAGCTGCCGGGTGACGAGCAGGGAGGTGACGTACCAGAAGAGGATGACGGTGGCGATCCACGCCAGACAGCACCACAGGCACAGGGCGCTGATCCGGTACAGCGACTCGAACTGCAGCCAGGACACGAACCCGACGCCGAACAGGCAGCCCGCCCAGAAGCAGAGCCAGTACCAGCGTGGGAAGGCCGCCCCGGCCAGCAGGCCGACTCCTACGCAGATGACGATGCCGTAGGCGACCAGGCCCAGCATCGGGTTGGGGAACCCGAAGGCCTCGGCCTGATCGCTCTCCATCACGCTGCCGCAGGACACCACCGGGTTCAGGCTGCATCCCGGGGTGAAGTCCGGGTCCTCCAGCAGCTTGAACTTGTCGAGGGTGATGACCCAGGAGGCCAGCAGCCCGGCGGCGCCGGTGAGCACCAGCAGCAGGGCGAAGCCCCACCCGGCGCCCACGGACCGCCGTTCGGGCCGTCCCGCGGCCGTGGTCATCAGCCGCGCAGGCTGCGGGCCGGCAGTACGACGTGGGCGGCGGCGTCCAGGGTCTCGGTGGCCCCGGCGAAGTCGGCCAGCGCCTGCGGGTCGACCGGCTTGCCGGGCTCGGCCTCGGGCCAGGGGCGGGTGGTGAACACGAAGTAGGCGAAGCCGCGTTCACCGACGGCGGCCAGCCACTCCGGGGGCGGGGCGCACTGGGCGTTGAAGCCGGTCATGCTGACGACGGCGTGGCCGGACTCGACGAGCAGGCTGACCGGGAGGCTGGGCTTGGTCGCCCCGTCGACGAGTTCACCGCCGACCGGCAGTCCGTTGTTCTCCAGGAGCGCTTCGACCGCCCGGGTCGAGCCCTCGGGGCCCGCGGTGCCGTCGCCGAGGGTGTAGGCGAGCAGGTACGGCATGTCACCGTCGGGCGCCTCGCCGCTCCAGGCCATCACGACGAGCGTGCCGAGTTCGGCGGCGCTGAAGGCGCGGTTTTCGCTTGAGGTTGAGGTCACCGCGCGACCTTATCGACGCCCCGGACGGCCCCCGGGGCCCCGCTCACCCGACCGGGCGACGCCCCGGGCCCTGTCCACACGAAAGGGTTACGGCGCCCTCGAACAGCCCGGCCGACATCACCCCGTCGAAACACCTGGGGCCGGTTCCGTACGGCACAGAACCGGCCCTCGAAGCACAGGAGTTGTCAGCTCGGGAGCGGCAGCCCGCCGAGCAGTCCGCCGCCCTGGTTCAGCGCGGTCGTGACGCCGTTGACGGTGTTGAGCACGGAGTCCTTGTTCTCGGTGTCGAGCGCCTGCGACTGGTGCTGGAGCGGCAGCGCGTCGTCCGCCGTGAAGTTGCCGCTGGCGAGCGTGTTCACGGCGCCGTTGAGGCTGGTCGGCGTGAGGTCGGCGGGGCTGTGCGCGGCGAACGCGGGGGCGGCTGCTCCGGCGACGACCAGGGAACCGGCGACGACAGCTGCGGCCTTAAGGGACTTCATCGTGTTCCTTTCCTAGGCAACTGCCGTGCCTAACGACCTTGTTCGGAAGCGGAAACCCCGGACCTGCTTCCTCATATGAAATAGCCGTTGTGCCGACCGGGCGGGTCGGCACAACGGCTGTGCGGGGACGGTGCCTACGGCAGCAGGCCGCCGCCGACCGGCAGTTCGGGCGTGCTCGGCAGTTCCGGTGCGCCCGGCAGGTTCGGCAGGCTCGGCAGCTGGGGCAGGCCGGGCAGGGTCGGGGCGGGCAGCCCGGCGCCGAGCAGGGTCGCGGCGACCACGTTGACCAGGCTGGTCAGCACGGCGGAGACGGCGCCGGTGACCTTGACCAGGTCACCCTTGACCGCAGCCGCCAGCAGGGCATCGACCTCCTTCTGGAGGCCGGCCAGGGCGTCGGCGACGAGGTCGGCGGGGAGCTGCGCGGACTTGTTGTCGCCATTGGCGACGGGCAGCGTCGCAGTCGTGGGGAGCTGCGGAGTCGTGGGGAGCTCCGGAGTCGACACCGGAGGTGTGACCGGCGCCGCCGCCGTCGCCTTGGCGATGGCGTCCTTCACCGCCTGGCCGAGCTTCTCGGCCTCCGCCGCGGACAGTTGGCCGTTGTCGGCCTTGAGTACGGCGTTCAGCAGGTCGGTGACCGGGGTGAGCACACCGCCGAGGTCGCCCAGGGACTTGGTCTGGGCGAGCAGCGCGTCCGCGCCGGGGACGGGCGCAGCGGACACCGCGTGGGTGCGCTCACGGGCGGAGTCGTCGACGGCCGAGGCGGCCGGCCCGGCGATTCCGAGCAGAAGGGTGGCGCTGAGTGCGGAAACCGCTATACGCCGTGCGGGCAGGGCACGCATGGGGTGTTCCTTTCGGTGGTGCGTGGGACTTGCCTCCACCGTGCGAACGTTCCTCACGCACTGCAACCGTTCGAGTGCACACCGTTACCGGAAGCCTGCGGTGCGGGCTGCATCGTGCCTGGTGAGAGGCGCAGCAAGGCCTTACGACCGACACGCCCCCGCAGTCCCCCGTTCGGGGGTACACGCACCGGCCGCCCCTCCGTGGCGGTTCCACGGAAGAGCGGCCGGTAGCGGGTCTCGCGCTGACGTCAGTCGTTGACGCAGGTGTTGCCGAACGCCGGGTTCAGCAGCCCGATGACGTTGACCGTGTTGCCGCAGACGTTGACCGGAACGTGGACCGGGACCTGGACGACGTTGCCCGACAGGACGCCCGGGGAGTGGGCGGCGCCGCCGCCCGCGCCGGCGTCGGCGGCAGCGATACCGGCGCCGCCCGCGACAGCCGCAGCGGCAGCGGACGTAAGAACCAGGCCCTTCGCGATACGCGACATGGAGAGGTGCTCCTTGGGATTGACACAAACACCCGGGCGGGGATGCCCGGCGCTGTGTCAACGCGCGACGCGCACGGGGGTTGTGCCGCCAAAGGAGTGATCTGCCGACGGGCCCGCACTCACCGATCCGACACACTTGCCCGGTTTCGGCGGATTCATACGGATGCCGACTAGAGTTGCGGACCTCCCGACGCACGCCTATTGCCCGTAAATCACACCTTCACCCAGCACCGAGTCCCGCATGGGCGGCTCCCGGGGAGCACACGCCCGCGCACACCGAGGCCCGCGCCGCCGACCGAGAAGTGTTCGAACAGGACAAGGCGCCGCGAACCGGTGGTGACCAGTTGTCCTTCCGGCTCGTTTCCCAGCGGGACGCAGAGCGACACCCGTGAGCGAGGAAACCGCGCAATGCACCTGTCAGCCAACGACCCCCCGCCTCGGGTCCTGCATCTGACCCAGCCCGTCGACGGCGGCGTGGCCCGGGTCGTGACCGATCTGGCGCGGGCCCAGCTCGCGGCCGGACTGCACGTCACCGTGGCCTGCCCGGACAGTGCCCTGAGCACCGCGCTGGGGGCGCTCGGCGCCGACGTACGCGCCTGGCCCGCGACCCGTGCGCCGGGCCCGACACTCGTTCGGGAGGTACGGCTGCTCACCCGGCTGGTGGAGGACGTACGGCCCGATCTGGTGCACGCGCACAGCGCCAAGGCCGGTCTGGCCGGGCGGCTGGCGCTGCGCGGGCGGATCCCGACCGTGTTCCAGCCGCACGCCTGGTCGTTCGAGGCGGTCGACGGGGCCACGGCCGCCTTCGCACTCAACTGGGAGCGGCGGGCCGCGCGTTGGGCCTCGCGGGTGGTGTGCGTCAGCGAGGCGGAGCGGGTGACCGGGGTACGCGCCGGGATCCGAGGCCGGTACACGGTGATCCCCAACGGCGTCGACCCCGAGCGCTTCCACCCCGCCCCCGTCGGCACCGTGCGCGCCGGTTTGCTGCCGGAGGTCGAGCCCGGGGCCCCGCTGGTGGTGTGCGTGGGACGGCTGTGCCGCCAGAAGGGCCAGGACGTCCTGCTGCGGGCCTGGGCCGCGGTGGCGGAACAGGTGCCCGGCGCCCGGCTGGTGCTGGTCGGTGACGGTCCCGACGGTGGCGCGCTGCGCGCCAGGGCGCCGCGCTCGGTGCTGTTCGCGGGCGCCGTCACCGACGCCGCCCCCTGGTACCAGGCCGCCGACCTGGTCGTACTGCCCTCGCGCTGGGAGGGCATGGCGCTCGCCCCGCTGGAGGCGATGGCGTGCGGGCGTCCGGTGGTGGTGACCGAGGTGGACGGCGCCCGCGAGAGCCTGCCGCCCTCCCTCGCCCCGCACTGCCTGGTGCCGCCGCGCGACCCGGCCCGGCTCGCCGCCGCCATGACCGAGCTGCTGCGCGATCCGCTGCTGCGGGAGTCCCTCGGCCACCAGGGCCGTCGGCACGTCCTGTCCACGCACGACGTGCGGCACACCGCCGGGGCCGTCACCGAGGTCTACCGCGACCTGCTGGCGCGCCCCGTGCCCACCGAGTACAGGGAGTCCATCCACTCGTGACCGCCGACAGCACCGTCCCCATGCCCGTCGGGCAGCCACGGGATCACGGTTTCCCGCCCGTCTCCGTCATGCCGCCGCGCGGTGCCGCGCCCGGCTTCCGCTACCCGGTCCGCAGAAGACCGCGCCCGCGGCCCGTCTCCCCCGTGCCGCTGCTCACCGCCGACACGGCCGCCGCCCTGCTCGCCGCCCCGGTGGCCACCGGGGCCCGCCCGCTGCTGATCGCCGGGCTGGTCACGGCCTCGCTGCTGCTGCGCCCGCGGCCGCCCCGGCCCACCACCGGTGTGCTGGACGAACTGCCCGCCGTCTGTGGCCGGGTGGCGGTGGCCTGGCTGGTGCTGGCGGCCGCCGTCGCCGCCCACGCCCCGCACCGCGCGCTCTCCTGGCGCGCCCTGCTGCTCGGC
>NZ_FLSP01000050.1 GCF_900091315.1 Streptomyces sp. DI166
AGTGGGGAGGGGACGCCACGGCGTCCGGGGGAGGGGGAAGCGGCTCAGCCCTTGACGGCGCCCGCCATGATGCCGCTGACGATCTGCCGGCCGAAGACGATGAACATCGCCAGCAGCGGCAGCGTGCCCAGCAGCGCGCCCGCCATGATCAGCGACTGGTCGCGGACGTAACCGGCGCTGAGCTGGGTCAGCGCGACCGGGACCGTCGGGTTGGTCATGTCGAGCACCACGAACGGCCAGAAGAAGTCGTTCCACGCGTGCACGAACGTGATCATGAACAGGACGGCCATCGCGGGCCGGGCGATCGGCAGGACGATGCTCCAGAAGATGCGCAGCGAGTGCGCACCGTCGACGCGTCCGGCCTCGACGAGTTCGTCGGGCAGCGCCTCGGTCAGGTACTGGCGCATGAAGAACACACCGACCGCGCTCACCAGCGTCGGGAAGATGACGGCGGGCAGCTGCTGCGACCAGCCCAGCTCCGACATCATCATGAACAGCGGGACGACACCCAGCTGCGGCGGCACCAGCATGGTGCCGATCACCAGCATCAGCAGGGCGTTGCGGCCCGTGAACCGCAGCTTGGCGAAGGCGAAGCCCGCCAGCGTCGCGAAGAACACCGTGGACAGGGCGATCACCCCGGCCACGATGAAGCTGTTGATCATGGCCTTGCCCATCGCCGCCTCGTCCCAGGCGCGGGCGAGGTTGCTGAACAGGTTCGGGCCGGGCAGGAACGGCGGCGGGGTCTGGCTGACCCGGGTGTTGTCGGTGGAGGCCGCCACCATCGTCCAGTACAGCGGGAAGATCGACAGCAGCGCCATGACGGCGAGCAGGACGTAGGCGAGCGGGCCCGCGTGGTGCTGGCGGCCGGCCTTCTGGCGCAGCAGCCGTCGGCCACCGCGCGAGGATGTCTCGGCAGCGGGCCGGACCGGTGTGTCCGTCCGGACCGCGAGGCTTTCAGTGGTCATCACGGCTCCAGGTCAGGACGTACGGTTACGCAGCCGCGCGATCAGGCGCTGCACCACGAAGACGAGCACGAGCAGCAGGAACATGGCCCAGGCGACGGAGGCCGCGCGGCCCATCTGGTAGTTCTTCCAGCCCTCCTCGTACAGCAGCAGACCCAGCGTCTGGTACTGGTTGTCCGCGCCGCCGGTGATCCCGTTCGGGCCCTGGCCGAAGATCAGCGGCTCACCGAAGAGCTGGGTGGCACCGATCGTCGACAGCACGATCGTGAAGACGATCGTGGAACGGATCCCGGGCACGGTGACATGGGTGAACTGCTTCCACCGCGAGGCACCGTCGAGGGAGGCGGCCTCGTACCGCTCGGCGGGGATGGCCTGCATCGCGGCCAGGTACAGCAGCGCGTTGTAGCCGGTCCAGCGCCAGATGACGATGGTGGAGATCGCGACCTGGGCCGGCCACTTGTCGAACTCCCAGTCCAGCGGGTCGATGCCGACCAGACCGAGCCCCCAGTTGATCATGCCGAAGTCACGCTCGAAGAGCATCGTGAACACCAGCGCGGCGGCGCCGACCGAGGTGGCGTAGGGGACCAGCGAGGCCACGCGGAAGAACAGCGAGGCGCGCATCTTGTAGTTGAGCAGGTGCGCCAGGCCGAGCGCCATCAGCAGCTGCGGCACCGTGGAGATGACGCCGATGGTGATGGTGTTCTGCAGCGCGTTCCAGAACCGTGAATCGCCCCAGAGGTTCACGTAGTTGTCGAAGGCCAGCCACTCCATCGAGTTGAGCGTGGCCAGTTCGACGTGGTGCAGGGAGATCCACGAGGTGTAGATCAGCGGGTAGAAACTGAACGCCGCGAACACGACGAAGAACGGCGCGATGAACGCGTACGGCGCGCCCTTGACGTCCAGCCGGTGCAGCAGCGCGCCGCGCCGCCGCGGCTCGGGGCCGTCGGCCCCCGACTTGGCCGGGCTCGGACGTCCTTCGCCGGCCAGGGCGTTGGTGGTGGAGGTGGCCACCGGACTTCCTTCCTGAGAGCGGGTGTGGCAGCCGGGCCCGGGCCCGCCCACGAGCGGCGGGCCCGGGTGTCCGGAGGACCGGCGGATCAGCCGACGGCCTTCTCGATGCGCTCAGTGGTGGTCTTCCACGCCTTGTCGCGTGCGGTGCCCTGCTCGACCAGTGCCAGACCCTGGGAGAAGGTGTCCTTGATCGTGCCGTCCTTGCGGCCGAGGACCTGCTTGTCCGGGATGTCCTGGGCGGCGGCGCCGAAGATCTGGCCCAGCGGCGCTCCGCTGAAGTAGTCGGAGGTGATGGTCTTGACGTCCTCGCGGCCCAGCGCGGTCTCGGAGGACGGGAAGTTGCCGAGCTTCTTGAAGATGTACGCCTGCTGCTCCGGGGCGGTCAGCCAGGCGACCAGCTTCTGGGCCTCCTCCTTCACCGGGCTGGCCTCCACCACGCCCAGGAAGGATCCGCCCCAGTTGGCGCCCTTCGGGGCGCGGGCGACGTCCCACTTGCCCTTGTTCTTCTCGCCGGCCTTCTCGCTGATGTGGCTCAGCATCCACGCCGGGCAGGTGGCTGTGGCGAAGGTGCCGTTGGCCAGACCGGGGTCCCAACCGGGCTGGAACTGGCGCAGCTTGGCGCTCAGCCCCTCCTCGGCGGCGTCGGCGGACAGGTTCCAGGCGTCCTTGACGACCGGGTTCTTGTCGTAGATCAGCTCGCCCTGCTCGTCGTAGTACTGCTCGGAGGAGCCGTAGACCATGGCGTTGTACAGGCCGCTGGCGGAGTCCATGTAGGCGACGTCGTCACCCTTGAAGTCCTTCTTGAAGGTGCGTCCGACCTCGACGTACTTCTGCCAGTCGCCCTCCCACAGCTTCGAGACCTCCTCGCGGTCCGTGGGCAGCCCGGCCTTCTCGAAGTAGTCCTTGCGGTAACAGACCGCCATCGGGCCGGAGTCGGTGCCGAGCCCGAGGACCTTGCCGTCCTTGGTGGTGATCTGGGACTGCTTCCACGGCAGGAAGTGGTCGGTGCCCGACAGCTTGGAGAAGTCGGCGAACTTGTCGGCCTGGGTCTCGGTGATCTCCTTGGCCCGGCCGATCTCGATGCCCTGGATGTCCTTCAGGCCGTTCCCGGCGGCGAGATGCGTCTGCAGCGCGGTGTAGTAGGTCTGCTCGTCACCGGCTATCTCGGCCTTGATGTCGACGTTCGGGTTCTCCTTCTCGTACTGCTCCAGGAGCCCCGACTCCTCGAAGCCCATCACCCCGAACATGCCCATGGTGATGACGACCTTGCCGTCCTTCTTGCCACCACCGGTGACCGAGTCGTTGCTGCTGCATCCGACGACGAGCGTGAGCGCGGCAGCGGTCGCGGCCGCCGCCACCGCCTTCGTGCGCATCGAACCGGGACTGCCCATGGATCTTCCTCCTAGCGGCGGCGCTGACACATCGGAGCGATGAGGTCTGCGATGCCTACAGCGGCTCTGAAAAAAGGGGTGGGTACGTTCCCAATGACGGGTGGGAACGTGCCCACCGACGCAGAGAGACTCGCGCCGTCGGCCGGTTATGTCAATGACTTGAACGCAAATGACCACCGAACCCACCGGCCGATGTGCACTTTCACAGGCACACGGCCTGCTCCGCGCAGCCGCCGTCTGCAAGAATCGTCGCCGGTCACACAAGCGGCAGTGCTGCCGCGTCCGCCGAGGAGGGGAGCCCATGGCAGGGAACCGCCGTCCCACCATCAAGACGGTCGCCGCCCGCGCCGGCGTCGGCCGGACGACGGTGTCCCGGGTCGTCAACGGCTCCGAACTGGTCAGCGCCGAGGCCCGCGCCCGGGTCCTCGCGGCGATCAAGGAACTGAACTACGTCCCCAACTCCGTCGCGCGGGGTCTGGTGACCAGCCGCACCAACTCCGTCGCCCTGGTCATCCCGGAGTCGGAGAGCCGTCTCGGCTCGGAGCCGTTCTTCGCCGCACTGATCCGCGGGGTGAGCGCGGCCCTCGCCGAGAGCCGCACCCAGCTCCAGCTCTGTCTCGTCCGTGACCAGGCAGAACGCGACCAGCTGACCGAGTCCGTGGCCACCCGCAGGGTCGACGGAGTCCTGCTGGTCTCCGTCCACGCCGACGACCGGCTGCCCGGCCTGCTGGAGGAAATGGGCCTGCCCACCGTGCTGGCCGGCCGCCGCGGCGAGGACGAGCAGCTGAGCTACGTGGAGTCCGACAACGCCGGGGGAGCCACCCAGGCCGTACGGCACCTGCTGGGCCGCGGGCGGACGAAGATCGCCACGATCACCGGGCCGCTGGACATGGACGTCGCCCGCAGCCGCCTCGCCGGCTGGCGCGCCGCGCACCAGGAGGCCGGGCTCGAACCGAGCGAACTTCTCGTCGAGGAAGGTGACTTCACGGAGGAGAGCGGCGGCCGCGCCATGCGTTCGCTTCTCGAACGCATCCCGGACCTGGACGCCGTTTTCGCCGCCTCCGACCTGATGGCGGTCGGCGCCCTGGCCGAACTCCACCGCCGCGACCTGCGGGTGCCCGAGGACGTCGCCGTGGTCGGATTCGAGGACTCCATCCTCGCCCGCCACACCAACCCGCCCCTGACGACCGTGCGCCAGCCGGTGGAAGAAGTCGGCCGCACGATGGCCCGCATCCTGACCGACATCACGCTGCACGACGCGGAACGCCGACGGGCGACACTGCCGACGGAACTGGTGGTGCGGGAGTCGTCGTGAGGCCCGGCGCTTCTCGGCGATGAGTTCCGCGGGACCGGGCAGTCTGCCTACTGACAGACAAAACGCCGCTCCCGAGGAGCATCATGACCGCCACCTACACCTTCGACGTCTTCAGCAGCCTCGACGGCTTCGGCGCCGCCGGCGGCGACTGGACCGGCTACTGGGGCAAGCAGGGCCCCGAACTGCTGGAACACCGGCTCGGTCTGTACCGCGAGGAGCAGCGGATGGTCTTCGGGGCCAACACGTACCGCGCGTTCACGCAGATCCTGGCCGAGGGCACCGAGGAAGCCGTCCGTGACCCCTGGGTCACCCGCATGATCAACATGCCCGCGACCGTGGTGTCGTCCACCCTGGAAGGCCACCTGAACTGGCCGGACGCCACCATCGCCAAGGGCGACGCCGTCGAGATCGTCGCCCGCATGAAGGAGGAGTCGCCCGTCCCGCTGCGCTCGCACGGCAGTCTGTCGATGAACCGCGCCCTGATGGCGGCCGGGCTCGTGGACCGCGTGCAGGTGACGGTTTTCCCGGTGATCACCGGCCGCAACGGGCTGGACCCGATCTTCCGGGGAGCGGAGGACTTCGACCTGGAACTGCTGGAGAGCCGCCCGCTGGACGGCCGTACGCAGGAGCTCGTGTACCGTCCGACATTGCATAAGTGAACGAGCTGGGCGCTCCTCTTCGAACGAACTCCGCGAACAGTGCCGGATCTACCTCCTGCGTGTCCGGGGTCACCCCCAGTACTTGCCCTGCTTGATTCCCGAGGGCAAACGGAGTAGCGCCTCGATGTCCCCTCCACTCGGCCGGTCCGGGCCGGCGTAGAACTGGGGCGGCCGGGCACCTGGGTGAACGTGCTCCGGCAGGCCCGCCGATGGCATGGTGCGGGGCGATGGCACGTCGGAGTGAGTCAAGGGGGGAGCCCGCATGGGCGTCCATTTCGAGCGGATCGTCGATGTCGAGGTGAGCGGTGAGGAGGCCGGGGCGCTCGCCGAGCGGATGGTCGACTGGATGGTCGCCGAGGGCCTGATCACGCGCGAACTGTCGAGCGTCCTCGTCTACAGTCCCCACGCCGACGAGGGCTATCTCCCGGGCCCCGACTGGGCGCGGGCCGTGGCCGACGCGTCGGACCCGACCTGGCTGCCCGGGCCGGTCGCGGTGGTCGTCGGGCGGAACCACCACGTCGGCGGCCAGGGGGAGGACGAGGCGGAGTACGCCGTCTGCCCCCGCTGCGGGACCAGGACCGTGATCATCAACTACCCCGAGGAGTTCCGGCCCGACCCCGAGGTCTGGCAGCCGTTCGAGGACGGCATCGCCGCCTGGAAGGCGACGGGGCAGGGGAGCACCCCCTGCTCCGCGTGCGGTGCGTCGGCGCCGGTCACGGAGTGGGAGTGGGACTCCGGGTTCGCGGTGGGCGCCCTCGCCTTCGACTTCTGGAACTGGCCGCCCCTGTCGGAGACGTTCCGTGCGGAGTTCGGCCGGCGGCTGGGACACCGCACCGCGGAGCACACGGGGAAGTTCTGAACGGATCGTGCTGAACGCGTCTTCCAACGATCGTTCCGAACGGACCGGCTCAGTAGGTCAGCGCGTCCTCCGCGGTGGTGAAGAAGCTGGTCACCTCGCTGTCGTTGACGGTGACCGGGCCTCCGGCGATCGTCACCGTCGCGGGCGTCTCGGCGGCCGTGAGCGCGATCTCCACCTTGTCGGCGCTCTTGCCGCCCGGGGTGTCGGCGCGCGAGAACATGATCCCCGCGTACGCCTTCTCCCCGGCCTTCAGGATCCGGTCCTCGTTCTCGGGACCCATGTGCTGGAAGGCTCCGTCGAGCCCCGGGATCGTGAGCGACAGCTCGTTCACCGGCAGCAGACAGGGGTCGCTCTGCTTGTTCACCGCGGTCAGCAGGGCGTGGTTCACCGGGCTGGACGCGACCGTGACGGTGTAGCTCAGGTCGGTCGTCTCGCACATGCCCACGCCGCCGTCCTGGTCGTCGGCGGCGGGGTCCGCGGACGCCGTGGCGCCGCCACCGCTGTCCGAGCCGCCTCCCGTGCTGCCGCCGTCGCTGGGGGCGGCCGAGGAGGGGGCGTCGGAACCCTTGTCCGGAGCCGTGGCGGACGGGGTCGTCGCCGTGCTCGGAGCGGCGTCCGTGTCGCCGTCGCCGTTGCAGGCGGTCAGCGCCAGCATGCCGAGCGAGAGAGCGGCCAGTACGGCGGTGGTGCGGCGCGAACGAGCGGAGATAGCCATGAGTTGTCCCCCGGGCAGTTGGAGTGTTGCGGTGATCGTGCCTCACCAAAGCCCGGATTCCGCCTGCTCACACCGATCGAGATCAGTTTGAGAACAGGCTTGTGACACTGCGACAAGCGCCCTGTACTCGGCTGTGGCCAGCTAAGCGGTCATCGGCCGATCGCGGCGCTGTCCGGTCACCTTCGAGGCGGGCAGGCGCCCGGCTCGGGAGTGCCCGGTGAGGGTGTTCTCGTGGATGGTCATGTCGAAGGCCAGGTTGAGCCGCATCGGCTTGGTGACGGCCTGCTTCCAGGAGAGACGGGCACCGTCGTGCGTGAGCTCACTGAGGGGTACCTCCTCTCCCGCACCTCGGGCGGTACCGGTCAGCAGGCCGTTCTCCCGCCGTAGTTCCACCACCGCCTTGATCCTGCCGATGGGGGTGGCGATCGCCAGATCCCAGATGCCTTCCACGGATGTGCCGGACATGCGGTTGTCTCCTTGCTCAGGTGCGTGGGTGCCGGGGTGCCGGGGTGTCAGAAGCCGACGGGAACCGGGCCCTCGGCCCGCCAGACGGTGCCGCGCCGCTCGTGGGCGAAGAGTTCCTCGACGGCGTGCGCGATGCGCGGGCCCACCTCGCGTTCCAGGAGGTACAGCCCGAGGTCGAGTCCGGAGGTCACCCCGCCCGAGGTGATCAGGTCGCCGTCGTCGACGACACGGGCGTTGACGACGTGGACGCCGGTGGCGTCGAGCAGGTCGAGCCCCAGGTGATGGGTGACGGCGTGGCGGCCCTCCAGCAGACCGGCCATGGCCAGGACGAGCGAGCCACCGCACACGGCGGCGACCGTCACCTGCGGATTCCCCATCGCCGCCTTGAGCAGCACGGGCAGTTCGGTGGTGAGCGTGCGGCCCAGCAGCACGGGGATGGGATCGTCCTGCGTAGGCTCCCCGGCCCCCACCTCGTGGTCCGGCACATCCCCGGCCTCCCCGACCCGGCCGGAGGCGCCGGGCACCACGACCAGATCCGCCCGCGCCGGATCGAGGGCGGCGGTGGCGCGCAGTGCCAGCCCACCGGTGCCGCTGACCACCTCGCGCGGCCCCTCGGCGGACACCAGTTCCACGCTCACCGCCCCCGAGGCCGTTCCGCCGGCGTGCAGCACCTCGAAAGGAGCGATGACGTCGAGCGGATCGAAGCCGTCGAACAGGACGATCTGGGCATGCATGAATGGCTCCCCTCCACATGAATGACTCCCCCAACAGCGGCTGCACCGGCCGCCTCACGGTGGGACCCCGGCCCGCGCCGGGAACGCAGCCGACGCTACGAGCCGCCCGCCCGCCCTCCCAGTGGCGCCGGTGCCAGTCTTCAACGGATTCCCGCCAGCACCGCGATGGCCAGCACCGCGAAGGCCGACACGACGCATGCCGACACCGCGAATGCCGACACCGCGAGGGGCGACACGGCCAAGGGCAACACCGCGAGGGGCGCCGCGGATCCCATCGCCCCGGCCGCACAACGTTCGGGCCGGTCCGGGAGTCGTACGGGATACGACGCATCCCGCACCCGCTCGCCAACTGCCCTCGCCCGCAGGGCGGTTGCGGGCGGGGCCCGCTCTCCCTGGGGGGAACCATGAGACACCGCACCACACTGCCCGCCCGCACGGCACTCGTCGGAGCCGTCGCCGTGGCGATGGCCGCGGCCGGCACCTCGGCCGCCGCCACGCCCACCGACCCGGTGATCGAGGGCGCCACCGTCAACGCGGGACGGGACGTCGTCGTGGGCATCACCCACGACGTCGTCTTCCCGGTCACTGTGACCGGCGCGGACGACTCCGGCCTGGACTTCGTCGACGTGGACCTCAAGGGGCCGCACGGCGGCTTCTACACCACCGACGCGTTCTGCGAGACGGCGACGGCCTGCACGACCGTCTTCACCGTCAACGCCCATGAACGCCCGGGCAGCGACGACCCCGTGGACCTGGCCAACGCCCACGCCGGAAAGTGGTCGGTCGACGCGCTGGTCGACACCCGGGACGGCGCCACCGTCTTCGCCCGCGACATCGGGTCGTTCAGCCTCAAGCGGGCGGCACGGCTCACGGTGAACGCGGCACCGGAACCGGTCGCCAAGGGCGCCAGGATCACCGTCACCGGAAAGCTCTCACGGGCCAACTGGGACACCTACCGGTACGCGGGCTATGTGGGCCGCACCGTGCAACTGCAGTTCCGCCCCAAGAACAGCAGCACCTACACCACGGTCACCACCGCCACGACCAGCAGTACCGGCACCCTGCGCGCCAAGGTCAAGGCGGTGAAGGACGGCTACTGGCGCTGGAACTTCAAGGGCACCGCCACCACGGGCCCGGCGAAGGCCGCGGGCGACTACGTCGACGTACGCCCCTGACCGCGCGGTGCCCGATGGCGCGGGCAGCAGCGGTCCCGTAGATTGCCGCTGCGGCACCGGCTACCGGGCTCACGCCGACCTAGGAGCGCTCATGGCTGGACAGTTCGAAGCGACCGTGGACATCGACCGGCCCATCGACGCCGTCTTCGGCTATCTCGCCGACGGCCGCAACGATCCCCAGTTCAGCCCCCGCGTCCAGCGCATCGAGCGGGTGCCCGACGCGCCCACCGCCGTGGGGACGGTCTTCCGCAGCACCGTCAAGGACGCCGGGATGAAGACGGCCCGTGAGTTCCGCATCACCGAGTTCCAGGCACCGACCCGGCTGCGGTGGGCCGAAGTGTCCAAGAACAGCGTCACGGCCGACGAGGGCGGCTACGATCTGGAGGCCCTGCCCGACGGCAGGACCCGGGTCCGCATCTTCAACGTGCTCGAAGGCCACGGGCTCGGCAAGCTCCTGGTCGGCCTCGCGCTGGTCGCGGCCCGCAAGGACGCGCCCGGCTTCGGTGCCCGGATCAAGGCTGCGGCCGAGTCGGCGATCACACCCTGACGCCCCCCGGGGGCGGCGTACGCCGGGCTGTCCGTCACGAACAGTCGTAGGTGAACCGGGCGGACACGGTCCGCTCGGTCGGTGTCAGCAGCCGCAGTTCGGCCCGTGCCGCCCGGTTGCCCTCGCCCTGGAAGGTCCACTTCAGGTGCAGGCGCGCCTCCTTCTGGCCGCGCACCATCACCTCCCGCAGGACCTCCGAGGAGGTGCCGTCGCTCCTGGTCCAGCGGTAGGTGAGTGTGCCGGGGCGGCCGTTGGTGCGGACCACGCCGACGATGTCGGCCGTCTCACCGCACCCGAGCGCCCCTGGCTGTGCCGTGACCTTCACCGACTCGACCTCGACCGGCGGCCCGATCCGCTGCCAGGCGAGGAAGGCGAGCACACAGATCAGCACCACAGCGGGCAGCACGTGCCTGCGCCACGCCCGACGGCGGCGCGGCGGCGCGGGTGCCGGAACCGGGGCGAGCGTCCCGTGCGTGCGGTGCGCCAGCACGGCGGTCACACCCGGCCCGAACCGCATCACCGTGCCGTCGACCCGGTCGGGTGCGGGCGACGGGTGCGAGGCGGTGTCGTCGACGAGCGTCTCGTTGCCGGCCGGCTGCTGGAACCAGTGGCTGGCCAGCACGGTGGCGCTGTAGTCGGGATCGTCGGAAGGAGTGGGGACCGGCGCCGGTCCACCGCTGCCGGACAGGTGCTTCGTGCGGTCGTTCTCGGCGCTCACCGGATGTCACACCGTTTGGTCAGGAGCTGCTGGGTGGCGGCGCCCCCGGCCGCGGCCGGGTCGGTCGTGGCGTACACCGACCAGTAGCAGCCCAGTGTCTGGAACGAGTGGTCCACGGTGATCGAGTACGAGGTGGCGCCACTGCGGGTGTAGGTCTGCGGCGCGCCGTCGATGCCGCCGAGCTGGCCGCTGACATTGCCCGAGTACCAGGAGACGGTCACCGAGACCGGGCCGGGCCCGTCCGTCGTGATGTTCAGGGTCGCGGTCGCGGTGGTGCCACCGGTCTGGCTGAATCCCGACACCGTCACGCTCTTCACGGCGGGTGCCCCGGGCTCGGTGGGAGCGGTGGTCGTCGGAGTGGGGTCCGTGTCCCCGGGAGGCGTCGTGGTCGTGCCGCCCCCGGCCGGGGGGTCGGTGTCCGCGGTCGGGTCCGTGTCGTCGGCCGACTCCGTGGCCGAGGGCGACTCGCTCGCCGACTCCGACGGGCTCGCCGACGCCGAGGGCGAGGCGGACGGGTCGGCCGAGGAGCCCGGAGCCGTGGTCTCCGCCACCGGGTCCGCGCCGGGACCGGCACTGCTCGTGGCCGCCGCCTGCGCCGAGTCGCCGCCTGTGTTCCCCGAGGCGAACGGGACACCGTAGGTCAGCAGCAGGCCGAGGACGACGGCGGAGACGGACACCAGGATGCCGGGCCGGCCCGGCACCCAGGACCGCGCCGGGACCGGGTCCAGGCCCAGCGGTTCCGCGGGCGGTTGACGCAGAACGGTGCGGGCGAGGTCCGTCGTGCTCTGCGGGCCGCCCCGCGCCGACGGCAGCAGCAGGGGCACCAGCGCCACCAGGGCGGCCAGACGGCCCCGGCCGCGCTCCTCCCAGTCGTGGCCGTAGGCGGACCCGGCGACCGACTCCAGCTCGGTGACGAACTGGGCCGCCTGCGCGGGCCGCCGCTCCGGTTCCTTGGCCAGACCGCGGCGCACCAGCTCACGTACCGCCTCGGGCGCCTCCTCGGCGGGGATGGGCGCCTCAAGGTGCTGCAACGCCAGTTCCGCGAAGTTGTCGCCCGAGTACGGCTTGCGCCCCGTCAGGCACTCGAAGAAGGTGGCCGTGGCCGCGTACACGTCCGCGGCCGGGGAGGCGGGCGCGCCCGACCACTGCTCCGGCGCCATGTAGGACGGGGTACCGGCCACCCCGGCGCTGGTGCCGGAGTCCACCGCGATGCCGAAGTCCACCAGCTTGGACGACCCGTCCGGGACGACCAGGACGTTCTCCGGCTTGTAGTCACGGTGCACGACACCGACGGCGTGGGCGTCGGCCAGGCCCAGCAGCGAACCCTTGAGGATGACGAGCGCGGCCTCGGGCTCCAGCGGACCGTTCCTGCTCAGCAGCGTGCGCAGCGAGACGCCGTCCACCAGCTCCATCACGATGGCGGCGCCCTGCGGGCTCTCCACGTACTCGTACAGACCGGTGACGTACGGGCTCTCCAGCCCCGCGAGCAGCCGTGCCTCCTCGCGGAAGCCGTGCACGAAGCCGGGCCGGGTGCGCAGTGACTCGCTGAGGTACTTCACCGCGACCGCGACACCGGTCTCCTCGTGGACGGCCAGCACGACCCGTCCGCTCGCCCCGGCCCCGAGTTCGGTGGACTCGGTGTAACCGGGAACTTCCCATGTGCTCATCGCATCCCCCTGTGGCGGTGCTCTGAGAGACACATTTTCGGCCAGAGTGGTTGCATGACCAGCAACCCGGTCGAGGTGTACCCGGACCGTGACACAGCCACGACACGGCGGCACCGGACGCGCGGATTCCGCCCGGAGGGTTGTGGGATGGGGAACAAAGAGATAACGAGAGGCAACGGCAAGGGCGTTGACGAGGTCTAGTCCGCTATGAAGATCTCTTTCCTCATCCACAACGCCTATGGAATCGGAGGCACGATCACCACGACCTTCAACCTGGCCCACGCCCTGGCCGAGCGGCACGAGGTGGAGATCGTCTCCGTGCTGCGCCACCGGGAGCACCCGAACTTCACCCTCGACCCGAGAGTGTCACTGCGCCCGCTGGTGGATCTGCGCAAGGAGAAGGACAACCCGCTGCATCAGAGACCGGCGCGCGTGTTCCCGGTCGCCGAGTACCGCTACCAGCAGTACAGCGAGCTGACCGACCGGCGGATCGGCGAGTGTCTGGAGGCCCTCGACTCCGACGTGGTGATCGGCACCCGCCCCGGGCTCAATGTGCACCTCGCCCTGCAGGCCCCGAGCCATGTCGTCCGGGTCGGCCAGGAGCACCTCACCCTGGACAACCACCCGCCGCGCCTGCGCACCGCGCTGCGCCGGGCCTACCGCCGCCTCGACGTGCTCACCACCGTCACCGAGGCGGACGCCGCTGCCTACCGGCGCAAGATGCGGCTGCCCGGGGTACTGGTCGAGGCGCTGCCCAACAGCGTCCCGGACCCGCTGCTGCCGCCCGCGGACGGCCGGGCGAAGGTCGTGGTCGCGGCCGGCCGGCTGGTTCCGGTGAAACGTTACGACCTGCTCATCGAGGCATTCGCCCGGGTGGCCGCCGCCCACCCGGACTGGCAGCTGCGGATCTACGGCAAGGGCGAGGAGCAGCCCCGGCTGCGCGCACTGATCGAACGGCTCGGTCTGTCCGGCAACGTCTTCCTGATGGGCGCCGCCGCCCCCATGGAGGCGGAATGGGTCAAGGGCTCGATCGGCGCGGCCGCCTCCAACTTCGAACCGTTCGGCATGACCATCGTCGAGGCGATGCGCTGCGGACTGCCCGTCGTGAGCACCGACTGCCCCTACGGGCCCGGCGAGATCATCAAGGACGGCGTCGACGGCCGCCTGGTGCCCGTCGACGACGCCGACGCCATGGGCGCGGCGCTGCTGGAACTCGTCGGTGACGACGAGCGACGCCGGCGCATGGGCCGCGCGGCCATCGAGAACGCGCGGCGCTTCGCCCCGGGCCCCGTCGTCGAGCAGGCCGAGCGGCTGATCGGCGAGGCGATGGCGGCCAGGAGCGCCGGGACACGGGCCGCGCCGCAACGGGCGGGCCTGCACCGGACCCTGATCAGCCAGGGCTTCGCCGCACGAGACACCGCCTACGCGGCGGCCAGCACCGCGCTGCGCGCGCTTCGGAGGGGACAGCGATGACCGGCGGACCGAACACCCAGCTCCGCGCCCACTGCACGACCGAGGCGGACGGCCGCATCACCTTCCGCCTGCCCGCACTCGACGCCGCCGAGCCCCGCCTGCTGCTGCGCCTGCGCCCCAAGAAGGGCATGCCTGAGGAGACCGTGCACCTCCTCCCGCTCGAAGAAGCGGCAGACGGCGGCCGGAGCGCGGTCCTGGATCCCGGACCGGTCCTCCCCGAGGGGCGCTGGGACGCCTACCTCCTCCCCGAGCCGGAGGCCCCGCGCGAGCGGCTCCGCCCCGGCATGCGGGACCAGCGGGCCCTGGTCGACGGACACACCCGGGACTGGCCCGCGCCGCTGGCCGTGCGCGTCCCGTACACCACCAAGGACGGCTACCTCGCGATCCGCACCTGGCTGCGCACCGCACACGCCGAGATCGAGACCATCACCGTCACGGACCGCACGATGACCGTCGGGGCGCGGCTGCACGGAGCGACGCTCGCCGAGGGCGCCGTCGTCCGCGTACGCGCGCGGGGCGCCGACGGCCCGGTCCGCACGAGCGGTACCGAGAACGCGGGGCAGCGCTTCTCCTTCACCGTGGACCTGGCGGAACTGGCCGACGCGGGCGCGGACCGGGTCTGGGACGTCAGCGTCCGCCCCGGCACCGACGCCCCCTACATCCGCCTCGGCCGCCTGCTGGACGACATCGCGGACCGCAAGGAGATCTTCGTCTACCCGGCCGCCGCGGTCGGCGACGCCCGCGTACGCCCCTACTACACGGTCGACAACGACCTGTCCGTGGAGGTGAAGTCCGCGGTCACGACGGGTTCTCGACGTCCTTGACCGAGGTCGGGCCCAGTTGTTTGGCCCGCGCGTACTCCGGCATCGTCATGGGCTTGTCGAACAGGAAGAACGACTGGTTCGTGCCGACGGTGAACTCCATGTACGCGCCCGTCGTGGCGTCGAAGCCGTAGTAGGCGTTGCACATGGAACCAGCGGAGTACGTGCCGTCCATGCCGGGCTGCGCGACGACCGCGACGCCGTGGGAGGAGGACTCCACCCGCTCCGTCGGCGTCAGCATCTTGCAGCGCGCCACCGGCAGGCCCTTCATGACGAAGTACCCGTACTCCCCACGGGCGTTCTGGATGTAGACGTAGGACAGCTTGCCCCGCTGTCCCCACGTCTTGATCCACTGGTTGATCGCCTCCCGGGTCGGTGAGTACTCCATCCGGCCTGCCGGCTGCTGCGCCACCAGGTGGTCGTAGTTCTGCTGTTTGGCCTTGTTCTCCTTGTCCTGGCTGGAGTCGTCGGTGCAGGACGACAGGGTCAGGCCCGCGACGAGTGCGAGGACCAGGGCCGGGACCGTGCGGGCGAGTCGTTTCATGCGGATCATGCGGAGCTGCCTTCCTCACGGAGTGGGGTGGGGGAGTCAGTTGGCGCAGGTCGTGTGCTCGGCGTCGGCGTCCAGCCGGTACGGCAGGTCCCGGTCTCGGAAGGGCGCGCGGTGTTCCTGGGCCGCCTTGGCGTTGTAGTCGTTGACCGACTCGATCCGGGTGACCTTCAGCGCGGTGACGGACTGGTCGATCTGCGCCGCTCGGGCCGTCGACGCGGTCTCGCGCTCCTCCTTGAGCGCCTCGATCGTGCCCTCGGCGTTCTGCACGGCCTCGCACAGGGCGAAGAACTCCTCGTACGTGGTCTGCCGGAACTCGCCCGAGCCGACGGTGTTCTCCCGTTTCTCCGCCGCACCGCGGAACGGCGCGGTGATCCACCCCGCGCTCCCGAAGGCGAACACCCCGATCACATACAGGACGGCGAGCCCGACGATCCCGCCCACGGCCCAGACTCCCCACCGTGCCCCTTCGCGTAACTGCCCCATGACGACCCCCTCTGTCGCAGGTGCTTGCGCGGCGCGGAACTTCCACCGCGAGCAAGGACATACCCAGGGACGGCCGCGGTTCCTCGCCCGCCGCAATCAGGGACGCAGGGCGAAGCAGCGCAGTACGTCGAGATCGGCGGTGCGGACAACTGACCAGCCGGAGACGAGCAGTTCGGCCTCGGCCTCGGTGATCGCGAGATACGCGCGCGGGTCGGACTCCGGGCGACGGCCGACGACTTCGGCGACGACCCAGAAGGTGCCGCCGGGCGCGAGAACGCTCCGGACGCGGTCGAGGAAGGCCGGCTTGTCGTCCATCCACCGGTAGACGAGCCGGCACGTGACCACCGCGTAGGCCTCGTCGGGGAGTTGACTCAGGTCGTCGGCGGCGAAGTCGAGGCGCTGCCAGGTGGGTCCGGGGCGGGGACCGGTGTCCTCGTCGGCGGCGAGGGCGAGCGCGCTGGGGGAGCAGTCGATGCCGGTGGTGCGGTAGCCGAGGACATGGTGGAGGTGGCGGGCGAGTTCGCCGTCGCCGCAGCCGATGTCGAGCGCGGGCCTGCCGTGCCCCGGGCCCAGGTGTTCCGCCAGCAGCGCGCTCTCGGTGTCGGTCATACGGCGGTACCGGCGGCCCCCGGCCCACAGCGGGTCCCAGTGCGACTCCGCCGCCGACGTCACGGCGTCCCCGGCGCGGTGGCCGGCTCCAGGCGGACGCAGCAGTGGCCCGGCGTGGGCGCCAGGCGGGCCGCGAGGCCGGTCTCGTCGAGGCCTTCCAGGACACCTCGCAGCAGGTGGAGGTTCATGCCGCACACCGTGTCGGTGTGTTCGCGGGCGAGGGCGTGGAAGGGGCAGTTGCCGAGGACGATCGCGGTGCCGTCGTGGCGGGGTTCGAAGCCGTGGGATTCGAGGACCGCGTACACGTCCGCGCCGTCCGTCGCGGGGATCCGGGTGCCCAGGTCGTGGGCCTTGCGGTGGAGGACCTCGCGCACCGGTTCGCCGGTCGTCTCGGACTCCTCCAGGGCCTGCGCGAGCAGCCGTCCGGCGAGTTCGTAGTGCCGCTCCGGGAGAGTGACGCTGATCTGCCGGGCGGAGCGCCGGTAGAGCTTGGCGGGGCGGCCCGCGCCGGGGCCCGTGCGGCCGCTGCGGCGCTCGTAGACGACATCCAGCAGTGACTCCTCGGCCAGCTTGTCGAGGTGGAACGCCGCGGTCTTGCGCGGGAGCCCGACCGCTTCGGCGGCCTCGTCGCGGCTGACGGGCCTCGTCTGCCGTACGACGTGGTCGTAGAGCCTGCGGCGGTTCGGCTCGTCGAGCGCGGCGACGGCGGAGACCTCGGGGCGGGGAACTTCCTTCGGGCGGTCCACGAACCCCAGTGTAAAACCCACTGCCATTGACTAAAGAGAGCCGCGGGGGTTCTATAGCTAATGAGAGTTGCCTATAGAAGGAAGGCGCGCCATGTCGTCCGCAACCCCAACCTCGGTCCCCACCGCCGCCCCTCGGCGGGTCGCGCTCACCGACCCCGGCTACCAGGCCTTCGTCATCCTCCGCGTCGGATTCACCGTGGCGCCGATCCTGTTCGGGCTGGACAAGTTCGCCAACCTCCTCGTCGACTGGCCCGGCTACCTCGCCCCCTGGATCAACGACGTGGTCCCCGGCAGTGCCCAGCAGGCCATGTACGCCGTCGGTGTCATCGAGATCGTCGCGGGCCTCGTCGTCGCCGTCGCCCCGCGCTTCGGTGGCTGGCTGGTCGCCGGGTGGCTGGCCGGGATCATCGTCAACCTGCTGACCATCCCCGACTACTACGACATCGCTCTGCGCGACTTCGGCCTCCTGCTCGCCGCGGTGGCCCTGGCCAGGCTCGCCCAGCGCTACCACGCCGAGCGCCCCTCGGCCTGAGCCCGCTCGGCCCGTCCGGCGTTTGAGGACGAGGCCCGTCCAGGGCCGATATGGGGGTCTGGGGGTGAAGCCCCAGGTGACGGGGCGGCGGGGGCCGCCACACACCGAACCCGGGAGAGCGCTCCCCCAGACCCCCGACCGCCAGGTATGGTGCGGGCATGATCAGGCGCCTGCCAACCCTGGAGGACGTGGCACGGGAGGCCGGAGTCTCCCGTGCGACCGTCTCCCGCGTCATCAACGGCGTGCGGAACGTAGATCCCGCCATCCAGAGCGTGGTCCTGGAAGCGGTCGCGCGGACCGGCTACGCACCCAACAGGGCCGCACGCTCCCTCGTCACCCGCCGCGCAGAGACCATCGCCCTGGTCGTCTCCGGCGCCGGGGACGAACCCGAGGGCGAGCAGGGCTCGTTCGCCGCCCGCATGCTGGCCGACCCCTTCTTCGGCCGGGTCGCCGGAGGAGTCATCGACTTCCTGCGCCCGCGCTCCATGCACCCGGTGCTGATGTTCGCCGACTCCGAGGCCACCCGAGCCGAAGTCGTCGCGTACCTACGGCAGGGCAGCGCCGACGGGGCCCTCGTCGTCTCCACCCACGCCGAGGACCCGCTGCCGGAACAGCTCGCCGACGCGAATCTGCACTGCGTGCTCTTCGCCCGCCCCGCACGCCCCGTCCCGGTCAGCTACGTCGACCTGGCCCACGCCGACGGTGGCCGCCTCGCCGCCGAGCACCTCCTCGCCCGCGGCTGCAGGCGCCTGGCGACCGTCACCGGTCCGCTGGACGTACCCGCCGGACAGGACCGGCTCGCCGGGTTCCGGGACGCGCTCGCCCGGCGCGGACACCCGTACATCCCGATCGCCGAAGGCGGCTTCACCTACGACAGCGGCGCCGCCGCCATGACCCGCCTGCTGGCCGAACACCCGCACATCGACGGAGTGTTCGTGGCCAACGACCTGATGGCACAGGCCGCCTGCGAGGTACTGCGGGAGGCCGGACGTCGTATCCCGGACGACGTGGCCGTGGTCGGCTTCGACGACTCCAGTGCCGCCCTCTCCTGCCGCCCGGCGCTCACCACCGTCCGCCAGCCCATGGAGGACATGGCGGGCAAGATGGCGCAGCTCCTCCAGGAACACGTGGAGGGCGCCCGTACCGAACCCACATCCGTCATCTTCGAACCGGAGCTGGTGGTCCGCGACTCGGCGTGAAAAGCGGTGCCCGGTCCGTCGCGCGGCGGGGCTGGATGCGCGCAACGGACCGGGCGGTCGGGGAAGTCGGATCAGGTCGGTTCAGGTCACGGCAGCCGGTAGTCCGGTCCCAGCGCCGCGCCCCGCTCGGGGTGCGTCTCGTCGTAACCCCGCGCGTTGCACTGGAGCCCACCCACGACACAGTGCTCGACCAGCGCGGCCAGGGTCGGCTCGTGCCAGGCGTTGAAGAAGTCGTAGTGGAACGAGTAGCCGCGCCCGCTGGCCAGCCGCACCTGCGACATGTCACCGTCCACCGGGAACGCCATCTTGAACTCGATCATCGGCAGGGCCACCGGATGGCTGGCCGGGCAGATGTCGTTGTTCGTACCGGGCTTGACCACCGGATAGGCCATGTGGCTCTGGTGGTCGGGCGTGTCCAGGTACCGCCCGTCCCAGCAACTCGGCGCCTGCATCCGGATGTTCAGCTGTGTGTTCTGCGGACAGTGCTGCGGGAAGTCGACGTTCATGTAGCTGTCGCCGCATTCCCAGCCCTCCACCCAGCCCGGGTGGTTGCGGAACTCCTCGGCACTCTGCATCGGAGAACCGACCACGAACCGCAGCCCCTTGGGGAAGGGCCGCACACTCGTGTAGTCGGTCACGCCGGACTTGTAGTAGATGACCTGCGGCCCGACCGGCAGCACCTTCCGGTCGCCGTCGAACAGCGACGGCATCCAGTACGCCGACGCGTCGCCCGGCGCCAGACAGGTGGTGGCGCCGCCGAACAGGGAGTCGGTGGTGCTGCTCGCGTCCGTCGACCGGTTGCCCATGAAGGTGTGGTCGTGGGAACGGCCGGGCTGGTCCGGGTAGACGATCGGGTCGTCGGCCGCGGTGTGGGTGACCTCGCAGTTCGCCTGGAACTCGTGGAAGTAGGCGGGCGCGGGCTCCTTGTCGGACGGGGTGACGCCGGTGACCGGCGGGTTCGCCGGGATGTACCCGTCACCGTCCGGATCGTCGCCGGACGCCTCGGCGGAGGCCGCCATGGCGTGTCCCGCGTGCGCGGCGGCCGGGGCCGCGTCGGTGCCCGAACCGGGCCCGGAGGCCAGGGCAGTCGACCCCACGCCGAACAGAGCGGCGATCAGCGCGGTCGCGACCAGCACCGCGGGCAGCGGTTTGGTTCGTCGTCTCATGACAACTCCTCGGGATTCTCGGGTGGTCAGCGGTAGATGCCGAACTCGAACAGGGAGTAGCCCCAGCCGGTGCCGCGCTCGGTCAGATGCAGCCGCACATGACGGGCTGTGGTCGCGGCGAACTCGATGCTGTCGACGTCGCCGTTGCCGCTCGTCGTGGCGTGCACGGTGCGCCAGTCACTGCCGTTGTCGGACACCTGCACCTCGTACGACTTGGCGTAGGCGGGGTCCCAGACCAGCTGGACCTTGCCGACCGTGGTGGCCGCGCCCAGGTCGACGGAGATCCACTGCGGGTCGCTCCAGTCGCTGGCCCAGCGCGTGCCCGTGTCACCGTCGACGGCCTTGGCGGGCGTGCACGGGCAGTCGCCGTACTCCTTCTGGTACGAGGAGGCCGTGACCGGCTTGTTCAGCGCGAGGTTGGTGCCGGCCACCGGCGGCGGGACGACCTTGACCGACCTGGTCTCGATCCCGGCGTTGCCGTGCCCGTCCTCGGACTGGATGTAGACCTTCCAGACGCCCAGCTTCTCCGGCGCGGTGACGGCGAAGGTGCCGTTGCCGGTGGACCGCCACTTCGCCTCCACGAGCCGCTTGTCACCGCTCGCGTAGTTGCCGCTCAGGAAGATCTTGTGGGTGAGGGTGTCGTTGTCGGGGTCGCGGATGTCGGCGCGGACGGTGAACTCCTGCCCCGCGGGCGCCGCGGAGGCGGGCGACACCGACATGTCCGTGATGACCGGCGGGGTGTTGTCGCCCGAGGTGGAGCCCGCGTACGCCTGCTTCACGGCGTAGTAGGACAGCCGCTTCAGACCGTCGGGAAGCAGGTTGAACCAGACGCCGCCGAAGTCGTGCTCGACGCCGTAGTGGAAGAGCGTGGCGCCCAGCGAGACGCCCTGGTGCCCGGTGACGCAGTTCCACGCCCGGGTGTACCCGTCGCGCTTCTGCACGTCGGTCGGCTCGTCGGGAACGCCGTTGGCGTCGTCCGGCACCTCCCACTCACCGGCCGGACCGCCCTCGGTGATGATGTACGGCTTGGAGTAGCCGCCCTCCTGCCAGTCCTCGCGCACACCGCAGATGTCGCCGTAGGCGTTGACCGCGTACAGGTCGAGGTCGGGGGCGTTGCGCTTGTAGTACGGCCAGGCGCCGGTCCAGGCGTCGGTCGAGGTGACCGGGTGGTCGGGGTCGATGGTGTGGATGCGCTTGGCGACGTCGTTGACGAAGGTGGTGTACCCGTTGCGCTGGCGCTCCAGTTCCTCGCCGCTGTAGCAGTTCTGCAGGCCGAGCACGGACTCGTTCCCGACGTTCCACAGCAGCGTCGCCGGGTGGCTCTTGTACTCCTCGACCCACCTGGCGAACTCGGTGAGCATGCTGCTCTTGTAGGCGTCGTCCGTCACGTAGTTGACGCAGCCGCCGCTGCCGGGACCGCCGCCCGGCTGCAGCCAGAAGCCGTTGATGACGCGGATGCCGTGGGCGGCGGCCGCGTCGAGCAGCGGTTTGGTGGAGCCGTCGGTGCCCCAGGTGCGGATCGTGTTGGCGCCCATGGACTTCACGTCCGGCAGGTAGCGCCCGGCGTCCGCGACGGCGGGACCCCAGGTGAGGCCCTTGACGGTGTAGGGGCGGCCGTCCACGGTCAGCTGCCAGTTGCCCTGCGTGCCGGTGACCGCGACGGCGCCGCCGCCGGGCAGCGGGTCGTCGTCGCCGGCCTCGCCGTAGACCTGGAACTCCCACAGGGAGTAGCCGTAGCCGCCGGGGCGGGCGGTGCCGTACATGCGGACGTAGCGGGCCGAGCCGGAGACGGCCAGTTCGTCGGTGCCGCCGTTCCCGTCGGTCACGGAGGCCAGGGTGCGCCAGTCGTCGCCGTTGTCGGAGCCCTGGATCTCGTAGGCCTTGCCGTAGGCCGCCTCCCAGGTCAGGACCACGCGGCTGAGGCTTCTGCGCTCGCCCAGGTCGACCCGGATCCACTGCGGGTCGCTCCATTTGCTGGCCCAGCGGGTGCCGGTGAGATCGCCGTCGACGGCGGCCGAGGCGGGGTAGGCGTCGCCGTCGCCCTCGACGGAGGAGGCGGTGGCGGTGCGGCCCTGGGAGAGCAGCGTCTCGGCCGCGTGTGCCTTGGGCGCCGTGAGCACGGTCAACGACGAGGCCAGCAGGGCCATGAGGGCGAGGAGGAGGGTTCCGGCTCGTGTGCGGGTGAAGGGGTGGGTGTGGGGTCTGAACACGTTCTCTCCTGAACGAAAGGAGGGGCTCGGCGTCCCGTGCCGATGGGAGAGCGCTCTCCCGGAGACTGCCGTCCAGACATGGGCGTGTCAATCCGTTGGACAACAACTCCTGGTGTTGCGGATGGGGTTGAGGTCGTGAGCGCCGGAAGAGGCCCGCATTGACAGGGCGGGGTATCCCCGCTCACCATTCGGAGAGCGCTCTCCCGGTCGGGGAGGCGCGGCACAGGGGGTGGGATGACCGAGGAAGAACGCGCACGGCTGGCCGACAAACTGGACCTGCGCCAGAAGATCCGGCTGCTCACCGGGGCCACGACGTGGCGCACACACGCCGAACCCGTCATCGGCCTGGCCCCGATGACGACCTCCGACGGCCCGGCCGGCATACGCGGCGAGGCCTGGAACGAACGCGACACCTCCCTGCTGCTGCCGTCCGCCTCCGCGCTCGCGGCGACCTGGGACGAGCCGCTGGTCGAACGGCTCGGCGCACTCCTCGCGGCGGAGGCCGGGCGCAAGGGCGTGGACATGGTCCTCGCCCCGACCCTCAACCTCCACCGCACCCCACTGGGCGGCCGCCACTTCGAGTGCTTCTCCGAGGATCCGCAGCTCACCGCCCGCACCGGCGCCGCCCTGATCCGGGGCATCCAGAAGCACGGCGTCGCCGCCACCGCCAAGCACTACGTCGCCAACGACTCCGAGACTGACCGGCTGACCGTCGACGTCCGGATCGGCGAACGCGCCCTGCGCGAGGTGTACTTGGCCCCCTTCGAAGCGGCGGTGCAGGCCGGGGTGTGGGCCGTGATGGCCGGGTACAACGGCGTGAACGGTGCCACGATGACCGAGAGCCCGCTGCTGGCCGAGCCGTTGAAGGGCGAGTGGGGATTCGACGGTGTCGTGGTCTCCGACTGGGGCGCGGTACGCACCACCGCGCCCAGCGCCCGCGCGGCACTCGACCTGGCGATGCCCGGCCCCGACGGCCCGTGGGCGGAGGCCCTGTTCGACGCCGTCCAGGAAGGCTCGGTGCCCGTCGAAGCGGTCGACGACAAAGTCCGCCGCCTCCTGCGCCTGGCCGCACGGGTGGGGGCGCTGGGCGAGCCGGCTGCACGGCGGCGGGCCGAGCCGTCAGCGCACCGTGCGCTGCTGCGGCAGGCTGCACGGCGGCGGGCCGAACCGTCAGCCCGTCGCGCGCTGCTGCGGCGGGCCGTCGCCGCGGGCTCGGTACTGCTGCACAATCGCGGCGTACTGCCTTTCGACCGGACCGAGTCGGGCACGGTGGCGGTGATCGGCACCCATGCCGCCCAGCCGCGCACCCAGGGCGGCGGAAGCGCGGGCGTCTTCCCGGAACGCCTGGTCACCGTGGTGGACGGCATCCGCGACGCGCTGCCCGCCGGACCCCGGGTGATCCACGTCCCGGGCCCCGCACTCGACGCCCCTCCGCAGCCCCTGGAGGAGGCCGACTGTCGCAACCCGCGCACCGGCGCACCGGGCGTGCTGCTGCGCGTACTCGCCGCCGACGGCCGCGAACTGCAGGCGGAACACCGCCTGTCCGCCCGCCAGTTGGAACCGCCCCTGCCCCCGGGCGCGCACACCGTCGAGATCAGCGCCGTGCTGCCGACCGGGACCGGCGGCACATGGTGCTTCGGCGTCGGCGGCTTCGGCCGGATGACCCTCACGGTGGACGACGAGGTCGTGGTCGACGGCGAGTTCCCGCCCCTGACCGGCGACCCCGCCGTCCTGCACGTCAACCCACCGCGCCAGTACGGGCGGACGACGCTCCCGGCCGGGCAGGAGGCACTCGTCGTGGCGCGCCGCGAGCTGGCCCCCGGCACCGGCCGCGCCACCCTGCTCACCGCGGCCCCGCCCACCCCCGACCCCGACGCCGCCATCGCCGCAGCGGCGGAAGCCGCACGCCGGGCCGATGCGGCGGTGGTGGTCGTCGGCACCACGGAGACCAGCGAGTCCGAGGGCCACGACCGCACGACCCTGGCCCTCCCGGGCCGCCAGGACGACCTGGTCCGCGCCGTCTGCGCCGCCAACCCGCGCACCGCGGTCGTCCTCAACACCGGCAGCCCCGTGGAACTGCCCTGGCGGGAGGAGGCCGGCGCGATCCTGCTCACCTGGTTCCCGGGCCAGGAGGGCGGCGCCGGTATCGCCGACGTGCTGTTCGGCGACGCGGAACCCGGCGGGCGGCTCCCGACGACCTGGGCCGCCACGACCGACGACCTGCCGGTCAGCCGGACCCGCCCCGAGAACGGAACCCTCGACTACACCGAGGGCCTGCACATCGGCTACCGTGCCTGGCTGCGCACCGGCCGCCGTCCCGCGTACTGGTTCGGGCACGGACTGGGGTACACGACGTGGACCTACGAGGACCTGACCGTCCGAGGCGACGGACAGGTCGCCGTCCGCGTCCGCAACACCGGGCACCGCCGGGGCCGCGAGGTGGTCCAGGTGTACCTGTCCCGCCCCGTCTCCGAGGTGGAGCGGCCGATCCGCTGGCTGGCCGGGTACACGTCCGTCGAGGCGGATCCGGGAGAGACGGTCACCGCCGAGGTGCGGCTGCCGGTGCGGGCGTTCCAGCACTGGTGCGAGACCACGGGCGGCTGGCGCATCGAGCCGGGGGAGTGGCAGGTGCTGGTGGGCAGGTCGGCCGGCGAGCTGCCGCTGAGCGCCACGGTCGACGCACATCTCCTCGGCCCGGCGGGAAGCTGACTCCGCGTCAGGCGGCGGCGCGCGGGGAGCCCTTGAAGACCTGGTTCGTGTGCCACGTCCGATGCGCCGCCGCGACCGGGCGGACGCCGGGCTGCGGTCCCAGGAGAGGACGGCCGGAGAGGGCGGTGACATGGTCCCGCGCGGCGTGGCTGCGGCCGACGAAGTGCTGGGAGACCAGGATGCGATGGCCTTCGCCTATCCCGAGGACACCCTTGTCGAAGAGCTTGTGGTGCAGTGAGCACAGGCACAGGCCGTTGTCGACGTCGTCCGGGCCGTCGTAGGCCCACCAGCGCACATGCGCGGCCTCCAGGGCGACGGGCGTGCTGTCGATCATGCCGTCGTAGCCGCAGAACGCGCACTGGTACTCGTAGGCGATCAGGACCAACTCCCGCATGCGGCGGTCGCGTTGCCGACGCTCGCGCGCTGCCGCCGGGTCCGTCTCCGCCAGCTCCAGTTCCAGCCCGACCGCCTCGCACAGGTCGGGGTGCAGGGACGGTGGGAAGTTGAGGTCCAGCAGCACTCTCGCGATCCGGGCCAGCAGGGACGGCTCGCGGCTCAGCGCGGTACGCAGGCCGGGGGCCAGCCGTCCGGTGGCCCCGCTGGAGCGCAGAACCCCAATGCGCGGTCCTGGGCTGCCGGTTCCGGTGTCGGTGCGTACCTCCCACACCTCGTCGCTGGTGAGGTGGTGGAAGGGGTACGCGGGGGTCGTCGGACGGGCGGGGCCGTACTCCACCAGCAGTTGCTTGAGATCGTCCTCCACCGCGCTGTAGCGCAACTCGCCCTCGCCGTCCGCCTGGAAACGGCCCAGCGCGTACAGCAGGAGCAGCGGCTTGTGCGGTGCCCGCACCCCGTCGCGGCTCCACTGCCTCAGACTCGCGGCACGCTCCAGCCAATCCATGACGCATGATCGTAGCGAGCCGCCTCGGCAGCGGCGTCACCACTCGGCGATCAGGGGCGGTCCCGGCTCGTACGACTGCCAGGCCTCGGTGAGGCGGACGAGCCGGTCGGGCGCGGCGATGCCGCGTACGGTGGCGATCCTGTCGCCCGCGAGGTCGAACGTCACGGCACCCATGACCCGGTCGTCGACCACGGCCAGGACGGCGGGCGCGCCGTTGAGGACGGCGTAGTGCATGGCGGGCGTGCCGCCGGCGAAACGCCGCTTGGCGGGGGTGGGCTTGAAACCGGCCCGCGCGATGGCGGCGATGCGCTGCGGAGTGTCGAAGCGCAGCAACTGCTTGGCCAGTCCGGCGCCGTCGGAGATCGCGGTGGCGTCGTCGGTGAGCAGCGCCACCAGCCGCTCGGTGCGGCCCGAGGTGGCGGCGGCCAGGAACTCCTCGACGACCTTGCGGGCGGACGCCGGGTCGACCTCCTCGCCGCCGCGCCGGGCGGCCTGGACCCGGCGCCGGGCCCGGTGCAGGTGCTGCTGGCTCCCGGACTCGGTGATGTCGAGAATCTCGGCGATCTCGGCGTGGCCGTAGGAGAACGCCTCGCGCAGGACGTAGACGGCGCGTTCCAGGGGTGAGAGGCGTTCCATGAGCATGAGCACGGCCAGGGAGACCGACTCGCGCTGCTCGAAGGAGTCGGCCGGGCCGAGCATCGGGTCGCCGTCGAGGAGCGGCTCGGGCAGCCAGGCACCGGCGGTTCGTTCGCGGCGGACCCGCGCCGAACGCAGCCGGTCCAGGCACAGGTTGGTGACGACCTTGGTCAGCCAGGCCTCGGGCACCTTGATGCGCTCCCGGTCGGCGGCCTGCCAGTGCAGGAAGGCGTCCTGCACGGCGTCCTCGGCGTCGGTGGCCGAGCCGAGCAGCCGGTAGGCCAGCGAGGCCAGCCGGTTGCGGCTGGCCTCGAACCGGCCGGTGTCGAAGCGATCGACTTCGGTGCTGTCCACGCTGATCACCTTATGCGGCAACGCGGCCCACCTGCTGGGCGGAGCGGTCCGGAGTACTGGTGAGACGGAGCTTGCGCTTGGGCAGCCCGAAGGTCGGGTGCGCGGTGGCCCACAGCGACATCGCGAGGATGGCCGCCTTGAGGCGAGCGGGTCCCCGGCCGCCCATGAACTTCGGCTTCGCCTGCCCTTCACCGTCGACCAGTTGGAGAATGCCGTCCCGCCGCCCGAGGCTGATGTGGTTGCCGACGTACTCCAGCTTGGTCTGCGGGACCGTGCGCCCGGTCAGTACCCCGACGATCGCCTCGACGGCCTGCCGTCCGGTGTAGCCGGCCGAGGCGCAGGACATCGGCAGCGGCAGACCGTTGTCACCGATGGCGTGGGCACTGTCCCCGGCGGCGTAGACGTTCGGGTGGGAGACCGAGCGCATGTGACGGTCGACGACGATCCGGCCGTCCTCGGTGACCTCCAGGCCGGCGGCAGCGGCGACGGGGCCGACCGTGAACCCGGCCGTCCACACGGTCGCGTCGGATGCCAGGGCGGTGCCGTCGGCGCAGAGCACCCGGTGCGCCTCGACGGTCTCGACCTCGGCGTACTCCAGGACGGTGACGCCGAGGCGGTCGCAGGCCCCGCGCAGGTGCGCGCGGGCTCCGGCGGACAGCCGGGCCGCCAGTTCGCCGCGGGCGACCAGTGTCACGGTCAGGCCGGGGCGCGCCTCGGCGATCTCGGTGGCGGTCTCGATCCCGGTCAGCCCGTCCCCGACGACCACCACACTCCCGCCCTCGCCCCGCTCGACCAGGGCGTCCAGGCGTTCACGCAGGCGCAGCGCCGAGGGCCGGGCGGCGATGTCGAAGGCGTGTGCGGCCGCACCGGGCACACCCTGCTCGGCACCGTGACTGCCGAGGGCGTAGACCAGGGTGTCGTAACCGAGTTCGCCGCCACCGTCGGCGTCGGCCACGGCGACGGTCCGGCGCTCCGGGTCGATGCCGGCCACCCGGGCCACACGCAGCCGTACGCCGGTGCCCGCGAAGACGTCCACGAGCTTCGGGGCCTCGACCTCCTGGCCGGTCGCGAGCTGGTGCAGCCGCATTCGCTGGACGAAATCCGGTACGGCGTTGACCACGGTGATCTCGGCGTCCTTGGGTGAAAGTCGCCGGGCCAGGGTCCCCGCCGTGAACGCTCCGGCGTACCCGGCGCCGAGGACGACGATGCGGTGCTTCATGGGATTCTCCCGTCGGTTCGCTTGGTGTCGGTGACTTGAGCGGGGCAGCGGCCCGATTCCTGACAGGTGGGATGTATGACGCGCGTCACAGTGACTCCTGTGGCGTTTGCGATCGAAAGATTCAGTGAAGGTTCGCTCTTCCGCGGCCGGGCTGCGGGAGCCCGAGGGATTGACAGGGGGCCGTCTGTCGACACAGTCTTTGGCAACGTTGTCATCCGGTTCGGCGTCGGCGTACGGACCGGTTCGGCCTGTGCTTTCTGATGGGATGTCGCACACATGGCAGATCAGTCGGGCCCGTCGCGTGTTCCGCCGCGACGGACCGTTGTCACCACGGGGACCACGCTGCTGGCCGGGTGCGGCTGGCGTGCCGAGGGCGGTGACCCGCAGGGGATCACCGTCGACCTCCAGGCGGTCTGCGAGGTCACCGACATCCGCCTGACCTTCGAGGCCGACGCCTCCGACCCGGTGTACGCCCCCGATCGCGGATCCCGGCTCAGCCACTCGCTGGTCTTCTCCGTCGAGACCTCCGAGGACCACACGTCCTGGACCACGGCCTACCGCACCACCACGGGTACCGGCGGGGTGGTGAACATCCAGCTCCCGAGCCCCCGTCGGGCCCGCTGGGTGCGCCTGACGTCCCGCAAGCGCTCAAGCCCGCTGCCCCTCGGCGTCGAGGCCTTCGAGGTGTACGGCACGCGCGACCCCGCGCACACCGGCTGGACGGAGTGGGCGTCCCGCCCGCTGTCGGAGAACCCTGACTGGCGGCTCCTCATGCTCGACTGGGTCGACACGGAGGGCGCCACCCTGTCGTCCGTCTCCGTGGACACCCGCGACTGGCTCCCCGTGACCCGGTGACGGCCTCAAGCCGCCGAGTACCGCGTATTGACGGCACGCCATCAACTGTGGGCACTTACCTACTGGTAACTACCCGGCGGAGAGATCGGCGGTGCGCACGTGAGTGGCAGGACGCGGTCGTGGTGGGGATGGGGCTACGTCGAGGACGCGGTGACCGGCGCCGAGCGCGCCGAACTCACGCGCCGCGCCTCGGAGCTGATGCCCGGCGCTAATCTGACCGTGCACCGGGCACCCCCGGTCGAGGCCTTCGGCGTACGCCCGAGCAGGGTCCAGGCGCCACCGGCGCTCGCGGCGGTCGTGTCCGAGGACGCGGAGGACCGGCTGGCCCACAGCCACGGGCAGGCGTTCCGTGACGTGGTGCGGGCGCTGCTGGGCCGACTGCCGCACGTACCCGACCTCGTCGCGCGTCCCACCTCGGAGGAGCAGGTCGTCCAGGTACTGGACTGGTGCTCCGAGGCCGGTATCGCGGTCGTTCCCTTCGGGGGCGGGTCTTCTGTGGTCGGCGGGGTCGAGCCGCGCGTGGGGGACGACTACAACGGCGTGGTGAGTCTGGACCTCACGTCCATGAACCGGGTCCTCGACGTCGACCCCGCCAGCCGGGCCGCGCTCGTCGAGGCCGGGGCCTACGGGCCGCACCTGGAGGAGCAGTTGCGGCCCAAGGGCTACACCCTGCGGTTCTTCCCGCAGTCCTTCGAGTTCTCCACCCTCGGCGGCTGGCTGGCCACCCGCGCGGGCGGGCACTTCGCCACACACCTCACCCACATAGACGACCTCACCGAATCCCTGCGCGTCATCACCCCCGCGGGCGCGGTCGAGACCCGTCGACTGCCCGCCTCGGGTGCCGGACCCTCCCCGGACCGGATGTTCCTCGGCTCCGAGGGAACGCTCGGCGTCATCACCCGGGCGTGGGTCCGCCTCCAGGACCGGCCCCGTTGGCGGGCCGGTGCCTCGGTCGCCTTCGCCGACTACGGCGCGGGCGTCCTGGCCGTGCGCGCGCTGGCGCAGTCCGGCCTGAACCCCGCCAACTGCCGACTCCTGGACCCGGTGGAGGCGTTCATCAACGCGGGCTCCCCGACCGCCGTCCTGGTGCTCGGCTTCGAATCGGCCGACCACCCCGTCGACGCCTGGCTGGACCGGGCACTGGAACTGTGCCGCGACCACGGCGGCACGCTGCCCGAACCACCGCGGCGCAGCGCGGACATGGACGGATCCGCGCGCACGGACGCCGCCGACACCTGGCGCTCGTCCTTCCTGCGCATGCCGTACCAGCGCGACGCGCTCGCCGCGCAGGGCATGATCGTGGAGACGTTCGAGACGGCCTGCACCTGGGACCGGTTCGACAGCGTGCGTGCGGCCGTCGAGGACGCGGCCCGGGACGCCCTGCGCCAGGTGGCTGCGGAAGGGGTGGTGACCTGCCGGTTCACCCACGTCTACCCGGACGGGCCAGCGCCCTACTTCGGGATCTACGCCGCCGGTCGCTGGGGCAGCACGGTGGAGCAGTGGGACGAGATCAAAAAGGCCGTCTCCGAGGCGCTGATCACGAGCGGCGCCACGATCACCCACCACCACGCGGTGGGCCGCGACCACCGACCCTGGTACGACCGGCAGCGGCCCGATCTCTTCGCCGCCGCGCTGCGGGCGGGCAAGAAGGTCCTCGATCCGTCGGGGATCCTCAATCCCGGCGCGGTCGTCGACCCCTTGCGCTGACCGGCGTGACTACTTCAGGTGGGCGAACACCACCAGGTTGTCGGTGTAGTCCTTGGCCGAGCGGTCGTAGTCACCGGCGCAGGTGATCAGGCGGACCTCGGCGCGGGGAGTGTCGGCGTAGACGCGGTCGTTGGGGAAGTCGTCCTTGGCGAAGGTCTCCACGCTGTCGACGACGAAGGACACTTTCCGCGCGTCGGCGCGCCTGACCTCGAAGACGTCGCCCTTCTTCAGCTCGTCCAGACGGGCGAAGACGGCGGGCGAGGTGGCGGTGTCGACGTGCCCGGCGATCACGGAGGTACCGAGCTCTCCGGGGGTGGGTCCCTTGGCGAACCAGCCGACGAGGTTGGTGTCGTCGGCGGGCGGGGCGTTGAGCTGGCCCGAGCCGTTGATGGCCAGGTCGGTGAAGGGG
Source organism: Streptomyces sp. DI166 (assembly GCF_900091315.1). Taxonomy (GTDB): domain Bacteria; phylum Actinomycetota; class Actinomycetes; order Streptomycetales; family Streptomycetaceae; genus Streptomyces; species Streptomyces fuscus. The sequence continues at coordinate 30,798 of NZ_FLSP01000050.1, forward strand.
GCGTCGACGGAGATCTTCGGGATGAGCAGCCGTACGGGCTTGGAGCGGGGCAGGTGCTCGGCGACGGAACGGCCTGTCGACCGGGCCGAGTCGCGTACGGCCGGCTGGCCCGCGGGGGGTGCCGACGCGGTGCCGCGCAGGGCCGGCGATGCGGTGGCCTTCGCGGAAGGCGTCGCGGTCGCGTGGGCCGACGGCGTCGCGGCGGGGGTGGTGGACGGCTCGTCGTCGGTGAAGACGGTCATGGCAAGGACCGCGAGGCCGATGGCGGCCACGACCAGCACGCGGAGGTTGAGTCCGCTCTTCGGGCGGGGGGTCTCGGCGTCGGGGCTGTCGGAGGGACGAGTCGTCATGGGGATCCACCTCACCTGGGTGCGGCAGCCGTGCGATAGGGCTGATCGGGCTGATGCGGAGGGTCAGGGCGGCCGGGCTCGGGGGAGGGCCGTGCGGCCGCCACGCGGCACGTGCGTGGCGGCCGTGGTGGCTATCGCGCCGGGCACGGTCAGGCCACGGAGGTCGCGTACTTGCGGCGGCGCGCCGCGTACAGGCCCGTGCCGGCGACCGCCAGGACCGCCAGACCGCCCGCGGTCACCGTCGGCCCGGCCAGTGCGCCGCCGCCGGTGTGCATGCCGCCCTTGGGCTTGTCGTGGTCGCCCTTCCAGGAGTGGTCCTTCTCGTGCCTACCGCCCCACTCCTCCTTCTTGTCGTGCTTGCCGCCCCAGTCGTCCTTCTCGTGCTTGCCGCCCCACGAGTCCTCCTTGCCGTAGTCCCGGCCGCCGTCGTGGTCCCGGCCGTACGAGGAGCCGTCGTGGTCGTCGGGTGCGGCGAGGGCGACGGGGGCGCTGAGGACGAGCGCGGCGGTGGTCGCCGCGGCGGCGAGCAGTGTGCGTGCAGTGCGCATCGGTGGATCCCTTTCTGCCGGGGCGGGTGGCTGATGCCGTGTCAACTGGTTCCGGTGCCGCCTCGACGTGATCCACGGTCAGCGGGGAATCCGGCTCTCGCCACTTGGAGCCGCCCGCAGGGTGACGCGTCCCTCCGCCACCTGCCACGCCGTCAGGCTCTGGCCTGACCTGACGGGCAGTCGGTGCGAATCACCCCCGCGTCCCCGGAACCGGTGGCGGAGCAGCCGAGTTGACCAAGTGACCCGTGCCGGAAGGAACCGCCCACCGGTGCCGGGCCGCGTGGAAGGATGCCGTGAGTGACCGAACCGTCTTCGTCGCCCCCCGACCGGGGCAGACCGCGTGACCAGGGCCTCGGCCCCCGTGCGGCGGTCGCGCTCGTCTTCACCTCCTCGGCCGCCGTCCTGGTCGTCGAGATCGTCTCCCTGCGGCTGCTGGCGCCCTACCTCGGGCTGACCCTGGAGACCAGCACCATGGTCATCGGTGTCGCCCTCACCGCGATCGCCGCCGGGTCCTGGATGGGCGGGCGCGTCGCCGACGCGGTCAACCCCCGACGGCTCATCGGTCCCTCCCTCGGCCTCTCGGGCGCGGTCGTGGCGCTGACCCCCGCCGTGCTGCGCACCACGGCCGAGTGGGCGCCCGTGGCGCTCTTCCTCATCGCGTCGCTGACCATCCTGGTGCCGGGCGCGCTGCTGTCCGCGGTGACGCCGATCGTGACCAAGCTGCGGCTGACCAGCCTCGCCGAGACCGGCACGGTGGTCGGGCGGCTCTCCGGGGTCGGCACGCTCGGCGCCATCCTCGGCACCGTCCTCACCGGCTTCGTGCTGGTCTCGCGCTTCCCGGTCAGCGGCGTACTGATCGGCCTCGGTGTCCTGCTGGTCCTCGGCTCGGCCCTGGTCGAATGGCGGACCCGCGGCTGGACGGGAGTGCCGGCCCTGACCGTCGTCCTCGTCGCCGCGGGCCTGGCCGCCACGGTCGCGCCCGGCGGCTGCGACGAGGAGACCAAGTACCACTGCGCCCGCGTCGTCACCGACCCCGACCGTGAGAGCGGCCGCACGCTCCTCCTGGACGGCGTGCGGAACTCCTACGTCGACCTCGACGACCCGACCTACCTGAAGTTCATGTACGTGCGGGCCATCGCCTCGGTTGTCGACACGGCGTTCCCCGAGGGACGGTCCCTGACCGCGTACCACGTGGGCGGCGGGGGCCTGACGTTCCCGCGCTACCTCGCGGCCACCCGGCCCGGGACGCGCAGCCTCGTCTCCGAGATCGACAGCGGGGTCGTACGCGTCAACCGCGAGCGGCTGGGCCTGGGACCGCAACGCGGGATCGACGTACGCACCGAGGACGCCCGGCTCGGCCTGCGGCGGCTGGACACCGGCAGCCGGGACCTCGTCGTGGGCGACGCGTTCGGGGGAGTGAGCGTGCCGTGGCACCTCACCACCACGGAGGCGCTGACCGACATACGGCGCGTGCTCACCGAGGACGGCCTGTACGTCGCCAACCTCATCGACTACGGCGCCCTCGCCTTCGCCCGCGCCGAAGTGGCCACGATCGGCGCGACGTTCGACCATGTCGCCCTCCTCGGCGAACCCTCCGACATCGGCCTCGACCCGGGCGCCCCCGACCGGGGCGGCAACCTGGTCGTCCTCGCTTCCGACCGCCCCGTGGACCTGGCGGCGGTCCAGAAGGCCCTGGACACCCGTGGGACCGGCTGGAGGATCAGCGAGGGCGCCACCCTCGCGTCCTGGATCGGCGACGCCCCCCGGCTCACCGACGACTACGCACCCGTCGACCAGCTCCTGGAGCCCTACAGCCCCCGCTGACGCCCCGCCCGCGGGCACCTGCTTGGATCTCCGTCATGACGGACCGGTCTCGACTCCACCACGCCCGCGGAACCGCCGAGGACATACCCGGACTGCTCGAAGCGGTCGGCCCGGACCCACGCGATCCCGGCTGGGACACCCTGTCCGACCTCCTGTGGAGCCAGGGCACCGTCCCCCCGGCGAGCTTCGCCGCCCTGCCGCGTCTGACGGAACTGGCCCGCCGCTGGTCACCCGTGGAACGCTGCATGCCGCTCTTCCTGGCGAGCCGGATCGTGGCCGCCCGGGACATCCGGGGTGAGGCGGTGGACCCCTTCGTCACCCACACCGCCACCCTCGCCGAACTCCTGGCGCTGACCGAGGAAGCCCTGCGCGACCCTCCCTGGCCGACGACTCCACGACCTACGTCAACCTGCTGTCGACGCTGCTCGCCTTCGAGGGAGTCGAGGGCTGGAGCGAGCACCTCGACGACATCAACGGCGACGAATACGAAGTCCCCTGCCCCGACTGCTTCTCGGAGAACTTCGTCGTCCTCGGGGAAGACGGTCACTACTCCACCGACGACGACATGCACTTCGAGCGGACCCCCGACGTCAGGATCCCGCTCCGGCCCCAGGACCCGGCCACCGCCGACGGGCTGCTGCCCGGACTCCACGCGCGGGCCCTCGCCGACGGCCACCCGCGGCTCGCGGACAAGCTCCGCTCCGTGTTCGGCCGTGCCCAATGCGCCCACTGCGGCGCCCACTTCAGCATCCCCGACGCGATCCTGTCCCGCTGCTGGCCGGGCGCACCCGGCCCGCGCGCCGCGGGAGCAACCGGACCTGGTGGAGCGCGAGCGGCGGACGCACGGCTGCGCCCCCGACTGGGTGGCGCCGCGTCGACGTAACCTCGTCCTGTGTCCACCTCTCGCCAGCACCGTGTCGCCGTCCTCGTGCTGGAGGGCGCGAAACCCCTCGATGTCGGGATCCCGGCGCAGGTCTTCACGACCCGCGCGAGCATGCCGTACGAGGTGCGGGTGTGCGGGGCGACACCCGGGCTGGTGACCGGCGGGGACGGCCTCGCCTACCACGTCGAGCACGGTCTCGACGCGCTCGCCTGGGCCGACATCGTCTTCGTGCCCGGCTACCGGTTCCCGGACCGCGAGGACCCGCCGCACGCCGTCGTCGCGGCCCTGATCGCCGCCCACGACCGGGGCGCGCGGCTCGCCGCGATCTCCACGGGCGCGTTCGCCCTCGCCGCCACCGGCCTGCTCGACGGCAAGCGGGCCACGACGCACTGGCACTACACGCGGGCGCTCATGACCCGGTACCCGGGCGTCCGGGTCGACGAGAACGTGCTCTTCGTCGACGAGGGCAGCGTGCTCACCTCGGCCGGCGCCGCCTCCGGCATCGACCTGTGCCTGCACATCCTGCGCGGCGACCTCGGCGTGGCCGCCTCCAACCACGCCGCCCGGCGCCTGGTCGCGGCGCCCTACCGCAGCGGCGGCCAGGCCCAGTACGTGCCGCGCAGCGTGCCCGAGCCGCGCGGGGAACGGTTCGCGGAGACCCGCGAGTGGGCCCTGTACCGGCTGGGCGAGCCGCTCACCCTGGACATGCTGGCGCGGCAGGCGGGGGTGTCGCCGCGCACGTTCTCCCGGCGCTTCGTCGAGGAGACCGGGTACACGCCGATGCAGTGGGTGATGCGCGCCCGCATCGACCTCGCCCGTGAGCTGCTCGAACGCTCCCAGCGCGGGGTCGAGCAGATCGCCGCCGACGTGGGCCTCGGCACCGGCGCCAATTTGCGGCTGCACTTCCAGCGCATCCTCGGCACCACGCCGAGCGAGTACCGGCGCACCTTCACCCGGGGCGAGTGAGGCCACCCGGGGCCGGGTGACGGGCGGGATCCCGGGGTGGCGAGATCCTTTTGAACCATGGCGATACCGCCACTGTCAGCGGACCCGGCCACGGGCGAACCTGGAGGCGAAGCAAGGGACGAAGGGACTTCACACTCATGACTCGCATCGCCATCAACGGATTCGGCCGCATCGGACGCAATGTGCTGCGTGCCCTGCTCGAACGGGACAGCGACTTCGAGGTCGTCGCCGTGAACGACCTCACCGAGCCGACCGCGCTCGCCCGGCTGCTCGCCTACGACAGCACGGCCGGCCGGCTGGGCCGCCCGGTGACCGTCGACGGGGACGTGCTGGTCGTCGACGGCCGCCGGATCAAGGTGCTGGCCGAGCGGGAGCCGGCCCAGCTGCCGTGGGCGGACCTGGGTGTCGACATCGTCCTGGAGGCCACCGGCCGCTTCACCTCCGCGAAGGCGGCCCGCGCCCACCTCGACGCCGGTGCGAAGAAGGTCCTCGTCAGCGCGCCGTCGGACGGCGCCGATGTCACGCTCGCGTACGGCGTGAACACCGACGCCTACGACCCGGACGTGCACACGATCGTCTCCAACGCCTCCTGCACCACCAACGCGCTCGCCCCGCTGGCCGCCGTCCTCGACGAACTCGCCGGTATCGAGCACGGGTTCATGACGACGGTGCACGCCTACACCCAGGAGCAGAACCTCCAGGACGGCCCCCACCGCGATCCGCGGCGCGCCCGCGCCGCCGGCGTCAACATCGTGCCGACCACGACCGGTGCCGCCAAGGCGATCGGCCTGGTGCTGCCGAACCTGGACGGCAAGCTGTCGGGCGACTCGATCCGCGTCCCGGTGCCGGTGGGCTCGATCGTCGAGCTCAACACGACCGTGGCCCGCGACGTGACCCGCGAGGACGTCCTGGCCGCCTACCGCACCGCGGCGGAGGGCCCCCTCAAGGGGATCCTGGAGTACTCCGAGGACCCGCTGGTGTCGTCCGACATCACCGGCAACCCCGCCTCGTCGATCTTCGACTCGGCCCTCACCCGCGTCGACGGCCGCCACATCAAGGTGGTCGCCTGGTACGACAACGAGTGGGGCTTCTCCAACCGCGTGATCGACACGCTGGAACTGCTCGCCGGCCGCTGACCGGCCGCCGGTCCGCACCCCTGCCGGGTCACAGGGCGTGATTGAGCCACCGCCGCAGCGCGGCGTGGGTGGAATCGTCCAGCTGACACAGGGCCTTGATCGCGTCGAGGTCGCCCGGCAGGGGCGCGATGCCCGCGGTGGTGAGGGCGGCGTGCAGTTCCAGGCGCCGCCGGTCGGCCGGGTCCAGCGGCATGGACAGCCGGGTCGTCGGGTCGGGGGCGGGCAGCAGATAGTCGTCGTGGTCCATGAGGCCGACCACCGTCGGAGCCATCTCCGGCTCCTCCTCGATGCGCGCGGCGGGGAAGCGGTAGGGGTCGAGATCCTGAATCGCCGCGTGGCCCGTGGTGAATGCCTGCATTCCAGTCACGAGTTCCTCCTCGGTCGGGATGTCGTTGCAAGACACGACGGGCCCGGCACCGGGGAAGTTGCGGATCGGTGCGCCTTCCACCCGAATGCCCCCAACTGCATTTCGTCACAAGACAGATGAACCAAAAGGCACATCCGTCACCCCGCGCGGTCGCCGCGCACGGCGTGAACTCGGCCGCGACCGGGGCGGAATGGGCCGCTGACCTGCACGGTCAGCTCAATGCCGCGCTCGCCGCGCGCAGTTCGGCCAGGGCCGTCAGGACGTACGGGGCCAGGGCCTCGTCGGTGCCGCGGTCGCTCTCCGACCATGCGGCGTAGCCTCGTTTGAAGGCGAGGACGCCCAACTCGCCCGCCACCGCCGCGGTCGCGTCCGGTACGCCCCGGGCGGTCAGGGCTTCGGTCATCGCGGCCGCCAGGCTGACGCTCTTGAGGGCGTCGCGTTCCTGAAGCTCGGTGCTGGCGGCGACGGCCGCCTTGAGGCGCGGGGCGAGTTCCCGGTTCATGGGGCCCATCGCACCGGCGGCGCGCTCCAGGCCCGCGGCGACCGCGTCGAGCGGTCCGGCGTCGGCAGGGGCTTCGGCGATGCCCTCGGCCAGCAGCCGGCTCAGTGTCTCCTGCCCCGCCACCAGCAGCTCGCGCTTGTCGGGGAAGTGCCGGAAGAAGGTGCTCTTGGTGACGCCGGCGCGCTCGGCGATCTGCGCGACCGTCGTGGCGTCGTAGCCCTGCTCGGTGAAGAGATCGACAGCAGCCACGACAAGGCGTTCGCGTGCACCGGGTTCCCATCGAGGCATGGGTCGATCATACGTGATGAGACAAAGGTCCCATCACCCGCTACTGTGATGGGACAAGAGTCCCGTCACTTGTACGGAGTTTCCCATGCGTGTTTTCGTCACCGGCGGCACCGGTCTCGTCGGTTCCGCAGTCGTCGCCGAACTGCTCGGCAACGCCCACACCGTCCTCGCGCTCGCCCGCTCCGACGCCTCCGCCCAGGCGGCGCGGGCGGCCGGTGCCGAGGTACTCCGGGGGATCCCTCTCCGACCTGGACGTCCTGCGCGCCGGAGCCGCCCGCGCCGACGGGGTGATCCACCTGGCCTTCGGCAACGACTTCAGCAGCCCCGAGGCCCTCGCCCGGTCCATCGACGAGGAGACCGCCGCGCTCGCGACGCTCGGCGAGGAACTCGTCGGCAGCGACCGCCCCTTCGTCACCGTCTCCGGCACGCCCGCCGTACCCGGCCGCCTCGCCACCGAGGCCGACCCCCTGCCGCTGGACGGGCCGGTCGGCGGCCGGGGCCGGGCGGTCACCGCGGTCCTGGAACTGGCCTCGCGCGGGGTGCGCAGCTCCGCCGTACGCCTGCCGCGCACCGTCCACAACCAGGGCGCGGGCGGCTTCGCCGGGCTGCTGACCGGCATCGCGCGCCAGAGCGGGGTCTCGGGATACCCGGGCGACGGCACCCAGCGCTGGCCCGCCGTGCACGCGCTCGACGCGGCCGTGCTCTTCCGGCTCGCCCTGGAGCGGGCGCCCGCCGGGACCGCCTGGCACGCGGTCGCCGACGAGGGCGACGCGGTACGGGACATCGCCGAGGTCATCGGACGGCGCCTCGGCCTGCCGGTCGCGTCGGTGCCCGCGGAGACGTACGGTCCGATCGGACCGATCTTCGCGACCGACCAGCCCGCCTCCAGTGACCGCACGCGGCAGGCCCTCGACTGGGTGCCGAAGCAGCCGGGACTGCTGGAGGACCTGGAGAACATCCGGCCCTGACCGGGGTCCTCAGGAGTGCGGGCCGTCCCCGTGTCCCGCCACGCATATGGGCGGCAGCGGGAACCAGCGCATGTGCTCGAAGTCGGGCGGCAGACCGGTGGGACCGTCGTCGAGCCGGTCGGGGCGGGCGGCCAGCACCTCGCGGGCACGGTCGAGTTGACCGGGCAGCGCGTCCTCGCCCAGCCGCCGGTGGGTGACGGCCGGGACGGTGAGACGACCGTCGGCCGTGTACCGCACATCGGTCAGCCGCAGCGGCGGATCGACCGGACCGGCGTGGTGGTGCCACTGCCCCGTGTGCGGGTCGAAGCGGTAGTCGGGCAGGAGCCGGTGCCCGCTGGTCGCGATCAGGTCGACGGCGTCGATGAGGTAGTCGCGGACGGTGTCGCTGATGAAGTAGTTGAAGTTGACGCGGATCCAGCCGGGCTTGATGCCGTCGCACCCCTGCACCACCTCGTCGAGCAGCGCGTGCGAGGTGGCGGCGTCGATGGACAGCAGACGGTGGCCGTAGGGACCGGCGCAGGAGCAGCCGCCCCGGGCCTGGATGCCGAACAGGTCGTTGAGCACGGCGACCACGTAGTTGTGGTGCAGGACGAACGGCTCGCCGTGCCGGATGCGGAAGGAGACGATCGACAGCCGTCGGGCGTGGTGGTTGCCGAGGATCTGGATGTTGGGGTTGCGGTCCCAGCGTGCGAGGGCGAGGCGCCAGTGGCGTTCTTCGGCGGCCTGGATGGTGTCGGTGCCGACGGCCTGCTTCAGCCTGAAGACCAGCCCGGCCCGGATGGACTCGACGATCGCGGGGGTGCCGCCCTCCTCACGGGCCACGGGGTCGTCGAGATACCGGTGCACGAGCGGATCGACGAACAGGACCGTGCCACCGCCCGGAACGGTGGGCACCCGGTTGCGTACCAGTTCCCGGCGGACCACCAGCACTCCCGGGGTCTGCGGCCCGCCCACGAACTTGTGCGGGGACAGGAACAGCGCGTCCTTGTGGTCCCCGGCGCCCGGAGCGCTCTCCGCCACACGGATCGGGACGTAGGGTCCCGCCGCCGCGTAGTCCCAGAAGGACAGGGCGCCGTGCGCGTGCAGCAGGCGTGCCACGCGCTCGGTGTCGGTGAGGATGCCGGTGACGTTGGAGGCGGCGGAGAAGCTGCCGATGCGCAACGGACGGTCCGCGTACCGCCGTAGCCCCGCCTCCAGGGCGGCGAGGTCGATGTGGCCGTCGGCGTCCTCGCCGATCTCGACGACGTCGGCTGTCGACTCGCGCCAGGGCAGCTCGTTGGAGTGATGCTCGTACGGGCCCACGAACACCACCGGCCGCAGCGGCGCCGGTGGCCGGTCGGGGCGTCTCAGCTCCAGGATGCCGACCAGCTTGTTGGCCGCGCCGGTGGCCCCGGACCCGCAGAAGATCACCAGGTCGTCCTCGGTGCCGCCGACGCCGTCCCGGATGATCCGGCGGGCGTCCTCACGCAACCGGGTCGTCTGCAGGCCGGTGCTGGAGCTCTCCGTGTGGGTGTTGCCGTAGCGGGGCAGCACCTGCGCGCGGACGAAGTCCTCGATGAAGTCCAGGGAGCGGCCGGAGGCGGTGTAGTCGGCGTAGACGATCCGCTTCGGCCCGTAAGGCCCCTCCAGCACCTCGTCGTCGCCGATCAGCCCGTCGCGTATGCGCTCCAGCAGCGTCGTGGCGGGCGACGCCGAGGCCGTGCTCACCGTTCCGAGGGGCTGCAGTGTGCTGCCGGTCATGCCGGTGCCCTTCTCGCTGGCGTCGGCTGCCCGGCTCCGGGCCACCGCTGAGCACGGGGCCGGGGCAGGGGCCGACGGGGCACGCCGGGACCGGTCGGTCTGCGCGCGCCCGAATGTCTCGGCGATATACCCTGCCCGGTATTTTACCGGCGCTTTCGGGAGCGGCAACCGGGTGCTTTCGGACGGCGATCAGCGGTCAGCCGCCGGATTCGGCCAGCTCGGCGTGGCGCAGCAGCAGGCGGGCCAGATCGCGCGCCTCGTCCGCGGTGAGCGCGGCCCATGTGCCGTGTTCGCCGTCGCGGTCCTGGCCCACGTTGAGGGTGACCCGCTTGATCGGCCGCTCGGCAGGCGCGAGTTGCAGGCAATGCACGGCGATCCTGCGCCCGCAGGACGTCACGACCTGGTCGTCGTCGTGATGCGGGACGGACCGGGTGCGTTCTGCCGCCGTCATCGTTCACCTCCTGCCTCGATGCCGTACGGGATATCAGTGACAGCGCCTCCCGAGGCCGTGTTGTTCCCCGTCGCGGGCCCGAACCCCGGTCACCGCTGTGGTGAGTCGATCGACGTGAGCTGGGTCAGCGAGCAGCGCCACCGCTCGCCGTCCCACACGAACACGTCCGTGGCCCACTCGTCCGCGGTGAACCGCTCGCCCCGGAACGTGCCGCTGTTGGTGCCGTGGGCCGTCACCAGCGCGGTCGTGTCGGACAGCGAGGCCACGCGCTCGACTTCGAGGTTCATCGAGTCGTGGGTCAGCTCACCCGCGGCGACCAGCTTGAGGAACCGCGCGCCCGCCGTGATCCCGGTGGCGGCGACGAACGTCCAGTCGGGGGTGGCGAAGCGGGCGATCGCCTCGGCGTCGTTGGCGACGATGGCGGCGGCCCACTCGTCCAGAAGAGCGGCGAAGGTCTCCCGGTCCGCCCTCGGCGCCGCGCCCTCGCCCCGGTAGGTGCCGAAGCTCCACAGGTTGCCCTCGGGGTCGCGGACGCTGAAGCCGCGGGAGCCGTAGTCCTCGTCGACCAGGCCGCGGACGATCTCGGCCCCGGCGTCCTCGGCCCGCCGGAAGAGCCCGTCCGGGTCGTCGCAGACGACGTAGACCGCGTCGTTGCCCGGCTCGCGGCGCCCCCAGGCCGAGTCGTCCTTGCCCGCGCTGCCCAGCATCACGCCCCCGCCGAGCGGCCACCGCAGCTCCGCGTGCTCGACGACCGACGGGTCGTCCTCGCGGGCGTGGACCGCGGTCTCCCGGAAGCCGTAGACCTCGGTCAGGAAGGTGATCGCGGCGCGTGCGTCACGGTAGGCGAGGCACGGCCAGACGCTTGCTGTCGTTGTCGTGGTGATGGCGTTCATAAGGCGACGATGCCCCGCCCTCACCGTCGGCGTCTTGTACGGATGGAACATCCCCGGCGAGCAACTCCGTCGGCGTACAGCCGGCCAGCGCCACGAAGTCCCGGGTCAGGTGGGACTGGTCGTAGTACCCGCAGGCCGCCGCCACCTGGGCGATCGACACGAACGGCGGTGAGGCGCGCAGCATCCGCTGGGCCCGTTCGAACCGCACCACCCGCGCCGCGAGCTTCGGCGACAGACCGAACTCGTCACGGAAACGGCGGGCCAGGTGCTGGCGGCTCCACCCGCTCTCCTCGGCCAGGTCGCGCACGGACACCTCGCCCCGGGAGGCCACCACCGTCTCCCAGGCGAACCGCAGCTCGGGCGCGGGCGCACGGTCACCGGTCAGACGGCCGAGCACGGTGTCGCAGACGGCGAACCGCTGCCGCCATCCGGAGCCGGTCTGCAGACGTTCCCACAGCTCGCGGCCGGTGGCCCCGACCACGTCCCCGAGCTCGACCGAGGTGTTCCACAGCTCGCCCGCCGGCATGCCGAACAGCGCCCGGGACCCGAGCGGCGTCAGCTCGATCGCCACGCCCTCCTGGTCGCCGCTGTGGGAGATCAGCGCCGACGACGCCTGAAGGCCGCTGAGTACGCATGCGTAGTGCCGCGGGGGCTGCGCGGGGTCGGTCTGGGCCACGACGTCGATGTCGTCGCCGATGCTGACGATGAAGGTCATATGGCGCGACGGCAGCCCGCGGTGGACCGCCGGCGGGAACCCCGTCAGCCGGTAGCCGCAGTACTGCTCGATGAACGGCCGCAGCGGCGGCGCCGGTGGGGCCGTCACCCACTCCTCGCACCGTTCCACCATGGAAAAAGCGTACAAGCGGAGTCCTGTGCGCGGCCGGGTCCGGCGAGGATGCCCCGCACGGCACACCGCGCCACAATGACCGGTATCAGTCCTCTACGTCCATATATGCGCTTTACGCGACATGTGCGCCCCGCGCACGCATCGGAAGGTGCCCATGAAGGACCTCAAGTTCGAGCAGAAGCGCTCACTGTCCCGCCAGGAGGCCGCCGACCAGCTCATGGCACTCGCGGAGGCGCTGAGGGAGGGCGGGGAGGCAGAACTGGACCTCGGTGCGGGAACGCTGAGCCTGCGCCTCCCCGACGACCTCAGCAGCGAGGTGGAGGTCGAGATCGGCGACGGGGAGGTCGAGCTGGAGATCGAGCTGAAGTGGCCCGCCTCGTCCGCGCGGAGCGGCGGTGGCACCGGCCGGAGCAGGAGCGGCACGAAACGGGCCGCCAAAAAGGCCTGAGCGGGCCAGGTCATGACAGGTACGGCCGACGCGAGCCCGGACTCGGACGCGCTGGACGCCGCGTTCGCGCAGACCGTACGGGCGACCGGGGCCACCATCGGCGCCCTGTACCTGTTGGCCCCGGGCGAACAGCTGCTGTGCCTGGACGCGCTGTACGGGGCGCCGCTGGAGTTCGCCGCGCCGTGGAGGAGGGTGCCGCTCGCCGCCCCGGCGCCGATCGCCGACGCCGTACGGGACGACCGGATGGTCTGGGTGAGCGGCATGGATGAGATGGCCCGCTCCTACCCGCGTACCGCGATCGTCCTGCCCTACCCGTTGGCGCTGGTCGCAGCGCCGGTCACCGGTGTACGGCAGTGGGGCTCGCTGCTGCTGATGTGGCCCCCGGCCACGCGTCCGCCGTACATGACCCAGCGGGAGCGGGCCAACATCACGTCCGGCTGCCGACGCCTGGCCCGGCTGCTGGAGGAGGCCCCGGAGCGCCCCGCCCGGCCCCGCGTCGTGACCATGGAGAAGGACGCCTCCGCCGGGGGGCAGGCCGCGGCCGCCGCCGACTTCGCCGAACGGCTGCCCGGCGGAAGCTGCGCCGTGGACCTGGACGGACGATTCACCTACGTCAGCTCCGGCGCCTGCGAACTGCTCGGCTGCGACGCGGGGCGGCTGCTGGGCACCCGCCCCTGGCAGTCGCTGCGCTGGCTGGACGACCCCACCATCGAGGACCGCTACCGGGCCGCGGTGATCAGCCGCGAGCCGGTGTCGTTCACCGCGTGCCGCCCGCCCGACCAGTGGCTGGAGTTCCACCTGTACCCGGACGACAGCGGCATCAGCGCCCGCATCGTCCCCAGCGGCGGCCGGACCCCCGCCGCACCGGCGCCGCCCCGGTCCTCGCGCACCGCCACCCCGTCCCGGGCCGGCCGGCTCTACCAGCTCACCCATCTGGCCGCCGCGCTCACCGAGGTCGTCGGCGTCCAGGACGTGGTGGACCTGGTCGCCGACGAGATCATGCCCGCCTTCGGCGCCCAGGGCCTGGTGCTGTCCACCGCGAGCGGCGGACGGCTGCGCATCGTCGGCCACCGCGGCTACCCCGCCGACTCCATCAGCCGCCTCGACGGCCTCCGCGTCGACACCTCCCTGACCCCGGCGGGCCAGGCCCTGAGCAGCGGCGTCCCCGCCTTCTTCGGCAGCGCGGAGGAGATGCGGCGCGGCTACGCCGAGGCACCGGTGATCAGCGGCAAGAAGGCCTGGGCGTTCCTGCCGCTGATCATCTCAGGGCGGCCGGTCGGCGTCTGCATCCTGTCCTACGACAGACCGCACGCGTTCTCCGCCGAGGAACGCGCCGTCATGACCTCCCTCGCCGGGCTCATCGCCCAGGCCTTCGACCGGGCCCGCCTGTACGACACCAAGCACGAACTCGCCCACAGCCTCCAGCAGGTCCTCCTCCCGCGCAGCCTGCCCGAAATCCCCGGCCTGCGCGTCGCCGCCCGCTACCTGCCCGCCACCCGCGGCATGGACATCGGCGGCGACTTCTACGACCTGATCCGGCTCGGCGACAGCACGGCGGGGGCGGTCATCGGCGACGTCCAGGGCCACAACGCCGCGGCGGCGGCCCTGATGGGCCAGGTACGTACAGCGGTCCACGCCCACGCGACCCTCGGCACACCGCCCGACCAGGTCCTGTACCGCACCAACCGCCTCCTCACCGACACCGCCCCCGACCTGCTCACGAGCTGCCTCTACGCCCACCTGGACTTCACCCGGCGCCGAGCGACCATGGCAAGCGCGGGCCACCCGCCCCCGTTGCTCCGCCGCCCCGACGGCACCACACACCCCCTGTCGGTAACACCCGGCCCCCTCCTGGGCATCGACCCCACGGCCGACTACCCCGTCACCGAAGTCCCGCTCCCCGAGGGCACGTTGCTCACCCTCTACACGGACGGCCTGGTGGAAACCCCCGGCACCGACATCGAGGACTCCATCACCACCCTCGCCCACCAACTGGCCGCCGCGGACGACAGCGACCTGGAAGCACTGATCGACACCCTGCTCCTGGGCACGGACACGAACGGCCAGCGGATGGACGACATCGTGGTGCTTGTCCTGCAGCGCGTGTAACGGCCGGGGCCGGTGCCGTCAGGCGAGGTAGTGTGCGCGGCCCTCGTCGTCGAGTTCGAAGGTGCCCTCGGGGATGACGCAGAACTCGTTGCCCTCCGGGTCCGCCATGACCAGGAAGCCGCCGTCGTCGTACTGGGTCAGCCGGTGGCCGCCGAGGGACTCCACCCGTTGCTGTTCCGTCGCGGGGTCGGGTGAGGTGATGTCGAAGTGCATACGGTTCTTGCCCGACTTCGGCTCGTCGGTGCGCTGGAAGCCCAGGCCGAGGCCGTTCTCGCGGCGCAGCCACACATAGGGGCCCATACGGCCCACCACCGGCCTGCCGAGCAGCCCGGACCAGAACGCGGCGAGCCGCTCGGGGTCGGCGGCGTCGATGATCAGGGCGTTGACCTGCAGTGGGGAGTTCGTCATGGCTTCCGTTTCTTGGTGCGGGCGACAGGCGGTTCAGGTGTTCTGCTGGACGATTCCCCGTGTCGAGAAGCTCACCGGGTCGCCGCCCGTGAAGTCGCCCGGAGGGATGCCGGGATGGTGGCCGTCCTCCGTCGTGGGGTGCTCGTCGTGGGCGCTGAGGGTGAGGCGGGAGACGATGCGGTAGCGGTCGCCGCGGTAGAGGGAGTGGACGTACTCCACCGCCCGGCCCCGGGTGTCCGTGGTGAGCCGCTCGAAGAGCAACGCGGGGGACAGTTCCGGCACTTGGAGCAGTTCGGCCTCGGCCCGTGTGACCACTGTGGGCTCGATGGACTGCACCGCCTCGCTGACCCGGATGCCGTGCCGGTCGCGCAGGTGCTCGTACAGATCGCCCTGTTGGAGCTCGTCACTGGTCAGGCCGGGCGCCAGATCCGTCCGCACGTGCAGGTGCTCGATGGCGATGGGGGAGCCGTCGACCAGACGCAGGCGCGCGACGTACAGGATCTCCGCGGCCGGGGAGATGCGCAGCTTGCGGCTCACGCGGGCGCCCGCCGGATGCCTGCGCAGCTCCAGCAGCCTGCTGGTCCACACCCCGCCCGCCTGCGGCAGGCTCATCGAGTTGGGGTCGGACACCAGTTCCTGGGTGATCTTCTCCGCGGCCACGAACATGCCGCGTCCGTGCTCCCGCACCAGCAACCCCGCGACGACCAGTTCGTCCACCGCCGCCCGCAACGTCGGTCGTGACACACCGAGTTGGGAACACAGGGTGCGCTCGGAGGGGATGGCGTCCCCGGGGCGGCGCGCCTCGATGAGTTCGAGGATCGCGTCCCGGACCCGCTCACGCTTGAGTATCGCGCCGGAGGCTGCCGCGTCGATCTCCATACGGGCTCTCGTTCGTCGTCGGGACGTAGCGTAAATTCGCTGGTCAACTATAACTGGTCAAGTGGTCAGGGGGTGGCTGAGCTGCGTGTCGGGGGTGCGTTGGTCTGGTCCGGCTCAAAGTGCCTTCTCGCGGCAGGGGTTGACGATTCAATTGGTCTATGCCACCTTCATGGCCGCGCCCAACTGGTAAAGCACTGGCTAGTGATTGGTCAGGTCGGGTTCCTCAGTCCTTTCTCCTCGGACTCCAGGCGCCCCGACCTCCTGACGCGTCCCGCCGAACCCCGGAGACCCCGCCCCGTGGACCCGCTGCCCTCCGCACCCCCACACCCCGAACTCGCCCTCGTTCCCTGCCCCACCGCACTCTCTGCGCGCCCCGGCCGGTACCGCCTGGACGACACCGCCCGGCTGCACGTCACCCCCGGCACCGAGCAGGCCGCGGACCTCCTGCGCGCCTATCTCGAACCCGCCACCGGACTGCCCCTGAAGCACGCCGACGACGGCTCCTTCGTCCTGATCCTCGACCCCACCCTCACCGGCCTCGCCGAGGAGGGTTATGCCCTCACGGTCTCCGACGACCAGGTCCTGCTGCGCGCCGCCCACCCCACCGGACTCCTCCGCGGAGTCCAGACGATCCGTCAACTCCTGCCCCACGAAGCCCTGTCCGCGCCGGTCCACCGCATCGAACTGCCCGGCGTCGAGATCACCGACGTACCCGCCCACCCCTGGCGGGGCATGCTCCTCGACGTCTCCCGGCACTTCCAGCCAGTCTCCTACCTCCGCCGCTTCGTCGACCTCCTCGCCCTGCACAAGCTCAACGTCCTGCACCTGCACCTCACCGACGACCAGGGCTGGCGCATGCCCGTCGCCGCCTACCCCAGGCTCACCGAGATCGGCGGACGACGGGCCCGGTCGATGGTCGGCCCGGCCGGCAGCGAGCACTTCGACGGCCGCCCGCACGAAGGCTCGTACACCCGCGCCGACCTCACCGGCCTCGTCTCCTACGCCACCGCCCGAGGCGTCACCGTCGTCCCCGAGATCGGCACCCCGGGCCACGTACGGGCCGCGCTCGCCGCCTACCCCGAACTGGGCAACCACCCCGACCGGCGGCTCGACGTATGGACCCACTGGGGTGTCTGCACCAATGTGCTCGGCGTCGGCGACCACGTCCTCGACTTCTTCCGCACGGTCCTCGACGAAGTCATGGACGTCTTCCCCTCCCCGTATGTCCACATCGGAGGCGACGAGGTCCCCACGCAGGAGTGGGAGGCCAGTCCGGCGGCGATCGCCCGTGCCGCGCGCGAGGGGCTGTCCGGACCGCGGGAACTGCACGGCTGGTTCCTGGCACGGATGGCCGACCACGTCGTACGGTCCGGCCGGCGCCCGGTCGCCTGGGCCGAGGACGGCAGCACCCTGCCCCCGACCTGCACGGTGATGAGCTGGCGCACACCCCGGCACGCCTGGGCCGCGGCCCGCCGGGGGCACGACGTCATCCACGCCGACCACCGCTCCACGTACTTCGACTACGCCCGCGCCCCCGGCCCCGCCGAACCGCCCGCCCAGCCGGGCCACGCCCTCGACCTGCGGAGCGTCTACGGCGTCGACCTCACCCCACCCGCCGCCGAGCCCCGGCTCGCCGGGCAAGTCCTCGGTGTGCAGGGGCAGTTGTGGACGGAGTTCGTCCCGACCCCCGAGCACATCGAGTACCTCACCTACCCCCGTCTGTGCGCCCTCGCCGAGCGGGCGTGGGCGACCACCGAGGACTGGCCGGACTTCCGGACCCGGCTGGACGGGCACCTCGCCCGCCTGACCGCCCTCGGCGTCCCGCACGACATCCTCCCCGACCGCAGGGCACACCCGTCGCCGGTATAGGCCGATGCGGCGCCCACCCACCCGCACATCCACGCTCCAACCCCACCATCCCTCCCGCGGACACCGGGAGCGAACGAAAGGAACCGTCGGATGAGTACCCGTGCCACCCGCCGCAGCACGCGCGCGGCCCTCGCCCTCACCGCCGTCATCGGCAGCGCCGCCCTGGCGGCCGTCCCCCTCACCAACGCGTCCGCCGCACCGGGGGACAGCCTCGCAGTCCAGTACCGCACCAGTGCCAGCGGGGCCACCGCCGACCAGAGCGAACCGTGGTTCAAGGTCCGCAACACCGGTACCAGCACGATCCAGTTGAGCCAGGTCAAGATCCGCTACTACTTCAAGGCGGACTCCCCGAACGCCACCTACCGCTTCGCCTGCTCCTGGGCGGTCAGAGGCTGCTCGGCGATCACCGGGACCTTCGGCACCCTGGCCAACC
The DNA here is from genome assembly GCF_900091315.1 of Streptomyces sp. DI166. Taxonomy (GTDB): domain Bacteria; phylum Actinomycetota; class Actinomycetes; order Streptomycetales; family Streptomycetaceae; genus Streptomyces; species Streptomyces fuscus. Next base: position 48,707 of record NZ_FLSP01000050.1, read on the forward strand.
CCACCGCCACGGCCGACCGTTACCTGGAGATCGGCTTCACCAGTGCGGCCGGAACCCTCGCCCCCGGCGCGGACACCGGCGACATGCAATTGCGCTTCTACCAGTCCAACTGGCAGCGGCTGACGCAGAGCGACGACTACTCCTTCAACGGCGGCCAGACCGGCTACGCCGACTGGTCCAAGGTCACCGCGCAGTTGGGCGGCGCCCACGTGTGGGGCACCGCTCCCGACGGCAACGAGCCCACCGACCCGCCGACCCCGACCGACCCGCCCGGCGACGGCAAGACCCTCTTCGACGACTTCAACTACTCCTCGCACACCGACCCGGCCCTGTCGAGCCACGGCTGGAGCGTCCGCTCCAACTCCGGCGGCCCCGGCGTCCCCGGCGCCACCTGGGACCCCTCGAAGGTCACCTTCGTCAACCAGGGCGGAAACTCGGTGATGAACCTGGAGACCTCCACCGCCGGTACCGGCTCCAGCACCACCCACACCGAAGTCCTCACCAAGTCCATGAAGTTCAAGAACGGCACCTACGCGGCCCGGGTGAAGTTCTCCGACGCGCCGAAGTACGGCCCCGACGGCGACCGCATCGTCCAGACGTTCTTCACCATCAACGACCTCAAGGCCCCGATGGCCGACGACTACGCCGAGTACGACTTCGAGTACCTGCCCAACGGCGGCTGGGGCGAGCCCGCGAACATCCTGTACACGACCTCCTGGGAGACCTACAACCCGGACCCGTGGCAGGCGGTCAACCAGCACAGCGAGGTCCGGCAGAGCTACGCGGGCTGGCACGACCTCGTCGTCACCATCGACAACAGCAGGATCACCTACTACGTCGACGGGCAGCACTTCGGTACGCACGACGCCGCCTATCTGCCCGAGCGGCCCATGTCGATCAACTTCAACCAGTGGCTGATCGACCTCCAGGGCCAGACGTCGACCACCCCACGTGCCTACGACCAGCAGGTCGACTACGTCCTGCACGTCAAGGACCAGGTCCTCACCCCGGCCCAGGTCGCCGCGAAGGTCTCCGAACTGCGCGGTGACGGCACGACCTTCGTCGACGAGGTCCCGGCCCCCTGACCCGGGGCCCGCAGTCGGGACCGTGGGCGCCGCGGAGGGTGAGGCGCCCACGGTCTCAGCGTCGCAGTGCCGCCCTGCCCGGCAGCGTCACGGACAGCAGGCCCAGCGCCACCGCGGCCCCGGCGAAGGCCGCGTAGGTGAGCGGGGGCACGTACGGGTCCTCGCCGGTCAGGCCGCGCATCATCGGGATCAGCGTCGCGGCGGCGATGGCCGTACCGAGGACGACGCCCGCGACCGCGACCAGCAGCGCCTCCCAGCGCAGCATCCGCATCACCTGACGGCGGGTGGAGCCCACCAGGCGCAGCATGCCGAGTTCGCGGCGCCGGTCCAGGACGGTCATCACCAGGGTGTTGGCGGCGGCGACCGCGGCGAAGCCGCCGAGGACCGCGGCCATCGTGCGGTTGGCCCAGGCGTTGAGTTCGCGGTCGGTGTTCTGTTCGACGACGTACCCGGAGGCATCGGTGACCTCGCCGAGTGCGGCGAGGGCCCTGGCGTCCCCGCCCCGCACCAGCAGCACGCTGTCGAAGCCCGAGGTGACATGGGGAGCGAGCGAGGCGCGGTCCATGGTCACTGTGGCGAGGCCGAGCCCTCGGCCGTAGACGGCGACGACCTCGGGGCGGCTCTTGGTGCCGTCGGGCAGGTACAGCTCCAGCCGGTCGCCCACCGCGACCTTCGCCGACGTGGCGAGGGTCCTGTCGACGGCGATCCGGCCCTTGCCCAGACGGTCCAGGCTGCCGCTGCGTACGTCGAGATCCTGCACCTTCGCCAGGTCCCTGCCGGAGCCGGAGACCCCCTGCGCGGTCGAGTTCTGCAACCACCGGTCGGCGCCGGAACCGACGGGCACGAGGACCTGTGTGTCGAGCAGGGACACCGCCGCCTCGACGCCGGGCGCGCGGGCGGCCCGGTCGGCGGTGCCGGCGGGCAGTCCGGCCGGGTGCGTGACCACGTGGTCCGCGGTCAGGCCCTCCCGCAACTGCCGTTCGGCGACATGGCTTTCGCTGCTGTGCATGAAGACGAGCGTCGACGCGAAGGCCATCGCCAGCACGATCGGGGTGATCGCCGAGGCCAGACGGCGGGCGTTCGTACGGGAGTTGGCGGCAGCCAGCGAGGCCGGGGCGCCACCGCCCCGCAGCACCGTCCCGAACAGCCCCGCGCACAGCCGCGCCACGATCGGACCGAGCAGCGCGACGGCGAGCATGAAGCACATGACGACACCGAGCGCGGCGTTGGCGGCGTCGTCCCCGGCCGCACGGGCGGCGAGCACGCTGAGGAAGCCGCCACCGACCAGGGCGCCCACGCCCAGCACGGTACGGACCACGCCCGGCCGCAGCCGTTGCACCGACGCCTCGGTGAGCGCTTCACCGGGCTTGATCCTGGACGGACGCCGCCCGGCCGCCCAGCCCGCGACCAGCGCGGTCAGCAGCCCCGTGCCGACGGCCACGACGAGCGGGATCCAGGACACGTGCAGCTCGACGGCCTCCGGTATGGCCCCGCGGTCCCGAAGCTCCCCGAACCACCAGTGCGCCAGCCCGATCCCCGGCAGACAGCCCACCAGCCCGGCCAGCGGCGCGACCAGCAGCGCCTCGGAGGCGACCGCGCGGCGGATCTGCCGGAGTGTCGCACCGACCGCGCGCAGCAGCGCGAACTCCCGGGCGCGCTGAGCCACCGACAGCGCGACCGTGCCGGACGCCGTGAAGACCGCGACCACGGCCGCGATCCCGCCGAACGAGCCGCCGAGCCCGGTGAGCAGCTCCCTGGCGTAGGCAAGCCCCTGCTCCTCGACACCGCCCCGGTCGTCACCGGTGTGCACCTCGACCCCCGAACCGGCGAGCGCCTTGCGCACCCCGGCGGCGAGCGCGTCGGTGTCCGCCCCTTCCTCGGGCAGTACGGCGATGGCGTCGGCCTTGCCGGGGTGCCCGGCCAGAGCCGGGGAGCGGTCGTCGGCGAACCAGGCGACGGCGCCCTCGTCCACGTCGCCGGGACCGGGCTCGGCCAGCCCGGACACGCGGAACCCGGCGCGCCCGGCGGCGGTTTCCAGCGTGACGATGTCCCCGACCTCGGCGGCGGTGGTGCCGAGCACCACCTCACCTGCGCGGGGCGCCGACCCGGAGGTGAGTGTGGCGCCGGTGAACCGGTGCGCGCCCCAGCCGTGGCCGGTCAGCGTGGACTCGCCCTGCCGCACGGGGAACGTGAGGTCGGGCACCGCGGCCCGCACGCCGGGCACCCCGGCCGCCTTCCGCGCCAGCTCCGAGTCGACCCGTGCCGTGTCCGGCAGCGGCTCGGCCGTCTCCGTGCGGCCGTCCCCACTGCCCGTGACGAAGCGGGCGTACTGGTCCGCCGCGGCCACGACCGGAGCCTGCGCGTACCGCTGTGGCGGGACGGAGGCTCGGGCGCCGGTCTCCAGGAGAATGCCGCAGGCCGAGACGATCAGCGCCGACATCAGCAGCGCGACGAAGGTGCCCGCGAACGCGGCGGGCTTGAACCGCACGGCGGCGCGGGCGAGGCCGTTGGGGGCGAGGCTCCTCACGCGGCGACCCCCGCCATCGCCCCCGCACGGGAGGTGAGCGTGGCCATGCGGGCCGCGATCTGCTCCGCCGAGCCGCCGTCGAGGCCGCCGGCGAAGACGCCGTCCGCGAGGAAGAGCACGCGGTCGGCCCAGGCCGCGGCGGCCGGGTCGTGGGTCACCATCACCACGGTCGCCCCGAGCGTGTCCACCGCCTGCCGCAGCAGACCGAGGACACCGGTGGCGGTGGCCGTGTCCAGGGCGCCTGTGGGCTCATCGGCGAAGATCACGTCCGGGCTGGTGACCAGGGCGCGGGCGATGGCGACCCGCTGCTGCTGACCGCCGGAGAGCTCGCCCGGGCGGCTGCGCGCCTTGTCGGAGAGCCCGACCTGCGCCAGCACCGAGGCGGCCCGGCGCCGGTCCTGCCGCTGCCCGGCAAGACGCATCGGCAGCAGCACGTTCTGCTCCACGGTGAGGGACGGCAGCAGGTTGAACGCCTGGAAGACGAAGCCGAGGCGGCTGCGGCGCAACTCGGTGAGCCGGTTCTCGCGCATCCCCGTGATCTCCGTACCGCCCAGCCGCACCGACCCGGCCGTCGGCCGGTCGAGCCCGGCCGCGCACTGCAGGAACGTCGACTTGCCGGACCCCGAGGGCCCCATGACGGCGGTGAACGTGCCGTGCGGCAGAGCGAGGTCGATGCCCGCGAGCGCGTGCACGGCGCCGGAGCCGCGGCCGTACTGGCGCCGGACACCGCGCAGCTCGACGGCGAGACCGGGCGTCCCCTGCGCCTGCCGCTCCTCCGCCGCGTGCCCCTTGCCCCTGCGCAGCCTCATGGTCCGCCCTCTCCTGATCCTCACCTGGCCGATGACTCAACGCTACGGAGCACGGGCGGGGGCGGGCCATGGTGGCTGCTGGCGAGTCCGGGGTGGGGGTAACCCGAAGCCCCGCCCGCGAGTGAACCGCGTCTCACCGGGCCGAGGGGACTTGGCTATGCAACGAGTTGCATATCAAGATCGGGGCATGGCGCTTGAGCACGCGATCCTCGTCTCCCTGCTGGAGCAGCCCGGCACCGGCTATGAGCTGGCCCGGCGCTTCGACCGGTCCATCGGGTACTTCTGGACCGCGACCCACCAGCAGATCTACCGCGTCCTCAAGCGCATGGAGAGCGACGGCCTGCTCGCCGTCCGCGGGCTGCCGCAGCAGAGCAGGCCGGACAAGAAGGTGTACTCCGTCATGGACGCGGGCCGTGCCGCCCTCGCCCAGTGGCTGCACGAGCCGATCGAACCGGAGAGCATCCGGCACGAACTCGCCGTGAAGATCCGCGGCGCGGCCTTCGACGACCCGTCCGCGCTGATCCGCGAGGTCGAACGGCACCGCAAGGCGCACAGCGACCGGCTCGCCCACTATCTCGCCGGCGAACAGCGCGACTTCACCGGCCCCACCGCCCCCGGCCCGCTCGACGCGGGCCAGGAGCTCCAGCACGTCGTGCTGCGCGGCGGCATCGCGTACGAACGGATGACGATCGCCTGGCTCGACGACGTACTCGCCACACTCCACCGGCTCAGCGGCACACAGCCGCGCGACTGAGCCCTCCGGCACTTCCATTCCGACCGTTCACCCTCAACCCTCGGAAGGCGGACCTCCATGACCGACCCGCTCCTGTTCAACCCGCGTACGTACGACCCGGCGCACTTCGACCCCGAGACCCGCAGGCTGCTGCGCGCCACCGTCGACTGGTTCGAGGAGCGCGGAAAGCGCAGGCTCATCGAGGACTACCGCACCCGCGCCTGGCTGGCCGACTTCCTCGCCTTCGCCGCCAAGGAAGGCCTGTTCGCCACCTTCCTGACCCCCGGCTCGGCCGCGAGCAACAAGGAGCAGCGCTGGGACACGGCCCGGATCGCCGCCCTGAACGAGATCTTCGGCTTCTACGGACTCGACTACTGGTACGCCTGGCAGGTGACCATCCTCGGGCTCGGCCCGGTCTGGCAGAGCGATAACGCCGCGGCCCGCGCCCGCGCCGCCGAACTCCTGAACCAGGGCGAGGTGTTCGCCTTCGGCCTGTCCGAGAAGACCCACGGCGCTGACATCTACTCCACCGACATGCTGCTCACGCCCGACGGCAACGGCGGCTTCACGGCCACGGGCTCCAAGTACTACATCGGCAACGGCAACGCCGCCGGCCTCGTCTCCGTCTTCGGCCGCCGCACCGACATCGAGGGCCCCGACGGCTACGTCTTCTTCGCGGCCGACAGCCGCCACGAGAACTACCACCTCGTCAAGAACGTCGTCGACTCCTCCAAGTACGTCAGCGAATTCCGCCTGGAGAACTACCCGGTACGCCCCGACGACGTCCTGCACACCGGCCGCGCCGCCTTCGACGCCGCCCTCAACACCGTGAACGTCGGCAAGTTCAACCTGTGCACCGCCTCCATCGGCATCTGCGAGCACGCGATGTACGAGGCGATCACCCACGCCCAGAACCGCATCCTCTACGGCCGCCCCGTCACCGCCTTCCCGCACGTGCGCCGCGAACTGGCCGACGCCTACGTCCGCCTGGTCGGCATGAAGCTGTTCAGCGACCGCGCCGTGGACTACTTCCGCGTCGCCTCGCCCGAGGACCGCCGCTACCTCCTCTTCAACCCGATGACGAAGATGAAGGTGACCACCGAGGGCGAGAAGGTCATCGACCTCATGTGGGACGTCATCGCGGCCAAGGGCTTCGAGAAGGACACCTACTTCGCCCAGGCCGCCGTCGAGATCCGCGGGCTGCCCAAGCTGGAGGGCACGGTCCACGTCAACCTCGCGCTGATCCTCAAGTTCATGCGCAACCACCTGCTCGATCCGGCCGAGTTCGAACCCGTGCCGACCCGCCTCGACGCCGCCGACGACACCTTCCTCTTCCAGCAGGGACCCGCCCGCGGCCTCGGCTCCGTCCGCTTCCACGACTGGCGCCCCGCCTACGACGCCTATGCCCACGTGCCGAACGTGACCCGCTTCCGCGAACAGGCCGACGCGCTGTGCGAGTTCGTCACCACGGCGGCCCCCGACGAGGAGCAGAGCCGCGACCTCGACCTCCTCCTCGCCGTCGGCCAGCTCTTCGCCCTGGTCGTCCACGGCCAGCTGATCCTGGAGCAGGCTCGCCTCACGGACCTCGACGAGGACGTCCTCGACGAGCTGTTCTCCGTCCTCGTCCGCGACTTCTCCGCCTACGCCGTCGAACTCCACGGCAAGGACTCCGCGACCGAGGCCCAGCAGAACTGGGCGCTCGCCGCGGTACGCCGCCCCGTCATCGACGAGGCCCGCTCGTCCCGCGTGTGGGAGCGCGTGGAGGCGCTGTCGGGGGCGTACGAGATGGCGCCCTGAGCCGGTGCGATGGGGGTGCCCAAGTGACGGCCCGCGACCCGTCACTTGGGCAGCCCTTCCGGCGCGGGACGTACGATCGGGCGTCATGATCGCCGACGCACCTGCCTCACCGCCCGACTGGCCGTACTGCCGGCTCGGTGACGATCCGTCGCCGGACGGCGTTCGCTGCTTCGGCCGCCGGGTGGACGGGTACGCCGAATGCCTGGCACACCTCAGCGATGCCGACCGGGGCGCCTACCTTGCGGCACTGCGGCCCGGGGCCGATGTCGACCATCGCGGGACGCCCTTCACGGAAGAACTCCTGGGGCAACTCACCGACGCCCTCACCGACCCCTCGACCGACGAACCACGTGTCGGCAATGCCGAGTTCGACCGGGCCAGGTTCAGCGGTGACGCCCACTTCGACGGCATGAGGATCAGCGGTGACCTGTCGATGCCCGAGGCGGTGGTCGCGGGCCACCTGTGGCTGTACGGCACGGAGGTCGGCGGCGAGGCCCGGTTCGACGACGCCGAGGTCGGCGGTCATGCCTGGTTCGTCAACGCGAAGTTCGCTGGGGACGCCGACTTCCACAGGACGCGAATCGACGGGGACGCCCTGTTCTACGGGATGGTGGTCTCCGGCGACACCACCCTGGTCGCCGCGCAGGTCGGCGGCGACACCTGGTTCGACGGCGCCCAGTTCGACGGCCGCCTCTGGATCACCGCGTCGACGTTCACCGGCACCTGCTCGCTGTCGGCCGTGCGGATCGGCGGCAACGCCCTCTTCGACAGCACCGTGTTCGAGCAGACGGTTCAATTCGGGCCGCTGGTGTGCGAGGGCAGGCTGGATGTGTCGGGAGCGGTGTTCCAAGGCGTTTCGACCATCGAGGCGGTGACCGGGGACCTGCGGTTCGTCCGCACACGCTGGGCCTCCACCGCCGCCCTGCGCCTGCGTCACGCGGCCGTGGACCTGAGCGACGCGGTCCTGGAGTTCCCCGTGAGCATCGCCGCCCGCAGCCGGCCCTTCGTCACGGACCACGGGGAGCTGGACGAGCCCTTCCCGGCCGACGCGCCGGTACGCGTCGTATCGACCAGAGGCGTCGACGCCGCACACCTCGTGCTCACCGACGTCGATCTGACCGACTGCCTGTTCGCCGGGACCGTCCACCTGGACCAGCTCCGCCTGGAGGGCCGGTGCAAGCTGCCCACCGCCCCCGCGGGCCTGCGCTGGACACCCCGCCGGACGCTGGCCGAGGAACAGCACTGGCGCGCCGCCCGCTCCGGCGGCACGGACGGCTGGACCCCCGCACCGGAGGGGGAGACCGTGCTGGAGCCCGCCGTGCTGGCCCCGGTGTACCGGCAGCTGCGCAAGGCGTTCGAGGACGCCAAGGACGAGCCCGGAGCGGCGGACTTCTACTACGGCGAGATGGAGATGCGCCGCCACGACCGGGGCACCCCGCGCGCCGAGCGGGCCCTGGTCGCCGCTTACTGGGCGCTGTCCGGCTACGGGCTGCGCGCCTCCCGCGCCCTGGGCTGGCTGTTCGCCGCCATGGCCGCCACCGTGCTCGCCCTGATGCTGTGGGGAGTGCCGAAGGAGACACCCGGCCCCGCCAACCCCGACGGACCCTATGCGGAGCGGCTCACTTCCGAGCGGTTCGAGAAGTCGCTGCGGGTCGTCATCAACTCCGTGGTGTTCCGCAGCGCGGGCCAGGACCTCACCACCACCGGCACCTATGTCGAGATGACGTCCCGTATCGCCGAACCGATCCTCCTCGGCCTCGCGGTGCTCGCCGTCCGAGGCCGCGTCAAACGATGACACGGGCATCGCCGACCGCGCCGGTAATGCGGCTTTTCATGATAGATACGGCATGTGCGTCATCGGGAGGACAGGAAGAAGGCGGGGGACCGCAAGGAGCGCTCCGCCGAGCGCTGGCTGCTCGCGGCGATCGTCGCCGAACCCCGATATCTGCCCGAACTCCTCGCCGACTTCGCCGTCCGCCACATGGGCAAGGGCGTACCCCGCGCGATCGAGAAGCTGCGCCACGACCACCCCGACGCCGACGAGGCGGAACTGCGGGCCAGGGTCGTCACCCGCGGCAGGCGTGCGGTCGTGTCGGAGGGGGCACTGGTCGGCGGCCCCTTCCTCGTGCTGATTCCCGTGGCGTTCTGCACGGCCATCCTCCGCCAGGCCCGTACGATCCTGGAGCTGGCCGCCCTCGACGGACGTGACCCCACCGACCGCGCCCGCGCCGCCGAACTGATGGTCCTCCAGGGTGCGTACGAAGACACCACGCAGGCGCGGGAAGCGCTCGACAGGATGCCGCGCACCGTCGAACCGCCGCCCGTCCGCTTCAGACGCTGGGCGGCCGTGTGGGAGGTCACCCTCCGGATGGCCCGGCTCCTCGGGATCATCACGCCGGGCGACGACTACGCGGGCATGAGCCGTGTGCGCCGGATCGTCGTACAGACGGCGCGCTGGCTCCTGCTCGGCGTGGTCCTCGTGGTCGGGTTCGTCGCCCCGCTCGTCTGGCTCCCGTACATGGGGAACTCCTACCGCCGTGCCGACGCCCGCCTGATGCCCCGGGTCCTCGCCTACTACTTCGGCGACAGCGCCGCCGTCACCGCCCCGCGCCGCAGGATCTCCGCGCCCGAACCGGACGTCCTGGCGGCCACCTTCCGCGCGGTCCTGTCCCTCCTCGTCCCGGTCCTCCTGATCGTCTTCACCCTCCTCGCCGGACTGGACCTGGCCGGTCACCGCTGGCCGGTCTTCGGCCTCGTCCTGGCCGCGGGGTCGGTCGTGGTCGGCGGGCTCTGGTACCGCAGGCACCGGCGCAGGCCGTCTTCCGAGAGTTGACAGGAAAGAAGCCGGCGCAAGCGGGTACCCGGTGCCGCGATGCGGGCGCACGGGTGGGAGGACGTATGAACGGCAAGCAGTTCGGATCAGGTGGGAGGACTCCGGCGTCCAGTCGGCCGGAGTCCCTCTCGCTGACCGCGCACCAGGTGATCCAGGAGGTCAGAGCTGCGCTGCGGGTGGACTTCTCCTACGACCCGGCCGATCCGCTGTTCGTGACCGTCGTCTTCCGGCCGGCCCACGACAGGGCCGTGACCTGGCAGATCAGCCGCACCCTGATGTGCGACGGACTGCGGCGGCCCACCGGCAACGGGGACGTACGGATCTGGCCGCTGCGCCGCACGGGCCGCCCCGTCGTCCGGCTGCGTCTGCACGACCACGGCTCCACGGCCCTGTTCGAGATCGACCTGGCCGACCTTCAGGACTGGCTGGCGCGGACCTGCGAAGCGGTGCCGCCCGGGACGGAACTCGACGACGTCGACTGGGACGCCGCCCTGCGCGCCCTGGTCGACGGCACCTGACGGGGGCCGCGGCTCACAGACCGCTCACCTTGCCGCTCGCGGAGACCTCGTACACCAAAGTGATGCTGCGGTGGCCGCCCGGCGGGAGGGCGATGTCCCAGCGGGCGATGCCCTCCTCGTCGACCGTGTCCGGGAGCGGGGAGCAGTCTTCCTTGCGCAGCCGTACGTCCACGGCCGAGACCTCGGAGACGGGGATCCGTTCCCGCACCGCCACCACCTGCTCGCCCTCCGCCCCCGGAGCGGAGAAACGGGACAGGTGCAGGCGCACGGTGTGGGTGACCGTGGTCCGCTGGGTCATGGCCGCGGTGTCGCGGGACTCCTCGGCGTACCGCACGACCCGGTAGTCGTCCTGGCTGCCGAAGGCGAGCTCGACGGGTCCGCCGGGAGCGGTGAAGTCCAGGGTGCCGCGTCCGCTGAACCCGCTGCCGCGCACCAGGTCCACAGGGCCGGCGAGGAGCGCGTGCCCGGAGGCGTTGTCGAACCGGACCACCTGGGTGACCAGCGGGGACAGTTCGGGGGAGCAGGCGTACTCGCTGCGTGCGGGCATGGCGGCCGAGGAGAGCGGAATGCGGTGGGCGCGGCCGTCCGAGGGCACCGAGACGGGGGCGGGGGAGCGCAGCACCCGGGTCTCACCGCCGTCGTCCACGCCGGGCAGGCCGAGCACGGGCGCCGGGCCCAGGTCGGCGATGTCCTGCTCGCGCATCTCCACCGCGACCGTGCGCCGCTCGGCGGGGGAGCGGTCGGTCAGGGTGAGCCGGTCCTCGACCAGACGGGGCGGTTCGTTCGCCGAGGCCGAGCGCGCCGTCGACAGCGTCAGGGCGACCGCGGACCAGTCCTCGCCGGTGCGCTGCCAGACCATGGCGTCCGTCTCCAGCGTCACGGTGTCCGCTTCGAGCACCGCCCGGTAGGCGGGCCGCCACAGCGCGCAGGGCACCAGGTGGGTCAGCCGCAGCCGGGCCTGGCCCGCCTCGGCGGACCGCACGGTGAGCTCGATGTGACCGAGCAGCTCGGCGGGCTCCTGCTCGGCCAGTGCGACGGCCTGCTCGGTCTCCTGGATGCGGGTGGCGAGGGTGTTCAGGCGGGCCTGTGCGACGCGCAACTCCTCGCTGACGCTGTCGCGTTCGTCGTCGGCGCGGTCGAGTTCCGCGGACCAGCGGGCCACCTCCGTCTCGCCGAGGCCGGCTGCCTCGCCGATCTCGCGCAGGAGGTCGGCGGCGAGTTTGCCCAGCAGGTCGAGGCGGGTGCGCAGCCGGTCGGTCCGCTTCTCCAGCGCGAACCGCTCCTCCTTGAGGTCGTGCAGGCGCAGTCGCAGCGCCGAGTCGTCCGCGGTGGGCTCGGGGCCGCGCGGCGTCCAGGTGCGCACGAGGCGGGCGTCCAGGACGGCGGTGTCGTGGTCGGCGGTCAGCTCCGCGTGCAGCGTGCGGTCGACGGCCAGCGCGCTGACCGGCCCGAGGCGCAGCCGCTGGGTTCCGGCCTCCAGGTCGAGGGCGAGGGTGCGTTCGACGTGGGTGCGGTCCTCCAGGCAGGTGACGGCGGTGACCGGGGCGGGGATCAGGTCCGTATCCGTGGGCATGGTGTCTGTCAGCTCCTGCGGTTGCCGCCGGCCAGGGCCTTCGCGGCCGGGATACGGATCTCGTAGCCGCCCTCCAGGGCGACGGTGCCCCCGGGCGGCAGCTCGACGCGCCACACACGGGTGCCGGGGGCGTGCCGGTCGGGGCCCGCGCCCTCGTCGGGGACCGCCCAGTCGGCCCTCTCCTCGATCCGCACGTCGGATTCGGAGGTGACCGGTACCTGTTCGCGGACCTCGACCCGTACGGGCCGGGCGAGCCGGTTGGCCAGCTCCACCGACACGCGGTGGTCCAGCACGGTGGTGTTGTTGCGCAGGCCCGCCGTGGACTCGTTGAGGTGGGTGCGCCGGGTGACCTGGATGCCCTCGGCGGGCCCGAGCCCCATCCGGCGGGCACCGCCGGGCGCGAGCGTGGGCAGCGCGGCCGTCAGCAGGAAGTCGTCGTCGACGGTGACCTCGACCGGTCCCGCGAGCAGGGCCTGGTCGGTGGCGTTGGACAGGACGAGGGTGCCGTAGACCCGCTGTTCCACGGAGGGCACGGCCAGGTACTCGGTGCGCAGGCCGACCGGGATCTCGCCGATGGTGACGGTGTGCCAGGTGCCGTCCGAGGGGATGTCCGCACGGGCGTCGGCGTCGTAGCGGTGGTCGAAGGAACCGGCCGACTCGCGGGGCCGTACGGCATGCCCGGGAAGCGGCAGCGAGGCCACCGACTCGGCGCGACGGCGGTACTCGACGGCCACCGGATCGTAGGGCGTGGCGGGGAACAGACGGCCCCTGCGGTCGGCGGACTCGTCGGGGCCGCTGAGCTGGAGGGCGGCGTAGTCGAGCTCGTCGTGGGAGGGCTG
>NZ_FLSP01000051.1 GCF_900091315.1 Streptomyces sp. DI166
TAGCGACTGCGGGAGCAGTTCGAGGGCGTGATATGGCGGTTCTAGACGGGCGGTCAGTGGCGGGAGATGCCGCAGGAGTTCGGTGCCTGGTCGACCGTCCGCAACCGCTTCCGGCAGTGGCGCGACGCCGGTGTCTTCGAGGTCCTCCTGGAGGGCCTGACCGCGGAAACGGCGAAGCGGGGTGAGATCGATCTGTCCCTGGTCAGCATCGACTCCACCACCGCGCGCGCTCACCACGACATGGCCGGGATGCACCTGGGCGAGGACGTCCTCGGCGCACTTGAGAAGGCTGCCGTCGAGGCGGAGAAGGCCGAGTCAAAAGGGGCAGCCTCGATGGCCAGAGGCAGGCCGACGTAGCCTTGGCCGGTATCACTATGCGCAGCCGTTTGGGCGGTGCGTCGACCACGGTCACTCGATCGATCGAGGCAGGTCGGCGGCCAGCAGACGCTCGTGAAGCTCGCCCAGCGCTGTGCGGTTGCTGTCGAATCGCAGCAGGTCGTTAGCCGCCTTGTAGCCCAGCCATTGGGCGGCGGTGTGTTCGTCAGAGAGCTTGATCTCGATGTCGGTGAGGTCCGCAGCGAACGAGTACTCAGGCACAACGTAGGTTCCCGTCGGCCAACTGTTCCGATCGGCGAAGAAGCGTGCGGGGATGCTGGCGGTGGTCTGTAGTGGGTAGAGCGCGACTGGGCGGTCGAGGCCGAGCTCTTCGCGCGCCTCGCGGACGGCGGCCTGCTGCGGGCTCTCGCCTGACTCACCGCCGCCGGCGACTGCCTGCCAGACGTCCATGTCCTCGCGGCGCAGAACGGCGAATTCGATCTGCTCGCCGACCCGGCGGAACGGGATTACGAGGATTTGGAAGGGTGCTCGGGGCATGTGAATCTCCTTGGCCAGGAATCGGATGGAACGCGGGTGGTGGGGCTCTGATGCTCCGCCTCGCGGAGTTGGACGTATTTGTCGTGGATCTTCTCCACTGCACGTACGACATCGGCGAGTTCCGATGGGTCGTCGAGCAGAATGCCCGACCCGGCGGCTTGGCCGAACAGCACCAGCCTGGTGCATCGTCGAGCGCCTCGGCGACGGCAGCCACAGACGCGTCGGGCACCAGGCGATTCGTGCGAAGGGCAAGGTCAGCCCACATGCGGTCCTCCCGGCGGGGCGAGAGCGGCTTCAACGGCGCGGGCGTGGACGGTGCCCTTCCGCTCTAGGCGGGCTGCGGCTCGCGGGGCAGTCGACGATGGTCATGTGCCGGCCATGCGGGCGGATCCCGCCGTCGACGACCGCGGCGATCCCAGCCCCCCGTGGTCAGCCCCAAGGCGGCGTACCGGGGGTGCGCACTTCGTCGTGTCACGGGAGGGCACCGGGGCGGCTTGTCGGTCAAGACGGCCTACTTGGCTGGGGCGAAGGCAGTGAAGTGCGCCGGTGGATGGTCGACGGGAAGGTCGGGCCGCCAGGACGTGAGGATCTGGGCGCTGCATACGAACAGGCCGTCGGGGAGCTGATCGAGCGGGTACCACGCCCAGTCGCCGACGCTCTCGTCTGGCTGCGTGGTTGGCCGACCTTGCCAAGCGTGGACGAGCGCGCCGACGGTAATCCGCAAGACACCTTCGACGTGGTCGACGAGTGTGCCCAGCAGTTCCACGTCGCTGCTCCGAGCGACCAGACCGGTCTCCTCGGAGAGCTCTCGGACGACCGCGTCCTCGAAGGACTCCCCGGCGGCTTCCACGCTTCCGCCTGGCAGTTCGAGTGTGCCGCGGCGGTGTCGGCCCAGCAGGATGCCCTGCTCGCTGAGCAGGATCGCGCCGACGCCGACGGCTGCGTGGGCGGCCGGGGCTCGGGTGCTGCGGGGTCGGCTAGAGACGCGCGCAGGCCGGTCTGGAAGGCGTCGGGCGCGGATGAGCTGCTGGATGACCGTGGTGCTCTCGTCGGGATGTGGGAACAGATCGATGGCTTCGACGCGGAAGCCGTACTCGGTGAGAAGGTCCTCCCACAGCTGCGGTGCTAGGACCCACATTTGCGTCGGCAGGGGCGGGTCGTTGCGCAGCAGGATCATCTGCTCGCGCGGTGCCACTTCGGTGGACGGGCCGCGTCCGTGCAGGTCGGTGTGCAGGAGCGAGAGGATCAGCGGGGCGCCGGAACGCAGGCCGTCGCGCAGTGCCGGCAGCGAGCGGTGCGGGTCGATGAAGGCGAGCGTCCCGATCGCGTACGCGGCGTCGAACGGCTTGACTCCGGCCAGGTACTCGGCCATGTCTGCATGGACGAACTCCACGCCGTCCACGTCCGCGTGGGTGCTGACGGCGCGTTCGTGCTGGGTCGGGGACAGCTCGATGCCGGTGACGCGCGCTCCGTGTTCCTGGGCGAGGTGGACGGCGTGGTGGCCGGCCCCGGAGCCGATGTCCAGAACGCGGCGACCGGTGATGTCGCCGAGGACTTCTGCTCCCGGCCCGATCTCTTCCCAGGGTGTCCAGCCGAGCCGCTCGGGGACGGGCGGGGTGTAGGAGTGAGCGAGTTGGCGCTGGCCGTAGATCTGCCAGGCCCGGGTGTTGGTCTCCTCGGCGGGCACGGTTGCCCCCTGGTGGGCGGGTGTTCAGGGGTCAGGTGTGCGTGATCAGGTAGGCGGGGCCCTCGCCGCGCCGGGCTTGCTCGATGGCGTTGAGGCGGGCGAAGGTGCGCGGCGCCATCAGCTCCTGCCAGGTCGCGAGGTCGTGGACGGCCCACATGTCGTGCTCGGCGGGATCGAGCCGGATCCGGCCGAGTTCGTCGGCGGCCAGCCGCCCTCCGTCGAAGATGAGCCCCACCTTGTTCAGCGGCAGGCGCGGCCCGGCGTGCAGGAAATGCGTCAGGAGCAGCCTCGGTGTGCCCAGACCGAGTTCGAGGCCGGTCTCCTCGACCGCCTCGCGCCGGGCGGTCTGCAGCGGGTCCTCGCCGGGGGCGTCGAGGTTGCCGCCCGGGAACTGCCAGAGTCTGGAGCCGTAGACCGAGCGGAGCTGGACCGGCCGGTCATGCTCGTCGCGGATGTAAAGGCAGCCGTACACCGTGTGGTGGGGGACAACGTGTGCGTACTCCTCAGCCGTCATCGGCATGGGGCGGCCGGGCCGCGCCGGACGGTGGTCGAAGGAGAGGGCGAGAACGCCAAGGGCTTCCTTAGCCGGCGGGTAGATGTCGCGGAGGTTGGTGAGCAGCTTGCTGGGCGGTCCGTCCGGGTCGATGCGACGGGTATCCTCCGAGCGGAGCAGGGCCTCGAAGGTGGAGTACGGGGTGATCCGCTGCACGATGACGTCGAGTTCCCGTCCGGTATCCCGGTCGTGGAAGACGACTGTGTCGCCGACGCCGATGTTGCGCTTGTTCGTGCTGGCCACCCTCACTTCGATGGTTTTGCGACCTGCTTCCACTTGCCGGTAGTACCGCCCGAGCAGGTGCATGTGGGGTGTTCGGGCGGTTCGACTGGGGCCGACGGGCTGGGAACGGCTTGGAGCTCCTGCTGGGTGTCGTCGGGCATATGAGCCTCCGTTCGATGCTTTCCGTCCGTCACGTTTGTGGTCGTGACCGGCGTTGGAGCGGTGGCTGCGCTCCTGCGTCTCCGGATCGGGGTGGGCGGCGAGGGCGTGGACGGATTCGCCGACGCGCTAATGCAGTTCGATCGGTCCGTAGCGCGCGTGCGGCTCCTGCCGCATCAGTGCGTCGTACCGGTCCGCTGCTGAGAAGTGCCAGAACTCGGTCCCGTAGTTTGTAAAGCCCGCGGTCTCCATGGCGTTGAGCAGCGTCGTGCGGTGGTGGCGCGCGTGGTCGCTGAGGTTCGGGGCGTGTGTGAAGCAGGCGCCGTCGCTCTCCTCCGGGGAGGCATTGACGCGGGTGCCGAGGTCGAGTTCGTGGCCGTCCTGGTCGACGAGGGTCACGTCCACGGCCGCGCCGGCGGAGTGGGGCGCGATCTCCGGCGGCGACACGTACCGGCTGGCGGCCTGGTGCAGCTGCTCGGCTGTCCAGCCGGGATGGGCGGCGGCCAGCTCGTCCCGGTACTCGGTGAAGTAGCGCTGCTGGAGGGCAAGCGGCCGGTAGCCCTCGATGAACAGCAGGTCGGTGCCGGCGGGCAGGAACGAGCGGGCGTGTTGCAGCCGGGCCAGGACGCCCTCGCGGACGTGGGCGTACGCGCCCAGCGGATCCTGTTTGCGGGGGTCGACGCGGAAGCCGTGGTCCCGGACGTCGACGAGCGGTTCCCCGCACTCGTGCACCGGGATCGCGGCGACCCGCGGATCGGACATCAACACCAGAGGGTTCATCGAGTCTCCCTGTGACTGCTTGCACTGCGGTGGCGGGACTGAGGAGGCAGAGGCCAGATCGGTTTCGCGCACGATCCGCGCGACGGTGTCCTGCAGAGTGCTGTCGGCCTGGATCACGGTCTCCAGACCGCCGGGCAACAGGTCCTGCTCGCGGTACCAGGAAGCGAGGTGGTCGTCGGTGACTTGCGCCAGGTAAGCGGCATCCGCCTTCGATGCGTGCCGGACCAACGTTGCCTCCAGGGGCACGTCCAGGTAGTAGCAGCCGGAGACGCCGCGGTGGTCCCGTACCAGAGTTGTGATCATGTGGCTGTAGCGGTCGGCGTACAGGATGCCTTCGAGTACGACGTGGAAGCCGGCGTCGAGGGCTTCGCGGGCGATCCTGCCCAGCAGGGCGATGTTGGCGCCGCGCGCGGTGTCGTGTTCCCTGAGCACGTTCCGGCGGATCATGTCCTGGCTCACGATCGCGATACCGCGCCCGTAATGGTCTCGCAGGCCCTGGGCCACGCTCGACTTGCCGGACGCCGAGTTGCCGCGGATCACGATGAGGCGGGTGTCCGGACGCCCGGTCGCAGTCGTAGCGGACGCGCGACTTGGGGCGCCGCCCGGGGTGCTGGTCATGCGGGCCAGCCCGTCTCGCTGTACAACTCACCGTTCTGGATCTTCTCGATGGCCACCCGGGTGTAGGGGACGAGGTCTTCGGGGAGGGCGGCGGGGTCCCAGAACTTCCACGCGGTGCACTTGTCCGGCTCTCGCAGCTCCGGCTCGCCGCTCCAGGCGCGAGCACGGAAGAACAGGCCCATGCGGGGCCGGTCCCCGACGCGGTCGATGTGGTGCACGACGTGGACGAGTTCGACGTCCTGGCGCTCGATGCTCAGGCCGGCTTCTTCCCGTGCCTCCCTGATCAGGCAGGCGATGGCGTTCTCCTGCTCGCAATGGCCGGCCAGAACGTGCCAGGTCGACGGCGCGAACGCGGAGTTGGGGTGACGCAGCCCCAGCAGAACCGTCCCGTCGGGGCGCTCCAGGTAGAGGTGGACGCCGATGACGTTGAGGACCGTGCCGCTCGGCGAAGCCGGGCGACGCTCCTCGGGCGAGGAGAGACCGCTCTGCGGCGCGGCACTGGCCGAGAGGCTGGCGGCGTGGCGCCGTACGAGGTCGCTGGTGGTGTCGGCGATGCGCAGGCGGTGGAGGTCTGAGGGGGTGAACCAGGCCAGCATCACCCCCTCGGTCAGCCGGAGTTCGCGGGGATCGCCGTTCCAGCGGCCGGCGTAGATGGCGATGGGTACGGTCGCGCTGTCGTCGTTGGAGGCGTACTCGGTGCCGAACGGAGTCAGGTCGGCGAGGTCGAGTCCGGCTTCCTCGGCCAGTTCGCGCCGCACGGTGTGTTCCAGGGAGGCGTCCTGGGGCTCTCGGCCGCCGCCCAGCAGGGACCACATGCCCGGCTCCCAGATCTCCCCGGGAAAGTAGTCGCGCAGGTGGAGCAGGTACTCGCCGCGGTCGTTGTAAATCAGGGCGGAGGCGTTGGCTGTCTCCGGTTCAGTCATTGCTGGGAGCTTGAGCAGCTTCTCGCGCAGGGGCGGTTGAGTCACTCGGTCCACGGGACGCCATTCGATGCCACCGACCTCATCCTCCTGCAGAACGACTGGCACGTCGGTCGTGGTGTGCAGGCGGAAGAGGAACCGGAGATCGAAGTGCTGGTGTCCCGGTTCGCCTTTGCGGGGATGGGCATCGATGTCGTGGATGTCGATGTCGAACGGCACAGTCTCATAGCCGGGCCACGCTGTGACGGCCTGGGGCGGGATCCCGGTCTCCTCGTGCAGCTCCCGCAGCGCCGTTGCTGCCAAGGACTCGTCGGCGGCCTCGGCGTGGCCGCCGGGGACGAGGAACTTCCCGCTCGCCAGGTGCAGCACGTGCAGGACGCGGCCGAGGTCGTCGACGACGATCGCGCCGCAGGTGACGTGTCCGGTGAAGGTGGAGCGGCTGGCGATCTCGTCGCCGGTCTGGTCGAGGCCGTTCAGGAAAGCGCCGAGCTGCTCGCGCTCGTGGGGGTTGCGCGCGAGGTATGAATCGACGGTGGTGCGGATGTGATCGTGTGACAACGGCATAGCGGTTACCTCAGAGGGAAGGGCGCGGGAGGAGTCGAGGCGGGGTGGGTGGTCGGGTCAGCTCAGCCGCATCCCCTCCGCCGGGATCTCCTCGACGGCGGCGGTGCACGCGATAGGCAGCCCCCACCGCTTGTGTGCTGTCTCTGTCGCGAGCTGGGCTTGCCGAGCTCCGGGCGGGCCTCAGCCCAGCAGGGCCGCGGCCTGGGCGGGGTGGCGAGGAGGCGGGCGAAGGGGGCGGCCGGTGGCGGTGCCGACAGCAGGAGGGCGCGTTGTAGCCGCCGGAGCCGATCTCCAGAACACGGTGGCCGGGCTGGATGCGGGCGGCTTCGAGCATGTCGGCCTGCAGCCACGGCGCGGAGAGGGAGCTGGTGATGGTGCCGTCGTCGCTGTGTCGGGTGGGGACGATGTCGTTGGCGTACGCAGCGGTGAGGGGGGTTTCGGGGCCAAAGGCATGCCGCGGCACGGTGCGGAAGGCGCGCTCGACAGCGGCGGAGCGGATGTGGCTGTCGGCGCGGAGCTGCTCGACGAGCTGCCGACGAAGCTCGCTTGCGTCGGTGACTTCGATATCCGGTGAAGTCGTCACGGCATTCCTTCCGGAGTTGATCGGGCGGTTGGGGCGTGGTGTGAAGGGAGCAGGAGTGGGCCGGTGTCTCTGCCCGGCGGACCGGTGGCTTGGCGCGGCCCGGTGATCATGTAGGGCCCATCGCTTCGTGCACACCGCGGCCTCCGGGAAGGTCGGAATCCGGATTTGTTGCGCACCGGCTGCGTCGGTTGGGGGTGCGCATTCGTTCGTAAGATCCAGACCCTGTGGTCACTGTCCGTTATTGATCCGAGACTCACTTGGCTCTACCGGAATCTGCACCGGGCGGCACGCGGGTGTGGCCCGCTGGGCCGCCCGTGATGCCTTATTCTCGCTGCTGCCGGTCGGCTGGTGACGGATCGGATGGGCGCTCTCTCGCTGGTGTGGATGTGGGAGTTGGTCACGAGCGGGCTGGGGCAGCCAGCTTCTCGCCGGCCGCTCTCGGCATGACCAGTGGTACGCGGCGCAACTCGTCGAGCGTGTGCTGGCCTGCTCTATGGGTCACGCTGCTTCAGCTGCCGCCAACAGGCCCGTCCGGAAACCAAATACCGGTTGTCGTGGCCACCGCCCGACCGAGGCTCCGACGGATCGGCAAGCCCCCATCGGAGCAGCCGAATCACCCTTGCCGGACATTCGGACTGACATCGCTGCGATCATTTTGCAGCCTTTCAGGAGGTCTGTTCCCTTTGCGCAGGGGACAGCTTCCTGATCCTTCAACTTCCTGGCGTGCGAAGCCGCTTGTTCCGCGTTCCGCGATCTACGTACCGTCCTCTCCGCGATCTTCATGGACCGTACACGTTTCGGATCGCTGGGCTACATGCCGCGGCTGCGGTGTGAACAGGGGGAGCTGTGCTGAGCGCTGTGTCTGCGCGTGTGCGTGTGCTGATCGTCGCCCTTGTGCTGTGTGTGGTTGCGGGCGGCGGCTGGCTGATCCGGGTCACCGCCGACGGTTCCGGGGACGGTGGCGAAGACTACGCTTACCGAGGGCCGCAGCCTGCCGCTCAGCAGAAGGCGGTGACGCCTCAAGAGCGGCGTGAGCAGACCCGGGACCGGGCGAAGCCGACGAAGCCGCACGGCCTGCCCACGACCAAGAGCAAGCCGGCCACGGCAGAGCAGATCGCGCTGCTCAAGCAGAATCAGCGGAACTTGGAGTCGGCTGGCCCGAAGGCGGAGCCGACGCCTGCCGGATCCGGCAGCAGTGTCAGACAGGCATCGTTCGTGAGTACCGCGAATGCCGCAGCCGCGTCCTATACCAGTGGGGCGCTGTACCAGGTGACAGCGGACCCGTTCGGGAACACGGCTGCCCAGCAGGGCGGTTGGCTGATAGCGCTGGGCAACTACATCGGTGCGGCGGTGCCGGGTGAGCCGTTGCAGGTGTCGGCGGCGATCTGGCAGACCGGAGGCGCCGATGACGAGGTGCACCCGGTCAAGGTCAGTTGGAAGGTCGACTACTACGGCTGCCGACTGAGCCAGGAGGACAATCAGTACTTCGACTTCGGCCAGACGGTCGATGCCCCGACGCTGAACACCGACAAGGTGTTCCCGGTGGCAACCGCGTCGTTCACGGTACCGACGACGGAGTGCACCCAGGATTTGCCGAGCCTGGAGATCTGGGTCTGCACGTCCGTGATGGACGAGCCCACGGGCGAGGAGTCCTGCGGCGTCTCGTACAACATGTTCTACATCGTGCCGTCCCTGCCGGAGGGGGCCGCGTGCAGCGCGGTGTGCGGGGACGCGTCCGGTGCGGTGGGTACGACGGTGATGCGCGCCGACCCGGTGAACACCGCGACGGGTGCGTTCACGGAGGCGTTCACCGATGCCCAGGTTCCGGCACCGGGGGTGCCGTTGATCGTGGGCCGGGTCTATTCCTCCGACAACACCGTAACTGGTGCGCTGGGCAAGGGCTGGCAGTTGCCCTGGGAAACCCGGCTGCAGTTCGAGTCCGGCGGCGATGCGGTGCTGATCGGTGAGGGTGGCACCCGGCACACCTACGCCAAGGAGTCCGACGGGTCGTTCACCACGCCGAGGGAGTCGCGTTCCACGCTGGCCGCGGACGGCGACGGCTACAAGGTGACGGCCGCGGACCACACGGAGTACTCCTACAACGCGTCGGGGCGGCTCACGGCGTGGAAGGACCGTACGGGGCGCGGTTTGAGCCTGTCCTACACCGGCACCCAGCCGACAAGGATCACGGACACGGTGGGCCGCACGGCGACGCTCGCCTACAGCGGGGATCTGCTGGACAAGGTGACCCTGGCAGACGGCCGTGTGGTCGACTACGGATACACCGACGGTCGGCTGACCAGCGTGACCGGCCTGGACGGCAACACCGAGAGCTACGGCTACGACGCTGCCGGTCTGCTGGACTCGGTCACCGACGCGCGCGCCAAGACAGTCGTCACCAACGCCTACGACGCCCAGGGCCGGGTGACCTCACAGACCGACGCCCTCGGTGCTACCACGAAGTTTGCGTACACGCAGAACGGCCCCTTCGACCAGGTCGACATCACCGCCCCGGACGGCGGGGTGTGGACGGACGTGTACTACGACAACGTCCTGTTCACGCAGCTGGATCCGTTCGGCAACGGCAGTACCTACCGCTACGACCAGTTCTTCAACCGCACCAGCGCGGTGGACGCCGAATACCGCAAGACCACGTGGACCTTCGACTCGGCGGGACGGTTGAAGCGCCGTGCCAACTCCGCCTCCAGCGAGGAGTGGACCTACGACGCCAACGGCAATGTCGCGAGCCATGAGGGCGGCGAGTACGACGAGACGCTCTTCGGGTACAACGCCGACAACCAGCTGACCTCGGTCACGGACCCGCTGGGCAAGCAGTGGGCCGTGCAGTACGACAGCGCCACCGGCCTGCCGGAAACGGTCACCACGCCGCGCGGCAAAGCCACCCTGTACGGCTACGACAGTCTGGGCAACCTGGCCTCGCTCACGTCCGCCGAGGGGCGCAAGACCACCTACACGTACTACCCCTCGGGCCAGGTCAAGACGGTCACCGACCCGCGCGGCAACGTCGAGGGCGCGGACCCGGCGAAGTACACCACCAGCTACACCTACGACGATGCCGACCGCGTCACCTCGGTCACCGACCCGCGTGGCAACACCACCGCCTACGCCTACGACAAGACCGGCAACCTGCACCAGGTCACCGACGCCAAGAACCGCACGACCGTCTACGACTACGACGACGCGGGCCGCCTGACCACGGTGACCGACCCGGCGGGCAAGACCACACTCGTCGGCCACGACAAGGCCGGCCGGACGACCTCGGTGACCGACCGCACCGGCGCGACGACCACCTACACCTATGACAAGGCAGGCAACCCGACCGCACTGGTCACCCCACGCGGCAACGTCGAGGGCGCCACGAAGGCCGATTACACCTGGACCATCGGCTACGACAAGGTCGGCAACCGCAAGACGGTCACCGACCCCCTCGGCAAGACCACCGCCTTCACCTGGGACGCGGACAACCGGCCACTCACGGTCACCGACCCGCTCAGCCACACCCGGCAGGCGCGCTACGACGACAACGGCAACCTCACCAAGATCTACGACGCCCTCAACCAGATCACCGCCCAGCTCGCCTACGACGACAACGGCCGCCTGCTCTCCTCCGCCAGCAACGACGGCTACAAGACCACCTACGAGTACGACGACGACGGCAACCTGACCGCCCAGGTCACCCCCGAGGGCGAACGCACCACCTACGGCTACGACGGCGACGGGCTGCGCACCAGCATGGTCGATGCCCGCGGCAACGTCACCGGCGCCGACCCAGCCAAATACACCTGGACCTTCGGATTCGACAAGGCCGGCAACCCCACCACGGTCACCGACCCCCTCGGCAACAAGCAGAGCGCCGGCTACGACACCGCAGGCAACGTCACCTCGGTCTCCGACGCCCGCGACAAGGCGACGCTGTACGAGTACGACGAGCTCAACCGCCCGATGACGGTCACCGCCCCGGACGGCGGCATCACCAACCTCGGCTACAACACGGCCGGATACCTCACCACCCGAACCGACGCCAACACCCACACCACCACCTACGGCCGTGACGCCGAGGGCCGCCTCACGGCACTGACCAACCCGCTCGCCAAGACCGTCACCTACGACTACGACCCGGACGGCAACCGCCAGAAGATCACCAACGCGCGCGGGCAGACCATCACCACCACCTTCGACGCCCGCAACCTGCCCACCGCCGTCGCCTACTCCGACGGCACACCAGGCGTGAGCGTCACCTACGACGATGCTTCCCGCCCCACCGGCGTCACCGACGCCACCGGTACCCGCACGCTGACCTACAACAACGACAACCAGGTCGCGACGATCACCGCACCGGGCGCGTCCAAGCCCTTCAAGTACCTGTACAACACCGACGGCACCCTCAAGTACCGGTACGACCCGCAGGGCGACTCGACTTATTACACGTACGACAAGAACAACCGGGTCAAGACCCAGAAGTTCAACTCCAAGACGGTCACTTACACGTACGACGCGGCCGGCCACCTCACCGGCGCGGCGTTGCCCACCACCACCGCAAGCAGCGAGACCCGCACCTTCGACGCGGCCGGACGTCTCGCCACGGCCACGACGCCGGCTGGCACCCACACATACAGCTACGACGCCAACGGCCGTGTCACCGCCGACCAGCCCGGCACCGGCTCTCCGACCCGCTATGCCTACGACGACACTGGCCGTCTGACCCGTACCTGCACGGACTCCTCCAACACCCCCTGCCTGACCGGCAGCAGCGGCACCACGCACGACTACGACCAGGTCGGCAACCTCACCGAGTCCGCCATCGACGGCACCACCACGACGTACGACTACGACGCCGCCGACCAGCTGAAGCAGACCGTCACAGGCACGGCCACCACCGCCTACGGGTACGACGCCGACGGCAACCAGACCACCGACGGCACCGACACCTACACCTACGACCCCGTCGGCCGGATCAAGACCGCCACCCTCGGCAGCGGCACATACGGCTTCCTCTACGACGCCGACGGCAACCGCACCGTCACCACCGCCAACGGCGCCACGACCCGCACCACCCACTGGGACCTCAACAACCCGCTGCCGCAGATCGCCACTGAGACCAACGCCTCCGGCACCCTGCTCGGCCAGTACCAGCACGACCCGGTCGGTCTGCCACAGTCCATACAGGTCGACGGTAGTGACTACTTCCTCACCCACACCCGCCAGGGCTCCACCGACGGCGTCTACGACAGCACTGGCGCCCCGACCCAGAGCTACAGCTACACCCCTTGGGGCCAGGCCACCGCCACCGGCGACGGCCAGGCCAGCCCCTTCACCTACACCGGCCAGTATGCCGACCCCGTCCTGCCTGACCGCATGCTGCTGCGGGCCCGCTCCTACGACACCACCCAGCAACGCTTCACCAGCGTCGATCCCCTCCTCGCTGCAGCCGACAACCCCAACCAGTCCCCCTACAACTACGCAGACAACGACCCCACCAACCTCGCCGACCCCACCGGGCAATGCCCGATGTGCATCGGGGCAGTCATCGGCGGCCTCATCGGCGGCACCGCCTACGCCTTCACCCACGAAGGCGACTGGAACTGGGGAGACTTCGCCGCCGCCACCGGACAAGGCGCAGTAGTCGGCGCCATCGGCGGCTTCCTCGCCCCCGCCGGCACCGCCCTCGCCACCCAACTCGGCCTCCAGGGCGGCCGCGCCCTTGCCGTCGCCACCGTCACCGACGCCGCCATCGGCATGGGCCTCACCTGGGCCATCAACACCGCCCAATGCCAGCCCACCACACCCACCGACCTCATCGTCGGCGCCCTCACAGGTGGCCTCGGCAACTTCGTCAAACCCGCCTGGGGAGCCCTCAAGGGCATCCGACTCTTCCCTGCCAAGGTCAAGGTCTATGCAGGTAATCCGCCCATCAGCCTCTTCCGGTCCCCCCTCAAGGGCAACCGTGCAACCGAAGCGCGGGGGCTGAATGCGGGCAACCATCCCTCATATCAATCCTCAGATGGGCGCATACACGAGGGAACCGCCTATCTTGGTGAGAGTGATTTGGTGGCAGAGCGCTACGCCGCACAGGGAATATACGAAAACGGCTACCATGAGTTCGTCATGAAGCCCGGCTTCTTGAAGGAATTTCATCCTGACCGATATCGTCGAACGCACGACAACAGGCCAGGGCAATTCCAGTGGATTATTCCTACGTCGGAGATTCCGCGTTTCAATGAGCAGATCGATGACGTGATCTGGTGGAATTATCAGCCGGGAATTGGTGCGTGGACAGATGACGGAAGGTTGCGCTGATGGGCAGTAGACAGCAGGAATGGGAATCGCGAGGACTTCGACCGCGTGAGCTAGTTCGGTGTATTGTCACTGGGCATCGCGGTAGGTTCGGAATTGATGTGGAGATCATCTCTCCTGACATCCCAGAACGCCTGGCGTTTATCGACCTCGTGCTGCTCGCCGAACCGGGAGAGCAGATCGATCCAGTGGATTTCCCTCCCGTGGGCAGCTCAATCGAGGCTGTGACGGTTGACATCATGCCTGATGGTGAACTGCGCCTTGATGCTACGCCTTCCGCGGTCCGCAGCTGTAAATAGGGTGAGTGGCAGCGGAGGAAGTTTAGTTGATGAGTGGCAAAAGTTTTAGGTGAAGTGCTGCTCGTCTTCCGTGCGGTCTATGCAGAGGACCTTCAGTCCGGTCACTTCACTGGAATTACTTGAAGGGAGATTCCGTGGTTCTTCCAGTTGGGTTGCCGAAGTACGGGGGGCGTCATGGCAAGGACTCGCATTAGGAATATGCTAATGGAATCGAAGGGGAGTGTGGATTAGTAATGATAAAAGTCAAGAGAACCGCTGTAATTGTGCTCGCGGTGGCAGCGTTTGCTGCGTCTGCCCCTGCATTCGCGTTCGATGCGTCGACCGACGGGGCGTATGCCTGGACCTCGAGCGACGATCATTATGCGAACATCAAGGACACGGCGAAGGACGGGCACCCGGTCAAGGCTCAGTACTACCGCTGGAACGATCCCGATTTGCTTCGGACTCTGTGGGAGAAGCGCGGTTACGGGTACAGCAATGCCAGCGGCTACGGGTCGTGGGTTCTCAAGATAAAGGCCTGCGAGTACATCAACAACTGGCCCGATGAGTGCAGCGCCTGGGATGACGACTGACGTCGACGAGTCGAATGGCGGATAGTCATTGTCGGGGACGGGGCGAAGGTTGACGAAGGGGAGGGTTTCATGGAAATGAAGAAGATGGCGGCAGCCGTGATTGCGGTGGCTGCACTCACGATGTCCACGCCGGCATTCGCCGGAGAGATCGACGCGGGGACGGACGGGGCCTATGCCTGGACGTCAGGCAGTGTTCGTCACTACGCGAACATCAAGGACAGGTCTGCGGACGGCCACCCGGTCAAGGCCCAGTACTCGTACCCGTACTTCAATGACGACGTCACGACTCTGTGGGAGAAGCGGGGCAACGGATACTCAAACAAGAGCGCCTATCACTCCAGTGAGATCTGGCGCATAAAGGCCTGCGAGTACATCAATAACTGGCCTGATGATTGCAGTGGCTGGGACACCGACTGATTCGGAACTGAAGATACGCGTATCCGGTAGACGTATAGCGATCTACCGGTGCATCGCATGAACCAGGAAGTGCGCTCCAGGAGGCGCGTGGTGAGTCAAAATCGCTACGCGCCTTCACGCTCAGAGGAAAGACGGCACGTGTGAGAGCGGGAACATTGAAATCGGCGGATTCAGCGGTGCTTGAGATATGTGATCTGCGGTACCGGGCGGGCGACCGTATCATCCTCGAATCTGTCGATCTGGTAGTGAACTCCGGGGAGTCGGTTGCGATTTCCGGGCCGAGCGGCAGCGGGAAGTCGACGTTGTTGATGTGCGTGCTGGGCCTGCTGAAGGCGGACGAGGGTTCGGTGCTGGTGCGCGGTGAGAGGATCGATCGCCTCTCCGGGCGACGGTTGCTGCGACACCGGCGGGAGTCGATCGGTGTGGTGTTTCAGTCCGGTGAGTTGCTTCCGGAGCTCGTGCCTGTGGAGAACGTCGCTGTCGCTGCCCTGCTTGCCGGGGTCGCGCGTGCCGAGGCATTTGCTCAAGCCGAGCAGTTGCTTGCTGACCTGAAAGTGCCGGCCGACGCGATGGACACGGGGGCCCTGTCCGGTGGTGAACGTCAACGTGTCGCTGTGGCTCGTGCGTTGATCAACAAGCCCGCTCTTCTCCTGGCCGACGAGCCCACAGGAGCGCTTGACTCGACTAGCCGTGAGACTGTTGCCGATCTGCTCTACAGCTTGCCGGACCGCTGGAACTGCGGACTCGTGGTCGTCACACACGACCATGCCGTGGCGTCGCGCGCTCAGCGTCGTCTCCTGCTTCAGGACGGACGCCTGACTCCTGCACCTGCAGAAGCGGGGGTTGCGCGGTGAAGCGCCGCTCCCTTGTGCTCCAGCTCCTTCAAGCGGGCCGGAAGACGATGCTCTCCGCTGAGGGCGGGCGCCTGCGATTCTGGGGAATCGGCCTGGCCACATGTCTGCTCGCCCTGGCCCTCAGCGGACTTGCCCTCGCGCACGCCACGTATGAGGGCCGGGAGATCCGGGGTGCTGCCCGGGCGCCGCAAATGCTCAGCGAATCGCAGCAGAGCGAGGCCGTGGCGCTGTGGTCCTGGGGGACCGATGACGTCGACGGGCGCCAGCACGCCGTGGTGTACATCGAACCCCTGACGTCAGACGCGCCGCTGCCTCCGGGGCTCACCCGCTGGCCCGAACCAGGTGAGGCTGTACTGTCTCCGGCTCTGCTGAAGGCAGGCGAGCGGGAAGGCATCCGGACTCGCTACGGCACGCTGGCCGGCACCATCGGCGTGGAAGGGCTAGAGGCGCCGGAGGAACGCTTCGCCTACATTCGGCCCCGCGCAAAGCTGCTGGACAAGCAGGACATGCACCCGGTCGCGGCCTTCGGGCTGCGGCGGGACGGCATCGCTTCGCTTGGTGAGAGCATGTCGATCCCCGACTTCTCGGTCTTCGGTGCGGGGCTGGCCGGGTTCACCCTGCTGCCTGCTGCTGGCCTTGTCGTGGCCGCCGTGCGTATCGGTTCGGCGGCCCGGGAGAAGAGGCTGGCACTCTTCGAAGCCCTGGGAGCTGGGATGGGCTCGCGGATGGTGTTCACGGTGGGTGAGGTAGTCGTCCCCGCGTTGCTCGGTCTCGCCGGAGCAGCGGTTGTCATCAGTCCTTCTCTTGTCACCGACATACCGTTTCCCTGGGTCGATTTCACCCTCAGCGTTCAAGACGCACGGCGTGCGGTGCCATGGCTGGCGGCTGCAGGTGTCGCTGCGTTCGTTGTGCTGGCGATGGCGGCCGTGCTGTTGCACCCTCGCCGTCTCGCAGAGGGCTCCACACGTCCCGCGTCGCGCGTTCAGCGTCAGCGCCCGTGGCTGCCCTGGCTCTTTCCGTTCGCCATGCTTTTCGCGGTGCGTGGATCAGAACTTGCCGGCGACGACCTGCGCCTGCCGGTCTACGCACTGGGTGTCGCGGGGGTGTTGACGACGCTTCCCTCGGTTGTTGCCGCTCTGACTGGCTGGTCCGGTGGGCAGGTCGCCCGCGTGGGCGGCAAGTTGGGGCGCCCGGGGATGCTGGTGGCGGGACGTAGGATGGCTGCTCAGACCAGGGTCACCGCGCGCTTCGTCGCCGCCGTGATCGTCATGATCGGACTCGCCGCCCAGGCTCAGCTCTGGACAGGATTGCTGGGCGAGAATGCAGTAAACGCCATGACTACACGGGACCGCATCGGCACCTCGCTGGTGACCATCTCCCCTTACTCCGAAGTCAGGGAGCGGATACGGGAGTTCACGGCTGCGCTTCCCTCCGATGCGGGTCTGCTGCTTGCACGGCAGACCACTCCGAGTGGAAACGGCGATGAAACCCTTGCGCTCACCGGTTCCTGCGTGGCTCTCAAGTCTATCGGCCTGTCTTGTGCCGGGGGCGGGCCCGCCATGGACGGGAAGCCTCGTGATGCGCGCATCGCTGAACTTCTCCGATGGACCGGGGGCGGGACAGATGGCCAAGTTGTCGCGCAGGAGGGCCGGGTGGACGGGGCCAAGCCGATGGCCGGTGAATCGCTGACTCTGCTCGCTGTCTCCCTATCGGGAGACGACATGTCGGTGCCCAGGCTGAAAGAGGCGGCACGCGCACACCTGGGAATGCGGGCCAGCGCGGAGACCTTGGGAAACAGCTGGCTCATGGGCGCCACGGATCTTGCGGCGTCCGGTGCATGGGTACGGCTGCTCGGGCTGATCGGCGCCTGTCTGACCGTACTGGCCATCGGCTTCACCGCTCTCGCTGAATTTCTGCGCTTCGGCCGGGAAGTGGCACCGCTGTCAGTTCTCGCCGGTGGCAATGGGATCTTCGGTTCCATTGCCGCTTGGACCTTGCTGGCGCCCACGCTAGTGGCGGCGGCCCTCGGGAGCGTGGTTTCCCTCTGGCTGACCGCTCCCATTACTGTCGGCGGCAGGCAACCTGTACCGGACAGTCTCTACCTCGTCCTCGCGGCAGGAGCGAGCATGAGCGCCGTGCTGCTCTGCCTGTGGGGCTGGCAATCCACGACCCGGCTGTCCGCTTCCTGGAGGCCGGTCGGAGACTGAGCTATGCAGTGAGGCATGAGGGCGAACTGGTCGGGGAGCGGTGCTGTCGTCGAGGAGGGAGAGGAGACGGGTGACTTCGTCGAGGAAGCGGCGTCCGTCTTCGGTGATGGTGAGGGGGCGGGAGCGTCCGGTGCCGATGATGGTGAAGCCTGCCGTCTCCTCGATTCGCTTCAGTTGGTAGTTGAGAGTGCCCCAGGTCACCCCGAGTTCGGCAGCGGCGTCTTGAAGAGTGCGGTGTCTGGAAGTCACCGTGAGGTGCCGTAGGCGCTGGATGCAGTTCTTCGTCCTGCTGACGGCGTGCATCGCGGGGGACAGATCGGTGCCGAGCGATGCAAAGGGGTTGGTGAACTGACCGGTGGGGTGTCGAGGGATGCCCCATTTGCGCATGAGCCGCATCATGTCGTTCTTGTGAACGCCGAGTTCGCGGGCGATGTCGGGTGAAGAGCGCCCCTTGTCGTGGTACTCCTTCTGCAGCCAGGTGCGAGAGACGGTCTTCTCAAGGTGGCCGACTGGGCGGCGTTGGCGGATCGGGATGCCCGCTTCGTCGAGTGCGCGCCGGACGGTACTGATGCTGCAACCTGCCAGCTCGGCGATGTGGTGTTGAAGTAACTGCTGTTCCTGGTAGAGCTGTTTGAGGCTCTGCGGGGCCAGGACTCCCTGTCGTGGTGTGCGTCGGCCCGGGGCCGGTGGCCGCTGCTGGACGGGGCGCGGTGCGGTGGTGCCGAAGGTCTCGACGGCAAGGAGGAGACGGGCGTCGTCCAGGCCGAGCAGGCGGGCGAGTTCGGCGGGCTCCGGTCCGCCGGCGGCATGCTGTGTGAGCCGGCGGCCGTTGATCGTCTCGGGGCCGGGCGGAAGGCTGGGATCCGTGACCCAGGCTGGTGGGGGTTCCCAGAAGACGGGTTCGTCGATGCCGTGGGCTTCTAGATTTGCGGCTGCCTGCTGGTGCAGGAGTTCGTGCAGGCCGGGATGGAGCCGGTAGTGGAAGGACACATGCCCAGCGGGTGTGCGCGAGGCGGCGCCGGGGTCGGCGCCGAGTAGCAGTCGTGCCAGCTGCCAGTACAGGCGCTGGATGCGGATGGGGGCATGGGATCGCCAGCCGTGGCGTCGGCAGAGCTCCTGGTAGGCGTTGTGATCGAAGGCGACGCTGTCCGGGCTGAAGAGTCTGCGACGGCGGGCATAGTCGATCGGGACGTGGTGGCTGTCCAGGGCCTTGGCCAACTCTGGCAGGACCGCGACCAGGGTCTCGGCTCCCGAGAGCGTCACCGCCGCGTCCAGTGCCCGGCGGTTGCTCTTGGGACTGGTGTTGCCCATGAGTGACGCTGCTGGCAGGTAGTCCCAGTTCGTGCCGGGCAGCAGCATCAGAGAGGCGCATGCCCGCCGGAACCCGGCGACGGGGGCGTCGGTCTTGACGGGCAGGAGGCGGAAGGCCCAGGACGGCCAGATCATGGCGGGCAGCTTCGACGCCCGGTCGCGTACGTCCTCGTCACTGCGGTCGGGCCAGGCCGGGGCGGGGGTGGCGGTGCCGTAGCGCAGGCGGGCGATGAAGGTGAGCTCGGAGTCGGCGGCCGAGAGCATGCGGTTGACCACGCGGGGCCCGGCGGGCAGCCACTCGGAGATCTTGCTGGTGGCGTAGTTGCTTCGGGGGACCCGCGGGCGGTGAGTGGACAGCAGCCAGGCGAAGACCTCGTCGCAGGCTGGATGACTGCGGTCGGTGGCGATCACGGCCACGGCGGTGCCGACGGCGGTGTTGTGGGCGTCGCTGGCCTCGTCGCGGACGGCCAGGGCGGGCAGAGTGCCGCCGCAGTCGTCCAGGATCGCGGTGACCACTGACGGAGCGGCGGGAAGTTCGTGGATGCCGCGCAGAGCCCGTCGGGCGAGAACGTAGAGTTCCTGTCCGCGGGTGCGGGCCTCCTCTGCCACCGATGCGTCCAGGATGTCGCGGCTGACGGCGAGTTGAGCGGCGATCACCATCCCATCGGGCCGCAGGACCGGGGCAGGGGACTGGGCAAGCGGGTATCCGCAGCGGATGGCACGTCCGGTTTCCGTCGCGTGCAGGCAGACGCCGGGAGACGACGGTCTGCTCCGTCCCCGGGTGCTGACCGGCGGAGGATGCCCGCAGGCCGGGCAGTAGTCACACAGCAGCAGCCCGTGGCGGACGCAGGCGAAGGACCACGGCAGCCGCCAGGACAGCGGCCACCGCCCGTGGTTGTCGGCCAGGCAGGCGGGACAGAACCGGCTGCGTGAGCCGTAGTGCCGCCAGGCCGGCGGCCTGCCCATGCTGCGATCGTCCGGGTCGATGGCCACGGTGACACCGTCGAACCGGTCGAGTGTCATCGCGGCCAACGCGTCGGGCGTCAGCCCGGTGCGTCGGGCGAGGGTGTCGCGTTCGGCGTTGGTCAGCCTGCGGACCATGAACCTCGGGTCCGTCCCGGACAGCCCGAGGAACCGGGTGAACTCTCCACCGCTGACGGCCAGCCGGCGAGCGTATGCCTCGATCCAGCTGTCGAGGGCTTCACCCTCGACGGGCGGCACCCAGAGAGGGATCCGCTCGTCCGTCCACCGCGTCATGCCGACTTCCTGCGGCGCTCAGCCGGGGACGCCGGGCGGGTGGTGAGCAGGCCGGCCTCGATCGCGGCTTCGAGTTCCTTGCGGGCTGCCTCCGCGGCGGCGTCGTTCTTCACCTGGTTCATCAGCTCCCCATCGAGGCGCTCGTGGCCGGAGCGGATCGCGCGCAGGCAGCCGCGGTTGATCAGCGCCATGAGGGAGGCGAAGTGCCCGGTGGAGCGTGCGTAGAGGTAGTCCGACAGGTCCCTGGCGAGCATCCCGGGGTACTTCTCGGCCAGGGCGAGTTTCTGCTCGATCGTCTTGAGCAGGGTGTGCCAGTGCCGGCGGCCTTCGTCGTCCTCGATCTGGAACGGTGGCAGTGTCAGCGGGGTGGTGCGGCGCCCGAACTGGGCCAGTTCGGTCTGCTTGCCGGAGAAGCCCTCGCGCAGGACACCACGCTGCTGGACACCGACGCCGACGTAGATCAGAGTGACGGGGAGGACGTTCGCCAGGTACTTCAACTGATTCGCCATGCGGATGGAGTTGGAGTTCGCCCCGGCGAGGAAGTGGATGTCGTCGATGACGATCGCGGCCGTCTTCATGGACAGCACGGCGTCCACAGCCCGCTCGGCCAGGGTGTCGGCGTTCCCGGACGTCGGCAGCCCGTAGAAGCGGCAGATCGCCGCGTTCAGCCCGCGGATCTGTGTGTTCCCGCTCAAGGCGATGTAGATGGCCGGGACCCGGCGGTCTCCGCTCGGTGTCGTCTCTCCGCGCAGGGCGACCTGCTTGCGGAAGAGCTTGCGTCCGTAGTCCCGCACCGCTGTGCTCTTGCCGAGTCCCGGGTAGGCGTCCACCAGGGCCGCGGGTTTGGTCTTGTCGCCGTCCTGCCGGTTCGACTCGACGATCTCGGCCAGGGCGTCGTGCAGTGCGAGGAGCTGGGGTGTGTCGATCGGGCCGATGTTGGCGTGCCAGACCTCCCGGTTGTCGTTGTGCACCAGCAGATCCCGCGGCGAGAGTTCTGCGAGCTGGGTCCGGGTGAACTGTGGGGGCTGGATGCGGTCCGGGCCGTTGACCTCCTGCAGCCAGCCCGGCAGCCGGGTGGGGGTGTACTGGCGGTCATCGCCCTCGAACGGCTCGATGCCGTCCGCCGTACTCAACGGCTGTCCCAGACGTCGGCGTAGTACTCATCCTCATCGACCAGGACAGCAGTTTCCTCGTCTGCCGGGACTGCCTCGCACTCCTCGTCCTCGTCGTCGTCCCCGCCCAGGTCCTCATCCGCAGACGCGACGACCTGCAAATCCGGTGCTGCCTCCTGGCCCGCTCCTGCTTCCGGCGAACTGAGCGCTGCCAGACGGCGCACGGAAGGAAGCTCGGCGATCGCGTCGGCTTCGGGGTCGTCTTCGCCGACCAGCCGCAGACGGTCCTGCGACAGTCGCACCGCCATGCGCCGCTCGGTCCGGTCCTCGGTCAGTCCGGCGCCCCAGCGTTCCAACAACTCGATCAGGGCGCGTTTGGTGTCCGGGAAACGATGCGTCCTGGCCGCGATCCGGCGCGCGTACTTCAACGCCTCCAGGCTGGCCGGCCCGTTCAATGCCGGGGCATGTTCCCAGTCCAGGGTGTGCCACAGATGTGGCTGCTTCGGATCCTGGAAGTAGATCTTCCTGATGTCGGCGCGGTCCACCGCGAGGGGCCACTTTCCGGCCTGTTCGCCGCGGTGCGGGCTGATCTGATTGCGGTAGTCGTCGAGCCCGTCCCCGTTGTAGCGGAGCCCGTTGATCTCCACCCCGTAGTGGTGGATGGGGCACCACTCCTCTTCCAGGAACTCGAACGCGAGGCCCGGCCTGGACGGGATACGTAAGGGGCCCGCCCGGTTCACACCGTGCTCGAACATCTCCAGCGGGCTCAGCTTCAGGCCCGGGACCTCCGGGACCGTCAGCCCCCTGTGGTGCCGCCTGTGATAGATCAAAGTGATCCACTCGCGGATGATCATTTCAAGCTCGTCCAGGAAGAAGTACGCCTCGTCCTCCACCTTCTCTCCCCGGCTGTGCACGTCCGGCCCCTTGTAGCCGGGGAGTGCCGCCAGCAGTCCCTGGTTCAACGTCTTGAACCACCGCTCCACCGGCTTGTCGGTCGGCGTATAAGGGCGAGCTGGCTGCAGGGAGATGTCGAGCTTCGCGCTGACGCTCGCGATGTGGTTCGAGACGTAGATCTTGCCGTGGTCGTAGATGATCGTCTCCGCCGCGACTGCGGGCAGCAGCGGCTGGCCGTGCGCGTCCACCAGCTTCTCCGCGTCGAACACCACCGTGGAAGGAACCCCGCAGTACGGAAGCGGCTCGCCCGTTCCGGCAGATGACACCTCCCGCGGTCGGATCGTCTCGAACAGGACACCGGCCACGTCGGTCGACTTCGTCGACACCGGCGTCAGACGTAACCCAGTGATCACCTTGCTGTAGAGGTCCATGGCGACGGTGAGTTCGCACTGCACCCACCGGCAGGTCACCGGCTCCATCGCGAAGACATCCAGGCTGTTGGTGTCCAGCACGATGTACTCACCCGGCCGCGTCGCCCGCAGCCTGCCGAAGACCCCCTGCGGACGGTTCGCGATGGACCGCTTCCCCTTCGTGCTGCCCTCGAACGCGTTGGTCCCCCGGCTGAGTTCCTTCAGCAGTGCGTAGCCGGTGGTCTGCTTCGGAACGCTCACCACATCGCGGCCGTACTTCTTGGCCACTCGTTCTTCGATCTCCATCAGCACCAGGCCACGGACAGGGCGGCTGGACTTCTCCAGGCCCCCGATCACCGTGCGTGCCATCTCCAGCCAGCGCGGATCCACCCGATCCAGCACGCTATGGGGCCGGCGCTTGCTCACCAGCCCGGCCGGCCCGTCCCTCTCGACCTTGGACACCCATCGGCGCACCGTCGCTGGGTCGACTCCGAGCTCGGCGGCCTTTGCTCGGTACCGGTGCATCAAAGGCATCCCTGGCGCATAGTCCGGCCGAGGCTCACCCTCCAAAGCCAGCTCGGAAGAACCCAGTTGATAGCCGAAGCGAACTTCCTGCACATGCCGGAACCGAACGGTGAGCGCATCGTCCTCCGCACTACTGAGACCGCCCAGCAACGCTGCGGCTGCCGGTTCCGCAGGCGAGGTCTCCACCAGGAACTCGGTAGAGGGGTGTGCCAGCAGCACCGACAGGTCGACCTGCCGCCACGCAGGGCGGCACTCCGCCGACATCTTCTGAAGGAGGATGCGGCGGCCCTCGATCTCCGCGATCGTGAACTGCTCGCCGTCATAGGTGAGCGGTAGACCTGTCCGAAGAGTCGTTGTCCAGGCGTTCACACCGACCTCCGCAGAACCCAGTCGCTACTCAGCGGACGGGACAAATCAGTGGTCAGCCGGCCAGACCACACCAGTGCCAAGAGCGGTGGCCGTGCCTCGTGGTCGGGACGCCCAGCTGCCAGCCGTCGCTCGGCGACACCGAGTCGGTCACCGTCCTGCACGCTTTCCCAAGCGCGTTCGATCTCGGCCTCCGGGACCACGCCCGGGCGACGGTAGGCCGCGAGGAACCGGACATTCTCCAGAACCACCCGGTCCGCTCCGGACCAGATCTCGTACTCCCAACCGTGCCGTTCGACCAGTTCACCCGGCCAGGCCAACGCCTCCGTGATCTTCGGATCCGTGAGCCGATCCGCAGGCTTGACGTTCACCACCCGCACCACTCCCGACTCCATGACCAGCAGGAAGTCCGGCACATGCCGACGCACCCGGTCGCCTACCCGGGCGGTCAGGTGGCACGGCTGGGCATAGATCCCACGCACGGCAGGATCCATGTCAGCCAGGAGAAGCCGTGCCAGCTCCAAGCGGCTCTCGTAGACCACGGGCCCGGCCATCGTCGCCGACGAGTACCGACCCGAGTAGTGCGACTGGCCGTGGACGGAGCGGAACCTCCGCCACGGAACCGACCATGTGAAATCCGCCAACCGCAGATCCTTGAACGGGACCTTCCGTACCGACGCGTCGTCGTAGCGGACTGACGCCATCGGCTGTTCGTACTTCCCACGTACCCGGGCTGGACTCGGAATGGCCATGGGCCGGAAGCTAGTTACCGTGCGGAGTCAGTGCGCACAGATCCTTGGAATTGCGCATTCGGTGCGCATCTCACGGGTACAGTGCGCACCGAATCGCGGAACCTACAGATCAGGGAGTGTCTCCGCTCATCCGGCGTTGCAGCTCCCACAGGGTGCGGAACAGCCCTGGTTGCTGGGTGAGTTGGGCGTAGGTGCCCTCCTGGACGATCCGCCCTTCGTTCAGCACTACGATCCGGTCGGCGACGGCGACGTTGGTGAGGCGGTGCGTGATCAGCAGGATGGCGCGGTCCTTGGCGAGTTCGCGCAGGCCGGCGAAGATCCGGTGCTCGGCACGTGCGTCGAGGGCGGCCGTCGGTTCGTCCATCACCAGCAGTGCCGCCTGCCGGTGGAACGCTCGGGTGAGGACCAGACGCTGCCATTGCCCGCCGGAAAGCTGCTGACCACCGAACCACTCGCTGGTCAGAAGGGTGTTGAGGCCCGAGCGGAGCCCGGGAAGCATCTCTGCGGCGCCGGACGCCTCGCAGGCATTGAGCAGGGCCGCGTCGCTGGTGTCGCCCTGCCCGAAGGTGATGTTGTCGCGCATCGTCAGCGGCAGGTAGGTGAACTTCTGCGGCACCAGCGCGACATGCTCCCACGACCGCCACGGGTCCAGGTCCGCGGTGGAGGCGTGGTCCCAGGCCACCTCGCCCTCGGTGGGCAGCAGCAGCCCGCACAGCAGGCGCGAGAGCGTCGTCTTGCCGGAGCCATTCTCCCCGACCAGCGCCACGATCTCCCCGCGCCGCACGTGCAGGGAGACGTTGCTCAGACTGTCCTTGGGGGCGCCGTCGTAACGGTAGGTGACGTCACGGACCTCGAAGCGCTCCGGGGCCGCGGCCACGAGCGCCTTGCCGCGGGAGTCGGTCATGGCCTGGCCGTGGGCGTTGTCGAGGAAGTTCTGCCAGTCCTGCACATACCAGCCGGTGCGCACCAGGCGGGCCCCGCCGTTGATGATGCCGCGCACCGAGCCGGTGGCGGTCTGGAGGGCGAAGACGGCGCCGCCGCCGGCCGCCAGGCTCATCCGGCCGGAGGCCAGGAGCCACAGCAGCGCCGCCCACACCGCGGCCGAGGCGATCCCGCCGGCCGCCGCTCCGGCCAGTCCCATCCAGGCACCGGTGTTGGCGGCCTCACGTTCGGCGGCGTTGACCGAGGCGGCCAGCCGCCGGTACCGGCCGATCAGGAAGGGGCCCGCCAGGCAGGCGCGCATCTCCTCGCTGGACTCCTGATAGGCCATGTGCCAGCGCAGCTTGCCCAGCATCCGGCGCCGCCCGGAGGTCTCCAGCCCGGCGAGATAGAGCACACGGGCGGAGCGCACGTACGCGGCGGCCTGCGGCAGGCAGGCGAGGAAGAGGAGGGGAAGGAGCACCGGGTGCAGGACGGTCAGGACGGTGGCGCCGGCCGCGAGCGTGGCGGTCGCCGCGAGGACGTCCTGCGCTTCCTCGACGAGGTCGGGAGTGACCTGGGCGCCGCGGTCGGCGATGTCGTAGGCGTCGTTGTAGCCGGGCTTGTTGTTGGCGGCCAGTTCTGCGCCGAGCGCGGCCTCGATCATCGTCAGCTCCGCGGCCCGGCCGAGCACCGGGCGCAGACGGCCGGTCAGCCAGATGACAGTGATGCCCAGCAGTGCGCGCAGGCCGGTGGCGGCGGCGATCACGGCCAGCTGCGGGGCGGCGTCCCGCAGCCGCTCGGTGATGTCGCCCGAGGAGATCAACGCGGTGATGGTGCCCGAGACGGCCAGCAGGCCGAGGGCGGCGAGGACGCCGGTTGCGATCTGGCATACCAGTAGGCCGATGGTCGCACCGCGGTCCACGCGCCAGGCCATCCGCACCGAGCGCCGCACGAGCGAGGGCAGCCGGCGCGCCATGGTGCGGGAGGTCAGCTGGGAGCCGGCCTGGAGCCTCGACTCGTCGCGGTAGAGGTATTCCTCTTCTCGAACACCGGCTTCCTGCGGTTCGTCGTCCGGCGCGGTCCCGTTGGGGGGTTGCGGCGGCTGGTCCTGCGTAATGGCCGAGGTCATCGTTCCCCCTAGGACGGTCGCTGCGGATGAGTCGTGAGGTCTAACGACACGGCTGCGATATCGAACACACGTCATTCGGTCGTGCTGGCAAGCCCGCTATTTCTGCGTCCGTAGACCCGGCGGGCGCCCGATCCCTGGTCTGGCTTGGAGCGGCTGCGGGCAGGGAATGGCCGAAACGCCGACACCGCCATACCGAGTGGGCAGAACGCGGGGCACCGCAGGGGGCGTCACCTCCTAACCGGGAGCCCAGTGAGGTGGTTGATGCGCTCCGCGAAGGGGAGCGCGGGCGCCTTGGTGCGGGCGGAACAGGGGGATGTGGCCGGCTATCGCGGGGATCATCGGTTCAGCCCTTGCGTGCCCAGTCGACGACCAGCCGTGCAGCCGATCTATGTCCCGCTGTCCCGGTGGAGGATCGCCGCCCTGGCTGCCCAGGCCAAGATGCTCTGGCTTCGCAGAGAGAGGCCGAGCCGGTTCCAGTGGAAGATCACGTGGTAGCTGAGCACTTGCCGCAGTCCGCGGTCCAGCGTCCCGACCTGTACGGCACGGCGGAGTTCTTGCCCTGTGCCGCGGAAGGCGCCGACCCACTCGGCGACGGGCTCCAGCAGTCCGCCGGGGCGCAGCAGTACGTCGCTGTCGGCGAAGAGCAGGGGCCGGATCTCCTGGGCGCGGGCGTCGAGCCGGTCTGCTGGGACGTCGCTGACGGCCGAGCGGTGCTCTTGGGTGATGACTCGGTGCCAGACGTCCCCCTGCTCGCACCACTCCAGGCCGGCAGCGCGCATCATGATCGTGCAGAGGAGAACCGACAGCTCGCGCGGTCCCACGGCCAGGTCCGTGCGCTGCCTGAGTTGCGGCGCCTCTCGGCTGTCGGTGACGAACAGGGCGTGCGCGGCCGTCATACTGGCCGCGCCCCCGAACGCTGCGGTCTCAGGCTCGTAGACCCCGGGCCACCAGCGCACGAGGTGCCCGTCGGCCACCAGCCGGTGCAAGCCGAGTCGGTCCAGGCCCTCCGCGGCGCCGAGCTTGGCGCCGATCTCCGGCCGGACGCGGAGACGCAGGCGCCAGCAGGGATGCTTCCTGGTGTACCACCAGCCGCCGATGAGGCCGGCGGTCTCCGCCTCCAGCAGAAGGGGCAGGACGTGCGCGGTGAAGGTCTCGTCGGCTTTCGTCCAGTCGGTGAAGTGGAGGTACACCTGCCACCAGTCGACCGTGGAGGCGTACCGGGCCAGGGCCTCCCGGCCGGCCTGGTCGTAGACCGCTACGGCGTCGGACAGGACCACCGGTTCCATCCCGTACTGGGCTGCGATCTCGGGGATCGGCAGTCCGGTCAGGGCGGCGGCGACCGCGCGCTGGATCGGGCCTGGCTCCGCCTGGATCAGTTGATCAGGAGACATGCGTCCCATCCGGTGATCGGGGCCTGCTGTGAGGCGTGGGTGGTCAGGGCGAGCGCGGTGCCCGAGTCACCGTTGATCAGGCCGGGCCCGGAGAGGCCGGGCTGGGTGTTTGCCGCGAGGGTGTCGCCAAGGGCCTTGGGGAGGGTCTGGAGGCGGGGGTCGAGAGCGTCGGCGGCGGCGCGGGTGGCGGTCTGGTAGATGCCTGCCCAGCCGTGGCACAGGCCGGAGTCGGTGACGTGCGCGAGCTGTTCGGGGTCGGTCAGGGCGCAGTACAGGGCGTTCTCGTAGAACGCTTGGACGTCGGGGGCGCGCAGGGCGAGCCCGGCGAGTTGCCCGGCCCGTGCGATGCCCGTGGTTCCGTAGCACCAGCTCGGCCGGGTGGGAGCGTCGTGGTGGGGGCGCCCGTGGTCGAGGTCGCGGCGCGAGATGTGCTCGGGCCACCAGGGACCGGAGGCACTGATCTGGCACCAGGCGTCGAGGTGTTCGCAGATGCTCCAGATGGCTTCGCGGTGGCCGCTGACGGTGATGCCGCGGCGCATGGCCTGGGCCAGCAGGAGGAGCGGGCCGGTGATGCCGTGGGCGGCACCGAAGTTGCCGTGGCCGCCAGGGAATTGGGGGGACTCGCCGCGGGCGGGGTCGTGGCGGACCCACCAGCCGGGCAGGCCGCGGCCGTTGGGGGCGAGGGGACGGGTGAGGGCGACGAGGTACTTCAGGACTCGTTGCAGGGGGAGCCCTTCGGGGTCGGTCCGTAGGAGGTACGCCCCGATGCCGGTGAGGCCGTAGAACAGGTCGTACTCGGCGAACGTGGGCAGGTCGCCCTTGCGGATGCGGGTGAGTGCCGCGTCCACGCGGCGGTGGGTCAGGTCGATGATGTGCTGGTGCAGGGTCCGCCGCGCCGGTTCGTACAGGTGCTGGAAGGACGGCGGGACGGTGGTGAGGACGAAGCCGAGGGCCGGAGCGCCGAGGAACAGCCCAGCGGTGTCGGCCGCGCTGATGTGCCCGGCTGCCGCGGCGGTGATCCACCGGTGGGCAGGGCGCCATGAGCCGCCGTGACGGCTGACCGTCTCGATGTGCAGCAGGCTGATTCCGGCGGCGCCGTCGGCGAGGGACTGCACCGCCCACGGCTCGTCTGGAGGCGGGGGAGCGGGGTGTGCGAGGTGGGCGGTGTACTGCTCCAGGATCGCCGCGGTGGTCGCGGCCGGCGCGGTCATCGCGCCGCCATTCGGTGCTGGAGGGCCGCGGTCCGTACGAGCCGGATCGTGGTCTCCTCGGCTCGCGGGTCGACGCCCAGGGCCCGGACGTGGTGCTGGTGCAGCAGCGACCGGGCTACGTCGAGCGGATCACGCTGGCCGGCCAAGGCGTCCCGGTAGGCGTCCACGGCGACGGCGCGGGCCCGCCACGCTTCGGCAACCGCCTGGCCGCCGGGGAGGGCCGCGAGCACGGAGGCGCCGTTCGGCGCGGCGAGTTCGAGCACCTGGGTACGCAGGGCCCGGTTCAGCCGCCCCGTGCCCTGGGGAAGGGCGCGCACCAGCCACTCCTCGGCCACCGCGGTGTCCGGCGCCAGCGGGGTGACGAGGTGCAGGGCGCTGGCCGCGGCGAGGGCCTGCGGGGCGAGGGCGCCGGTGCGTTCGGTGAGCTGGATCTGCGCGAGGGCGGCGGCGGAGTCCGCGGCGAACACCTGGTGCGCGGCGTCCATGGCCGGCCCGTGGCCGAAGCGCCCGGTCTGCGGCTGGTAGGGAGCCAGGACGAGCCCGGCCGCCAGACCGGTCCCGTGCAGCGTGTCCGCCCACCTGCGGACGTGCTGGGCGGCGGCCCCGTATGCGTCCGGCGGCAGGTGCAGCGTGAGGTCGAGGTGCTGGTCGGCGTCGGGGCGGGCCATCTCCCGGTGCCGGGTGAACCACCACAGTGGCGGGGTGTCGCCGAACGCGGTGAGGAGGCCGGGCAGGTGGCGGCTCAGGATCTCGTCGTAGCGGCGCGGGTGGGCGTGGAGCTGAGCGAGCAGGACATCGCCCGCGCCCGGAAGATGCCGCCTGGGGGCCGCCGACGTTGCGGGGCGCGGCCGGGGCACAACGGTGGTGTCCGGTTGTGACCGGCCCAGGGAGAGCCAGATCTCGTGGGCCCGGCCGATCCAGCCGTGGGCGTCTGCGTCTGGGACCTCGCGCAGCTCCAGGCGCCGGGCGTTGTCGAGGTGGGCGCGCAGCACCCGGCGGTGAACCGGGTGGGACAGGTCGACCGGGAGGCGCTGGTCGTACTCGATGACGGCGACCTGCATCGGGACCCGCAGTCGGTCCCGCCATGCGGCGAAGGCGTTCTCCCACTCCTCGGTCGAGGTTTTGCGGCCGGGTAGGTCGTCGGCCATCAGCAGCCATCGGGCCTGCGTGAGGATGGTGCGTCGGTAGCGCACCCGGGGGAGGAACGGAAGCCGGGAGCCGGCGCCGAAGTCGAACGGCTTGTAAGCGGCGAACCGTCCGTTGGCGACTTCGGCGAGGAACCGGGCCAGGGGTGGGGTCTGCGTTCCGCCTTCGAGGGCGTGCAGGACCCGCACGTCGATGCGCCGGCCGGTGGAGAGCTGCACGAGGTGGAAGCTGCGCGGGTCCGCGGTGACGGCGATGTCGTCGAGCGGGATCGTCGCCTCGTCCGGTTCCTGGTGGCTGGACAGTTCGATGATGTGCGGCAGCAGCCGCGGTGTACGGGTGACGTTCTCGTTGCGGTGGCGGCGCGGCGGGAACACGAGTTGCGCGGTGAGGTCGTCCGGCGTCCCGTGGTAGGTGGCGGCGAGCGCGTCCTGATGCTCGGGTGGCAGGACGTGGGCGAACCGGCCGGCCATGCTGCTGCCGGGCCGGGGGACCGCGGTGAGGAGGAGGTCGAAGGTGCCGCTGGACAGTGCCCGCGTGCTGGGGGAGTGGACCTCGAAGGCGACCTCCACCCGGGGCACGAACAGCCGCTCGTCCTTTCCGGCCGCCTTCTCCAAGGCGTCGACCATGTCGTCCGTCAGCCGCAGTTCACGGCCGCCGTCCAGGAGGACCTGTTGCATCAGCGCGAGCAGCAGTTCGTCGCGGTCGGTGCGTACCTTCAGGGCGGCGCCGCGTTCGGAGCCGACGTATCCGGCGGGCAGGCCGAGGCCGCTGTCGGCGACCAGGTCCATCACCGGTACCAGGGCGCCGACGCCGTACCGGGCCCGGAAGCGGCGGTGGTAGTCGCGCCAGTGCTGGTAGCCGTAGGGCTGCGGGGTGGTCCGGTAGAGCGCCGACACGGCTACCTGCGCTTCCGCGATCACAGCCTGCGGGATCTGGGTCTCGCAGTCGAGGGCGGTGTCAATGAGCAGCGGTGTCGGGGTGACGGGGGTGAGGGCGCGCATCCGCGCGCCGACGGCGCTCACGTTGGTGTCGGAGAGGGTCGGTTGGTGGGCGGACAGGTCGTCGCGCAGGGCGTACAGCGCGTGGACCAGGTCCCGCACCTCGGGGACGCTGTCCGCCTGGAGCCGGTCCAGTTCGCGGCACAGGTGCTGGAAGGCGTCCACGGTGGCCATGGGCGCCCACAGGCTGGTGATGAGGAACTGCTGCTCGACCAGGCTGGTGAGAAGGGCTTCGATCTTCTCCGGTGTGGCCTGCGGAAAGCGGTCGTGCAGGTGGCTGTGGAGGTCGCCGTAGGGGACGGGGGTACGGGCCGCGTCCATGGCGGCGGCCACCGGGCGGGCGTTGCGGACGGATATCTCGACCGGGGCCAGGAGGACGGCGTGGCCGTCGGAGGGCGGGCCCGGCGCCACGAGCCGGTCACCACGGGCACGGGCGGCGTTGTTGGCGACGACCGGTAACCGCTTCAGCAACGCGGGGGTGCGCTGGAACCGGAGGACCATGTCGGTGACCCATTCGGCGTCCGGCCGGATCACCGCGCGGTGCTTGTCGCGCCACCGCGCGCTCGCCCGGGGACCAACGGACACCGGGGCGGTGCCGGCGAACAGGCCGAGCG
This sequence comes from Streptomyces sp. DI166, assembly GCF_900091315.1. Lineage (GTDB taxonomy): Bacteria > Actinomycetota > Actinomycetes > Streptomycetales > Streptomycetaceae > Streptomyces > Streptomyces fuscus. Next base: position 31,661 of record NZ_FLSP01000051.1, read on the forward strand.
GGGTCGGCCGGTGCTGCCACCGTAGAAGGTAGGAGGCCGTCGACAGCGCGGTACGGCGGACGTGACGGGGTTCGGTCTGCCGACCCTGGACGACGGCCTCGATGGCGTCGGACAGCACAGGCGCGGCCAGCTCCAGCGCGCTGCGGAAATCCTCGCGCTGCCAGATGCGGTTCAGCCATCCGCGAGTGACGGCCATGTTGTCCAGGTCGAGGGAACGGGGGATGCCTGCCGGCCCGGGGCTGGTGGTGGCGCGCAGCATCGCAACGCCTTGCCACAGGTATCCGGCGGCTGCTCGGGAAGCCATGAGGCCCTTCCATGAGGCGGCGTGGGCGGGGAAAGGGGGCCTGTGGGCCGGGCGAAGCGCTTCGCCCGGCCCACAGGTGATGGGTCGGCCTTGATCAGGCCGGGTGGATCAGGCCGGGTCCTCGGTGAAGGAACCGCAGGCGGAGGCACCGGTCGCGCAGGTGGTGCCGCAGCCGTCGCCCGTGGAGCACATGAGGTGGCCGTACGAGTGCTCGGCGATGACAACCTTCACGTCCAGGGGCGCGAAGTCGTCGTCCAGGTCCGCCGCGGGCGCGACCGCGGGTGGGGCGAGAGTGGCGCTCGTCATGTTGTGCCCTTCTTCTCTTCTAGTTGGGGTGGTGCGGGATGGCCTGGCTCCCGGCGTTACGCCGAGGGCCAGGAGAGCGAGACCCGGCTGTGCACCTTGTCGATGACCCGGTCGGCCGGGATCTGCTCGTCGGGGGTGCTGGCCGGGTAGACCCGGATGACCGGGCTGGGGCCGCCGCGCCGGTTGGCCTCCCAGTCGCGGAGGACGCCGGCGATCTTGTCGGCGAACTGCTCCGCGTGCGGGCCGAGGGCGTGCACGCCGTACTCCAGGTGCTTGTTGTCCTCGGTGCGGCGGGTGACGAGGTAGGCGAAGGTGTCGTCCTCGACGGCCGCGAGCGCGAACCGCTTGTTCACGGGGGCGACCAGGCCCGTGTCCGAGTTCTCATCGACGGCCATCGTGCAGAAGCCCGGCAGGCTGATCGCCATCGCCATCTGGAGGGTGTCGATGAGTTCCTGGATGCGCACGGTGACGCCGGTCCACAGCTCGTGGCGCGGGAACGTGACGGCGTTGTCGAGCCGGTGCGGGTCTGCCGGCAGGCCGTCATCGAACTTGAGCCCGATCTCCGGGGTGCCGTTGACGAGGAGGAGTTCTTCCCGATGGGCGTTCGCGCCCTGCATCGGGACGAAGCCGCAGATCTTCGCCGACTCGCTCTCCAGGTGGGAGCCGTGCTCGCCCTCGACCTGGATGAAGGAGATCGACCGGGTCAGGCCGCGCATCCGCAGCGGCACCACGAGCCGGCCGCCGGATTTGAGCTGCGCGGTCCAGGCCGGGGAGATGTCCCAGGCCCCAGCGGTCACCATCACGACGTCGACCTCATCGAGGTCCGGGATGGGCTCGGCGGCGTCAACGGTGACGACGCGCACCCGGCCGTACCCGTGGTCGTCCAGGAGCCGTCGCGCGCGGTCGGTTACCTCGGGGTCGATGTCGACGGTCACGACTTCACCGTCCTCACCGACGAGTTCGGCGAGATAGGCCGCGTTCAGCCCGCCCGAGCCGATCTCCAGGACCCGCATCCCGGGCTTCACCTGTGCCTGCTCCAGCATCATGGCCTGGATCTGCGGCGCGGAGACGGAGCTGATCTGCACACCGTGCTCGTCCGTCTTGGTGATCACGGCGGCGTACGTGTCGTACGCCTTGTCCAGCGGCGTGTCGGCGGGGGTGAACTCGTGCCGGGGCACCTTGCGCATCACCGCTTCGATCTCCGAGGAGGAGATGTTGCCGTCCGCGCACAGCTCATCCACCACCTTGTTCCGCAGGCGGGTCGCCTCGTCGGGCTCCACGGTCGTGTTCGTCATGGACTTCCTTCGGTCGCTCTTGTTCAGGGGAGTAGGTCGGCATCGCGTGCCGGTGGGCCGGGAGGCTATCGGCGAACGCTCTCCGTTCTTGCCGGACCGCCGGAGGATGACGGTTTCTGGCTGGATGGCGCGCGAGGGCTCGGCGCCGGTGGTAAGCCGCTCGGCGGTCCTGTCGGTACCACTCAGGACCGCCGAGCGGCCGTCTAGGCGGCGGGCACAAGATCGTTCAGATTGACGACCTCGCAGTCCCGCAGCTCGCGCAGGAGTTGGCTCGCCAGGAACCAGCCCAACTGAGGGTGCCCGTACGCCACTGGCGCGTCGTCGTCCTCGACAGGAAGCGGCTCCAGCCCAGTGGCGGTGAGGCGGTACCTGGTGCCGATGACACCCCAGGGCGCCGTCGCCCGCGCGCGGAAGGCGACGTGCCCCTTGCGCAGGTGCGGGCACAGGTCTATGGCCGGCCGCAGATGCTCCAGGCACACCGGCGGCTGGGCCGTCGTCACCGGCTCGCCAGCACGGTGGGACGCGCCTTCCGCCGCCCCGGCGAGGAAGATGTACCCCTGATCGGTCTCGGCCGGGCAGAAGCCGACCTGGCACCGAAGCTGCTCCATCGCCTCCCGCTGCCGGATGGGATTGACCAAGCGCCACTGTGGCTTGCCCGTCGGCTTCCCAACAGCGTTCAACGACTGGGAGCATCGCGCCCACAGCTCACCGTGCGGCCCACGGTCAGCGGGGGTCTCCTCGTGGTAGGCGAGACGCACGGCGCCGAAGGCGTTCATGCTAAGCGTGAGCTCCGACTCCAACCCGCCGTATTCGCCCTCCCGCTGCGTGATGTACGGGATGAGCCGGGGTGCTGCACTGGTCCGCTTCACGCGGCTGCCCTCGCCGTGTTGAGGGACCGGAGCGGGGCGACGATCCGGCCGTCGGGAAGGAGTTTCCCAATGTCCGCGAAGAGAACTCCGTTGCACAGCAGACTCCTCCAGCCCTGTCCAGGCCGGTGCGCGAGGGATCGCGCGGCCTCCCTGTCGGGAGCCTCAGCCGTGGGGCACGGCGGGTTGTGCGCACACATGGTGCTCGTCCTCTCAGGTGGGAAGTTGGGCCCTCTTCGGCGAGCTACGGTGCCGTGGGGGAACACGGTTCGGGCACGGCCGAAGAGGGAGCGTGGTGGTGGCGCCCTATGAAGGCGGCAATAGCTGCTTCGCTGTAGCCGTAGAAGCGGCCAAGGGTGGTGGCGTCGCGGTCGCCCCAGAGAGTCGGTGGTCTCTCGCCCCACTCGACTACGAAGCAGGTGTCCGGGTAGGGCGACCACCGCACGCGTAGGTCGGGGAAGCCGGAATGCTCAAGGAGGAGGTCACGGACCTTGAGCCCGAAGCAGAGGCACGACACCAGGTAGTACCCGCCTCGCCGCGTTCCCCCGACGGGGACCGCGAGGAACGGCATGCGCAGGGTGCGCACGGCGACGCTCTTCTCCAAGAGCCAGGCGTCGGTGAGCCGTTGCTGGTAGTGCTCGAAGTCGTATGCGTCTCGGGGGAGGGCTATCGCCGTGGCGGTCAGGGCCGGATGCCGGACGGAGCTGGGGCAGTACATCACTCCGCCCCCCTGATGTACCGGGCTTCGATCAATTCTTCGACCAGGTCGGAGGTCACGAAGGCCAGGCGGCGAGCGAGACCGACGGCCTGCTGGTAGTCGGTCGGCGTGCGCTCATCCCGGAGGGGGCGACCTCGCTCAACGAGCTGGACCATCTCCGCAGTAGGCGGGTACCGGCCGTCCGCGACGGCGATGTCGCTGAGCTGCTTCAGATGGCCGCGGAGGCGATCGACCAGGGCGCCAGTCGTCGCGACGGGCGGTGGCTGGTTGCCGATTGCCATGTCCAGATCGTCGAAGACGTCCTCGACATCGAGTGGCTTCCAGTCCCTGACCCGCTCCAGGACCGTCCTCAAGCTGTCTGCGTCGAGTGGCGGAGTCCACTTCCCGACTGGCCGCTGCGGAGCCACTGCGGTGCTCACTTGCTGCTCCGCGCCTGGGCTGCGATGAGAGCCCAGGTCACCTTGCCCCAGCGGTGCGTGTCGTAGCCCCACCGCAAGCTCAGCGTGGCCACCAGGCGCAGGCCCCTGCCGGATTCGCCCTCATCATCGGGCGTCTTTACCTGCGGGGCAGTGTGCGATTGGTCAGAGACCCCGATGCGAATGAAGCGATCACCCTGGCGCTCGATGGTGACCTCCGCGAGAGGCGTCTCGGTGTGCTCGACGACGTTCGCCAGCAGCTCCGAAACGATGACCTCGCCGTCGTCAGCCAAGTCTCCGTCTACTCCCCAAGCGTTCAGCACGCTGGAGACGAGGGCGCGGGCGCGCCCTACGGATTCGGGGATGCACGGCAACTCGAGGGTGCAATCGGAAGCACCGGTCACCTTGGACCTTGCGACGGCCATGGTCATGGGGTCGATCCCTCCGACATAGCCCCCGGGCGAGAGTGGTCACCAGTACGGAGCCGGAGACCTGCACGGCCGGCTAATGCTTCTCTGGCCGAAGAGGTGACGCTCGGCGCTGTCGCCGTACCCATTGACTCCTCCTCGTCGCGAACCGAGCACTTAGCGTGCAGGACGGGGTGAGTGGTGACTATGTCGTGGGTATGACTTCTGACTGTCCTTTCGAGTGACACGATGACCCCGCTATGACTTCTTGCCGCCTTCTGGCGGGGGGCCGTTCCATCGGGCGTCCAAAGCGGTATGCCATGTAGGGGAACCGATTCCGGAGGGGACATGGACGAGGGCCGGCGCACGGTTCTGTTTCGGCTGGCGACCAGTAAGGGCATCCGCTCGCACCGGGCGTTCAGCGAGGCGTACGCGCGCGTCGCACAGCAATTACGCAGTGAGGGCTACGACGTAGCCCCGGCCCCAGGGGCGCGTCACTACGAGCGGTTGCTGACTGTGGGAGGCGTGAAAACGGCGCCTTACGCGCCCACCGCCCGTGTGCTGGAGCGGATGTTCGAGCGGCCGATCGGAGACCTGCTGCGTTCGGTCGCGGAGGACCCTCTGGCCGAGCGCGAGGAATCCGGTTCGGCTTCTTCTCCGCCTGTGCTCAACGAAAGTGAACTGCTGATGACCGCTCGGGATGCCGCCTCTCACTCCGGTGAAGCCGCCGCACTACGCCTGGATGAGATGACCCTCGACCAGCTCCACGACGACCTGGTGAAGCTCAGCCGTAAGTACGGCTGCACCGCGCCGGGTGAAGTCTTTCAAGAGGCGAACAACCTGCTCCGGCAGGTGCAGTTGAACCTCGAACGCACTCGGTCTCCCGAGCAGCACACCCGCCTCTATTACGCCGCCGCGCAAGCCAGTGCGCTGCTCGCCGCGGTCTCCTTCGACCTGGGGGCACTGGCGCCGGCGGTGTCGTTCGCCCGCTCGGCCGCTCAGTACGGCAAGACGATCGATCACGGTCCAGTGCAGGCTTACGCCTACGGAATGATGGCGTTCATGGCGTTCTGGGACGGCCGCCCCAGCGAATCCGTCCGGCTGGCCAAGACCGCCCAGCGGTTTGGCGGGCTCGGGGACACCGCTCGTCGGCGGCTGTACGCCATCGAAGCCCGCGCGTATGGACACCTGCGAGCTGACGGCCAGGCGCAGCATGCCATCCGTGCCGCTCTGGAGCAGACGAGCGGCCACCGTGACGAGTTGCATGACGACATCGGTGGAGAGTTCGGCTTCGACGCCGCCCGTACAGCCATGAGCAACGCGACGACATGTCTGCTCCTGCGCGACCCGACGGGCGCCGAGGAATTCGCTTCCACGGCCCTCTCCCTGCTCTCCGGCCGCCCGGAGCATGAAGCGCCGATCGTGGTGGCCGGGCCAGCCGCTATCGACCTCGCGCGAGCACGGTTGATGCGTAACGAGGTGGAGGGAGCCCAGGAGGCCCTGACGCCCGTTTTCAAGGTGGCGCCGGGCTGGCGTGGCTCAGGCATGATGGAGCGGTTGGTCGCTGCACGGATCGAGTTGACGCGTCCCCAGTTCAGGGGGGCGCCTGCCGCTGTCTCTCTCGCCGAGCAGATCGAGGATTTCACCGCCCTGTCCCCAGCTCGCAGGCTCGGCGCCCAGAGCCCTCTGGCGATCGAAGCCTGATCTTCTACCTGCCGAGTGCAGCCAGGATCACGGCTTCCTTCTCCGGCGTGATCCCGTGTTCGGCCCAACGGGGATGCTCAACCGGCGTCCCGCCGTCGCGGAGCCACTTCCAGGTGTCCTCGACCGTCTCCGCCAGCGGGCGGCACACCAGCCCCGCCGCCTGCGCTCGCGTCGACTCGATCCTCCACACGCCCGCATGGGTGCGCCAAAGCGGCAGCTCCGTCCACTGCTGAACGTCATGGTCCAGGAGCAGCTTGTCGGGGGCCCAAACCAGTTGAGCGTCGGCGCCAGTGGCGAGCACGCAGGCCGTCAAGAGGTCACTCATCGTTTCGCGGCCGATCGGTGCGACGCAGTTGTACGCACCGCCACGGTCGGCGACAGCCTGATCGAGCGCGAACGCAGCCACGTCGCGTGCGTCGATCGGCTGGATGGGCTTGTCCGGAGCCCCGGGGGCAAGCATCCGGCCGCCTCGGGCCGCACGGGCGAGCCACCAGGGAAGCCGGCCAACGTACTCGCCGGGGCCGAGGATGACGCCCGGCCGCAGGATCACGGCCCGGTCGTCACCGAACGCCGCGGTGGTAGCCCGCTCCGCTCCCGCCTTCTGTCGACCGTAGTACCAGTCCGGACCGTCCCAACCATCCGGAAGGCGACCATAGTTGACGTCAGCGTCAGGCGGCCCGTCCAGGACTTCCGAATCCTCGGTGAGCGGGTCGTTCGGCCACCCTCGGTAGGCGTTGACGGTGGAGATGTAGACGTATCGGGCGGCCACGGGCTCCAGGGTTCGGGCACCGGCGAGGACATCACGGGGCGCCATCTCGGAGGCGGAGGTGTCCACCACGGCGTCCCACGGCCCCTCCCCGGCGAGCCGGACAAGGTCGGCGGCGACGGTGCGGTCCCCGCGGACCGTCCTGGCCCCCGCGGGCGCAGAGCCGGATCGGCCGCGGTTGAAGACCGTCACCTCCCAGCCGCGATCGAGCGCGGTCTGGGCGACCGCCCGTCCCAAGAACCAGGTCCCACCGAGTACGAGAATTCTCATGGAGGCGATCCTGCCGTGAGGCAGTGGCCTTGCGAAAGGTCGTCAGTTCCCAGTCGTCCACTCGCGGGCTCCTGCCACGGCGCCATGAGCGGCACCGCCGTACTGCGGGACCGTGCCGAGCGGGTCGCTCGTGCCGACACCGTGGCGGCGGTTGTAGACCGTCTCCGCGGTGTGGGAGCCGTCCGCCCACTGGGGCTCCCCGCGGCCCGACCGTCCGGATCACCGACCGTACCGACGCGGCACGCACCCTCAACGACGATGACCGACACTGGCTGCGCGACCGGCATGACGACCTCAAGGACCGCCGGACGTTGCGGGCCAGCCTTGTATTGCGGCTGCGGTGCCGATCTGAGCGACTTCGCGCGGGTCGCGGCAATGGTCGGGGATACTGGTACGTCGATGATCTCCAGAGATCACTCGGCTGGGTGTGACGCATTGATGAAGGAGTCTCGTCAGGTGGCGACCGCTACGGAGTATCCGCAGGGCGCAGAGGGCGGCACAGGGCGGACGGCGGCGCTTCCGCCGGTTCCTGAACCGGGGCAGGTGGTGAAGGTCCGGGGCTCCATCTGGGCGGTCTCAGACGTCCGCCGCCAGGGCCTGCCACGGAGCCCCGCCGACGAAGGAGCCCCTGGGCTCGCCCACGTCGTGAGTCTCCAGTCACTGGATGAGGATCGGCTCGGTCAGGAGCTGACCGTGGTCTGGGAGCTGGAGGTCGGCCACACGCTGCAGCCCGATCAGGGCCTTCCTGAGGTGGTGCGGCCGGACGCGTTCGATGACCCGAACACGCTGGCAGCGTTTGTGGACGCGGTGCGCTGGGGCGCGGTGACGTCGGCGGACGCGAACTCCTACCAGGCCCCCTTCCGCAGCGGTGCGAACGTCGAGGCGTACCAGCTCGAACCGCTGCGTCGCGCTCTGCAATCTTCCCGTACGAACCTGCTGCTGGCCGATGATGTGGGCCTTGGGAAGACCATCGAGGCCGGCCTGGTCGTCCAAGAGCTGCTTCTGCGCCACCGAGCACGGACCGTGGTCATCGTGTGCCCGCCGAGCCTGTCGCTGAAGTGGCAGGACGAGATGCGGGAGAAGTTCGGTCTGGACTTCGTGATCGTCAACAGCGACCTGATGGCGAAGGTCCGGCGGAGCCACGGGTTGAACGCCAACCCGTTCCGACTGTTCCCGCGCGTGATCGTCAGCATGTCGTGGCTGCCGTCACTGCGGGCCCAGCGTCTGCTGCGCGACGTCCTGGCCGATGTGCGCAAGACCTCCAGCGCCCGACGTTTCGCCTTCGACGTCCTGGTGGTCGACGAGGCTCACCACGTGGCCCCGGCAAGTCCGACGACGGCCCCCGGTCAGCGTGGGTACGCGGTGGACAGTCACCGTACGACGGCGACGAAGGCGCTGGCGGACGTCTGCGAGCACCGGCTGTTCCTCAGTGCGACCCCTCACAACGGCTACTCGGAGTCGTTCACGGCGCTCCTGGAGATGATCGACAGCCGGCGGTTCACTCGCGGTGCGAGCATCGATCAGCGCGCTCTGGGCGAGGTGCGGGTCCGCCGTCTGAAGAGCGACCTCCCGGACAAGGGATTCAAGTCCCGCAAGCTGCTGACGATCCCGTTCACGCCCTCCGAAGACGAGCAGGAGCAGTTCGACCGGCTGGCACGGATGCTGACAGAGGCCGCCCGAGCGAAAGGCAAGGGCAAGGGCGGCGACATCGTCGCGATGCTGCTCAAGAAGCGCTTCCTGTCCAGCCCGTGGTCGTTCGCCCGGACCATGGAGCTCTACGAAGCGGCTGCTGACGACAACCGACAGCTGGAACTGGACGAGGACGAGTACTACACCGAGGTCATCGGAAGCGGGCAGTCCGATGAGGAGGAAGGCGAGGCCGAGCACCCCGAGTTCACCGCGCTGCGGCACAGCAAGGGAACGGACCCACTGACCGACGCGATCACCAGCGAGGCAGCCTCGCTGGTCGCGTGGGGCTCAAGCTACGAGCACAAGCCGGACTCCCGGCTGGAGGCTCTGGTGTCCTTCCTCGACGCGCACTGCCGGACATCGGACGGCCGGCACTGGACGAACGAGCGCGTCGTGGTGTTCACCGAGTACGCCGCGACGCTCGACTGGATCGCCGGCGTGCTCCGGCAGCGCGGCTACAAGGACGCACTGGAGACGATCCAGGGATCCACCCCGATCGAGGAGCGCGAGCTGATCCGCGCCCGGTTCACCGAGAGCCCGGACAAGCATCCGGTGCGCGTGCTGCTCGCCACGGACTCCGCTGGCGAGGGCATCGACCTCCAAGCTCACTGCCACCGGCTGGTTAACTTCGACATCCCGTTCAACCCGTCCCGCCTGGAACAACGAATCGGCCGGATCGACCGCTACGGACAGACCAAGAACCCGGAGATCTACCACTTCAAACCCGTGGCCTCCTCTTCCACGTACGCGGCGGACATGGAGTTCATGGGGATCATCGCCAGGAAGGTCGGCACGGCGACCCAGGACCTGGGGAAGGTCAACCAGGTCATCGACGCCGAAGTTCAGGAGCACTTCAGCCCAACCGGGAGCCTGCGCAAGCTGCGTCCGGCGGTGCCGGACGACGGCGATGAGGCCATGAACGAGGCTCTGGCCGGCGGTATCGAGCTGAACCGGCAGCTCACCGAGCTGACCGCGACCTACGAACAGCGCAAGGAGGTCATGCACCTCACACCGGGCAACGCACGCCGCGTCGTGGACACCGCACTGACCCTGGACTCCCAGCCGCCTTTGGTGGAGACCGGCGACGCGGACACCGACGCCCAGGTATTCGAGCTACCGAACCTCGGCCGCACCTGGCAGCCCGCCCTGCGCGGCCTCGACACCCGTCTCCAGCCGGGCGTCCTGCGCTCCATCACCTTCGACGACAAGGCCGCGGCGAATCGCACGGATCTTGTGCACATCCACCTGGGCCACGCCCTCATGCAACGCGCCACACGCACCCTTCGCGGCGCGTTGTTCAGTGTGGACGCGCCCGTCAACCGGGTCACCGCCGTCGTCACACCGGGCCTGCCCGAATCCTGCGTCGCCGCAGTCTCCCGACTCGTGCTTGTCGGCCGCGGCGGCCTGCGCCTGCACGAAGAGGTCTTCCTCACCGGAATCCGGCTGCGTGGCCAGGCACTTGCCGAGTCCAAGGTCGAGCAGGTTCTCGACGAGACCCTCGACTCACACGACCTCGTCCTGGCCGACGAGCAGGTCCGCGCTCACCTCGCGGCCCTGTGGAACGCGGACGATGCCCGGCTGCGTACCCGGCTGCTCAACGCGATGAAGCGCAAGAGCGAGAGCAGGCAAGAAAAGGTCACCGAAGCACTCAAGAAGCGCCAGGAAACCGACATCACTCGCGCTCACGAGATCTTCGGGGCCTTCCGGGTCAACCTGAGCGATTCCCGCGACCGGCTTGACCAGGAAATCCGCGAGCAGAAGGAGCAGTTTCTGTTCACCGACGACCAACAGAAACAGCGCCGCCGCGACCTGCAGAACATGATCGACCGCCTTGAAAGCCTGGGCGATGAGGAAGCGCGCGAGATCGCCGCGATCCGGGAGCGCTACAGCGACATCCGGCCCTACGTATCGGCCGCCGCGGTCGTGTTCGCCCTCACCCCCGAAGACGCGAAGAACGGAGCGGTTCAGGCATGAGCAGGAAGCACGCCCCGACCATCGCCGACCTCCACCGCGCCTGGCTCGCCCTGGTCGACACCGACGGCCCCTTCCTCGCCGTCCCCGCACTCGAACGAGCCTGGCCCCAGGGCATCCCTCAGCCCGATGCCCGCGCGCTCGCCTTCATCAAGGACGCCAAACCCGCCTTCGAGAAGGCATGGGAGCACTGGGACACCCACCCGGAGGACGACGCCGCCCTCGACCTCTACCGAGAAGCCCGTGACACCTGGGTGGACGGTGTCCTGCGCCAGGGCCTGCGCTGGGGCACCGCCTACACCGTCCCCGCCCCGACCACCGCTGAGGTCCGCTCACCCGATCACGCCGTCACCGTCCGCGCCAACGGAGCCCTCATCCACGGTGAGAACATCGGCGCGCTCGTCCTGCTCACTGACCCCGTCGACTCCCTGCGCGACCCGCTCACCGATGGCTGGTCCGCCAGCCCCATCGACCGCATGGAGGAACTCCTGCGGACTTCTGGTGCCACCATCGGCGTGGTCACTGACGGCCGCTGGTGGGCGATCGTCAGCGCCCGTCCGCAGACGATGGTCGCCTCCGGCATCGTGGACTCCCAGACCTGGATCGAGGAGCCCCAGGCCCGCAACGCCTTCGTCGAACTCCTCCAGCGCAAGCGCCTCGTCGGAGGCAGGGCCCAGGACCGGCTCACCGAGCTGTTCGCCGAGTCGGTCACCGCCGCCGAGAAGATCACCGAAGCGCTCGGCACCCAGGTCCGCCGTGCCGTCGAACTCATCGTCCAGGCCCTGTCCGAAGGCGGCCTCAAGGCGGTGCGCCGACGAGAGCCCGACCCACTGCCGGCAGAGCGCGGCCAGGTCTACGAAGCCGCCGTCACCGTCATGATGCGCGTCGTCTTCCTCCTCTTCGCCGAAGAACGCGGCCTGCTCCCCGAGAACCAGCTGTTCGCCATGGGCTACGGCGTCAGCGACGAACTCGGCAAGCTCGACGCCCGGCAGAAGGAGGAAGGTGACCAAGCCATCGACGCCACTTCGCTCACCTGGCACCGCCTCCTGGCCACCTCCCAGGCTCTCTACCGAGGCGCGACTTTCGAAGACCTCCGCCTACCCGAGTACGGCGGCTCACTCTTCGACCCCGCTCGCTTCCCCTTCCTCACCGCCCGCAACTCCCAGGGCTCCCTCGCGATCACGGTCAGCGACCGCGTCATGCTCGAAGTCCTGCGTGCCATCCAGATCGCCCAGCTACCCGGCGGAGCTCGCCAGATCTCCTTCCGCGACATCGACGTCGAGCAGATCGGCTACATCTACGAGGGCCTCCTCGGCTATTCCTGCGTCGGTGCGGACGAAACCGTCGTAAGTCTCATCGGCAGCCCCGGTTCCGAACCGGAAATCCCCCTCGCCACCCTCGAAAACCTCGCCGAAACCAAGCGCAGCGACGCAGCCCTGGTTGACGCGATCCTTGCCTGGATCAAGCAGAACCAGCCAGCCGCCAAGCCCCCGACCAAGGCCGCCCTGACCAAGGCCCTCCAGACGAGAGACACGCTCGACGACGCCGACAACGCCCTGCGTGACCTCACCGACGACGCCGACCTTCGCGACCGACTGCGCCCCTTCATCGGGATCATCCGCCGCGACCTTCGCAACCGACCCCTCGTGGTAGAACCCGGTGGCGTCCTTCTCGTGGAAACGCCCTCTCGGGCCTCGGCCGGCGCTCATTACACGCCCCGGTCGCTCGCCGAGGACGTCGTACGCCACGCCCTCGAACCCCTCGTCTACTCACCCGGCCCCCACCAGACCGCGGACCGGGACGCCTGGCAGCCCCTGTCCTCCGACGACATCCTCGACCTCAAGATCGCCGACATCGCGTGTGGCTCCGGTGCGTTCCTCGTCGCCGCAGCACGCTTCCTCGCCGACCGTCTGGTGGAGGCATGGCAACGCGAAGGGGTGGCCTATGGGCGCACGCCGCACGAGCTCAACGTTCACGCCATAAGGATGGTGGTGGCCACCTGCCTGTACGGCGCGGACATCAACGCCATGGCCGTAGAGATGTGCAAGCTGTCCCTGTGGTTGGTCTCCCTCGACCCCAAGTTGCCGTTCTCCTTCGTCGACGACAAGGTCCTCCATGGCAACGCACTCCTCGGCCTGACCAACGCCCGCCAGCTTCGCGAGCTCCAAATTGACCCGGACTCGGCCGGCGCTCAGACCAGCTTCCTCGACCTCGATATCGACGGCACCCTGAGCAAGGCCGCCCGCTTGCGTCGTCAGCTCGCCACCGAGGTTGACGACAACGACCCCCAACGCTCCGCAGCTACCAAGCGACGCCAGTGGCGCACCTATCAAGGAGTTGTCGCCCAACTTTCGGATGTGGCCGACGGGGTGATCGCCGCTGGACTGCAACTGGGCGGAAAGCCAGGCAAGAAGCTGCGTGAGGCGTACGAGAACCTGCGCATCGCAGTCGATCTCGCCCATCCCGGGGAGGGAGAGACGCCGAACCGGGCAATGCTCGACGGCATCCTGAAAGCAGGGCTCACCCCAACCGTTGAGACGGACTACGAGCGGTGGAAGCCGCTGCACTGGATCCTAGCCGTGCCAGATGTCATGGAACGTGGCGGCTTCGACGCGATCATCGGCAATCCGCCCTTCCTGGGTGGACAAAAGCTCACCGGCACTATGGGCACCAACGTCCGCGACTGGTATGTCAACACCCTCGCGCACGGTCGCAAAGGCAGTGCCGACCTCGTGGCGTACTTCTTCCTTCGCGCCTACAAACTGCTGTCCCAACGGGGCAGGTTGGGTTTGATCGCGACGAACAGCGTCGCCCAGGGTGACACGCGGCAGGTCGGCCTCGATCAACTGGTCGCCCAGGGTTTCACGATCACCCGCGCCGTGCAGAGCCGATCTTGGCCGGCGGCAAGCGCAAACCTGGAGTACGCAGCTGTATGGGGGAGCTGCGGTCCGGTGGAAGACGCAGTTTCCCGGGTTGTCGTAGAAAGCGAGTGCGACATTGAGGTGAAGCGAATCTCCACACTGCTGGAGCCAGGCGGTCGAGTGAGCGGCGACCCGAGGTGGTTGGCCGAGAACGCCAAGATCGCTTTTCAAGGCTGCACTGTTCTTGGCATGGGATTTGTGCTTGAGCCGGAACAGGTGACAAGTTGGATCGAGGCGGATCCTAGTAACGAGGATGTCATCTTCCGATACCTAAGCGGGGAGGACCTCAATTCTCGCCCGGATAGCTCTGCACCTCGATGGGTTATCGACTTCAATAATCGGTCCGAGCAAGAAGCTAAGGCGTACGAACTGCCGTATCGCCGAGTACTAAGTGAAGTTAAGCCGGAGCGATCCAGGAGTAACCGAAAGGTCTACAGAGACTATTGGTGGCAGTTTGCCGAGAAGCGTCCCGCTATGCGAGAGGCGATTGCCGACCTAGATGAAGTGCTCGCGATTGCGCGTGTCAGCAAGACTGTTATGCCGGTCCGGGTGCCGAACGGTCAGGTATTTCATGAGAAGCTGGTTGTGTTTGCCACAGCCGATTACGTTGATCAAGCGGTCTTGTCGAGCAGCCTTCATCAGATGTGGGCGGTAAAGTACGGAACCACGATGCGTGTGGATCCGACCTATACGCCATCCACTGTCTTTGAGACGTTCCCTCGTCCAGAACCCAATGAATCGCTTGCTAAGGTCGGCCGCGCTCTTGATGTCTCGCGCCGAGAGATCATGCTACGCCGCGGCTTGGGCTTGACCAAGCTTTACAACAGGGTCAACGATCCGGACGTCTCAGGATCTGCTGACGCGGATGTAGCCCTTCTCCGTCAGATTCATGTAGACCTTGATCGTGCCGTGATGGCTTCCTATGGATGGGACGACGTTCCTCTGGACCATGGGTTCCACAATTACCGGCAGATGCAGCGCTGGACGGTGAGCCCCACGGCCCGCGTGGAGATCCTGGATCGGCTGTTGGAGGAGAATCATCGTCGCGCCGCCGTACAGGGTGATGTGACACTGGCAGAAGAGGATGGCGACGAGGAAGAGGGCGACGAGTGACTACCGGATCCGCAGCACAGTCGCAGCGGCCCTCTGCGCGGCAGGATCAGGCGTACCATCTCGCCCTTGACCCGGACGAACGTTCCTGGACGGTGCGCGAAAATCTCGTCGACATCCTGGAGCGTGAACTCCTTGGTCCGGCAGGCGGTCCCGAGGAGATCCTCGACGGTGCTCCGGACTCCGCGTATCTGGTCGGCCGTATCGCCCCGGTCCGGCTGACCGCCGGCCAGGATGACCCCACCCAGGCAGATTCTGCGGAGGCCGCGACCGACGTCGGTGACGCCGTGGACGCGGCCGAGAGCCGGGGCGTGCCCCTGACCGCGGTGGACGAGAGCAGTGCCGGCTCGGAAGAGGACGACGTCGAGGACCAGCCGCAAAAGCGCGGGCTGATGATCCCGGCCTCGATGGGGTTGCGTTGCCAGATCCCCGACGGCCTGGACGCGTTCACCGTGGTGACCGAGTTCGGCACGTACGAGCCGGTGAAGGAGAAACAGGGCGAGGGCGGGGAGCCGACCTCGCGCCTTCGCCGGTATCAGCGCACGCCGCACAGGTTCGAAACCACGGTCAAGGTCAGCGAGCTCATGCCGTCCCGTACGACGACGTTCGTGCTGAAGGACAAGGTCGTGCTGCGGGTGGACCGCCACGACGACGCCGAGCGTGGCTGCCGGCTGATCGAGATCGCGCTGTGCAACGACCAGGAGACGCCCCGCAAGATTCCTGTGGAGGCGTGGCTCTACCAGACTCGGCTCTGCGTCGAGACCGCTGAGGGCACGGCCGTGTTCCTGCCGGTCAACGATGTTCTGGAGGACACTCGCTACGAGCCGGACGACGAGGTGCGTCGTCTGCAGCTGCAGTACCGCAACCGGCTGGAGTTCGCCGTCGGGCGGACCTGCTCGGTGGACTGGGAGGCGGACAAGGACGCGCGCCGCGCCAGCAGGGTGTGGACGACGTGGCTGCCGACCAGCGAGACACCACAGATCGCCGCCGAGGAGATCGAGGCGGCGATGCTGGACATGCGTCAGCTGGAGGAGGCCACCCCGGAGCAGCTGCGCGCGGGGCTGGAGCCGATCGTGTCCGCTTATGCGGCCTGGCTCGACGCCGAGGAACAGCGGGCCGAGGCGCTGCCGGAGCATCTTCGCCCCGAGGGCCGGGAAGCAGTCGGCGACGCACGCAAGGTACTGAGTCAGCTCGATGAGGGACTGAAGTTCCTGCTGGATGATGCCGAGGCGCTGCGGTGCTTCAGGTTCATGAACCGAGTGATGGCCGACCAGCGTGTCCAGTCCCAGGTGGCGCAGCGGCGTGCGAACCAGAACGAGGACGACCGCGAAAGCATCGAGCAGGCGCGCGAAGCCATCCTGGAGGAAGGGCAGCAGGGGGAGCGGGGCAACCGCGCGCACTCGTGGCGTACCTTCCAGCTCGCCTTCGTCTTGATGCAGTTGCCGTTGCTGTCGGACCCTGCAGCCGAGAAGCGGTCCGGTGCTCTTGCTAAAGCCCAGCTGCTGTTCTTCCCGACCGGCGGCGGCAAGACGGAGGCGTACCTGGGGCTGGCCGCCTACACCTTCGCTATCCGGCGCCGTCAGGGCGTCATCGACGCGTTCGACGGTCCGCTGGACGGCCGGTCGGGCGTGGCGGTGCTGATGCGCTACACGTTGCGGCTGCTGACCGCCCAGCAGTTCCAGCGGGCCACGGCTCTGGTGTGTGCTGCGGAGCGGGCCCGGTTGAAGGACCCGGCGACGTGGGGCCAGGAGCCGTTCCGCATCGGACTGTGGGTCGGTACCGATGTGAGCCCGAAGTGGTACGACGAGGCTGAAAGCCAGCTGGAGAAGGCCAACCAGGGCCGCGGCTACCGGCTGACCGTGCTACAGATCCAGCGCTGCCCCTGGTGCGGTACCCGCATCGAGGCGCGGGACGTGCGGGCGGACAAGGCGCATCGCCGCGTGTACGTCTACTGCGGCGACGAGATGGCCGAGTGCCCCTTCGCCGATGGCGGCGAGGTCGATGAAGGACTTCCGGTCCTGACCGTCGATGAAGAGATCTACCGGCTCGCCCCCGCCTTCGTGATCGCCACGGTGGATAAGTTCGCCCGGCTCGCACGCGAGGGCGAGGCGGCATCGCTGTTCGGGCACGTCTCGCGGCGCTGCGAACGGCACGGCTTTGTCCACCCCGACTACTCGCACTGCGCGATCAAGGACGGCAGCAAGCACCCGAAGAAGGACGGCCTGGAGGCCGCCGCGGTGCACCCGGCGACGCGGCTGCGACCGCCGGACCTGATCATCCAGGACGAGCTGCACCTGATCACCGGTTCTCTCGGCACCACGGTTGGACTTTTCGAGGTCGCCGTCGACGTGATGACGAGCTGGCGCACTCATGACGGACAGCCCGTGCGCCCCTTGGTGGTGGCCTCTACGGCCACCGCCCGCAATGCAGCCGACCAGGTGCGGGCTCTGTACGGGCGGTACGTGACCATCTTCCCGCCGCAGGCGCTGGACGCCGGCAACACCTTCTTCTCCAAGGAGATCGAGATCTCCGAGAAGGCTCCAGGACGCCGGTACGTCGGGATCAGCACCACGGGGGTGCGTCTGACCACGGCGGAGATCCGCGTGGCCGAGGTGCTCATGGCCGGCGGGCAGCTGCTTCTTGACCGTTCGGGCAAGGCGGCCGATCCGTATATGACGCTGGTCGGCTACTTCAGCGCGACGCGTGAGCTGGCCGGTATGGCCCGGTACATGGGGGATGACATTCAGACGGCGTTGGCCAAGCGTCGTCCTTGGTCCAGGCTGCCGAGCCGGACTGGCACCAACTTCGGGGCACTTCATGTGGCCGAGCTGACCTCGCGTGTGGCCAGCGCGGACATCACCTCCACCCTGGATCAGATGTCGGTCGCATTCGACCCCGGTTTCGACTCCACCGCGGGCAAGCGGAACCTTCGCACCTTGCGAGAGGCGAAGACGCGCGTGCCCGAGCGGGAAGTGAACCCGTACGACGTGGTGCTGGCCACGTCCATGCTTCAAGTCGGTGTAGACGTGACCCGGCTCGGGCTGATGCTCGTGGTCGGTCAGCCGAAGAACACCGCCGAATACATCCAGGCGTCCTCGCGCGTCGGCCGTGACGCCGACCGCCCTGGCCTGGTCGTATCGTTGGGCAACTGGGCACGACCGCGTGACCTGGCCCACTTCGAGCAGTTCCGGCATTACCACGAGACGTTCTACGCGCAGGTCGAGGCGTTGTCGGTGACGCCGTTCTCGGTCACTTCGCTGGAGCGTGGTCTGGACGGCGTCCTGGTCAGCGCGGCCCGGGTCCTGCAAGCCGTACGCGCCCAGGGGCTGTCCCCGGAAGACGGCGCCGACCGCATCGAGACCGAACGGCACTTTGCCACCGAGCTCATCGAGGCGCTCGTGCGCCGCATCGAGCTGACCGGCAACGAGGACGCAGCCGAGCGGGCCCGGCACCGGCTGGAGAACCGACTCGACCAGTGGGGCAAGCGCCGCAAGCACCTGGTGGAACTGCGCAAGTCACTGGTCTACGAGAAGGTCACCGACGACAGTCGGCACGACGCCCTGATGATGAGTGCCGAGGACGCCAAGTCCGGTATCGACACTCGGGACGCGCCACCATTCATCGTGGCCAACTCGATGCGTGAGGTGCAGCCGGAGATCAACCTCCTGGTCAGCCCGATCAAGGAACGACTGGTGTACATCGAACCCATGACTGCGCCCCAGTGGGTGATGCCGGAGGAGAACTCGTGAGCGACCAGGAGCGCTTCGTCTACGACGCAGCCAGGGCCGTCGACCCGCTCGGTGACCTGGAAGAGGAGGCCGAGAAGCAGGCGAAGCACAACCGCGCCAAGGTCGGCTCGGCCCGCCCCTCCTCCCTGCTCTACACCTACGGCCCCGGCTCGATCATGGACCTGCCGCAGTTCACGATCATGCCCACTGGCCTGGACGACTGGGAGCGCATCTGGCGCCGCCGTGGTACACCTCCGTCCATCCACGCACCGCGGCTGAAGCAGGTGGTGCGGTTCATGCTCGGTTCCAACGATGTCGAACTGCGCCCTCACCCGTGGCAGCCGAAGAAACACAGCCGCTCCATGGAAGGCAACGACCTGGGGGTGCCGGCCCGCGTGTTCCCGCAGTGGCTGCGATGCACCGGCTGCGACCTGCTCGGCAAGCTCTCTCAGTTCGACTACAAGAACACCCACCCCTACCGCACCGATCTGGCCATCTTTGAGCACACCAAGTGTCCCGGGCGGGCCGGGAATCGCAGCCGCAAGGCGATGCGCCGCCCGGCGGTGCCCGCCCGGTACCTGCTGGCGTGCGTCGACGGGCACCTGGACGAATTCCCCTACGACCTCTGGGTGCACCACGGCCAGCCGTGCTCCAACGCCGAACTCCCCGTACTGAAGATGGTCGACCGCACCGCCGGCAAGGGTGCATCGGCAGTGATCCGCTGCGAATCGTGCCAGGCACAGCGACCGATGAACGAGGCGCAGGGCGAGGCCGGCAAGGCCAAGCTTCCGGACTGCCGGGGCCGCCATCCGCACCTGGACGCCTTCGACCACCGCGGCTGTGGCCAAAAGACCCGTCTGATGCTGGTCGGTGCCTCCAACCTGTGGTTCCCCGCCACCCAGTCGATCATCGTCATGCCCGACTCCCCGCAGGAGAAAGCACACGACCTCGCCGACCGGATCCGCACCACACTGGGCGACAAGCTCGACAAATACCGCGCCCACCTCGACATCCTCCGGGACCTGCTGGAGACCTCGCAGGTGGACGTCTCCGACCTGACCGACTCTCAACTGGCCGCGGCTGTTGAAGCTGCCTGTGCTCCACAGGACACCCCGGAGGAACAGGCGGAAAAACGCCAGAACTGGGATCCGGTCGACCTGCTGGTCCCCGAATGGCAGCATCTGCTGCTGCCTATGCTCGGCAAGCGCAACGAAGATCCCAAGAGTGGACTCACCCTGGCCACCCGCGAGCGCGGCCCCCTGCTCCGACCAGAGATCACCCGTGTCCTGGCCGTCGAAAAGCTTCGCAAGGTCAACGCCCTGGTCGGCTTCACCAGGATCGACGACATGGACCGTGTCGGCGACCTCTCGCGCCGTCTGGCGCCGCTGACCCGGACGGCCCGGCCGACATGGACCGTGGCGACCGAAGACCGCGGCGAGGGCATCTTCCTCCAGCTCGACGAGACCTCCGTCGCCGGCTGGGAGAAGCGCATCCTGGACACCGACGTGTGGCAGGCCCACCGAGAAGCGCACCAGCGGAACTTCGAGCGGCGCTTCTCCGAGACAGCCGGCCAAGTCGACCCCGACAGCCGCCTCAAGCCCCCGCGCTACTGGCTCCTGCACACCTTTGCCCACGTCCTGATCCGTGAACTCGCCCTCACCTGCGGCTACTCGGCCGCCAGCCTGAGCGAACGCCTCTATGCCTGGCCCGAAGCCGAGAACCGGGAGCCTGCAGCCGGACTCCTGATCTGCACCACTGCCTCGGACAGCGACGGGACCCTCGGCGGCCTCGTCCAGCTCAGCGAGCCCACCCGGTTCCAAAGCGTCGTCACGGGCGCTCTGCGCAAGGCACGACGTTGTTCCTCCGACCCGGTCTGCTCCATGCGCACCCCGCAGACCCCAGAGGACTTCCTCCACGGCGCCGCCTGCCACTGCTGCGTCATGGCTTCGGAAACCTCCTGCGAGCGTGCCAACCGGTTCCTCGACCGCCGCTTCCTGCTCGACCTGCCCGGAAGCAGCTTGGGCTATTTCTCGTCCGATGAGTGACGCCCCGGCCGGCCTGCGCCTGGGTCAACTCCTCACCCGCAGCGAGGCCAAGGGTGTCGCCGACCGGCTTGCCGACGGCGACACCCTCACCTCCGCGCTCAAGGCCGTAGCCTTCGGCCACCGAGCGGAGGCCAGGAAGCTACTGGAGAACGTAGCCGCAGGACCCGGGGCAGCAGCCCACCACATTGTCCTCCTGCGCGCGATCGAGGGCGCACGGACGCTGCCCGCCACGGTCACTCCGCTGTGGACCATGCCCGGCCATCTGGCCCAGAGCGGACCGCTCACGACATCCGTGCCCTACCTCGTCGACAACGCGCGTCACACGGTGACCTGCTCAACCTTCAATTTTCAGCGCACCTCCGGCCTGTGGACGGCCCTGCACAAGGCCGCACAGCGCCCCGAAGTCGCCGTACGCGTCTACCTGGACGCCAGGGCCGCAGACGACAGCGTGGCGTTCCGGGCACCCACCACCAACGAGGTTGCCGCGCATCTGAGACCCGCTGCGGTATGGCGAACCAAGACCTTCGACGGCACCTACGTCCGAAATCACGCCAAGTTCCTCGCCATCGACCACCATCTTCTCCTCGTGACCAGCGCCAACTTCTCGTGGAGCGCGGAGAACAACAACGTCGAGTTCGGAGTCCTCATCGACAACCCGGCCCTCACCGAGACCGTTGAACGCGAGATGAGCGAAGCCGAAGGCACCCTGTATGAGCAGGTCAAGGTCAGATAGCACTAGACCGTCGCACCCTTGAGGCGAGCCGTGGCCAGCGTCCACGCGGACGTCGGACATCGCGCACGGCGCGCCTTGTGAACTGCACAGACGGCGGACTACTGTCCACGGGTGTCCAGCATCTCCGATCGCGTGAGAAGCCTGATCGACCAGTCGGGCCTTAGCCTTCGCGACTTCGCCGACCAGGCCGACCTCGACGCCGAGCAACTCACCGAGTGCCTCAGCGGTACGAGCCCCTTCTCGTCCGTCGACCTCGCTGTCATTGCCGATGAATTCCACGTCTCGATGGATTGGCTGCTCACCGGGGCTGAGCAGCCACTGGCCGTGGCAGCGAGAACGACCACCGGAAAGGCGGCCGAAGCACTGGCAGTCGCCCGGGATTACGTTGCCCGGCGCGCCGACCTGGACAAGCTGGGCTATCCCCAGCCCTGGCGGCCCGTCTCCCCGACAGCGCGTTCCGGCAATGGCTACGCAGCCCAGGGAGAGGCGCTGGCGAGATCAGCTCTGAAGGCGGTGCAGCACCACGGACGGTCCGTACCCCAGGACGGCCTGCCCGAAATGATCGAGGCGGTCTTCGGCGCTGATGTGGCTGTCGAGCCGCTGGGCGACGGCTTTGACGGCCTCGCCGCGATGGGCCAGGGTGCCAAGCTCATCGTCCTGAGCACGACGTCAAACCCGGCGCGTCAGCGCTTCACTCTTGCCCACGAGCTCGGGCATCTCCTCGCCGACGACGACCAGGACGTCCACCTCGATCGCGACATTTTCGACCAGGCCCAGAAGAAGGATCCGAGCGAGCAGCGAGCCAACGCGTTCGCCTCCGCCTTCCTGCTGCCCGAGCAAAGCCTGCGCGATGCGGTCAGCGCAGCGAAGCTGACGCGGGAAACCTTCAGCGCGCTGTGCTGCGACTTCAGGGTCAGCCCCGAGACCATGGCCTACAGACTGCTCAAATTGCGCGTGATCGACGCTGGCGCTTGCGACTACTACAAGCGCATGACCGTCCGCGAGGCCGCAGTCGTCGCCGGCCGCGCAGACGAACTCGACCGGCGAATCGCGGCCTCGGAGAAGAAGAGGCTCCCTGGACTCCTGGCACGCGACACGCGCGCCGCCTATGAGGCCGGCAGGGCAACCCTGCGTCCGTACGCATCGCTGCTCGGCGTTGACGTCGACAAGCTCAGGGAGCAGCTCGCGGCCGAACAGGACAACGGCGGTGCCGCATGAGCGACATCCTGTTCCCGGACAACACAGTCCTGTGCAACTTCGCCGCCATCGAGCGCCTCGACCTGCTTCGTGCCGTCCTGGACGGCCGCGGCAAGTGGACCGAGGCGGTGGCACGGGAGGCCCACAAATCGGCCGAGAAGCTGCCTGCCCTTCACGAACTGAGGCAGCAAGGCTGGCTCGGCGAAGCCATCCGAGTAACCGCTTCGAACGACCGCGAGAGCGTCGGGCATCTCCGCACAGCCGTGTTCGGCGGCCAAGCCGACCGGAACCTTCAGCACCTCGGAGAGGCTGAGACTTGCCACATCATCCAGCACTGGCCCCAGTTCGCTGGCGCGTGGTGGATATCAGACGATAGGTCTGCCCTTGAGTATGCGATCAGGCAGGGCATCATGACGGCGGAGACGCTCGGCATCATGCAGCTGGCCGTGAAAGCGGGATTAGTCACGGCGGAGGAGGGCTACGCCCTGATGCAGAAGATGCACCAGCTGGAACGCTATCCGCGGCTTCCTGGCTCTATTGCAGACCTCGCAGTCCTCCCATGGTCCCTTGTAGAGCTTCTGCCTGGACAGAGCGACGACGAAGCCACCGCACACGCCACGTAGCAACTCGTGACGTGGCGGTCATGCCGTCGGGCCTGAAGGCGCCCACGATCTCCCGACGAGCTCAAGGGCACCAGGTGGCGTCGCCGGACAACTGGTTACGGTTGGTGGCTTCCTGCGCAACACGGCGGCCTGACAGCAGGACCTCGTGGGTCCTCTGTCGCAGTCTGGGCGGCAGCCATGCCGTAAGCGTGTGAGCGCGCTCAGCGGAAACCACCTGACCCGGGGTGGAGGCGTGACTCAGGAGGAGGTCGTACAACGCGGAGGCGGGTTCGACCGGGGGCAGCCCGCACTGAGTGGCCGTTACTGAGGCGCGGGCGGGAATGGACAACCCCTCGGCGTCGAGGTCGCCGTAGTAGACGATCCGTTGGATTCCGTGGATCTCTTTGACCGTTTCGACGGAGGCTTCAAAGGCTCTTCCGGAGCCGAAAGCCACGCCTCTGGTGCGCCCGGGATTCGCGGTGAGCAGGTCTCGGAGTGTGGCGTAGGTGTCGCTGTTCTCGGCGACCAGGAGAGTGTCTCCGTCACCGAGCAATCGGTAGGCGAGGGGCGGTGGTTCGCGAAAGGTGCCGAGCTGTTCCAGGGTAAGGCGGCCGGGGGCGAACAGCGCACCGGAGAGGAGACCGTCGAGACGCTTTTCGTCCCGGAAGATCTCGTAGGAGCGTTCGCGCAGGGGGATCGGTACGCGAACTTCGGGGCGATTGCTGGTGTCGCGGAACCATCGGTTGATGAGGGCCAGGTCCTCGTGATGGGCGGAGGTGAGGTATGCGGTGTGGGCCCAGTCGAGTTCTGGGCGGTAGGAGCGCCGTGTGCTGACAGCAGGAGGCTTGCGCGGGGTGACTGCGGGCAACCGGATCTGTTCGGGCAGGGCGGGACGGCCTGCGTCCCATTTGTGTCTCTGGCCGTGAGGGAGTCGCAGGGTGCCGGCGTCGGAGAGTTCTTCGAGCAGGGTGGCCAGTGCGGTGCGGGAGTCCTCACCGCGGGCGGTGCCGGGTAGGGCCGTGGTGAAGGCTTCCATCACGGTGGCGCGCGGCACGGTGGCCCTCTCGGCGCGAGCGTGCAGTGCGGCACTGAGGCGGACGGCGCCTGGTGAGAGGCGAGGAAGCTGCTCGGGGGTGGGCGCGGTCATCGGTTCGTATCCCCCTTGGTGTACAGGCGTGCGGAGCTGAGGTAGCCGTTTGCTGCGGGCTCGTGGGTTTCCGGGGCGGTCCGAGGCGTGGGGATGAGGGCGTTGCGGACGTGGTCGTCGAGGCGGATGCGGGAGAGGCCGGTGCGGGCTTCGGCGTCGTTGCGCAGCTGGATGGTGGCGGGGAATCGGGCCGTTACGGCTTCGTCGCTCAGGCCGGTGGTGTAGATGAGCTGGATGCCGAGGGCTGCCGCCATCTGCGTCTGGATGTCGACGAGGTAGGGGGCATTGGCGCGGCCGATGGGGTTGTCGAGGAGGAGCAGTCCGCCGTGGCGGGTGCGGCTGCGGGGGCCGGGGGAGGTGCGCAATGCGGCGAGAGCGCAGTAGAGCAGGATGGCGCCGGTCAGTTCCTGGCCACCGGAGAAGATCTTGCCCATCTTCTCGACTGGTACGCGTTCGATCCGTTGGGTGGCGTTGGGTTTCATGACCTCGGCGGTGAAGCGGGGAACGGCTGCGTGCAGGCAGCGCATGACCACCTCGGTGCCTTTGAGTTTGCGGGTGCGCGGGTTGGCGGCGAGGTTGTCGATGGTTTCGCGCATGTGGGCGGTGAGCACGGAGGGCTCGGGCTTCCTGTAGCGGATGGTGAGGAAGCGCTGCCCTGCCCAGGGCGTGGGACCGTCGGGGAAGAGGGAGAACCGGCTTGCCTGGTCCACTTGTTGGAGAAGTTCGGTGACGAAGCCGCTCAGCTGGGACACGAGGGCCTCACGCGCCTTGCTCATGCCTTCGAGCTGGGTCGTCAGGGCTGCGGCAGCGCGGTGCAACGCCGTAGTCCACTCTCGGGCGGCGGCGGGGATATGCCGCCGGTCAAGAGCCGAGATCTGGTTACGCAAGGGGATGTCGAGTTGCTCGAAGCGGACGTCGCCGGCCTGGTCCTTGAGCAAGGACACGCTGTCTTCGACGCGGCGCTCGGTGCTGGTGAGCGTGCGCCGGGCGTCTTCGTATCGGGCTGTGGCTTGCCGTACGGCGGGTTCGGCCCCATCAGCGGTGCCTTCGTAGGGGTCCGCCGCGGGGTGAATGCCGAGCTGCTCGATCGTGGCATCCAAGCGGGCCAGGACACGACCGAAGGCGTCGAGTTCGCGCGTGTGCTGGCTCTGCTGCCTACGGGCCGCGTTGTACTCCTCGCCGGCACCGCGTTCGGCCTGCTGCGCCTCCGCGTGGGCGTGCTCGGCACGCGCGGTGAGGTCATAAGCCTCTTCGAGGGAGTGTGGGGTCCACTGCGCGACGTCTTGAGTGCTGATGGCTTGTGCCTCGGAGGCGAGCGTGTGGTGTCGTTCCTTGAGACGGCTCTCCTTGTCCCGAAGGCGCCGTAACTGGTCGTGGAGATCGTCGATCTGTTGGCCCAGATCGCGCTGTACGGCGTCGCGCTGGACGTCATCCGCCGCGGCGGGAGAACGGCTGTACTCCAGGGCGAAGGGCTTGACCCGGTCAGGGACCTGCGCCCACTCGTCCTGGCAGGCGCGCAAGGCATCTTCTGCTTCCTTGGCCCGCTGACGCTGGTCCTCTCCGATGTCCACACTCCGCAGGTCCTCGAGTGCCTGCTCATAGCGGTGCTGGAGGACGGTAAGCGCTTCGCCGGGCGCTCCCTTGGCGTACTGAGCCTGCTCGGCCTCGGGCGTAGCGGTGACCTTCTTCCGCGCCTGGGCATGGCTCTGGGCCTGCTGGACGGCGGCTTCCACCGCCTGGGTCATGCGTGCGATGTTGCCGTGTGCCGTCTCCTCTTTCTCGCCCAGCTCTTCGAGTTCGCGCTGACGCTGCTGAGCTTCTTCCTCTAGCGCGGTGATCCGGTCGCGTGCCTGGCTGGCTTTCGCCTCGGCTTCCGCGAGGCGACGCATCGCGTGCGCGGCCTCGGTGGCCTCGCGGTGAGCCGCTTCCTGTTGTGCGTAGACCTCCTCGGCAGCGGTGACGGCGTCGTCGTTCCGTTCGGCACTGGCGCACGCTACCTCAAGGCTGGCCTGGGATGCCTGCGCTGCTGTCCGGAGCTCCTGGAGCTGTTCGAGCCGTGCCCCTACGCTTACGGAGCCGATCTCGTCCAGCCAGTACGTGATCTTGTTGTCCAGGTCGCGGGTGACGCTGATGCGTTCCTCGAGCTCACCCAGTGCCTGCGCGGAGGCTGCCAGGCGTGCCTCGACCTCGGCTCGTTCGAGTGTCGCGGCCTGTTCGTCATGCAGGGCCGGGGTCGGCTCGGGCACCATCCGGCCGCTCGTGTCGGGCACCGGCGTCAACATCCGCTCCCCGGTTCCTACCGCGACGGCCGCCGTGGGCAGGGGACGGGTGCGCTCCAGATGACGCTGCGCCTGATCCAGCGCTGCCGGGCCGCCGCCCACGATGATGCCGCCGACCAGGTCCGGGTGGTCGTTGATGAGGCGCTGGTGATCGTCCGCCGGGACGTTGTCGCGCAGCCACTGCCAGCCGGAGACGGCGTCGATACCCTGGGCACAGAGGTCGGCACACAGGGAGCGGACCTCCTTGGTGGCGGGCAGGAGGCCGTCGCTGGTATCCAGGGCAACGAGGAGTTCTTCATCTGCGCTGTGCTGGAGCTGTGTTTGCCTGAGGGCACCGTCCAGAGCGGTGATCTTCCGCCCGATCAAGTTGTGCAGGGCAGCGTAGTGGTCGGCGAGCCAGGTCAGGGCATCGCTGTCCTGCAGGTCTTCGAGGCCGAGTTCAAGCAGTTCCGCAGTCACGGGGTGGCGGCGCACGGAGTCGGCGCGGACGCGGACCCGGTCGGTCTCCGCTTCGGCCGCTTCTGCTGCGCGGCGGTCTTCGAGAGCCCGTTCCTGCAGCGCCGGCAGTTGCTGATATGCCTGCGTCCGGCGGCTGCGGGCCTCATCCTGTGCCTTCTTGGCCTCTACACAGAGCTGACCGTGGTGATCAGCTTCGTTGCCCATCCGGGAGGCGGCGTCGGCAGCACTTTCGCCGGGCTGTACCTGTCCCTCTTCCCGTGCGGTGTGCAGCTGCTCTTCGAAGTCCTGCACTTGACGGCGCAACTGGCGCTGCTCTACCTCAGCCGTACCGGCATCCCTATGGAGCGAGTTGCTTCGTTCCCGCCACTGCTGGATCTTGCTGCGAGACTGAGAGATCTCCTTCTCCAGATTGCCGGCCTCGGCGCGTGCCTGCGCTTCCGCCGCCGCGTAGCCCGCCCGCAGCGCTGCCGCGGCGGTATCACACGCCTGCACATAGGGGGCGGCGGTTTCCTCGGCCTCGGAGAGGGACCGCTGCATGCGGCCGTGGCGCTCCTGGGCAGCCGCGTGACGCACAGCGACCGGGACACTGCGCCAGCCAGCAAGGTGGTCTTCCAACCGTTGCGTCGTCGCAGCGACTCGCTTCTGTTCCTCGACTGATTCGCCCAGCTCGATACCGCAGGTAGCCCAACGCACATGCGCCACACGTGCATTGGCGACGTCCAGTTCCTGCTTGGCCGCTTCATGTGCTCGGTATGCGGTATTGACCGTGCCTGTGGTGGCCTGTGCCGCGGCGGCGAGGATCTGATGCCGACGCATCAGCCCTGCGGCCAGGGCGGTGAGGTCGCCCTTGGCCTGGCCAGCCTCGCGCTGCTGGTCGGTGTGCTCCTGGTACCGCTCGGCCACCCGGGCGCAGATCTCCTCCATGGCCAGCGCGAACTCTCGCTCCTTGACCAGTTTCTCCCGCTGGTCGTGGGCGCCGGCATACGTCTCGAAGGCACTACCGAGGCTGGCGTACTTGTCGTCGTCGTTGGCCTTCTCCAGAAGCCACTGGACGAACGCTCCCGCACTTGAAGTGGTGAACGCCTCGGCCGCCCCGCTCTCGGTGGCGTTCATCTTGCGCTGGACATCGAAGAGGCCAGGTTCAAGACCCAGACCGGCCTGGTGTTTCTCCCACTTCTCCTGCCCGTCCACGATCTGCAGTTCCAACGCCTCCACCGTGGCCTGCAGTTCGCACAGCTCGGTGTAGTAGTGGTCGAACGGCAACCAGTGACCGTCGCGGTGGAAAGGTAGATCGTCCGCGGATAAGGCGGCACCCGGGTGGAAGCTGTAGAAGCGGCGCCTGAGCTTGCCATCGCCCTCGGGTGCGAGGATCTGTGCGGTGACCAAGAGCCTGCCAGTTCGGGCATCAGCCCACTCCAGGACGATGTGGGAGGGCTGAGCCGGAGAAACGACGAAGCTCCGCAGCTCCTCCGGGTCATGGTGACGCAACGGGATCGTGGTGCACGTGATGCCGGTCAGCAGCACACCCTTGCCGCCGCCGTTCTGAAGCATGACCAGACTGGCCGGTGAGGGCCGCTGCGTGACGTGTCCGGGCGTCGGCATCAGGGATGCTGTCTCAACCAGGGGGCCCACGCCAGAGAAGTCCAGGTTCACGTCTTCGTAGCGGGCATCGCGCGGCCCGAAGTTGCGCAGCAGGATGCGGTTCAACTCGTACATGGAGAGGGGTCCTTACATCGCGATGGCGTCAGGTGGCTGGGGCGGAGTCCGGGAGCATGCCGTGGTCCATAGCGTCGGGCTGCTTCGGATCCTTGGATGGGAGCGGCGCATCGTGCTGCGGCAAGGCCGCCACGCCCAGGGCGGCCAGCTCCTGGAGCATCTCCCGGGCTGCCTGGTCACGGATGTGCAGCCTGTACAGGACGTTGGTGGCGTACGTGCCGCCCTCTTCCTCACTGGTCGCGCGGACGAACCCGCGCTGCTCGAGATGGTTGAACGCCTTCTTCACCAGCGCGTAAGTCGCCGACCGCGGAGTCCTGTCCTTGTCCGTACGACCGGTGGGGTTGCGACGCAGGTAGGCCCGCCACAATCCCTCCAGCCCGGGGCTGCCGGCCGGCGGGTCGGTGTCCACGTCGGCGGCTGCAGCGCGGCGCTCAAGGACGGTCGCATAGGCCCTAACGTCTCCGTCGACCTTCTGTACCGAGACCCGGCCGACGTGCTCGTCGTCGG
>NZ_FLSP01000052.1 GCF_900091315.1 Streptomyces sp. DI166
CCGGCCGCCCCCGCGCCCGCTCCGGCCGCTCCGGCCCCGGTCACCCCGGCCGCCCCCGCGCCCGCCGCCGCCAAGGCGACGGACGAGGGTGCCTACGTCACCCCGCTGGTGCGCAAGCTCGCCGCCGAGAACGGCGTCGACCTGTCCACCGTCAAGGGCACCGGCGTCGGCGGCCGTATCCGCAAGCAGGACGTGCTCGCCGCCGCCGAGGCCGCGAAGGCCGCCCCGGCTCCGGCCGCTGCCGCCGCTCCGGCCGCCGCGAAGAAGGCCCCCGTGCTGGAGGCCTCCCCGCTGCGCGGCCAGACCGTCAAGATGCCGCGCATCCGCAAGGTCATCGGCGACAACATGGTCAAGGCGCTGCACGAGCAGGCCCAGCTGTCGTCGGTCGTCGAGGTCGACGTCACGCGGCTGATGCGGCTGCGCGCCCGCGCCAAGGACGCGTTCGCGGCCCGTGAGGGCGTCAAGCTCTCCCCGATGCCGTTCTTCGTCAAGGCCGCCGCGCAGGCGCTGAAGGCCCACCCGGCCATCAACGCCAAGATCAACGAGGCCGAGGGGACCATCACCTACTTCGACACCGAGAACATCGGTATCGCGGTGGACTCCGAGAAGGGCCTGATGACCCCGGTCATCAAGAACGCCGGTGACCTCAACCTGGCCGGTATCGCCAAGGCCACGGCGGAGCTGGCGGGCAAGGTCCGCGGCAACAAGATCACGCCGGACGAGCTGTCGGGCGCGACCTTCACCATCTCCAACACCGGTTCGCGCGGTGCGCTCTTCGACACGATCATCGTGCCGCCGGGCCAGGTCGCGATCCTCGGCATCGGCGCCACCGTCAAGCGCCCGGCCGTCATCGAGACGGAGGAGGGCTCGGTCATCGGCGTCCGCGACATGACGTACCTGACCCTGTCCTACGACCACCGTCTGGTGGACGGCGCCGACGCGGCCCGTTACCTGACCGCGGTCAAGGCGATCCTGGAGGCGGGCGAGTTCGAGGTCGAGCTCGGCCTGTAACCCGCTTCCGCGGTACCACGGCGAAGCCCCCGTCCGGAGCGTTCCGGGCGGGGGCTTCGCCCTACCGCCGTGTAAGTCTCGTCTCACCTGCGCGAAAGCGCCCCTGTGCGCCCCTGCGGGGCGGGCTCGCGGCCTTATTGTCTAAACGTCAAACGCGCGCCCTAAGGAGCCCTCATGACCGCGCCCGTCGTCCACTCGCTGCGCGAACAGATCCGCGAGCACATCCTGGAAGGGATCATCAGCGGGCGCTGGCAGCCGGGTGAGCGGATCGTGGAGCGGCGGATCGCGACCGAGCTGGAGGTCAGCCAGACGCCGGTCCGTGAGGCGCTGCGCGAGCTGGAGTCGCTGCGGCTGATCGAGTCGGCGCCGAACAAGGGCGTACGGGTGCGCAATCTGACCGCCGCGGACCTGGAGGAGAGCTACCCCGTCCGGGCCGGTCTGGAGGCCATCGCGGCGGAGCTGGCGGCGGAGCGGCTCGCGATGGACTGCTCGGCGCTGGAGCCGCATGTGGCGGCGCTGTACGAGGCCGACCGCATGGCGGACGGCACGGCCCAGGTGCGGCACACCGTCGGCTTCCACCGCGAATTGGTGCGCGCGGCCGGGAACTCCGTGCTCCTGCACACCTGGGAGGGGCTCGGCATCGAGGTCTTCACGGCCCTGTCGATCCGCTGGCTGGGCACGGTCCAGCAGTCCTACGCGGAGGAGCACGAGGAGCTGGTCGCGGCCTTCAAGCGCCGGGACCCGAGGATCGCCGAGCTGGTCAAGGCCCACGTCCTGGGCTGCGCCCCGCGGCACGAGCCGTAGACGTCCGCGGGGGCCGGCCCCCGCGCCCTGAAGGGGCGCGGGGAACCGCGCGACCAGCCCCCTGCGACCCGCACTCGCCGCCCCTCCGGGGGACCCGAGCCCAGCCGCAGCCACCAGCCCCTACACCCCGCGCCGTACAGCGTGCACGAGCCATAAAGGGGCGCGGGGAACTGCGCGACCAGCCCCCACCGCCCCGCACCCGCCACCCCTCCGAACGCCCCGAGCTCATCCGCGCCCACCCCATCTCACCTGCGCAAATCACCGGCAGAACGGTCACCCCGTGCCACCGCCGGAGGCACCCCGTGCCGACTTTCTCGTGATCAAGAGGTTTTCTCCCTCAACCCTTTGATCGATCATCGATCAGGGAGTTACAGTCGCGGCGGGCTTGCCACCCAAGCCCCTCGCCCTGTCCTGCCAAAGACCAAGGGCACCCCCGAACCCTTACCGATGAGGGAACCCCCTTCGACTGAGGAAGGCGGCGACATGACCGACCCCAACGCCATCCAGCCCAGCGAGCTCGACCAGCTCCCCGACCGGGACCCCGAGGAGACCGCCGAATGGCAGGCCTCCCTGGACGCGGTCGCCAAGGCGGCCGGCCCGCACCGTGCGGCCTACCTGATGCGCCGCACCCTGGAGCGCGCGGAGGGCGCCGGAGTCGCGCTGCCCAAGCTGCTGGAGACGGACTACGTCAACACCATCCCGACCGCCGCCGAGCCCGCCGTGCCCGGTGACCCGGAGATGGAGGCCAGGATCACCGCCTGGAACCGCTGGAACGCGGCCGCCATGGTGACCCGCGGCAGCAAATACGGCGTCGGCGGCCACATCGCCACCTTCGCCTCGGCCGCCTGGCTGTACGAGACCGGCTTCAACCACTTCTTCAAGGGCAAGGAGGCGGACGGCTCCGGCGACCAGCTCTACATCCAGGGCCAC
Organism: Streptomyces sp. DI166; assembly: GCF_900091315.1. Lineage (GTDB taxonomy): Bacteria > Actinomycetota > Actinomycetes > Streptomycetales > Streptomycetaceae > Streptomyces > Streptomyces fuscus. Next base: position 2,746 of record NZ_FLSP01000052.1, read on the forward strand.
GCCTCCCCCGGCATCTACGCCCGCGCCTTCCTCGACGGCCGGCTCACCGAGCAGCACCTGGACAACTTCCGCCAGGAGGCGGGCGGCAACGGTCTGCCGTCGTACCCGCACCCGCGCCGGCTGCCCTGGCTGTGGGAGTTCCCCACCGTCTCCATGGGCCTCGGCCCGCTCTCCGCGATCTACCAGGCGCGCTTCAACCGCTATCTGACCAACCGCGGCATCAAGGACGTCTCCGCCTCGCACGTGTGGGCGTTCCTCGGCGACGGCGAGATGGACGAGCCGGAGTCGACGGCCGCGCTCGCGCTGGCCAGCCGCGAGGGCCTGGACAACCTGACCTTCGTCATCAACTGCAACCTGCAGCGCCTCGACGGCCCGGTCCGCGCCAACTTCAAGATCGTGCAGGAGCTGGAGGCCCAGTTCCGCGGCGCCGGCTGGAACGTCATCAAGACCCTGTGGGGCTCCGCCTGGGACGAGCTGTTCCAGCTCGACACCACCGGCGCGCTGGTACGCCGGCTGCGCGAGGTACCGGACGCCCAGGTGCAGACGTACCAGACCCGCGACGCCGCCTACATCCGCCAGGACTTCTTCGGCAAGGACCCGGCGCTCGCGGAGATGGCGAAGCTCCTCAGTGACGACAAGATCCTTGAGTGCTTCCACCTCTCCCGCGGCGGCCACGAGTCCCGCAAGGTGTACGCCGCGTACAAGGCCGCCGTCGAGCACAAGGGCGCGCCGACCGTGATCCTGGCCCAGACGGTCAAGGGCCACACCCTCGGTGCGGGCTTCGCGTCGAAGAACGCCAACCACCAGATGAAGAAGCTCTCGGTGGACGAGTTCAAGGCGATGCGCGACCTGCTGGAACTGCCCATCAAGGACAGCGACTTCGCCGACGGCCAGGTCCCCTACGGCCACCCCGGCGCGGACTCCCCCGAGGTCCGCTACCTCCAGGAGCGCCGCGCGGCCCTCGGCGGCCCGGCCCCGGCCCGCCGCGTCCACCCGGTCGCGCCGCTGCCCGCCCCGGCGGAGAAGGCGTTCGCCTCCTTCGACAAGGGCTCCGGCTCCCAGAACGTGGCCACCACCATGGCCTTCGTCCGCCTGATCAAGGACCTGGTCCGCGACAAGGAGACGGGCAAGCGCTGGGTGCCGATCGTCCCCGACGAGGCGCGCACCTTCGGTATGGAGTCGCTGTTCCCGTCGCTCGGCATCTACTCGCCCAAGGGCCAGACGTACGAGCCGGTCGACCGCGACCAGCTCATGTACTACAAGGAGGCCAAGAACGGCCAGATCCTCAACGAGGGGATCACCGAGGCCGGTTCGATGGCCGACTTCATCGCCGCTTCGACGTCGTACGCGACGCACGGCGAGACGATGATCCCGTTCTACATCTTCTACTCGATGTTCGGCTGGCAGCGCACGGCCGACCAGATGTGGCAGCTCGGCGACCAGCTCGGCCGCGGCTTCCTGGTCGGCGCCACCGCCGGCCGCACCACGCTGACCGGTGAGGGCCTGCAGCACGCCGACGGCCACTCCCCCGTCATCGCGGCCACCAACCCGGCCGCCCTGACGTACGACCCGGCCTTCGCCTACGAGGTCGCGGCGATCGTCAAGGAGGGCCTGCGCCGGATGTACGGCGAGGCGGCGCCCGGCGAGGACCAGGACGTCTTCTACTACCTGACGGTCTACAACGAGCCGCTGCCGCAGCCCGCGAAGCCGTCGGTGCCCGGTGTCGACGAGGGCATCGTCAAGGGCCTGTACCGCTTCAACACGGCGGAGTCCGCGGGCCTGACCGTCCCGGCCAACGCCCCGCGCATCCAGCTGCTGGGCTCCGGTACGGCGATCCACTGGGCGCTGAAGGCGCAGAAGCTGCTCGCCGAGGAGTGGGGTGTCGCGGCCGACGTGTGGTCGGCGACGTCGTGGACCGAGCTGCGGCGCGACGCGCTGGAGGCGGACGCGGCGCTGCTGCGCGGCGAGGAGCGGGTGCCGTTCGTCCGGCAGGCGCTCCAGGGCGCCGAGGGCCCGGTGCTGGCGGTCTCCGACTACATGCGCCAGGTGCCCGACCAGATCGCGCAGTGGGTCGAGCAGGACTGGGCCTCGCTCGGTGCCGACGGCTTCGGTCTGTCGGACACCCGTGACGCGGCCCGCCGCCACTTCGGGGTGGACGCCGAGTCCATCGTGGTCGCGGCCCTCGCCCAGCTCGCCCGGCGCGGCGAGGCCAAGGCGACGGCGGTGAAGGAAGCCCGCGAGCGCTACGGCCTGTAGAAGGCACTGTGCCGATGAGGCCCCCGCTGCGGCGGGGGCCTCATTGCATGATGGTCGGGTGCGTGCCGCCCGACTGATCAAGATGGTTCTGCTGCTCCAGTCCCGCCCCTCGATGACCGCCGCCGAGCTGGCCCGGGAGCTGGAGGTGTCCGAGCGGACGGTGACCCGGGACGCGCAGGCGCTGTCGGAGGCCGGGGTGCCGGTCTACGCGGACCGGGGTCGGGCCGGGGGCTACCGGCTGATCGGCGGCTACCGCACCCGGCTGACCGGGCTTGCCCGCAGCGAGGCCGAGGCGCTCTTCCTCAGCGGGGTGCCGGGGGCGCTGCGCGAGATGGGCCTGGAGGACGCCGCCTCCGCCGCGCGGCTGAAGGTCTCCGCCGCGCTCCTGCCCTCCCTGCGGGACGCCCCGCGCAGCGCCGCCCAGCGGTTCCATCTGGACGCGCCGGACTGGTTCAAGGAGCCGAAGACGCCCGCGCTGCTGCCCGCGGTCGCGCAGGCGGTCTGGGACGACCGGCGGATCGCCGCGGTGTACCGGCGCGGGGACGGCGAGGTCCGGCGGGAGCTGGAGCCGTACGGGCTCGTCCTGAAGGCCGGGGTCTGGTACCTGTGCGCACGGGTCGCCGGGCACGGCACCCACCGGGTCTACCGCATCGACCGCTTCACCTCCGTGGACGCGGCCGGGGAACGGTTCGAACGGGACGAGGAGTTCGACCTGCCCGCCTTCTGGGAGGACCGGGCCGAGCAGTTCGCGCGCTCCATCCTGCACGCCGAGGTGGTCGTACGGCTCTCCCCGGACGGGGTGCGCAGGCTGCCGTACGCCGGTGATCCGCAGGCGGCGCGGGAGGCGCTGGCGGGCGCCCCGGAGCCGGACGCGGACGGATGGGTGACCGTCACCCTGCCCGTGGAGTCGGAGGACGTGGCGCACGCGCAGCTCACCACGCTGGGGCCGGAGGCGGAAGTACTGGCGCCGGAGAGTCTGCGGGCGCGCTTCGTGGCCGACGCGGCACGGCTGAACGCCCTGTACTCGGCGCCCCGGGACCGATAACAATCCGCCGCACTCCACGTGCGCCCCACCTCTCCAGGGCCGATGCTGGACCCGTGATGGACGAGACGGAGTTCTGGGAGCTGGTGGACGCCACCCGCGAGGCCGCCGAGGGCGACCCGGAGGAGCAGGCGGACCTGCTGGTCGAACGGCTCCTGCAACTGGACCCCGAGATGGTCCTGGACTTCTCCCGTCACTTCGAGGCCCGCTACAACCGCGCGTACACCTGGGATCTGTGGGGTGCCGCGTGGCTCCTGCTGGACGGCGCCAGCGACGACGCCTTCGACTTCTTCCGGTGCTGGCTGATCGGGCAGGGCCGGGAGATGTACGAGAGCGCGGTGCACGATCCCGACTCGCTCGCGGACCTGCTGGACGACTTCGACGAGGAGTTCGACGGGGACGGGGAGGAGCTGGGGTACGCGGCCGACGAGGCGTACGAACAGCTGACCGGGACGATCGCCCCCGACCTCGGTATCGCGCCCGCCCCGGCGGAACCGGTGGGCGCCGCCCTGGACTTCGAGAACGAGCAGGCTCTGGCGGATCGTTACCCCAAGCTCTGGGAACGGTTCCGCCTCCGCGACTGAGCCGCCGTGTCGGCGCCGAACCCGCTCAGCGGCGGCCCTGCAGGCGGGCCGCCAGGTCCCGTATCTCCGGCAGCTCGGCCATCAGGGCCGCTCCGGGGCAGGTCGTCATGTAGCCCTCCTGGTGGCCCGCCAGGGCGTGCAGCGTGGCGGTGGTGCCGCGGGCGTAGCGGCTGCCGCTGTTGCTGGAGACCAGGCGTACCTCGGCGCGCGGGTCGACGCCGGACAGGCCCAGCTTCCAGGCGGCCAGCGCGGCGATGGAGTCGGTCATCGCCTTCGGTACCTCGACCCCGGCGGTGAAGGTGCCGAGCGCGGCGATACCGGCGGTGCGGTGGTTGAAGCCCTGGGTGTGGGCGCCGGTGACGGGGCGGTCGGTGCCGCCCGCGCGGCCCTCGTAGATGGTGCCGCAGCGGTCGACGAGGAAGTTGTAGCCGATGTCGTCCCAGTCCCGTGAGCCGGTCTGCCCGCTGTACAGGTAGCGGATGATCCGGGGGGACTCGGCGCAGTCGTAGGCGTTGGGCGAGTCGGTGTGGTGGATGAAGACGGCGACGACCTTGTCGTCGTAGCGCGGCGGGGGCTGCTCGCGCCAGGTGTCCCGGTCCAGCCACGCGGAGCGCGGCACGATCGGCGGCCGGGCCGCGGTGTGGGCGACGGCGGGGCGGGCCGCCGGGGGCTTCGCGGCGGTCGTGGCGGCGTCCTCCACGCCGTTCGCGCACAGGGCCAGCGCCGTGACGGCGGCGAGCCCCGGCAGCCAGCCCAGGGCGACCAGGGCCGCGCGGGGTATTCGGGGGGTACGGCGGCTCCGCACCCCCCGCGGTCTTCGCCGGACGGGTCTCTCGACACGCATGGCACCACTGTCCGACGGATCCGGACCGTTCGCGATATGTGCGCTGCCACCCGAAGGAACACCCGATGGAACCATCGTCATGGTCTGGGACGTTTTCCGGGGTACACGCACGCGTGACTGGTTCGCCGCGGCACGCGCGCGTGACTGATCACTGAGCCCGTTCCGTGCGTACTGAATGGTCGAGAGAGAGGCGGCTTGGTGGACCTGCTCGACATCCTGCTGTTACTGGCTGTTCTGGCCTACGCGGCCTCCGGGTACCGGCGCGGTCTGGTCGCGGGCTGCGTGGCGCTCGCCGGGTTCGTGGGCGGCGCGGCCGTCGGTGTGTGGGTGCTGCCCTGGCTGATGGAGCTGGTGGAGCCGGGCACCACGGCGGCGACGGTGACCGCCGTGCTGACGGTGCTGGTCCCGGCGGCGGTGGGGCACGAGCTGGCGGGGCGGCTGGCGCTGCGGCTGCGCCGGGAGCTGGACCAGGGGCCGCTCAGGGTGGTCGACGGGGTCGGCGGCGCCGTCGCCAACTCGGTGGCGGTGCTGATCGTGGCCTGGGTCGCGGCGAGCGTGCTGGCCGCCTCCTCCTCGCCGCTGCTGACGTCGGCGATCCGGGACTCCCGGCTGCTGGGGACCGTGCAGGACGCGATGCCGGACACCACGCCCGCCTGGTTCTCGCGGGCCACCTCCGCGCTCACCGAGGCGGGGTTCCCGCAGGTGTTCAACCCGTTCGAGAGCGAGTCCACCGCCGAGGTCGCCAAGCCCACCGGGGACAGCGTCACCGCCGCCGCGACCGACGCCGCCAAGCTGAGCACGGTCAAGATCGAGGGAGTGGCGGGCACCCAGGGCCGCGAGGGCAGCGGGTTCGTGTACGCGGCCCGGCATGTGATGACCAACGCGCATGTGGTGGCCGGCATCGACGAGCCGAGCGTGCGGGTGGGCGGAGTCGGGCGGTCGTACGCCTCCCGCGTGGTGCTGTTCGACCCCGACAAGGACGTGGCGGTGCTGTACGTGCCGGAGCTGAAGGCGCCGGTGCTGAAGTGGGACGACGACGCGGACCGGGGTGATTCCGCGGTGGTGGCGGGCTATCCCGAGGACGGTGACCTGAACCTCCAGGCGGCCACCGTCGCGAGCCGGGTGCGGGCGACGGGCCAGAACATCTACAACGACAGGAACGTCACCCGGGAGATCTACTCGATCCGCTCCACCGTCCGCCCCGGCAACTCCGGCGGGCCGCTGCTGACCACCGACGGCCGGGTGTTCGGTGTGGTCTTCGCCCGCTCCACCTCCGACGCCGAGACCGGCTATGTGCTGACCGCGGCGGAGGTCGCCGAGGACGCCGAGCGGGCGGCGCGGGCGACCGCGCCGGTGGACACGGGCGAGCTGATCACCTCGTAGGGCGCCCCGCTCCACGATCATGGGAGACCTCCGATCCCCGGGAGGTTTCTCGTGGCCGTGTTCTTCCTGATCTCCCTGCTCGTGGCGGGCGCCGCGCTCGCGGTGGCGGTGCGCAGGCGCCGGGCGGCCGCCGCCCTGGACCAGGAGGTCAGAGACGGCGCCCCATGACGACGTCGTCCACATAGGTGCCGTCCAGGCAGAACTCCTCGGGCAGTACGCCCTCCACCACGAACCCCTCGGACTCGTACAGCTTGCGGGCCGGGGTGTTGTGGCCGAGGACGCGCAGCGTGAGGCGGCGGGCGCCGCGGCGTCGGGCCTCCTCGACGGCCGCCCGGATCAGCGCCCGCCCCACGCCGCGCCCGCGCGCCGACTCCGTGACGGCGAGGCCCTGGATCTGCTGGACGTGCGCGTTCGAGGCGAGCGGAGTGGGCGGGACGATACGGATGTAGCCCGCGACGCATCCGTCCAGCTCGGCGACGAGGAAGTCCTCGGGAAGGTGCCGCTCGTCGAAGAAGGGACGGTACGGCGGTTGCGGGCGGGGCGTGACGGCGTGCAGCGTCGACCAGGTGTCGCGGTCGAGACGGGCCAGGTCCTGCTCGTCGGCGGGGCGGGCGATACGTATGCGCGGCGGCTGGGTCTCGGACATGGGGCTCACCTTATGGGGGACACGGGCGGTTCCGACCAGGCATTTTCGGCGGGGGGGAACAGGATGGGGAGCATGCGGATCTCACGAGTGGCCGTCGCGGGCGCGTCCGGGCTGATCGGCGGTGCCCTGACCCGGTCCCTGCGGGCGGACGGTGTCGAGGTGGTACGGCTGGTGCGGCGCGCGCCGCGGTCGCAGGACGAGATCCGGTGGGACCCGGGGGCCCGGTTCGTCGACGCGGGCGATCTCGCCGGGTGCGACGCGGTGGTCAATCTGGCGGGCGCCGGGGTGGGCTCACGGCGCTGGACGGAGACGTACAAGGCGCGGATCCGGGACAGCAGGGTGCTGGGCACGGCGGCGCTCGCGGAGGCGATCGCGGCCATGGACAGCCCGCCGCGGGTGTTCGTCAACGGCAGTGCGATCGGCTACTACGGCAGGACCGGCGACCGGATCGTCGACGAGAGCGCGCCGCCCGGGGAGGGCTTCCTGCCCGAACTGTGCGTGCGCTGGGAGGCGGCGACGGCTCCGGCGGAGCGGGCCGGGGTGCGGACGGTGCTCGTGCGCTCGGGGCTGGTGGTGGCGCGGGACGGCGGGGCGTGGGCCCGGCTGTTCCCGTTGTTCAGGGCGGGCCTGGGCGGGCGGATGGGGGACGGCGGGCAGTACTGGTCGTTCGTCTCGCTGCACGACGAGGTGGCCGCGATCCGTCATCTGCTGGACTCCGAGGAGCTGTCGGGCCCGTTCAACGTGACGGCGCCGGAGCCGGTGACGAACCGTGAGATCACCGCGGCGATGGGCCGGGTGCTGAAGCGGCCGACCCCGTTCCCGGTGCCCGCCGCGGTGCTGCGCACGGTGCTCGGGGAGATGGCCGGGGATGTGCTCGGCAGTGCGCGGGTGGTGCCGAAGCGGCTGCTGGAGTCGGGGTTCCGGTTCACCTACCCCGGTATCGATGAGGCCGTACGTGCCGCGCTGTGACGGAGCGCGATCAACTTCCCTTCCGTATGCGACCGTTGTGCGACCGTGCCCGGTCGACGCGCGACTTCCGCTGACCGGTACCGGACCTAACCTCGACCCGAACTCGGGTATCCCGGGAGCCAGTTGGGGGCATGAGGTCTCCACCGGCCGCGCAACGTCGAGGAGGGGCACGTGTTTGAGCCCGCGTACCAGGCGGACGTCGTCGTGGTGGGAGCCGGGATCGCCGGCCTCGCCGCGGCACATCGGCTGACCAGCGCAGGAGTGACGACCACAGTCCTGGAGGCCGCCCATGAGGTGGGCGGCCGTATGTCGACCGAGAAGGTCGACGGCTTCCGGCTCGACCGCATCGGGCAGTTGATGTCCACGTCGTATCCCGAACTGCGCCACACCCCGGGTCTCGACGCGCTCGCCCTGTGCTCGTTCGCACCCGGAGTCCTGCTGCACAGCGACGGACACCGCCACCGGGTGGGCGCTCCGGCGCCCCAGGGTGGCGCAAGGGGCGCACTCCACGCGGTGCGCGCCCTCGCGAGCGCCCCCCGTCCGGCCTCGGCGCCCCGTACGCCGCTGGGGACGGCGGTCGATCAGGCCCGCCTGGCCGCCGCGCTCGCCCGGATCGCGGGCACACCGGTCGAACGGCTGCTGGCCCGCGCCGAGTCACCGGCCGGGCAGGCGCTGACCGAACGGGGTCTGCCCGGCCGCGCGGTGGAGAGCTTCCTGCGCCCCCTGCTGGCGGCGCTGCTGTGCGACCCGGAGCTGACGGCGTCCAGCCGCTCGGCGGACCTCGCCCTGCACGCCTACGCGAGCGGCCGTCTGTGCGTCCCGGAGGGCGGCGCGGAGGCGCTGCCGCAGCTGCTCGCCCGGTCGCTGCCGCCCGGGACCGTGCGCACCGGGGTTCGGGTCACCTCGGTCTCCACGACCTCGGTGACCACGGCGGAGCACGGGGTGTTCCGGTGCCGGGCGATCCTGCTGGCCACCGGCGCGGGCACGGCGGCGGGGCTGTTGCCGGGGCTGCGGGTGCCGGACACCCACCCGGTGACGGTCGTCCACCACACCACGGACCGGCCGCCCACGACCGGCGGGGCGCTGCTGCTGGACGCCGACCGGGGCGGACCGGTCGCGCACACGGCGGTCGTCAGCGCCGTGGACCCGACCCGCGCCCCGGCGGGCCGCGCCCTGATCTCGTCGACGGTGCTGGGCACTCCCCCGCCCGACCTGGACACGGCCGTACGCACCCACCTCGCCCGCCTCTACGGCACGTCCACGGCGAGCTGGGAGACCCTGGCCGTGCACCACACCCCGGACGCGGTCCCGGCCACCCGCCCTCCGTACGACCCCGGCCGTCCGGTACGGCTGCTGGCGGGCCTGTACGTGTGCGGCGACCACCGGGACGCCGGCAGCACGGTCCAGGCCGCCCTGCGCTCCGCCGCCCGCGCCACAGGCTCACTCCTGACAGACCTGGGCGCGGCCGGTTCCCTGCACCGCGCGGACCCCCTCCCAACAGCGGCATGATCCGCCCCTGCCCGGCACGCCCACTCCGAGCGGCGTGCCGGGCACCGGGCCGGGTCCCGGTCAGGCCAGGGCTGCCACCTTGTCGCGGTAGCCGCGTACGGGGGCGGCGTCCTTGTAGGGCTCCAGGCGGCGTTCGAAGTCCTTGATGTACTCCACCGCCCGGACCGAGCGCATCTCGGCCGCCTGTCCGGCCGCCTCCACGGCCAGCGCGCACGCCTGGTCCAGCTCGCCGAGGCCCAGGCGGGCGGAGGCGAGGACGACCCGGCAGAACAGGCGGCTGCGGGCGAAGGCGGGCGCCCGCAGCTGGAGCGAGCGCTCGGCGTGCTGGGCCGCGGCCCGGAACTGCTGGAGGTCGCGGTGGCAGTGGCCGAACTCGTCGGCGAGCTGCGCCTCGTCGAAGAACCGCGCCCAGTGCGGCACCTCGTCACCGGGCTTCGCCGCCTCCAGCGCCCGCTCGGCCCGTACCAGCGACGCCGTGCAGGCCCGTACCTCCCCCAGCACCCCGTGCCCGCGTGCCTCGGCGGCGTGCAGCAGCGCCTGCACGGTGGGCGACGCGTTGGTGCCCACACCCTGCTGCGCGACCCGGGCGAGCTGCACCGCCTCCCGGCCGTGCCCGAGGTAGACGGCCTGGCGGCTCATGGTGACCAGCACATAGCTGCCGTAGGCCCGGTCCCCGGCCGCCTGGGCCAGCCGCAGCGACTGGACGTAGTAGCGCTGCGCCAGCCCGTGCGCGGCGATGTCGTACGAGGTCCAGCCCGCGAGCCGGGTGAGGTCGGCCGCGGCGGCGAACAGACGGCGGCCGGTCTGTTCGCCGTAGGTGCCGCGCAGCATCGGCTCGCACTCGTGCTCCAGGTAGCGCACGAGGGCCTGGCGGGCGTGGCCGCCGCCGTACATGTTGTCCAGGGTGCGGAAGAGTTCGCCGACCGAGCGCAGGGCGTTGATGTCGCCCGCGGTGACCTTCTGCCCCGGCGGGCGCTCGCCCTGGCCGCGCTGGCGGGGCATCGTGGGGCGGCCCTGGGCGGGGACGCGGGCGGTCTGCTCGTGCGCGACCTTGTCGTCGGCGCGGCCGATCAGCCAGTCCCGGCTGGGCACCACGAGCCCGGCCGGGGTGAAGGCGATCTTGCGGAGTTCGGCATGGCTGCCGGAGTCCTTGCGCCACAGCCCGCTGACGATGTCGACGGCCTCCTCGGGGGTGGCGGCGAACTCCAGGCCCGCGTAGACGGGGGCGCACGCGTCCAGGCCGAGGTCCTGGGCGGTGAGGCGGCGGCCGAGGCGGCGGGTGAAGACCTCGGCGATGAGGGCAGGGGTGGTGCCGCGCGGCTGCTGGCCGCGCAGCCATCGGGTCACCGATGTCTTGTCGTATCTGAGGTCCAGCCCGTGTTCGAGTCCGAGCTGGTCCACGCGACGGGCGAGTCCCGCGTTGGAGAACCCCGCTTCTGCGATGAGCGCGGCGAGCTGGCGGTTGGGGGTGCGCTGCGCGGGTCGTTCCGTCATCTGCGGTGCGGTCTCCTGCCTCCCGGGCTCTGACATGCCCGGATTGCCTGTGAGCAGCCCTTATGGCCTCTGTGAACGGCGCGAATGTAGCGGAGAGTGAGCACGTGATCGCACACTTCGCCACCCGTTCATCCGATCGTGTGAGGATTGGCCGCGAGACTGACGCTCGACCGGCAGTCGTACAGTGGCGTGGGCACCGTTCGTGCCTTACGACGTCCAGGGAGGCGCTTGCCGTGAGTGAGTTGCGGTTCGTCCGTATGGGGTTCGGCGCGGAAGCCGTCGACTACCAGGTGGCCTGGGACGAGCAGCGCCGGGTGCACGCGGCGCGGTTCGCCGACGAGGTGCCCGACACCGTGCTGCTGCTCGAACACCCGCCGGTCTACACGGCCGGCCGGCGCACCCAGGAGAACGAGCGCCCGCTGGACGGCACCCCGGTCATCGACGTGGACCGCGGCGGCAAGATCACCTGGCACGGTCCGGGCCAGCTGGTCGGCTACCCGATCCAGAAGCTGCCCCGCCCGGTGGACGTGGTGGCGCACGTGCGGCGCCTTGAGGAGGCCCTGATCCGCACCTGCGCGGAGTTCGGCCTGGAGACCAGCCGGGTCGAGGGCCGCAGCGGCGTGTGGGTGCTCGGTGACCCGGTCGAGCAGCGCCCGGCGATCGGCGGGCTCTCCCTCGACTTCGACCCCCGGCTGCACGACGAGGAGTTCGACCCGCGCCTGAACGGCCCCGAGTACGCGCCGTCCAACGCGGGCCAGCGCCGCGAGGACCGCAAGATCGCCGCGATCGGCATCCGGGTCGCCAAGGGCGTCACCATGCACGGCTTCGCCCTGAACGTGAACCCGGACAACAAGTGGTTCGACCGCATCATCCCGTGCGGCATCCGCGACGCGGGCGTCGCCTCCCTCGCCGACGAACTCGGCCGCGACATCACGATCGCCGATGTCCTGCCGGTCGTCGAACGCCATCTGAAGGACGTCCTGGAGAACGCGGACCTCAGGCCCCGCGAGATCGAGAAGGCGACCGCCTGACAGCGGGGAATCAGCCCTGCGGTGCAGTGGTTGGCCTCCACGGCAGAGCTGAATAAGCACGGGCGTACCCTGGTGTACGCCGAAGAATCGAAGTCACAGGGAGCCGATGTGTCCGCAGTCACTCCGGACGGACGCAAGATGCTGCGCCTGGAGGTCCGCAACAGCCAGACCCCCATCGAGCGCAAGCCCGAGTGGATCAAGACCCGGGCGAAAATGGGCCCCGAGTACACCGCGATGCAGAAGCTCGTGAAGAGCGAGGGACTGCACACGGTCTGCCAGGAAGCCGGCTGTCCCAACATCTACGAGTGCTGGGAGGACCGCGAGGCGACCTTCCTCATCGGCGGCGACCAGTGCACCCGGCGCTGTGACTTCTGCCAGATCGACACCGGCAAGCCCGAGGCGCTGGACCGCGACGAGCCGCGCCGCGTCGGCGAGTCCGTGGTCACCATGGACCTGAACTACGCCACCATCACCGGCGTCGCCCGCGACGACCTGGAGGACGGCGGCGCCTGGCTGTACGCGGAGACGGTCCGCCAGATCCACCAGCAGACCGCCGACCGCGAGGCAGGCCGCACCAAGGTCGAGCTGCTGGCCCCCGACTTCAACGCCGTCCCGGAGCTGCTGCGGGAGGTCTTCGAGTCCCGCCCCGAGGTCTTCGCGCACAACGTCGAGACGGTGCCCCGGATCTTCAAGCGCATCCGCCCCGGCTTCCGCTACGAGCGCTCGCTGAAGGTCCTCACCGACGCCCGCGACTTCGGCCTGGTGACCAAGTCCAACCTGATCCTCGGCATGGGCGAGACCCGCGAGGAGATCAGCGAGGCGCTCAAGCAACTGCACGAGGCCGGCTGCGAGCTGATCACCATCACGCAGTACCTGCGCCCCTCCGTGCGCCACCACCCCGTGGAGCGCTGGGTCAAGCCGCAGGAGTTCGTGGAGCTGAAGGAGGAGGCCGAGCAGATCGGCTTCTCCGGTGTGATGTCCGGCCCGCTGGTGCGCTCGTCCTACCGCGCCGGGCGCCTGTACCAGATGGCCGTCGAGAAGCGCGGCGCGTTCGTCGCCTCCCAGGCGGTCTGACGGCACCGGGTGCCACCGTGCGCGTGTGAATCCGCGCACAAGTAACTACCGTTCGGTAATGGCTGATTGACGCGGCCCTGCCGCGTCCCCGCAGATGGGGGCGCCGGCAGGGCCGCGTCACTGTTTGCGGACGCCAAATCAAGGCTTCATGGGCGTTTGACCGGTCGGTCACGCCCTGGTAACACCAAACAGTGACGCTGGACTCACACCACGTACACCGAAGCCGCTCACGAGGGGGGACCTCAACCATGCAGGCCGCGCCGGTACGCGCCACCGCCATCCCGTCGTTCACCACTGCACTCCGTGCCGTCGAATCGCTGCTCATGAGCAGCGGCCAGCGCACCGCGCGCCGCAACGCCTGGACCTCCGTCCTGGAGGACCGCCGCCGGGCCAAGGACCGGGTCGAGGCCCAGCGCGTGCTGGAGCGGGTGCGCACCCCCCGCCCCTGACCGCCCGCGACCGGCACTGCCGTCGTCGGCGCTCCCGGGGCCACGTAGACTTCGTGCCATGGCGAGAAGTGACAGGGCGGCGGATGCCGCTAACCCCGGGCGTCTGAAGCAGATCGCCCTGACCTACAAGATGACCCGCAGGGCCGACAAGAAGATCGGCTTCGTCCTCGCGGGCGTCTTCCTCCTCATCCTCGGTGTCTTTCTCGCGATCGGCTTCCTGATCGGTCACCCGATCTACCTCGGCATCCTGGGCGTACTGCTCGCCTTCCTCGGCACCGCGATCGTGTTCGGGCGCCGGGCCGAGCGGGCCGCCTTCGGGCAGATGGAGGGCCAGCCGGGCGCCGCCGCGGCCGTGCTCGACAACATCGGCCGGGGCTGGACGACCACCCCGGCGGTGGCGATGAACCGCAGCCAGGACGTGGTGCACCGGGCGGTCGGCAAGGCCGGCATCGTGCTGGTCGCCGAGGGCAACCCGAACCGGGTCAAGAGCCTGCTGGCCGCCGAGAAGAAGAAGATGAACCGGATCGTCGCGGACGTGCCGGTGCACGATCTGATCGTCGGTACCGGCGAGGGCCAGGTGGAGCTGAAGAAGCTCCGCACGACGATGCTGAAGCTCCCCCGGGTGCTCACCGGCCCGCAGGTGACGGCGACCAACGACCGGCTGCGCGCCATGGGCGACCTGATGAGCAACATGCCGCTGCCAAAGGGCCCGATGCCCAAGGGCATGAAGCTCCCCAAGGGCGGCCCGAAGGCCCGCTGAGCCGCGCCCCGGCTGCTCAGGCCAGCGTCCGGAAGGACCGGTCGTAGTAGACCATCGGGGCGCCCTCCCCCAGCCGTACCTCCGTCACCCGGCCGATCAGGACCGTATGGTCCCCGGCCGGGTGTCGTGCGTGTACGGCGCAGTCCAGTACGGACAGGGCCCGCTCGACCGCCAGCAGCCCGCCGGGGCCGGGGCGCAGTCCGCCCGAGGCGAACTTGTCGGCGCCCTTGGTGGCGAACCGCTCCGCGAGCGAGCGGTGGCGGGGCCGGAGCACGCTGACCGCGAAACGGTCGCAGCGGGCGAAGGTCGACGCCGAGTCGGCCGCGTTCGCCAGGCACACCAGAACCATCGGCGGCTGGAGCGAGACCGAGCAGAACGAGCTGGCGGTGAACCCGCGAGGGGTGCCGTCCGGGCACCGGGTGGTGACCACCACGACGCCCGAGGGGAAGCGGCTCATCGCGGCCCGGAACTCCTCGGGCGCCACCGCCGCCTCCGGTATGTGTGTGTCCTGGTCCGTCATGACGGCCGCACCACCTCCGCGTTCACGTCGACTATGCGCGTGGTGTCACCGGGCGGCAACCGGGCGCTACCGCCGCTCGGACAGCGCCCAGGCGCCGTAGGCCGCGCCCGTGGTCTCGAAGGAGAGCGCCACATGGGAGGCGGCGCTGTTCACATCGCGCCAGAAGCGCTGCACCGGGTCGGTCTGGGACTGGCCCGAGGTGCCGCTGGTGCGGAAGATCCGGTCCACCGCCGAGACCAGCAGTTCCACCGCCAGCGCCAGGTCCCGGGCGCCGCGTACCGCGGCCTCGCCCTCGGGCGGTGACTCGATGCCGTCGGCGACGGCCGCGGTGCGCCGGATCAGCAGCTCGGCGGCGTCCGTCTCGGCGGCGGAGCGGGCCAGCGCGACCTGGGTGGCGGGCTGCTCGCCCACCGCCCTGCCCCGCCGGTCGACGCGGGAGGCGGTCCGCTCGGTCCAGGAGCGCATGGCCCCGCGGACGGCGCCGACCAGCGGGGCGGCGAAGGGCAGGGAGTTCACGGCGTACATGGGCACGATGTGGCAGCGCGCGTCCGAGACCGGGGCGCGGCCCGCGTGGACGGCGGAGCGGGCCAGGGTGCGGTGCTCGGGCACATGGGCGTCGGCGAGGACGAGGGTGTCGCTGCCGGTGCCGCGCATGCCGACCGAGTACCAGCTGTCCTTGATCGTGAAGTCGGCCGCCGGGACCGCGAAGTAGCGCACCTCGGGCCGCCCCTCGGGGTCGGCGGAGGGCTCGTCGGGCACCGCCGCGCAGGCCAGTGCCCAGTCGGCGACGTGCACACCGCTGATGTACTTCCACTCGCCGCTCAGCCGCCAGCCGCCGGGCACCCGCTCGGCGGTGCCGGAGGGCATCAGCGCGGCGGCCACCAGCGCGTCCGGGCCGTCGGCCCAGATCTCCCGCTGCCCCTCCTCGGGCAGGAAGGCGGCGTACCGGCCGGCGTAGGCGGACAGCGAGGCCGCCCAGGCAGCCGAGGCGCAGCCCTCGCCGACCAGGAAGACCGCGGAGCTCAGCTCGCCGAAACCGCCCTCGTCGCCGCCGTGGGCGCGGGGCACGAAGTGCCGGGCGAAGCCCGCCTCCCGTACCGCGTTGACCACCTGCTGGGGAAGCCGCCGCGCGGCCTCCGCCTCCTCCGCGTGCTGGGCCGCGATGTCCGCGACGCGGGACGCCCGCGTCACGATCGTCGACGTGTTGTCGTACGACACTGTCCAACCACCTCCGCCGGGTACGGCGGCCAGTGTTTCGAACAGGGTTCGACGCAGCCGGGACCCCGGGCCGTGGCCCGGGTGCCAGTCACCCGACCGGCGTCAGACGCGGACCTGGACGGTGCGGGCCAGCCGGTCGTGCAGACCCCGGCCGTCGCGGTCCCAGATCAGGGCGGGGACGGCGAGGCAGAGCAGGGCCGTGCGCAGCAGCGCGCGCAGCGGCTGGACGCCGCCGGTGTCCAGGGCGACCACCCGGAGACCGAAGAGGCGCTTACCGGGAGTGAACCCGATGCTGCCCACCGTCAGGGCGCTCATCAGGAACAGGATGAGAAGCGCCCAGTTTCCGGTGGCGGTGTTGTAGCCCTCGGTGATCAGGCCGTATGCGATCAAGAGGCACAGACCCCAGTCCACGACCAGGGCGCCGAGCCGCCTTCCGGGGCGGGCGATGGAGCCCGGTCCGTGCTCCGGCAGACCGAGCTGCTCGCCCCGGTAGCCGAGATCGATACCGGCCTCTTCCATGGCCGCGCGGGGTCCGGAGAGCCACGATCCGATTGCTTGCCTGTTGTCCACCCGTCCACGGTACTGCGCCCGTATATGACCGGGGGCAGGCGGGGTGCGTCGGGGCTACGGTGGAAGAGGACCCGGTTAACTTGTGCGAAACAAATGGGTCACGCCCGAGAAATCCCGCGTCCCTAGGGTCGAGGCCAGCGTGTGCCACCGCACTGGCCGCACCATCGAACTACCACCCCGGCGAGGCGCTCGGGAGTAGGAGGAGCTGGATGTTCCAGAACGCCGACGAGGTCAAGAAGTACATCGCGGACAATGAGGTCAAGTTCATTGACGTCCGGTTCTGCGACCTGCCGGGCGTCATGCAGCACTTCTCGCTGCCCGTCGAGGCGTTCGACCCGGAGGAGGAGCTCGCGTTCGACGGTTCGTCGATCCGCGGCTTCCAGGCCATCCACGAGTCCGACATGGCGCTGCGCCCCGACCTGTCGACGGCCCGCCTGGACCCGTTCCGCCGCGACAAGACGCTCAACATCAACTTCTTCATCCACGACCCGATCACGGGCGAGCAGTACTCCCGTGACCCGCGCAACGTGGCGAAGAAGGCGGAGGCGTACCTCGCCTCGACCGGTATCGCGGACACCGCGTACTTCGGCCCCGAGGCCGAGTTCTACGTCTTCGACAGCGTCCGCTTCAAGACGTCGGAGAACGAGTCCTTCTACCACATCGACTCCGAGGCGGGCGCCTGGAACACCGGTGCGCTGGAGGACAACCGCGGCTACAAGGTCCGCTACAAGGGCGGCTACTTCCCGGTCCCGCCGGTCGACCACTTCGCCGACCTGCGCGCCGAGATCTCCCTGGAGCTGGCCCGGGTCGGCCTGCAGGTCGAGCGCCAGCACCACGAGGTGGGCACCGCCGGCCAGGCCGAGATCAACTACAAGTTCAACACGCTGCTCGCCGCCGCCGACGACCTCCAGCTCTTCAAGTACATCGTGAAGAACGTGGCCTGGCGCAACGGCAAGACCGCGACCTTCATGCCGAAGCCGATCTTCGGTGACAACGGCTCGGGCATGCACGTGCACCAGTCGCTGTGGAGCAACGGCGACCCGCTGTTCTACGACGAGGCCGGTTACGCGGGCCTGTCGGACACCGCCCGCTACTACATCGGCGGCATCCTCAAGCACGCCCCGTCGCTGCTGGCGTTCACCAACCCGACGGTGAACTCCTACCACCGCCTGGTCCCGGGCTTCGAGGCGCCGATCAACCTGGTGTACTCGCAGCGCAACCGCTCCGCCGCGATGCGTATCCCGATCACGGGTTCCAACCCGAAGGCCAAGCGCGTCGAGTTCCGCGCGCCCGACTCCTCCGGCAACCCGTACCTGGCCTTCTCGGCCCTGCTGCTCGCGGGCCTGGACGGCATCAAGAACAAGATCGAGCCGGCCGAGCCGATCGACAAGGACCTCTACGAGCTGGCTCCCGAGGAGCACGCCAACGTGGCCCAGGTCCCGACCTCGCTCCCGGCCGTCCTCGACTCGCTGGAGCGCGACCACGAGTTCCTCCTCCAGGGCGACGTCTTCACGTCGGACCTGATCGAGACGTGGATCGACTTCAAGCGCACCAACGAGATCGCCCCGCTCCAGCTGCGCCCGCACCCGCACGAGTTCGAGCTCTACTTCGACGTGTGATCGGCGCCTGACCGGTTCGCCGTCGCCCCCGCTCCTGTTTCTCAGGGCGGGGGCGGCGTCGTATCGTGGCAGTACTGCTGTTCGAGAAGGGTTGACGGGGATGGCCGAACAGGGCGATGACGAGCGGGAGTTCGACATCAAGTGGGCGGATGCCGCCGCGCACAAGGAGCCGTCGGCCCGGGCGCGCATGCTCGCCGCGCGGTGGAAGGAGAACCCGCCCGGACCTGTGCCCTTCCGGCCCGAACCGACTCCGGCCCGGCGCTCGCGTGAGCGGCGGCCGTGGGTGTCGACGCTGATCGTCTTCGGCTGTGTGGCGGCCGTCATCGTGTTGCTCGGGTATACGAGCATGCGTAATTCGTACTGACAAAAGGCGCGGTTCCTCACGATTCTCCGCGGCGGTGCACACTGGCAGTGGGACGAGTGCCTGACCGCGGGGTGATGCAGATGCGCAGTCGCTTTCGCAGTGACCGGGGTCTGACCGCCCGGATGGGCGTCACCATGTTCCTGCTGGGTCTGGTGTACGTGGCCTTCGTGGCGGCCCTGATCGTGCTGCTCAAGTCCTGGGTGCTGGTCGTGGTGATCGCCGCGGCGTTCCTCGGCGCGCAGTACTGGTTCTCCGACCGGCTCGCGCTGTTCGCGATGCGCGGGCGGCCCGTGGAGCGCGAGGAGTATCCCGAGCTGCACGGCGTGGTCGACCGGCTGAGTGCGCTGGCCGACATGCCCAAGCCGGTCGTCGCCGTGTCGGACATGGAGATGCCCAACGCGTTCGCCACCGGGCGCAATCCCGATCACGCCGTGGTCTGCGTGACGACCGGGCTGCTGCGGCGGCTGGAGCCCGCTGAGCTGGAGGGCGTGCTCGCGCACGAAATGTCGCACGTCGCGCACAAGGACGTCGCCGTGATCACGATCGCCTCGTTCCTCGGTGTGATCGCCGGGCTGATCGTGCGGTTCGCCTTCTACTCGCAGCTCTTCGGCGGTGGGCGCCGGGACCAGAACACCGCGATCGTGTTCGCCGCCGTGATGGGGATCTCGGCGGCCGTGTACGCCATCAGCTTCCTGCTGATCCGGGCCCTGTCCCGGTACCGGGAGCTGGCCGCGGACCGGGCGGCGGCGCTGCTCACGGGGCGGCCCTCGGCGCTGGCCTCGGCGCTCACCAAGGTCACCGGGGACATCGGCCGCATCCCCACCAAGGACCTGCGTACGGCGCAGGCGTTCAACGCCTTCTACTTCACCCCGGCGCTGGGCCGGAACCCCGGTTTCGCGCGGATCTTCTCGACCCACCCGACCCTGGAGCAGCGCCTCGACCAGCTGGGGCGGATCTCCGCCGAGCTGGGTGAGGCCACCGCTCCCTGACCGGCTCCCCGAGGGGCGTGCGCATGGGACTGCTGGACATTCTGCTCGGCCGTACGAAGGCGGTCGCGCCCGATCTGGACCGGCTCTTCGGGCTGCCCTCGGCGGCGGTGACGCTGGAGGCGGCCACCGGGTTCGTGCCGACCGGCACCGGCGCGGTGTGCTTCGCCACGGTGGAGGGCGCGGCCTTCGAACAGACGCACCGCGAGGTGCAGGCCCTGCTCGACGCCGACGCGGACCGCGAGGGGCGGCCGGTGCGGCTGACGCGGGACGGCTACGGCTACTCCTGGCTGGTCTCCGAGCGCACCCCCGACCGGCTCCCGGAGCTGGTCAACGATCTGCACGCGGTGAACAGCGCGATGGAGGCCAACGGCTTCGGCCCGCAGTTGCTCTGCTCCCTGGTGGGTTTCCGCAATCCGGCCGAGGAGCGGACGCTGGCGCTGGTCTACCTGTACAAGCGGGGCACCTTCTACCCGTTCGCGCCGCTGCCCGGCCAGGAGCAGCGGCGTGACAACGCGCTCGAACTGAAGGTGCGCGCCGCCCTCGGCGACGACCTGCGGCTGGAGGAGGACCTCGGCCGCTGGTTCCCGGTGTGGGGCGCGCCGGGGCTGTGACCCCGGCCGCCGGGGTGGCTCCTCAGCCGCGGCGGCCCCGCTCGCGCTCGTAGCGGCGCTCCCACTTGGCCTGGAGGTCCCGGCGCGCCCGGTAGGCGCGGTAGTCGGCCGGAGCGGACGGCGTACCGGTGCCGGTACCGCCCGTCGGGGGTGTCGGCGTCGCGGTGCGTCCGTACCGCACATACAGGTAGAGGACGGCGACCGCGGCGAGCCAGTAGAGGGGGTTTCCGAATCCCATGATGACCAGGACGACGGTCCCGGTGAGGACGATGGTGCCCATGACACCAGCGTAGGAAGCCCGGAACTCGGCGTGCATCCCCTTTTTTCCGGTTCTAGAGTCGGACCAATTGCGCGAAAGCCGCAATATCGGTGAAACAGGGAACAAAGGGGTGTCCTGGAATGAGTGATCTCTTCGTCATCGCCTACAACGACGTCGACACGGCGAACCAGGTCCGCGAGAAGCTGTTCGAGCTGTCCAAGCAGCACCTGGTGGAGCTGGAGGACGCGGTGGTGGTCGAGCGCCACCAGGACGGGAAGATCAAGCTGCACCAGGCGGTCAACCACACGGCCGTCGGCGCGGCCGGGGGCGCCCTGTGGGGCGGGGTGATCGGGCTGCTGTTCCTGGCGCCGCTGCTGGGCGCGGCGGTGGGCGCGGCGGCCGGTGCGGCCGGGGGCAAGTTCACCGACACCGGGATCAACGACGACTTCATGAAGAACCTCAGCCAGAACCTGCGGCCGGGCGCGGCCGCGCTGTTCGTGCTGGTGAAGAAGGCCGCCGACGACAAGGTGATCCCTCAACTGGCGCCGTACGGCGGCGAGTTGGTGCAGACCTCGCTGAGCAAGGTGGACGAGGAGCACCTGCGGGAGGCCATCGAGGTGGCGTTGAAGACGCCGACCGAGCAGGCGGAGAAGTCGCCTGCGGAGTGAGCGTGCGGCGCCGGGTCCCGGGTGCCCGGGGCCCGGCGCCTTTCGTTCACCGGGTGTAGCGCAGCAGGGCCCGCACCATGTGGCACGTGGTGTCCGACGGCGGGTGGACGCCGATCAGCTCCGCCGTGTCGCGGATCGTCTCGTTGCGGGCCTGGTTGGGCAGGTAGACGCCGGAGTCGAGCAGGGCTATGGCCAGGCGCATGGCCTTCAGCCGGCGGTTGTGGCTGACGTACCACTCGCGCGGGCGGCCCGCCGGCAGCGGACGCTTGGCCAGCGGCGCGTACGGCAGGTCCAGCAGGACGGGGCGCTTCGCGGTGGACTGGGTCGGCAACGGCTTCGTCTTCAGTGCGGCAGCGGGCACGGGCATCCTCCTGTCGCGGTCGGGGCGCCGTCGTCCGGACGCTCCGGCGACACCCTCGAACACTGCTTCCATTCTACTGCCCGCCACTGACAATCAGCAGACCGCGAGAGCCCTCAAAAGCCCAGGTGGACGAGGTAATTGGCGGCCTGTCACGGCAGATCAGGGAGGGGTTCCTGGGGCGGCAAGAAATCGAACAGAGTCGGCCCGGACGCACCCCCGCTACCGTGGTCGCCATGGAGATCTGGATCAACCCCGCCTGTTCCAAGTGCCGCAGCGCCCTGAGCCTGCTCGACGCGGAGGGCGCCGACTACACCGTCCGCCGCTACCTGGAGGACGTCCCGAGCGAGGACGAGATCAGGACCGTACTCGACCGGCTCGGTCTCGAACCCTGGGACATCACCCGCACCCAGGAGGCCGCCGCCAAGGAGTTGGGGCTCAAGGAGTGGGCGCGGGACGAGGAGTCGCGGGACCGGTGGATCGCGGCCCTGGCCGCGCACCCCAAGCTGATCCAGCGGCCCATCATCACCGCCGAGGACGGCACGGCGGTCGTGGGCCGCTCGGAGGAGGCGGTACGGGACGCGCTGTCCCGAAAGTGATGGTTCCGTAGGGTTGTTGGCCCTTTGTCGCCGGGGGTGAGCGCGGGTCCGGCGGGCTGTTACCCTCCGCGGCCATGACATTCGGTGATCATGGAACGCCGCAGCCCGGCGCCCCGTACGGCCACGGCCACCCCTACGGCAACGACGTGCTGGACGAGGGGGCCGCCGAGCGGGAGCGGATACGCCGGCAGCGGCGCGGGCGCGTGATGGCGGCCGGGGTGGCCGGCGGCGTGCTGGCGGTGGCGGTCGCCGCGTTCCTGCTCACGAGCGGCGGTGACGACGAGGACACCTCGGCCGCCGCGCCGAGCGCCTCCCCCTCCGCCACCGGTTCCGCGGTCCCGCGCGTCGACGTCGGCGATCCGTCGAACGCCCCGAGTTCGCTCCCCTCGCTGCTGGCGCGCCCGATCATCAGCCTGGAACAGGCGTTCCCCGAGAAGACGGTGACGCTGAAGGACGGCTCCACCTACACGCGGGTCGACCTGGCGACCACCACGGACTGCGCGCGCGCCATGGCGCCGGAGCTGGCCGAGCTGATCGAGCAGGGCGAGCCGTGCGCGCGGCTCAGCTCAGCGCTGTTCACGGACGCCGACCGGCGCTCCCAGGTGACGGTGTCCGTGCTGAGCTTCGAACGCGTCGAGGACGCCTCACGCGTGTTCATGATGGCCTCCATGGACCCGGTGACCTACCAGGTCGTCTCCCTCGACCCGCCGCCCGGCGCCGGGATGCCAACCGTGCCGCCGGGGACGCCCGGGGTCTTCGAGCGGCTGATGACCGTGCGGTCCGTGGTGTTCGCCAACGGGCAGTGGGGCGACGGCGCGACGACGGGCGTGGAGGAGATCACCGGGCAGACCCAGGGACTGCTTCAGCACGTCAACGACACGGTGGTGGCCTACGAGGACGGCGACGACTGATCATTTCAACTCGCCTGTGACGCAGGTCACTTGAGTGACTCCTGTAAACCGCTGAGTAGCTTCGTTCGGTATCTCGTACCTAGCGGCGTACAACTCCCGACCTCTCAGGAGGCGCGTATGTCACGCAGGCGCACACTCAGCACGAAGAAGAAGATCGCGCTGCTCGTCAGCGCGGCGAGTGTGGCGGGTGGTGGTGCCTTCGTCATGGCGAGCACCTCCAACGCCGCGCCGCCGAAGACCGCCGCGGAGTCGAGCGTCTGTCAGGGCCTCGCCACCGCGCTCGGCAACAACGAGCGGTTCATCGCGGACCAGAAGGCCAATCCGGACGCCCAGTCGCAGGCCCGGATCGCCAACCGCGAGGCGGTCGTCAAGCAGATCAAGGTCCAGCAGGAGGCGTCGGGTTGCGTCGTCGGGGAGTCGGCTCAGGGCTCCCAGGCCGGTGCACCCGCCGCGCCGCCCGCCGAGGCCGGCAACCAGGGCCAGGAGCAGGGCCAGGGCCAGGGCCAGGAGCAGGGTCAGGACCAGGGCGGGGGCCAGAACCAGGACGGGGGTCAGGCCGCCGCCGGTGAGCAGGTCTGCAACGGCTCCACGGTCACCCTCTCCGGTGAGGGCGGCGCCCCGGCCGCGTCCAGCAACCAGTTCCCGGCCGGGACCAAGCTGAAGGTCACCAACCTGGACAACAACAAGTCCACGACGGTCGAGGTCACCTCGGTCTCCGGCTCCTGTGTGCTGCTGAACAACGCGGCCTTCGAGCAGGTCCGCGAGCCGGGCAAGTTCCTGATCCGCCGGGCCGTGATCGAGAAGGTGGGATGAGCCGCCGGGTAACACCGTAGGGGGTGCGGGCATGGGCCCGGTCACCGGCTTCGCGGAGGGGAAGCCGGCGGCCGGGCCCATCGCATACGGCCCGTGACCTGCCCTCCCGCGCCGCCCCCACCTCCCTCACAACGTGAGTCGCACCACAGCACCACCAGGTAACACGGGGTTCACATTCGAGCAATGACCGGGAAATCGCCTGTTGACAGGCTCCGGGGCATCAGGAGCGGCGCCCCAGTGCCGCAGCGCCGCAGCACCCGCAAGTGCGCCTAGTGACCCACCCCGAAGGATGTGGCCCGTGAGCTTCAAGGCTGAGTACATCTGGATCGACGGCACCGAGCCGACGGCCAAGCTGCGTTCGAAGACCAAGATCCTTGGCGACGACGCGAAGGGCGCCGAGCTGCCGATCTGGGGCTTCGACGGGTCCTCCACGAACCAGGCCGAGGGCCACGCCTCGGACTGCGTGCTCAAGCCGGTCTTCTCCTGTCCGGACCCGATCCGCGGTGGCGACGACATCCTCGTCCTGTGCGAGGTCCTGAACATCGACATGACCCCGCACCCGACCAACACGCGTGCCGCGCTGGCCGAGGTCGCGGAGAAGTTCGCCTCGCAGGAGCCGATCTTCGGCATCGAGCAGGAGTACACCTTCTTCAAGGACGGCTACCCGCTCGGCTTCCCCAAGGGCGGCTTCCCGGCCCCGCAGGGCGGCTACTACTGCGGTGTCGGCGCGGACGAGATCTTCGGCCGTGACGTGGTCGAGGCGCACCTGGACAACTGCCTGAAGGCGGGCCTGGGCATCTCCGGCATCAACGCCGAGGTCATGCCCGGCCAGTGGGAGTTCCAGGTCGGCCCGCTGGCCCCGCTGGAGGTCTCCGACCAGCTGTGGGTGGCCCGCTGGCTGCTCTACCGCACCGCCGAGGACTTCGGTGTCGCCGCCACCCTCGACCCCAAGCCGGTCAAGGGCGACTGGAACGGCGCCGGTGCGCACACCAACTTCTCCACCAAGGCGATGCGCGAGGGCTACGACGCGATCATCACCGCCTGCGAGTCGCTCGGTGAGGGCTCCAAGCCGCTGGACCACGTCAAGAACTACGGCGCCGGCATCGACGACCGTCTGACCGGTCTGCACGAGACCGCCCCGTGGGACAAGTACAGCTACGGCGTCTCCAACCGCGGTGCCTCCGTGCGTATCCCGTGGCAGGTCGAGAAGGACGGCAAGGGCTACATCGAGGACCGCCGCCCCAACGCCAACGTCGACCCGTACGTCGTGACCCGCCTCCTGGTGGACACCTGCTGCTCCGCCCTGGAGAAGGCCGGCCAGGTCTGATCCGCAGCCTTCAGCGAGGGGCGCCCGCCGATCCGGTGGGCGCCCCTTCCGCGTATCGTGCGCCGCATGGATCTCGACGGCACACCGGACGTGGCCACGCTGCTGGAGGCGGTGGAGTCCGCTGACGCGGACGTGCGCGAGGAGGCGCTGGACCGGCTGGCCTCCGCGGCCTGGCGGGACGACGACTTCGCGGTGGCCACGGCGCGAGCGGTGCCGGAACTGGCGCGCCTCGCCCGGGAGTTGCCCGCCGCCCGCGCGGACCTGCTGCGCCTGCTCGCCGACCTCGCGGAACGCGACGACTGGCCCGAGGACACGCAACTACCCCCGGTGGGCGCCGAGTTGCCGTCCCTGCTGTCCTTCGCCCAGGACCCCGACCCGGCCGTACGGGACAGCGTGACGGCGCTGGTCCTGTCCTGCCGGCATCTGGACGCGCTGCCGCTGCTGCGCTCGCGTGTCGCCGAGGAGCCCGAACCCGGGGTGCGCGGCCACGCGGTGACCGCGCTGGCCCTGCTGGAGCCCGGCGACTGGCGGCGCGCGCTGCTCGCCGACCCCGAGCCCCCGGTACGGCTCGCCGCGGCCGAGGACCTCCTGCGCACCGCCGAACCGCCCTTCCCGCACGACCTGGTGGACATCTGCGCGGCGGCGTACACGGCCGACCCGTACGACCTGGACGAGGGCCACTGGGCCCCGGCGCCCCACCGGCGTTT
Source organism: Streptomyces sp. DI166 (assembly GCF_900091315.1). Taxonomy (GTDB): domain Bacteria; phylum Actinomycetota; class Actinomycetes; order Streptomycetales; family Streptomycetaceae; genus Streptomyces; species Streptomyces fuscus. The sequence goes on from NZ_FLSP01000052.1 coordinate 28,320, forward strand.
CTCCGACCGTCTGCTGGACGATCCCGAGGCCGCGCTGCGCGCCGCCGCCCAGGGTGTGCCGCTGGCGCACGAGATCACCGCGCGCTGGCGCGACCGCGAGGCCGACGTGCTGCCGTACGCCCTGCGCGATCTGGAGGACGGGGAGCTGCACCGGCTGGCGCGGCTGTGCCAGAACCTGCCGGAGGAGTCGTGGGCACCGGTGCGGGAGCGCGTACGGCCGTTGCCGGAGAGCGAGCGGGCGGCGGCGGTCACCGTACTGGCCCGGGTCCGTGCCCCGGAGGCGGTCGGGGAGGCCGTGCGGCTCGTGACGGACGATCCGGGTGCCCCGCCGGGCCCGTACTCGGTGGTGCTCGCCGTGCGGGCGGTGACCGAGGTCTTCGGGGCCGACGCCCTGCCGGTGGCCCGCGCGGTGGCCGGGCGGATCGGGCGGACGCACGCGGATCTGATCCGGGTGCTGGAGCGGTACCCGGAGGTGGCGCTCGGGGTGGTGGACGAGATCGCCGCGCTGGTGCCGCGCTACGAGGGCAGCCACGCCTGGGCGGCGGTCGAACTGCTCGGCGCGCTCGGTCCGGCCGCCGGGGAGGGGGCGGCACGTGCCCTGCGCGAGGAGGCGACCGGCGGCGCCCACTCCTCGGTCGCGGTGTACGCGGCGATGGCGCACCACCGGGTCACCGGTGACCCCGCGCTCGCCCTGCGCCTGCTGGAGGAGGACGGGCCGACGCGCTGGCCCGCCTTCGCCGCCGGACTCGGCCCCGCGGCGGCCCCGTTGCTGCCGCACTTCGAGCCGCTCCTCTCCCCCGACGAGCACCCCGTCACCCGTGCCCGGGCCGCCCATGCGGTCGTATCCATCACGGGCCGCGTCGAGGACACCTTGGAGCCTCTGGCCCACTGCGCGGCCGACGCCGGCATCCACCACACCGACCGCCTGGCCGCCGTCAGAGCCCTCACCGGCATCGGCCCGCTCCCCCGGTTCGCCGTGGCCCCGCTGCGCGCGACGGCGCAGTCGCCGCGCCGCGTGGTCGAGGACCTGGGCGGCGGCCCGGAGCAGCACCCGGACTACGTCCTGCGCGAGGCGGTGCGCGCGCTCCTTGCGACGGCCTGACCTCTGCTGTCGGCAGAGCCATGTTCCGTGCCGTCTCCCCCTCGGGCAGAGTCGGCCGCATGAGACTTCTGGTGCTGGGCGGTACGGAGTTCGTGGGGCGGGCCGTGGTGGAGGGTGCCCTCGGCCGGGGGTGGGAGGTGACCGTCTTCCACCGGGGGCGGCACGAGGCGCCGGACGGGGTCAAGGCGCTGCACGGCGACCGCACGGCCGAGGGCGGGCTCGCGGCGCTGGAGGGGGACGGCGAGTGGGACGCCGTGGTCGACACCTGGTCGGGGGCGCCCGGCGCGGTCCGGGGCACGGCACGGCTGCTGCGGGACCGGGTGGGGCGGTACGTCTACGTGTCGAGCTGCTCGGTGTACGCCTGGGCGCCGCCCGCCGGGTACACCGAGGACGCGCCGGTGGTCGCCGCCTCCCCCGACGCCGGGGAGGGCGGGTACGCCGAGGACAAGCGGGGCGGCGAACTCGCCGTCCTGGACGCCTTCGGGCCCGAACGCTCGGTACTGGCGCGGGCGGGGCTGATCATCGGACGGTACGAGAACGTCGGGCGTCTGCCCTGGTGGCTGAACCGCACGGCCCGCGGCGGCCCGGTCCTCGCCCCGGGCCCCCGGGACCTGCCCTTGCAGTACATCGACGTCCGCGACCTGGCGAACTGGCTCCTGCACGCCGCGGAGGGGGACTTCGGCGGCCCGTACAACCTGATCAGTCCCTCGGGCCACGCCACCATGGGCACCCTGCTGGAAGCCTGCGCCGCCGTCACCGGCGGCGGGGCGGACCTGCGCTGGACCGACCCCGACCTGATCCTCACGCACGGCATCGAACCGTGGACCCAGCTCCCCGTCTGGGTGCCCCCGGGCAGCGATCTGCACGACGCCCTGCACAGTGCGGACGTCTCCCGCGCCCTGGCAACGGGCCTGCGCTGCCGCCCCGTCGAGGAGACGGTCGCCGATGCCTGGGCCTGGCTGCGGAGTCTGGGCGGGGTCGCCCCCCTGCGGCCGGACCGCGCGGGGAAGGGAGTTGATCCGGAGGTGGAGGCGCGGGTGCTGGCGGCGCGCGACGGTGTACCTGGCACCACCCCCTGACCGGGGGCCCGGCCCCGTGACCTGCCGCTGGGGGCTCGGTCAGACTTACGGCATGAGCGATACGGAGAGCAAGAGCAGGGCCAGGGGCATGGTGCGTGCCGCGGTGCGGGGGCTGGGACTGTCGGCGGTGCTGTTGCCGGGTGCCGTGCTCTGCTACACGCTCGCGCTGGTGTCCATCGCGCTGATCCCGATCGGCGTCGGGCTCGTGACGACACCCTGGGTACTCGGAGGGGTGCGGGCGTTCGCTGACTGGCGGCGGCGGCTCGCCGAGCGGTGGGGCGGGGTGTCCATATCGTCGGCGTACCGGCCGATACCCGAGGACGCCAACCCCTGGGCGCGTACGGTCGCGATGCTCGGTGATCCGGCGACCTGGCGGGACCTGCGCTGGCTGATGGTGGACATGAGCGCCGGATACCTCACCGCGCTGCTCCCGGCGGTGCTGGTGCTGTGGCCGATCGAGGGGTTCGCGCTGGCGCTCGGGCTGTGGCGGGTGTTCCCGGACGACTACTGGTACGGCTTCGTGCCGGTCAGCGACCAGGCCTCCGCGTTCGGGGCGGCGGCGCTCGGCGGTGTCGTTCTCCTCGTCGCCCACCGGTACGCCGTGGACGCCCTCCAGCTCCACTTCCGGCTCACCAAGGCGCTCCTCTCCCCCAGCCAGGCCGAACTCGCCGAGCGGGTACGGATCCTGACCCAGACGCGACGGGACGCCGTGGACACCTCCGCCGCCGAACTGCGGCGCATCGAGCGGGACCTGCACGACGGCGCGCAGGCCCGGCTGGTGGCCATGGGCATGGATCTGAACACCATCGAGATGCTCATCGAGAAGGACCCCGAGCAGGCCAAGCGGCTCATCGCGCAGACCCGGAAGTCCTCCGTGGACGCGCTGGCCGAACTGCGCGACCTGGTGCGCGGCATCCACCCCCCGGTCCTCGCCGAGCGCGGACTCGGCGACGCCGTACGGGCGTTGGCGCTGCGTCTGCCGGTGGCCACCGAGGTGTCCGTGGAGCTGCCGGGGCGCGGGGACGCGCCGGTGGAGTCGGCCGCGTACTTCGCCGTCAGCGAGGTCCTCACCAACGCCGTGAAGCACTCCGGCGCCGACCGGATCTGGGTCGACCTGCACCACGAGGACGGCATGCTGCGGATCTCCGTCACCGACAACGGCAAGGGCGGCGCGGTGGTCAGCCCCGGGTCCGGGCTGGCCGGGGTGGAACGCCGGCTGGGTACATTCGACGGCGTCCTGGCCGTCAGCAGCCCCGCGGGCGGTCCCACCATGGTCACGATGGAGATCCCTTGCGCGTTGTCCTAGCCGAAGACCTCTTCCTGCTGCGCGACGGACTCGTCCGGCTGCTCCAGGCGTACGACTTCGAGATCGCCGCGGCCGTGGAGAGCGGCCCGGAACTCGACCGGGCGCTGGCCGAGCTGGAGCCGGACGTGGCCGTGGTGGACGTACGGCTGCCTCCCACGCTCACCGACGAGGGCCTGCAGTGCGCGCTGCGGGCCCGCCGCGCGCGCCCCGGACTTCCGGTGCTGGTGCTCTCGCAGCACGTGGAGCAGCTGTACGCACGGGAGTTGCTGGCCGACGGCAACGGCGGGGTGGGGTATCTGCTCAAGGACCGGGTGTTCGACGCGGAGCAGTTCGTGGACGCCGTACGGCGCGTGGCGTCCGGAGGGACCGCGATGGACCCGCAGGTGATCCAGCAGCTGCTGTCCCGGCGGGCCGCGGACGAGCAGCGCCCGCTCCAGCGGCTCACCCCGCGGGAGCTGGAGGTGCTGGAGCTGATGGCGCAGGGCAGGTCCAACGCGGCGATCGCCGCCCAGCTCGTCGTCACAGAACGGGCCATCGCCAAGCACACCTCCAACATTTTCGCCAAACTGGGCCTGGAGGTCTCGGACGACGACAATCGCCGCGTCCTGGCGGTTCTCGCCTATCTGGACCAAGACCGCTGAAATGACAAGCGCGGCACGCCAGTTGCCGAGAAATTCCTGAGACTGGTGAACACCTCTGGGGCTCCGTCCGTATGGAACGGAGCCGCTTCACTCCTGTCGGGCGCCTCGAATGCCCCGCAAGCCCCGCAAGGAAGTCAGAGGAGTTCCATGGGACGCAACACACGAAAACGCCGTACGCCGCTGGCCACCAAGGCCATTGCCGCATCGGCGGCCCTAGCGCTCGGTGGGGGCGGGCTGATCTGGGCGAACTTCTACGCATCCGCGCACGAGTCGGGTGACCAGAACCGGACGAGGTCGGCCGCGGCGCAGATCGCCACGATCGACTGCCCCGACGTCGGCCAGCAGCTCACCGATGTGCCGAACCAGGCCCGGGGCGAGGTCGACGGCGAACTGGCCACGCTGGACCAGCAGATCACCGAGGCGTACCAGCGGCTCGCGACCACGCGTGACGCACAGGCCCGGGACGGCAGCTTCGTCCAGAACACCATCCTGCAACCGCTGAAGGACCGGCGGAAGGCGATCATCGACCGCATCCAGCTGGAGATCAACCGGGCCGGCGGCAATGCCTCCGAGGACCTGGACAACCTCTCCGGCTGCACCGGTACGCCCGCCCAGACCACCGACGGCCAGGCCGGCCAGGACCAGAACGGCGACGGCCAGAACCAGGGTGGACAGGACCAGGGCGGCGACCAGGGTGGTCAGGACCAAGGCGGCCAGGACCAGGGCGGCCAGGACCAGGGCGGTCAGGACCAGGGCGGCGACCAGGGCCAGGGCGGTCAGGTCAACAACGGCCCGACCGCGGACGACTTCGTCGACATCACCCAGGTGCAGGGCAACGCCCAGCTCGGTGTCGGCACCAACGGTCTGCCGGCGAACGGCCGGTCCGGCTCGCGTGGCGTCTTCATCACGAAGTGCGGCACCAACAGCAACGACAACCACAACACCGACAACATCATCGCGGCCCCGGGTGTCAGCAACGGCGCCCACCACCTGCACGACTACGTCGGCAACCAGGGCAACAACGCCTTCGCGAGCGACCAGGACCTGGCCAACGCGCAGACCACCTGCCAGAACCAGGGCGACCGGTCCTCGTACTTCTGGCCGGTGCTGCGTCTCCAGGACGGCACCCAGGAGTTCGACCAGAACAACGCGGGTGGCGGTACCGAGGGCAACGTCGGCAAGATCCTTGAGCCCGTCCAGGCCCAGCTGAAGTTCGTGGGCAACAAGCGGAGCAAGGTCGTCGCGATGCCGCGGGCGCTGCGGATCATCACCGGTGACGCGAAGTCGTTCGTCAACGGCAACGGCAACGCCAACGTCAACTGGAGCTGCACCGGCTTCGAGAACAAGGTCCAGCTCAAGGACAAGTACCCGATCTGCCCGCAGGGCAGCCAGGTGGTCCGTACGACCAACTTCCAGAGCTGCTGGGACGGCCAGAACATCGACAGCGCCAACCACCGTACGCACACGGCGTTCGTCCAGGCCGACGGCAGGTGCGCCAACGGCTTCAAGGCGATCCCGCAGCTCCAGGTGCGACTGGTGTACGACGTTCCCGCGCCGAGGATCGAGAACGGTCAAGTGGTGAACCCGTACGCGGTGGACAGCTTCCCGGAGCAGCTGCACAAGCCGATCACCGACCACAACGACTTCATCAACTTCTTCTCCACGCGGCTGATGAACAAGATGGTCAAGTGCATCAACAGCGGCCAGCGCTGCCAGTGATCCACTCGCGGTGACCCGCTCTCGGTGACCCACGGAGAAGGCCGGCGGTGAGAATTCCTCACCGCCGGCCTTCGCGTGTGTGCGGCGCCGGATTCAGTGCCCGGAGCCGTGCCCGCTGTCGGCGCCCTTGCCGCCGCCGCCCTCGTGCGCCGAGTGGTCGGTGCCCTCCTCAAGGTCCCCGCCGAGCTTCTCGCGCAGCGAGGCCAGAGTGTCGGTCTCGTCGCCGACGGCGACCCACTTGCGGCCGACCAGGTAGTGGCCGCCGTAGTCCTTGGCGCTGTTGATCCACTCGCGCTGGCCGCGGTCGGTGGCGAAGGTGGCGAGAATGAACTTGTGGCCGCCGCCCTTGCAGATGGCCTGGCGGACGTCGTCGGCGTCGATCTGGATGTCCGGCGCGCACTTCACCTCGGCGGCGAGCTGCTCCAGACTCCCGGACGCCGTCTTCGGCACGTCGCTCTCGTCGCCGCCGCCGGAACCACACCCCGCGAGCACCAGCACCGCCACCGCCGCGAGCATCGGTCGGGTCACCTTCATCAGTTCCTCCATACAGGGGCCTCCCGGTGCATACGGCTCCCGCACGCGGAGCGCTCAAAATACCCTCCGGCGGTCGCTCAGGCGTGCGAGAGTGACGCGGTGAACAAGGACTGGGAAGACCGCGTGAGCGCCGCCTGGGCGACCTTCGACGACTACCCGGAGGAGCGGGCCGCCGACTTCAGAGCCGTGATCGACGCCTTGGTGGCCGAACTGCCGCAGGACAGCCCGCTCGGCCCCTTCGAGCAGGCCTGCGCCTGGGACTCCACGGGCCACTCCGACAAGGCCGTCCCGCTCTACCGCGAGGCCCTCGCCCTCGGCCTGAGCGGATACAAGGGGCGCCGCGCCAAGATCCAGCTGTCCAGCTCGCTGCGGAACATCGGTCAGGCGGAGGAGGGCGTCAAGCTCCTGACACCCGAGCTGGACGAGCCCTCCGACGAGCTGGACGACGCGGTACGGGCCACACTCGCCCTGTGTCTGTCCAGCCTCGGCCGGGACCGCGAGGGGCTGTCCCTGGTCCTGGGCGCGCTGGCACCCCATCTGCCGCGCTACCAGCGGTCGATGGCGAACTACGCGCGGGCGCTGGTGGAACCGGAGGGGTGAGTCACCCGGGTGGCGGTGACCTCCCAACGGTTCGCTCGTTTGGCTGGACGTGCAGTCACAGGATGTCGCCCCGCGCCCCTCAGCCGGTTCCGCCACCGATCCCGTCGTCGACGTCGAACAGGCCGAGGCGGCGCTCGTCGAGCACTACCCCCGGCTGGTCCGGCTCGCCTATCTGGTGCTGCCGCCGGAGCTGGGACGCAAGCGGCGGGTGCTGACCGCGCACGCCCTCGCGCAGCGCGCGCTGCCGCGGGGGCGGACGTCCACGCCGCTGATCCCGGCGCAGGCGAAGGGGCGCGAGGGTGACCCCGGGTACGCCTTCGTGCGGCTTCGGGTGGTGCGCGCGGCGCTTCGGGCGGGGGTGCCGCTGAGCCTGCGGGCGCTGCCGAAGCGGGCCCAACTGCCGCCGCTGTTGCCCCAGGTGTGGGGTCTGCGGCTGTTCCCCCGGTCCGGCGGCGCCGACGAACTCGCCCTCGACCAGCGGCTCTCGGGCCTCTCCGCCCCGGCGCGGGCGGCGTACGTGCTGCGCGGCCTGGAGAAGCTGACCGACGACGCGGTGTACGAGCTGCTGGCGGCGGCCGGTGTCGACGACGTGGACGAGGCGCTGGAAGAGGCCGACGCCGTCCCCGCGCGGTACGCCCTGCTGGCCTCCCCCGAGTTCGACGCCTGTTCGCTCCAGGCCCGGCCGACGGACCTGATGCGGCGCAGGCAGCACCTGAAGGCGGCGCTGGTCGCCGGGGCCGCGCTGGTGGTGTGCGGGGCGCTGCTCGGGCTGCCCGGCGAGGGCTGGGCGCCGGACGGCGCGGCGGCTCCCCCGTACGCGCAGAACCCGGCGGCGCAGGCCGCCCTGGACCCGAGCCGGCTGGCGAAGGCCGCGCCGGCCGCCTGGGAGAGCGCCGCCCGGCTGGACTTCTCCGTCTGGCCCGCGCGCGGTGAACTCACCGGCGACCAGGCCCTGTTGCGCCGCGCCCTCGCCGTGTGGGCGCGCCCCGGAGAGAAGGTCCGCGTCTCGGCCACCCCCGGCACCCCGTCCGGCGGCCCCGCCGGACCGCCCCAGCTCCTCTACGCGGGCACCGTCGACAACGCCCGCGTGGTGATCCTCTACGACGGACTGCGCATCGCCCGCTACGCCGAGCCCAAGGACGGCACGGCCGGTGCCGCCGTCGACTTCGCGCGGGTCGACGGCGCGACCGGCGCCGAGGCGAGCGCCGTGGTGCTGGGGCGGGCCGACGGCAACGTCCGCTATCTGATGGCGCCGTGGGTGAAGAAGGCGGCCGAGCGGGATCTGCTCAAGCCCGGTTCCGGGGCGATGGCGCTGACCCTGACCGACGGGGCCACCTCGCCGCTGGCCAGCCCGGCGGCCCAGCAGTCGGGCTGCACCTCGTGGAACGTGCTCCAGGTGACCGGCGAGGCGGGTACGAGCCTGCTGTCCGACCTCGCCGAGCTGGTCCCGGCCCGGCTGACCGCGGGCCGGCCCGGTTCGGCCAAGGACGCCGCCGGGGCGGCCGGGCTGCGTACCTGGGCGCCGTACGCCTGCTCGCTGTCGGCGGCGCGGGCGCAGGGGGTGCGGGCGGTGAACGCCTGGCAGTTCGCACGGCAGCCGCTGCCGGACGCGAGCGGGTCGGCGGACTGGGTGTGCACCCGTGCCGAGACCTGGCGGGGCGGCGGCACCCAGGTGCTGGCCCAGTTCCGCACGCCGGGCGGTCCCCAAGGGGCGGTGGCGGCGCAGGGCCAGGACGTCCCTGCGTGCGGTCCGCGTGATCCGCATGTGCTGGCCGGGGTGCTGTGGAAGGCGCAGGACGAGTCCTGGTACCTGCTGGCGGCGGGCAGCCGGGACACGGCGTCGATCGAGGCGTCGGGCGGGGTGACCGCCTCGGGGCCGGGTCCGCTGCTGACGGCGCGGGCGGAGCAGGGCGCGCGGGCCGGGCTGACGGGGACGCTGACGGACGGACGGGAGATCAGCGGGCTGAAGTAGCCGTCCCGGCCGGGAAACTACGTACGGCACAGGGCTTCTGCTGGGACTTACCCATCAGTACATTGACAGCATGTCTAACAAGCAGGCCCGGGTGCCCCTGCCCGTAACCGGTGAGCGGGTCGCGCTCAAGGCGCGCAAGGTGTCCTTCTCGTGGGAGGAGACCCCGCTGCACTGGGTGCCGGGCGACCCCTTCGCCACGCACACCATGAATGTGCTGCATCTGCTGCTGCCCGCCGGTGAGCGGTGGTTCGTGCATGTGTACCGGCAGATCCTGCCGTACATCCGGGACGACCGGCTGCGCGAGGACGTCCTCGGGTTCATCGGGCAGGAGGCGGTGCACTCGCAGGCCCATGACGAGGTGCTGCCGCACCTGAGGGAGCAGGGGCTCGATCCGACGCCGTACACCGCGCAGGTGGACTGGTTCTTCGAGAAGCTGCTCGGCGACCGGACGCTGCCGCCGGGGCGGGCCAGGCGCTGGTGGCTGATGGAGCGGGTGGCGCTGATCGCGGCCATCGAGCACTACACCGCGTTTCTCGGCGACTGGATCCTCAACGCGCGGGAGCTGGACCGGCGCGGCGCCGATCCCACCATGCTGGACCTGCTGCGCTGGCACGGCGCCGAGGAGGTCGAGCACCGGTCGGTGGCCTTCGACCTGTTCATGCATGTCGACGGCTCCTACCGGCGGCGGGCGCGGACCTGGGCGCTGGCGTTCACGACGCTGGTGTTCCTCTGGCAGCGCGGAATCCGGTTCTTCCTGGCGAACGACCCGACCCTGCTGGAGGGCAAGGGAAGCTTCCGCGACTTCTACGTACGCGGCAGGCGCGGCGTACTGCCCTCGACGGGGGCCATGCTGCGCTCCATACCCCGCTATCTGAGCCGGGAGTACCACCCGTCCCAGGAGGGCTCCACCGAGCAGGCGGTGGCCTATCTGGCCTCCTCCCCCGCCGCCCTCGCCGCGCTCGCCGCGGAGAAGGGGGCCAAGTGATGCCGGGGCTGCGGACGTTGGCGGTGGTCGCGGGCGCCGCGCTGCTCGCCCGGCGGGCCCTGCGCCGCCGGATCCAGGACTCCCCGCTGTGGCCGATGCCGGCGCTGACGGAACCGACCTCGGGGCGGCCCCGGTCGCGGGCGCTGCGGCTGCCGGTGACCGCGCACGAGAAGGTCGCCGACGGGGTCGTCCTGCTGCGTCTGGAGGGGCACGACCTGCCGCGCTGGGAGCCCGGGGCCCATCTGGACCTGGTGCTGCCGTCGGGGCTGGTACGGCAGTACTCGCTGTGCGGGGACCCGGAGGACACCTCCTCGTACACGGTCGCCGTACGGCTGGTGGAGGACGGGCGGGGCGGTTCGCGCGAGGTGCACGAGCAGGTGTGCGAGGGGCTGGAGCTGGAGGTGCGCGGGCCGCGGAACCGCTTCCCGCTCGTCGAGGCGCCCGCGTACGTCTTCGTCGCCGGGGGCATCGGGATCACACCGGTCCTGCCGATGCTGCGGGCGCTGCCCGAGGGCACCGACTGGCGGCTGCTGTACGGCGGGCGGAGCCGGGCGTCGATGCCGTTCCTGGAGGAGCTGGCGAAACTGGACGCCGGGCGGGGCCGGGTACGGGTCGTCGCCGAGGACGAGGACGGGCGGCCGGATCTGGACGCGCTGTTCGCGGCGGCGCCGAAGGACGCTGCCGTGTACTGCTGCGGTCCCGAAGGGCTGATGGCGGCGGTGGCGGAACGGGTGCCGGATGTCCGCCTTGAGCGGTTCGCGCCCAGCACCTCGACCCGGGGCAACGGCGCCTTCGAGCTCGAACTGCGGCGCAGCGGGAGGGTGTTGACGGTGCCCGCCGACTCCACGGTGCTGGCCGCCGTACGCGCCGAGCTGCCGGACACGCTGTACTCCTGCGAGCAGGGGTTCTGCGGGACCTGCCAACAGCGGGTGCTGGAGGGCGAGGTGGAGCACCGGGACGAGCTGCTGACGGACGCGGAGCGTGACGACTCGATGCTGATCTGTGTGTCCCGGGCCCGGGGCGCGCGGCTGGTGCTGGACATGTGAACGCCCGTGCACGATGCGGCTCGTTCGGCGGCCGAATCCGATCGGTAAGGTGTTCGTATGACTACCGGGGTACGCCGCAGAATGGGGGTCGAGGAGCGACGGCAGCAGCTGATCGGTGTCGCTCTCGACCTCTTCAGCCGACGCTCGCCGGACGATGTCTCCATCGATGAGATAGCGTCCGCCGCGGGGATCTCCCGCCCGCTGGTCTACCACTACTTCCCGGGCAAACTCAGCCTGTACGAGGCCGCGTTGAAGCGTGCCTCGGACGATCTGGCGTCCCGGTTCGTGGAGCCGCACGAGGGCCCGCTGGGCGAGCGGCTGCTGCGGGTGATGGGGCGCTACTTCGACTTCGTCGACGACCACGGCCCCGGTTTCTCGGCCCTGATGCGCGGCGGCCCGGCGGTCGGCTCCTCCACCACGAACGCCCTCATCGACTCGGTACGCCAGGCCGCGTACGACCAGATCATGTCGCATCTGCGGGTCGAGAACCCGCCCGCGCGACTGGAGCTGGTCGTCCGCTCCTGGATCTCGCTCGCCGAGTCGACGGCCCTGATCTGGCTGGACGGCCGCCGCATCCCGCGCGCCGAGCTGGAGGTCCAGCTCGTCCAGGACTTCGCCGCCCTGGCCGCGGTGGCAGCGGCCCACGACACCGAACTGGCCACCCTCCTGAGCAACCTCCTCAAACAGGAACCGGGCGACGGCCCCTTCACCGACCTGGCGGCGCGGCTGCTGAGCCTGGCGTCCTCATGACCGGTACGACGACGTGGGGCCTGGTCGTCGAGACCACCGTGGGCAGCGCCGACCGCAAGCGCACCGAAGCCTCGGTGGTGGCGCACGTCGAGGGAACGCGGGAGGAGGCGCTCGCGGAGCTGGAGCGGCGGGCTCGGGCCCATCAGCCCGCCCACCCGCTGAGTCCCAAGCGGCGTCGCCTGCTCAGGGACCGTGACGGGTTCCTGCTCGTCGTCGACGGCGCGTGGAGCTCGTTCCTCACCCGGTTCACGGTCGCGGAGCTGCTGGAGGACTCCGCCGCGCCCGTCGTCGTCGAGGCACCGGCCGAACCGGAGCCCGTCACCGAGGAGGAGCCGCCCGCCGAAGCCCGCCCGGCGGCGGAGCGGCCGCCCGAGCTGGACGAGGACGGAGTGCCCGTCGTGCCGTCCTGGCTGGGCCGGCCGGACCTGGGCTGAGGTCTACTCGGTCTCGTACTTGGCGTACGACGGGTCCAGGTCGCGGATTTCGGCGGAGGCGTGGAGACGGCGGCCGTCGGGCGGCGTGATGTGCTTGCGGAGCAGGTCCAGGACCGCCTCCGTGAGCCGGGACTTCGTCTCGTCCGTGCGGCCCGCCAGCAGGGCGATGTGGACGTGGATCAGGGCGTGGCCCTCGGGCTCCTGGCCCACCACGGTGGTCTCGGTGCGGCGGAAGCGGGTCTTGCAGGCGGGCTGTTTCGCCGCCGCGATCTCGACGACCGCCGTGTGCAGGTCACGGGCGAAGGCGGGGCGGTCGAAGGACTCCGCCAGGTCCTCGGAGTAGTCGACGGTGATCTGCGGCATGAGCGTGAGCCCTCCTGTTCGAGGTCAGGAGGGCTCACACTAGCCGCAGTGGTTCAGGGCATCAGCCGGTGGTGGTGAACACCGCCACCGTCCGCGCCGGAACCGTGAAGGTGCCGGTGCCCTTGGCGTAGGACGAGGTCTTCACGACCGCGTCCCCGCCCGCCGCCTGCACCGGGTGCAGGCCGTAGCCCGTCCCGGCGAGCGCGGCCACGCGCTGCTCCTGCTCCTCGGGCGTGGCGTTGAAGACGACGACCAGGTCGCCGAGCTTCATGGTGATCACGCCGGGCGTCTCGTCCGCGCCGGACAGCGGGAAGGACAGCTCGGACTGCACCTGCCCGGTGGTGGAGAGGGAGAAGGCCTTCTCCGTCGAGCGGATCTTCAGCAGGTCCCGGTACGCTGCCGAGGCGCCGTCGATCTGCTCGCAGCCCACCTTCACCGCGCCGAGCAGCGGCTTGGCGTAGGACCACTTGGACTGGTTGTCCGCGGCGGGCGGCAGCCCGCGTCCCATGCCGTTGCCGTCCTGGCAGTTCCAGTGGATGGCGTTGAACCAGTCGCCGCTGTCGTAGGAGTTGCGGTCCAGCGACTTCGAGCGCAGCAGGTCGGTGCCGGCCTGGGAGAGCGCCGGGCCCTGCGAGAGGGTGGCGGTCGCCATGGCGAGGACCTGCATCCGGGCCCGGTCGTCGGCGCTCACCGTCGCGGGCAGCTTGAAGGCGAGGGCGTCGAACAGGGACTCGTTGTCGTGCGCGTCGGCGTAGGCGAGCGCGTCTCCGGGGGCGTCCGCGTAACCGGCGGGCTGGCCGTTGTAGTCGACCTCGGCGCCCTTGACCTCCTTGCCGCTGGTGTCGGTGAACCGGTAGTCCGCCAGGTTGCCGGACAGACCCACCTTGATCAGGTCCTGGTAGTGCAGCAGCCGCGCCTTCTGCTCGGCCTCGGTGCCGTTGTTCTTCGAGGAGTTGGGCTCGGTGTACAGGCCCGACGCGAAGCCCTGGATGCCCGGGTCCTCGTCGAAGGGGCCGCCGCCGCGCACCGCGTCACGGGCCCGGTCGGAGAAGGTCGCGATGCCCGTTCCGGCCATGTTCTTCTGGGTGGCCTGCTCGAAGCGGGCGTCGTCGGCGACCTCGCCGAAGTTCCAGCCCTCGCCGTACAGGATGATCTTCTTGCCGTCGACGCCGTCCTTCTTCAGGGTCAGCTCGTCGAGGGCCTTGCGGACGGCGAGGATGTTCTCCTTCGGGTGGTGGCCCATCAGGTCGAAGCGGAAGCCGTCGACCTTGTACTCCTTGGCCCAGGTGACGATGGAGTCCACGACGAGCTTGCCCATCATGGCGTTCTCGGTGGCCGTGTTGGCGCAGCAGGTGCTGTTGGCGACCGAGCCGTCGGCCAGGAGCCGCTGGTAGTAGCCGGGCACGATCCGGTCCAGGACGCTGGTCGACGCCTGGCCGCTGGCCGCCGTGTGGTTGTAGACGACGTCCATCACGACCCTGAGGCCGTCCTCGTTGAGCGCCTTGACCATCTTGCGGAACTCGACGTTACGGGTGGTGCCGTCCGGGTTCGTCGCGTAGGAGCCCTCGGGGACCGTGTAGTGGTACGGGTCGTAGCCCCAGTTGTAGGCGTCCTTCGCGGCGGACTTCGCCACGCACGCCTGCTGCTCCTCGGAGTCGGCCGGGTAGGAGGCCAGGTCGCAGTCGGGCGACTGCTGGTCGGACTTCTTCTCGGGGATGGTGGCGATGTCGAAGGCGGGCAGCAGGTGGACGTAGGAGGTGCCCGCCTCGGCCAGCCTGCGCAGGTGCTTGGAGCCGTCGCTGAGCTTGTCGGTGAAGGCCAGGTAGGTGCCCCGGTGGTCCGCGGTGCGGTCCTCGACCGAGAAGTCACGCACGTGCAGTTCCTGGATCTGCGCGTCCTTCAGCGGGACGGCCTTCGGCTTGGTGTACGTCGTCCAGCCGGCCGGCTTGAGCGACTTGTCGCCGAGGTCCACGAGCAGGCTGCGCGCCGAGTCGGTGGTCAGGGCGACGGAGTAGGGGTCGGTGACCTTGTTGGTGACAACCTTGCGGACGCTGGGCGCCCACACCTTCACGACGTACCGGTACGGCTTGTTCTTCCAGGACGCCGGGCCGGTCACGGACCAGACACCGGTGGTGTCGTTGCGCCGCATGGCGACGGTGGAGCCGCCGATCTCCAGCTTGACCTGCTGCGCGGTGGGCGCCCACACCGACAGGGTGGGCTTCCCCTTGGAGAACACCGGCCCGAGGTCGGCCTTGGTGGCGTTGTACAGGTCGTCCAGGACACCGGCGATCTGCACCCCGGTGGCGGTCAGCACGGCGCCGTTGGCGGCGCGCTGGGAGGCGACGACCTGGCCGCGCAGCGCCTCACGGACCCGGTCGCGGTCGCGGGGGTCGACGGAGTAGGCGGTGTACGACTTCAGGTGCGGGAACTTCGCCTTCTGGGCGTCGGTCAGCGTGGCCTTGTTCAGCCGGAGCCAGCGCTGGTCGGCACCGGTGAGGGCGCCGTCCTCGGCGGCGATGGAGCCGGTGCGGGAGTACACGAGCTGTGTGGAGGCGGCGGCCTCCGAGCCGTTCCAGGCGACGGTGTTCCGGTCGATCCAGACCGCCTTGGCGGTGGTCAGGTCGAGGGCGGCGGCGCTGCCCGCGGGCTGCGGCAGCAGGTACTTCTCCTGGCCGCTGAGCAGCCACACCTCGTGGCCGTTGGCCTTGAGGTCCAGCGACTGGTCGGAGGGCAGGTCCTTCTCGTCGCCCTTGTGGAGGATGTAGCTGAGGCTGCTCGCGTCCTCGGCGAGCGGCACCTCGAAGACGGCGCCGAAGGCGTCGGTGCGCACCGGCTTGAGCGGGTTCGACCACTCGGTGGGGTTCGCGGCGCCCGTCCAGGTGTGCAGGCCCCAGCCGTCGTAGTCGCCGTCGGCGCGGTGGTAGTGCAGGACGGCCTTGGTCTTGTCCTGGGCCGGGTACTCCGGCCGCTCGGTCAGGGCGTCCTCCTTGCCCTGCTCGATCCAGATCTCACCGCTCTTGGTGACGTCGATCGTGCGGTCGGCGGAGACGTCCTTGTTGCCGTCCTTGTCGATGACCAGGTAGCCGACGCTGGACGCGCCCGGCTTGAGCTTGACGTAGGCGAAGGCGCCGTAGGCGTCCCGGCCGATGAAGGGGTGGCTCTTGGGCCACTCGGTGGCCTCGCCGTCGGCGATGTCGCCCCAGGTGTACAGGCCCCAGTCGTCGTAGTCGCCGTCCGCGCGCTTGTAGTGGACGACCGCGTAGTCCCGGGAGGAGGCGGTGGGCTTCTCCTCGGCGGGCGGGGTGCCCGTGGTGGAGGCGGCGGTGGCGCTCGCGGTGCGGCCGAGGGAGTCGATCACCACGGCCTTGTAGCGCAGGGCGGTGCCGGAGGGCACGTCCTCGCCGATGACCTGCGTGACCTTGTACGGGGCGTGGTCGACGGAACCGAGGGTGCGCCACTTGCCGTTGCCGACCTGGGCGGCGAACACGACCCGGTTGAGCTGGCCGCCGTCCACGTCGGCGCCGATCTCCACGGTGCCGGTGGCACCGGCGGCCGGGGCCTTGACGGTGACCTTCGGCTTGGCGGCGGGGTTGCCGAGGCGGGCGTCCGCCTTCAGCACGATCGCGGAGCGGGCCGGGACCGTGACGGTGATCTTCTTGTCGGCGTCGGAGGTCACCGAGGCGTCGGTGCCGTAGATGCCCTTGAAGCCCGTCCGGGCCGAACCGGTCGCGAAGGTCGCCGACTTCGCGTCGTCGGCGTTGTTGAAGGCGACGACGTACTCGGTGCGGTTGGTGGCGAAGCGGGAGAAGGCGTAGACGCCGGCGCCGTCGGCCGCGTAGCGCTCGGTCTGCACGCCGTCGGCCAGCGCCGGGTGGGCCTTGCGCAGTTCGGCGAGGGCGCTGATCTGGCGGTACAGCGGGGCCTTGGTGTCGTAGGCGTCGACGGCGTGGGTGCGGTCGGTGCCGATCTGGTCGTCGTCGAGGTAGTCGGCGGTCTTCGAGGCGAACAGCGTCTGGCGGGCGTCCTTGTCGCCGCCGGAGCCGGTGAAGCCCTGCTCGTCGCCGTAGTAGACCACCGGGTTGCCGCGGCTGAGGAACATCAGCTCGTTGGCGAGCTTCGCCTTCTTCAGCAGTTCGGCGTCGGTCGCGTCCTTGGCGTCCTGCTTCAGGAAGAACCCGATGCGGCCCATGTCGTGGTTGCCGAGGAAGGTGACCTGCTCGTACGCGTTGGCCTTGTCGGTGGAGTACTTGTAGTCGTCGCCGAAGACCGAGGCCAGCTTCTGCGCGCTGCCGCCCTGGGAGGCGTACTGGCGGGCCGCTTCCTGGAACGGGAAGTCGAGCGTGGCGTCGAGGCGGCCCTGGGTGACGTACGGGGAGGTGATGTTCGTGTCGGCGGAGTACACCTCACCGAACATGAAGAAGTCGTCCCGGCCCTGCTTCGCCGCGTAGGCGTCGAGGGCGGTGGCCCACTGGGTCCAGAACTCCATGTTGACGTGCTTGACGGTGTCGATGCGGAAACCGTCGATCCGGAAGTCCCTGACCCACCGCTGGTAGATCTTCTCCATGCCGCTGACCACCTCGGGACGCTCGGTCCACAGGTCGTCGAGGCCGGAGAAGTCGCCGTGCTCGGAGCTCTCCCCGGCGAAGGTGGAGTCGCCCCGGTTGTGGTACATCGTCGGGTCGTTGAGCCACGACGGGACCTTGGCGTTCTTCGCCGCCTTGGGGGTGCGGGCGAAGGAGTCGTTGTCGACGGACGGGAAGCGGCGCTTTCCGTCGGCGTAGTCGGCGTCGTCGAAGGGCTGCCCGTCCTTGGTCAGGTACGGGAAGGCTCCCTGGGAGAGGTAGTCGTAGGACTTCTCCTCGTAGTCGACGACATCGGCGGTGTGGTTGGTGATGACGTCGAAGTAGACCTTCATGCCCTTGGCGTGCGCCTTGGCGATGAGGTCCTTCAGGTCCTGGTTCGTCCCGAAGTGCGGGTCGACCTGGGTGAAGTCGGTGATCCAGTACCCGTGGTAGCCGGCCGAGGCGTTCGCGCCGGTGCCCTGGACGGGACGGTTCTTGAAGATCGGCGCCATCCAGATGGAGGTGGTGCCGAGGCCCTTGATGTAGTCGAGCTTCTTGGTCAGGCCCTTGAGGTCGCCGCCCTGGTAGAAGCCCTTGTCGGTGGGGTCGAACCCGGTGCTGAGCCGGGACCCGGTCAGACCGCCCTTGTCGTTGCGGGTGTCGCCATTGGCGAAACGGTCCGGCAGGACGAAGTAGAACTGCTCACGGGTGACGTCGTGCCGGGCGGGCTCGGCGGCGAGCTTCGCGTCCGACGGTGGGGCGGGCGGGGTCTGGGCCCTGGCCGCCAGTGGCTGGACGAGCGCCGCGGCCAGCGCGGTCACGGTGACCGCGGCGACCCGTCCGGCCTGAGCTGTGCGACGCCTGGGCGGCGCCGACCATCTAGGTATCACTGACGTGAACTCCTTGCGATACGGCTCTGTTGGGTCCGACCCCGCGCGACCGTATCGCCGCCGTAAGCGTTACAGCAAGAGTCCTGAAATGATTGGTAAGAGCTTTCAGCTCCAAGTGCCGTTCACGGCTCAGCAGCTGGACTTGCCCGCGTAGATGGCGAGCGCGGTGTTGGCACCGAGAGTGGCCGAGAACTGACCGTTCGCGTTCACCGTGACGGTCGTGTTGTTCTGCACGTTGCAGTACGTCCCGGAGGGCAGCGATGTCTGGAAAGTGCGGTTCAGGCTGCCCGACTCGTGGTTGATGACGACGTAGCCCTTGTTGCCGCGCCCGAAGGCGATGGCGTCATTGCCGTTGTCCCACCAGTTGCTGACGGCCTGGCCGCGGGTGGCGTTGCGGAAGCCCACCATGCGGATGATCTCGGGCCACTTGTGCTGGCACTTCCACCCGTCCTGCCAGCAGGCATTGACCTGGCCGCCGTTGGGCGGGCCCGCGTCGATCGAGGACCACTCGTAGGCGGAGTTGATGTCCGGGGCGCCGTAGGGGTGGGCGAGCATGAAGACATGGGCCAGCGTGTAGTTGGCGCCGTCCTTGTAGTTGAGCGTGGAGCCGTTGCGCTCGGTGTCGTGGTTGTCGACGAAGACACCGGCGACGCCGCTGCTCATGTAGCCCCAGCCCTCGCCGTAGTTGCTCAGGTAGGCGAGCTTCTCGTTGTTGAAGACCCGCTTGAGGTCGTAGGCGTAGCGGAACTCCTGGACGTCGCCGTTGCCGGTGTACTCAGTGGGCTGGACAGCCTCCCCGCTGCCGTAGATGGCCTCCTGCTTCCAGTAGACGTTGGGGTTGGTCAGGCGAGACTTGATGTTGGCGAGGTCGGCGGCCGGGATGTGCTTGGCCGCGTCGATGCGGAAGCCGTCGACGCCGAGGGAGAGCAGGTCGTTCATGTACCCGGCGATGGCGCCGCGGACGTAGGACTCCCCGGTGTCGAGGTCGGCGAGGCCGACGAGTTCGCAGTTCTGCACGTGCCATCGGTCGCCGTAGTTGGTGATCTCCGACGTGCAGTTGTCGAAGTCGTAGGAGGAGTACAGTCCCGGGTAGTTGTACTTCGTGTACGAACTGCCGCCGGTGCCGGTGCCGTTGCCCGAGGACATGTGGTTGATGACGGTGTCGACGACGACCTTCACGCCCGCCGAGTGACACGTGTTGACCATGTTCCGGAAGGCGGTGCGGTCTCCCAGCCGTCCGGCGATCTTGTAGCTGACCGGCTGGTACGAGGTCCACCACTGCGAGCCCTGGACGTGCTCGGCGGGCGGGGAGACCTGGACGTAGCCGTAACCGGCGGGACCGAGGGTGTTGGTGCACTCCTTGGCGACGGAGGCGAAGTTCCACTCGAACATGACCGCGGTGACGTCCTTGGTGCCGGGCGGGGAGGCGTACGCGGCAGTGGGGGAAAGGACGCCGGCCGCCGTGGCGGCTAGCGCGGTCGCTGTGACGGACCATCTGGTTATCACGGTGGCTCCTTGTGGGGATCGCCGGGCGTCCCTGCCCGGCGTCCGCGGAACGTACCGCTAACGAAAGGTTTACAGCAAGAGAGTTGAAACTCATAGCAAGTTGTTTCAACTCTCTATTGACGTGCCCTTCTCAACTCCGCCACCCTGTTCTGCGCCCTGGTATACGAAGGGCCCGCCGAAGCGGGCCCCTCACAGGTGTGCGACCGGGTCAGGCGGTCGTCCACCAAACCGTGGTGTCGGCGGGCAGCTTGGCCTCGCCCTGGACCTCGGCCACCTCGCCGCTCGCCAGCAGCAGGCGGCCGTGGGCCGGCACGGTCACCGACTCGGAGGTGGTGTTCGCGACACAGACGAACTCACCGCGACGGAAGGCCAGTACACCCTCCGGCGCCTTCAGCCACTCCACCGAGTCACCGGCGCCCAGGTCCGGGTGCTCCCGGCGGGCGGCCAGGGCAGCACGGTACAGCTCCAGCGTCGAGCCCGGCGTGCCGGACTGCGCCTCCACGCTCAACTCGGCCCACTCCGGCGGCTGCGGCAGCCAGCTGCCCCCGCTGCCGAAGCCGTACGAGGAGCCCTCGCGGGTCCACGGGATCGGCACCCGGCAGCCGTCGCGGAAGCCGTCCTGGCCCGCGCCGCGGAAGAACGCCGGGTCCTGCCGGACCTCGTCGGGCAGGTCGACGACGTCCGGCAGGCCCAGCTCCTCGCCCTGGTAGACGTAGGCCGAACCGGGCAGCGCCAGCATCAGCAGGGTGGCCGCGCGGGCGCGGCGCAGGCCCAGTTCGCGGTCGCCCGCGGTGCGGATCTGGGTGCCGAGGCCGGGCGGGTTGGCGTACCGGGTGGCGTGCCGGGTCACATCGTGGTTGGACAGCACCCAGGTGGCCGGGGCGCCCACCGGGCGCATCGCCTCCAGGGTGCGGTCGATGACCTCGCGCAGCTCGGCCGCGTCCCACTCGGTGCCCAGGTACTGGAAGTTGAACGCCTGGTGCAGCTCGTCGGGGCGCACATAGCGCGCGGTGCGCTCGACGGTCGGCGTCCACGCCTCGGCGACGAAGATGCGCTCGCCGTCGTATTCGTCGAGGATCAGCCGCCAGTTGCGGTAGATGTCGTGCACGCCGTCCTGGTCGAAGAACGGCATGACATCGTTACCGAGCAGTTTCAGCTGGTCGTGGGAGCCGAGGTCGGGCAGACCCTCCGCCTTGACCATGCCGTGGGCGACGTCGATGCGGAAGCCGTCGACGCCCATGTCCAGCCAGAAGCGCAGGATCGAGCGGAACTCGTCGCTGACCGCCGGGTGTTCCCAGTTGAAGTCGGGCTGCTCGGGCGCGAAGAGGTGCAGGTACCACTCGCCGGGGGTGCCGTCCGGCTCGGTGACCCGGGTCCAGGCCGGGCCGCCGAAGATGGACTCCCAGTCGTTGGGCGGCAGTTCGCCGTTCTCGCCCTTGCCGGGGCGGAAGTGGTAGCGCTCCCGCAGGGGCGAACCGGGGCCCTCGCGCAGCGCCCGCTTGAACCACTCGTGCTGGTCGGAGGAGTGGTTGGGCACCAGGTCGACGATGACGCGCAGGCCCACCTCGTGGGCGTCGCGGATGAGCGCGTCGGCGTCCAGCAGATTGCCGAACATGGGGTCGACGGCACGGTAGTCGGCCACGTCGTAGCCGGCGTCGGCCTGCGGCGAGGCGTAGAAGGGGCTCAGCCACACGGCGTCCACGCCGAGGTCGCGCAGGTAGGGAAGTCGGGAGCGTACGCCTTCCAGGTCGCCCATGCCGTCGCCGTTGCTGTCGGCGAAACTGCGCGGATAGACCTGGTAGATCACCGCGTCCCGCCACCAGTCGCGGCGGTGGGCGACGGTGGCGACGGCGGAGGTCGTTGCCGGGTCGGCGGAGTGCTGGCTCATGGTGTCCTTGATGCGTGATCGGTTCGAGGTCATGGGGCTGCGGTGAAGCGACGGCTGTCGAGGCGGCCGCGGTGGCAGCGGGGTCGGATGGCCACCGCGGCCGCCTCGGGTTGGGGGGAAAGGGGGCGACTCCCCTTTGGGGAGGGGAGGAAGGGCAACGCTCCTCTGGGGGTGAGGAGGACTCCCCGGGGGCGCTCTGCCCCCGGCGGGGTCAGCCCTTCGTGCCACCCGCGGTCAGGCCCGTCACCAGGTTCTTCTGCACGAGGTAGAAGAACGCCGAGACCGGTATCGCGATCAGAACCGCCGTCGCGGCCATGTACTGCCGCTGCGCGTCGTGCTCGCTGACGAAGGTCTGCAGGGCGACGGCGAAGGTGTACTTCGTGTCCGACAGCATGAACGTCGAGGCGAAGGCGACTTCACCGAAGGCGGTGATGAAGCTGTAGAAGCCGGCGACCGCGAGTCCGGGCTTGGCGAGCGGCAGGATCAGCCGGACGAAGGTGCCGAAGGGGCTCAGTCCGTCGACCCGGCCGGCCTCGTCGATCTCGAACGGGATGGTGTCGAAGTAGCCCTTGAGCAGCCAGGCGCAGTACGGCACCGCGGTCGAGCAGTAGACCAGGATCAGACCGAGGTAGGTGTCGACCAGCTGGAGGTCCGACAGGATCTGGTACATCGGCACGATCAGGACGGCGATCGGGAACATCTGGGTGACCAGGAGCACCCACATGAACTTCTTGTAGCCCGGGAAGCGCATCCGGGAGACCGCGTACCCGGTGGTCGCGGCGATCATGACGCCGATGACCGTGGTGCCGAGCGAGACGATCAGCGTGCTCCACAGCCAGTCGAAGAAGTTGGTCTCCTGAAGGACGAAGGAGTAGTTCTCCAGCGTCATCTTCCCCCAGATGTCACCGGGGTGGAGATAGTCGTCCTTGTCCGGGCCGAGGGAGAGGAAGACCAGCCAGGCGATCGGGAAGAGCGCGGCCAGGCTCGCCACGATCAGGATGCCGTGCGAGACGGCGGAGGCGGCGCGGCTGCGTTCGCCGCGGCGGCGCACGGTACCCGGTGTGGGGGCCACGCGGATCTCCTTCTTCGGCTCGGCAGGGGTCTCAACGGTAGTGCTCATCAAAGCTCCTGCCTCAGATCGCGAGCTGCTGGTCATTGCGGTTCAGCCAGCGGCGGTAGAAGGAGGTGAAGACGATCAGGATGGCCAGCAGCAGCATGCCGTAGGCGGCGGACTGCGCGAAGTCGCGCGGCTGCTGTCCGAAGCCGAGGTAGTAGGCCCAGGTGACCAGGATCTGCGCGTCGGGGGCGGTGTCGCCGAACAGCAGGAAGATGATGGCGAACTGGTTGAAGGTCCAGATGATGCCGAGCAGGATCACCGTCGAGCTGACCGAGCGCAGGCCCGGCAGGGTGACGTAGCGGAACTGCTGCCACTTGCTCGCGCCGTCCATCTCGGCCGCCTCGTAGAGCGTGGAGTCGATGGACTGCAGGCCGCCGAGGAGCGAGAGCATCATGAACGGCACACCGCACCAGGTGTTGACCATGATCGCGGCGAACCGCTGCCAGAAGGTGTCCTCCAGCCACAGCGGGGTCGGCAGGTGCAGGAACTCCAGACCGGAGTTGATCACGCCGCCGTCGGCGAGCATGAACCGCCAGCCGAAGACGGTGACGAAGGTGGGCACGGCCCACGGCAGGATCAGGACGAGCCGGTAGAAGGTGCGGCCGCGCAGCTTCTGGTTGAGCAGCAGCGCGAGAGCCAGGCCGATCGTGTAGTGGAGGGTGACACAGGCCGCCGTCCAGAAGATCGTCCAGATGAAGTGGGACCAGAACCGCTCGTAGGAGGTCTCGCCCCACAGGATGTCGGCGTAGTTGTCGAAGCCGATGAACTTGTAGGTGGCCGCGATCTCGTTGACGCCGATCGTGCGGGCCGTGTTGAGGCTGTTGGCGTCCGTCAGCGTCAGATAGAAGCCGTAGGCCAGGGGGTAGAGCACGAGCACACCGAGCACGACGACCACCGGGGTGATCATCGCGTAGGCGTACCAGTGCTTCTGGTAGGAGTGCTTGAGGCGCTGGCCCAGCCCGGGCCGCGGCGCGCGGTCACCGCGGCGCTTGCCGGTGGCGCGGTCGATGGCGACTGTCATGGTTCTCGACACCTTCTGGAGATCAGGAGTTGGGCCAGGCCTTGCTCGTGGACCGCCGGGTCCCTCCCCCTCTGTCGAGACGGGACCCGGCGGTCACGGGCTGGTTACTTGCTGAAGTCCGGCACCAGCTTGGCGATGGCGGTCTCAGCGCTGCTCAGACCCTCGTCGAGGGACTTCTTGCCACCGGCGATGGCGAGCAGCTCGGTGTCCACCGGGCCCCACAGGGAGCTGTACTCCGGCAGCGCCGGGCGGGGCTGGGCGACGGTGAGGACGTCCTGGTAGCCCGCGATGCCCGGGTCGGCGACGACCTTGACGCTGTAGGCGTCGTCACGCGTGGGCAGCGTGGAGTTCTTCAGGGCGATGGTCTCCTGCGCCTTGGCGGAGGTCATGAAGTTGACGAACTTCAGGGCCGCCTGCTGGTGGGCGCTGTCGGAACCGGCGTAGACCGAGAGGTTGTGACCACCGGTCGGGGCGCCCTGGCCGGCCGATCCGGCCGGAACGCGGGCGATGCCGAGGTTCTCCTTGTTCTTGAACGCGGAGCCCTTGTAGAAGTTCGTGATCTCCCAGGGGCCCTGGATGATCGAGGCGACCTTGCCGTTGACGAACGCCTCCTGGATGTGGGCGTACGCGTCGGCGGTGGTGTCGGCCTTGTGCAGGCCCTTGCCGTCGAACAGGCCCAGCCAGGTGCCGTACGCCTTCTTGGCCTCGGCGGAGTTCACGGTGATCTTCTTGGCGGCGGCGTCGACGGTGTCGGTGCCCTCGCCGTGCAGGAAGGACTGGGCGTAGTAGGCCTGGGTGGAGCCCCAGTAGCCGTCGACGCCGGTCTTGCTCTTGATCTTGGCGGCGGCCTTCTTCAGGTCCTCCCAGGTCTTGGGGACCTGGACGCCGGCCTTCTCGAACAGTTCCTTGTTGTAGACGAAGGCCAGGGTGTCCGTGGTGAACGGAACGCCGTAGGTCTTGCCCTCGTACTTGGCCTGCTCGATCAGGTTGGACTTGAACTTGCTCTGGTCCGCGAGGGCCTCGGTGCCGTCCAGCGGCAGGAAGAAGCCCTTCTTGGCGAAGGCCGGGGTCCAGCCGACCTCGGAGCGCAGGATGTCAGGGGCACCCTTGGAACCGGCAGCGGTGTCGAACTTGTTCTGCGCCTGGTCGAAGGGGACGTTGACGTACTTGACCTTGATGTTCTTGTTGGCGGCCTCGAACTCCTTGACCAGGGCCTTGTACGTCGGCGCCTCGTTGGTCGCGTTGGAGGTGTCCCACCAAGTGATGGTGACCGGGCCGTCGGCCTTGTCGCCACTGTCGCCGTCTCCGCCGCAGGCCGTCGCCGCGAGGGCGAGGGACGCCACCAGCGCGGTGGCCGCTATGCCACGCCGCATGAGTTCTCCTTGAGGGTGAAAGCCCGTGTGATGCAGGAATCGGCCCCGTCTGCCGTTCCTGCTGTCTTGCCGACTGCGCCGTTGCGGCCGCCGGGCGACGTGAACGTAACAGCCATGTAAGCGCTGCGAAAGACCTTGCAGAAAAAAGTGCAAGGCATCACTGAAGTTACCTCTGCGTGACCTCCGGGCGATCCTCACGAGACCGTTGTTCTGCGGGGTTGAGCGGTGTTGGGTGGTGTTGTGCAAGACTTGCAAGCTCTTGCTATCCGTTTCATCGAGGGGACGCCATGTCGCAGCAAGGCGCTACGCGCCGGTCAACCGTCCGCACCCGGCGCCCGATTGGTGTGCAAGGCGGCATACGGCCGGTACAGTCCAGTGCCGTGACCACACGGCTTGCGGACATCGCTGCGCAGGCGGGGGTGAGCGAAGCGACCGTCAGCCGCGTCCTCAACGGGAAGCCGGGCGTCGCTGCCACCACCCGCCAATCGGTGCTGGCCGCCCTCGACGTCCTCGGCTACGAGCGGCCGGTACGGCTGCGCCAGCGCAGCGAGGGCCTCGTGGGCCTGATCACACCGGAGCTGGAGAACCCGATATTCCCCGCCCTCGCCCAGGTCATCGGCCAGGCGCTGACCAGGCAGGGCTACACGCCGGTGCTCGCCACCCAGACACCCGGCGGCTCCACCGAGGACGAGCTGACCGAGATGCTGGTGGACCGCGGGGTCGCGGGCATCATCTACGTCTCCGGGCTGCACGCGGACACCACCGCCGACATGCAGCGCTACGAGCGGCTGCGCGCCCAGGGCGTGCCCTTCGTCCTCGTCGACGGCTTCTCCCCGAAGGTGCAGGCGCCGTTCATCTCCCCCGACGACCGCGCGGCGATGACGCTGGCGGTGACGCATCTCGCCTCGCTCGGGCACACCCGGATCGGCCTGGCGCTCGGTCCCAAGCGGTTCGTGCCGGTGCAGCGGAAGATCGAGGGCTTCGTCCGCGCCATGCAGGACCAGTTCGGCCTGGCCCCGGAGGTCGTGGAGACCGAGCTGATCCAGCACTCGCTGTACTCCCTGGAGGGAGGCCAGGCGGCGGCCACGGCGCTCATCGACCGGAACTGCACCGCGGTGGTCTGCGCCAGCGACATGATGGCCCTGGGCGCGATACGGGCGGCCCGGCAGCGGGGGCTTGAGGTCCCCACGGACATCTCGGTGGTCGGTTTCGACGACTCCCCGCTGATCGCCTTCACCGACCCGCCGCTGACGACGATCCGCAAGCCGGTGCCGGCGATGGGACAGGCCGCGGTGCGCACGTTGCTGGAGGAGATCGGCGGGACTCCGGCGCCCCACAGCGAGTTCGTGTTCATGCCGGAACTGGTGGTGCGCGGTTCGACCGCTTCGGCCCCTGGTGACCAGAATCGTCCCTAGGACGGATGGACTCGCCGCCGGTACGGTACGCCTGGCGTAGGACGTGCGACCGGAACCGGACCAGGGGATGATCGGTGGGGGAAGGCGTTTCTGGCAAACTCTGTGCCTATGGGTGACACGACCGTGACCGAGGCGGAAGACCGCACACAGGCGGCCGTTCCTCAGCCCGTCACGGCATCGCGGGGGCCGGGTCTGCTGCACCGGATGCGCGCCCCCGGCGGCCCCGGCTGTGGTTCGAGATCCTGCTGATCGCGGTGAGTTACTGGACGTACTCCCTGATCCGCAACGCGGTCCCCGAGCAGCGGGCCGAGGCCCTGCGCAACGCCGACTGGATCTGGAAGGCGGAGCACACCCTGGGACTCGCCTTCGAGCGGTCCGTGAACCATGCCGTGGACTCGGTGACTTGGCTCATCGTCGGCATGAACTACTACTACGCCACCCTGCACTTCGTGGTGACGCTGGGTGTCCTGGTGTGGCTCTACCGTAGTCATCCCGGCCGCTACGCGGCGACCCGCACCGTGCTGTTCGCCACCACGGGTGTGGCCCTGCTCGGTTACTACCTGTACCCGCTCGCTCCCCCTCGGTTGATGACCGGCGGCGGCTTCATCGACACGGTTCTCGTGCACGAGACGTGGGGTTCCATGGCCTCGGGCGACCTGAAGGACATGTCGAACCAGTACGCCGCGATGCCGTCGATGCACATCGGGTGGTCCCTGTGGTGCGGGCTGACCATCTTCGCGCTGGCCTCCGTGCCGTGGGTGCGCGTCCTGGGGCTGCTGTATCCGGCGGCCACGCTCGTCGTCATCGTCGCCACCGCCAACCACTTCTGGCTGGACGCGGTGGGCGGGCTGCTGTGCCTGGCCTTCGGTTACGGGGTGGCGCGGGTGTGGTACGGGGCGTTGCCGTACGCCTTGCCGCAGGCGGTGCCCGAGGAGGCGGCGAGTCGGGGTTCGCGGCTGCTGAAGCGGCGGTAGGCGCGGCCTGTCAGCCGCTGTAGAACAGCTCCTCCACCACACTCCGTGCCCGGCGGGCCGTGCGGCGGTAGTCGTCCAGCATGTCGCCGGCGTGGCCCGGGCCGTAGCCGAGGTAGCGGCCCACCGCCGCCAGCTCGCGGGGTTCCGAGGGGAAGGTGTCGCCCGCCCGGCCCCGGACCAGCATGACCGCGTTGCGGACCCGGGTGGCCAGGACCCAGGCCTCGTCCAGGGTGGCCGCGTCCTCCGCGGAGATCAGGTCGGCGGCGGCTGCCGCGGCGAGCGCGGCCCGGGTGCGGGTGGTGCGCAGGCCCGGCTCGTGCGCCCCGTGCCGCAGCTGGAGGAGCTGGACCGTCCACTCGACGTCGGAGAGGCCGCCCGGGCCGAGCTTGGTGTGCAGCTTGGGGTCGGCGCCGCGCGGGAGGCGTTCGGACTCCATGCGCGCCTTCAGGCGCCGGATCTCGCGGACCGCCTCGTCGCCGAGCCCGGCGGCCGGGTAGCGCAGGGGGTCGACCAGCTCGACGAAGCGGCGGCCGAGGTCCTCGTCCCCGGCGACCGGCTCGGCCCGCAGCAGCGCCTGCGACTCCCATACCAGGGACCAGCGCCGGTAGTACGCCCCGTAGGACTTCAGCGTGCGCACCAGCGGGCCCGACTTGCCCTCCGGGCGCAGGTCGGCGTCGATCTCAAGCGGCGGGTCGGCGCTCGGGATCTGCAGCAGCCTGCGCATCTCGGCGACGACGCGGTTCGCCGCCTTGGCGGCCTCCTGCTCGTCCACGCCCTCGCGCGGTTCGTGCACGAACAGCACGTCCGCGTCGGAGCCGTAGCCCAGCTCGTGGCCGCCGAAACGGCCCATGCCGATCACCGCGAACCGGGTCGGCAGGGTGTCGCCCCAGCCCTCGCGGACCACCGCGCGCAGGGTGCCCGCCAGTGTCGCCGCGGTCAGGTCGGAAACGGCGTCGCCGACCAGGTCCACCAGTGCGCCCTGGTCGGCCTGGGCGGGCTGGGCCTCGGTGCCGTAGGAGCCGACGATGTCGGTGGCGGCCGTGCGGAACAGCTCGCGGCGGCGGACGCCGCGGGCCGCCGTGACCGCCTGGGCGGCGCCGTCGGCGCGGTTGACCGCGGCGAGGATCTCCTGCTCCAGGTGGGCGCGGGAGCGCGGTTCCAGTCCGCCGCCGTCGCCGTCGCCGAGCAGCGCGACCGCCTCGGGGGCGCGCATCAGCAGGTCGGGGGCGAGGCGTCCGGCGGACAGTACGCGGGCCAGGTTCTCGGCGGCCGCGCCCTCGTCCCGCAGCAGGCGGAGGTACCACGGGGTCTTGCCGAGGGCGTCGGAGACCTTGCGGAAGTTCAGCAGGCCCGCGTCCGGGTCGGCGGAGTCCGCGAACCAGCCGAGCAGGACGGGCAGGAGGGTGCGCTGGATCGCCGCCTTGCGGGTGACGCCGGAGGCCAGGGCCTCCAGGTGGCGCAGGGCCGCGGCGGGGTCGGCGTAGCCGAGGGCGACCAGGCGTTCGCGGGCCGCCTCGGTGCTCAGGCGGGCCTCGCCCGGGGCGAGCTGGGCCACCGCGTCGAGCAGGGGGCGGTAGAAGAGCTTCTCGTGCAGGCGGCGTACGACGCCGGAGTGGCGGCGCCATTCGCGGTTCAGGTCCGCCACCGGGTCGCTGCGCAGGCCCAGCGAGCGGGCGATGCGGCGCAGGTCGGCCTCGTCCTCGGGGACCAGGTGGGTGCGGCGCAGCCGGTACAGCTGGATGCGGTGCTCCATGGAGCGCAGGAAGCGGTAGGCGGCGTCCAGCTGGGCGGCGTCGTCGCGGCCTACGTAGCCGCCGGCGGCGAGGGCCTTGAGGGCGTCCAGGGTGGTGCCGCTGCGGAGGGAGGCGTCGGCTCGGCCGTGCACGAGTTGCAGTAGCTGTACGGCGAACTCGACGTCCCTCAGTCCTCCTGGGCCGAGCTTGAGCTGGCGGTCCAGTTCGGCGACGGGGATGTTTTCGACTACTCGGCGGCGCATCTTCTGTACGTCCGCCACGAAGTTGTCGCGTTCTGCGGCCTTCCAGACGAGGGGTTCGAGCGCTGCGACGTACTCCTCGCCCAGTTCGATGTCGCCTGCCACCGGGCGGGCCTTGAGCAGGGCCTGGAACTCCCAGGTCTTCGCCCAGCGCTGGTAGTAGGCGAGGTGGCTGGAGAGGGTGCGGACGAGGGGGCCGTTGCGGCCCTCGGGGCGGAGGTTGGCGTCGACCGGCCAGATGCTGCCCTCGACGGTCGTTTCGGAGCAGATCCGCATCATGTGGGAGGCAAGGCGGGTGGCCGCGCGCAGCGCCTTGGTCTCGTCGGCGCCGTCCAGCGCTTCGCCCACGAAGATCACGTCCACGTCGGAGACGTAGTTCAGCTCGTGGCCGCCGCACTTGCCCATCGCGATGACGGCGAGGCGGCAGAGGGCGGCGTCCTCGGGGGCGGCGGTGCGAGCGAGGGCGAGGGCGGCGCGGAGGGTGGCGGTGGCGAGGTCGGCGAGTTCGGCGGCGGACTCGGCGACGTCGGTGGTGCCGCAGACGTCCCTTGCCGCGATGGAGAGCAGGCAGCGGCGGTAGGCGACGCGGAGGCTGACGGGGTCGGTGGCCTCGGCGAGGCCGCGCTCGAACTCGGCCACGCCGGGGTGCAGGTCGCGGGGCTCGTAGGTGACGAGGGCGCGCCAGTCGTCGGCGTGGCGGGCGAGGTGTTCGGCGAGGGCGGCGGAGGCGCCGAGGACGCCGAGGAGGCGGTCGCGCAGGGGCTTGGCGGCTATGACCGTGTCGAGCAGCTCGCGGTGCGCGGTGTGGTCGGGCTGGGCCTCCAGGAGGCGGACCAGGCCGTGCAGGGCGAGATCGGGGTCGGCGGTTTCGCCCAGGGCTTCCAGGAGGACGGGGTCGTTGCGTACGGCGCTCAGTTCGGGGGCGTCGAGGAGGCGCTCGGCCGCGCTGGGGTCCGTGAAGCCGTGCCGGAGCAGTCGTGTGAAGGTGCTGCTTCTGCGCCCCGGCGCCGTCATTCCCGGCCCTCCTTGTCGTTCCGATCAAGGTCGTACTGGGGTCGAGCCTAACCGCTGCGCTGGGCTGGGGCCGAGTGCCTGCGGCGGCCTGCGCGGCTGGACGGGGGTGCGCGTAGCGCCTTCGGCGGGTGGGTGGGGCGGGGCCGCGCCGGGGGGTGTCCGTCCTCGGTCCGGCGGTTCCGTGGGTTCTGCCGTGCCCCCAACCGGACGCCGGCC
>NZ_FLSP01000053.1 GCF_900091315.1 Streptomyces sp. DI166
TCTCCGACTCAGGACCGGACCACCCGGCAGGACGCCCGCCGCCCCGACCCCGGAGGCCGACACATACCCCTCCCGCGCCCGATCGCCTCCACCACGGCCCCGACTCACCGCCCCGAAAGCCCCACCGCCGACCGGACCACCCTCCGCCGACAGAACCCCGGACGCCGGCGCATGCCCCTCCGCCGTCTCGTCGCCTCCGGTGCCACCCTGCTCGCGGCGGTCGGTGCCCTCGTGCTGACCCCGGCCGCGTCCGCGAGCGCGCACCCGCTCGGGAACTTCACCGTCAACCGCTACGACGGCCTGGTCGTCACCCCGCACGCCCTCCGCGTCGACCACGTCGAGGACCTCGCCGAGATCCCGGCGACCCAGGCGAAGCCGGAGGTCGAGCGGAAGGGCCTCGACAAGTGGGCCCGGGAGCGGTGCGCGAGCGCGGCCCGGGACAGCGCCCTGACCGTCGGCGGGCGGAGTGTTCCGCTCACCGTCGAGAGCGGCAAGGCGCAGGTGCGCCCCGGTCAGGCCGGGCTGGACACCCTGCGCGTGGAGTGCGAGTTCAGCGCGCCGCTGCCCGAGGAGGAGACGCTCATCCTCGCCTTCGAGGCCGCCGGTGCCGAGTCCGGGCCCGGCTGGCGCGAGGTCACCGCGCGCGGCGACCGGATGACGCTCACCGACTCCGACGTACCGCGCAAGTCGCTGTCCGGGGAGCTGACCGCGTACCCGGAGAAGCTGCTCTCCTCCCCCGCCGACACCGCGTCCGCCGAGCTGACCGTACGCCCCGGCGGGCCCGCCCTCACCGAGGAGGAACGGGACGCGCCCGGCGCCTCGGTACTGCCGCGCGGCGCCGACCGCTGGACGCAGGCCCTGGACTCCCTGGTCGCGCGCAACGACCTCACCGTCGGCTTCGCCGCGCTCGCGCTGTTCATCGCCGTGGGCCTGGGCGCCCTGCACGCGCTCGCGCCCGGCCACGGCAAGACGCTGATGGCGGCGGTGGCCACGGCCCGCGGCGGCCGCGCCCGGATGAAGGACGTCCTGCCGCTCGCCGCCTCGGTGACGGTCACCCACACGCTGGGCGTGGTCGCCCTGGGCCTGCTGGTCACCGCGGGCTCGGCCGCCGCGCCGTCCGTGATCACCTGGCTGGGCATCGCCAGCGGCGCCCTGGTGATGGCCGCGGGCGCCACCCTCCTGCGCCGGGCCTGGCACCAGCGAAGCCACCGGCACGCCCATGCCCAGGCGCACTCCCACACCCACGAACGCACCCCGGCCCTGGTCGGCGCCCACTCCCACGGCGACGAGCACGGCCACGCACACGAACACTCCCACGAACACGGCCACGCCCACGAGCCCGAGGAACACCACCCGCACGAACACCCCCACCCGCATCCCCACACCCACACGCACACCCACGGCGGCCACACCCACACCCACTCCACCGCCCCCACCGTGCGCGGCACGATCCTGCTCGGCTTCGCCGGCGGCCTCGTGCCGAGCCCGTCCGCGGTGGTCGTCCTGGTCGGCGCCGCCGCACTCGGGCACGCCTGGTTCGGGCTGCTGCTGGTCGTGGCGTACGGGGTGGGGCTCGCCCTGACCCTGACGGCGGCGGGATACGCCGTCGTGCGGCTCGGCGCCGGGGCGAGCCGGTGGGTGGAGCGGCGTCCGCGCTGGGCCGTTCACCCGGTGGCGGGCCTGGTCCGCCGCACCGCACCGCTGTTGTCCGCGTTGGTCGTCGTCGCTCTTGGGGCCGGATTGGTGCTCAAGGGGGCGGCATCCGCACTCGGTTGAGCTACTTTGTGAGGAAAAGGAGACTTCGCGCGCATGCGAATGGGGGCGCCCGTGTCCGACGCGACGGGCAGTGAACGAGTGATCGCGGACCGCTACCGCCTCCTGTCGCCGCTCGGCGAGGGCGGTATGGGGACGGTCTGGCGCGCTCGCGACGAGGTGCTGCACCGCGAGGTCGCCGTCAAGGAGGTCCGTGCCCCGCACGGGCTGCCGGCCGCCGATGTGGAGCGGATGTACGCCCGTCTGGAGCGCGAGGCGTGGGCCGCGGCCCGGGTGGCGAACCGCAATGTGGTGACGGTGTACGACGTGGCCACGCAGGACGGCCGCCCGTGGATCGTGATGGAGCTGGTGCGCGGTATCTCGCTCGCCGACTACCTGGACGCCGAGGGTCCGCTGCCGCCGCAGCGCGCGGCGCACATCGGGGCCGAGGTGCTGGCGGCGCTGCGGGCCGCGCACGAGGCGGGGGTGCTGCACCGGGACGTGAAGCCGGCCAACGTGCTGCTGGAGAACGACGGCCGGGTGGTGCTCACCGACTTCGGGATCGCCCAGGTGGAGGGCAGTTCCGCGCTCACCATGACCGGTGAGGTGATCGGCTCGCCCGAGTTCCTCGCCCCGGAGCGGGCGCTGGGCCGCACGCCCGGCCCCGAGTCGGACCTGTGGTCGCTGGGTGTGCTGCTGTACGCGGCGGTGGAGGGCAACTCCCCGTTCCGCCAGGACACCCCGCTGAGCACCCTGCGCGCCATCGTGGACGAGGAGCTGCCGCCGCCGCGCCGGGCCGGTCCGCTCGCCCCGGTGATCGAGGGCCTGCTGCGCAAGGACCCGGCCGAGCGGCTCTCCGCCGAACTGGCCGAGCAGGAGCTGCGGGTGATCGGCGCGGGCGGCACTCCGCGCGCGGGGACGGTCGGCGCGACGCCGTACGCCCCGACCATGGTCTCCCACCAGCCGCCGCCGACACCGCCCCGGCCCTACCCGGCGACACCCTCCGCCCACACGGCCCCCACCGCCGCCACCAGCCCCACCGGTCCCGAGCGCCCCGGCCGCAACCGCCGTGCCGCGGTCGTCCTGGTCGCGGGGCTGGCCGCACTGGCGCTCGCGGTGGCAGGTCTGACGTACGCGCTGCTCAACCGCGAGGACGACAACGGCAAGGAGGCGGACGGCGGTACGACCGGTCAGGTGGAGACGGAGAAGCAGGCGACGCCGTCCGAGACGGAGGACGACACCACCCCGACCACCGATCCCACGCCGAGCGAGACGGCGACGCAGTCGACCCCGCCGCCGCAGACGGTGCAGGTGACGCTCGCCGGGTCGCACACGGAGTACGAGGGGACCTGTCCGCCGCCGCAGGCCGAGGCGCCGTCGTTCACGGCGACGTTCACGGTGGGGCGGCTGCCCGCCGAGGTCAGCTATCGCTGGGTGTCGCGGGACGGCGATGTCATGGACTCGGGGTGGAAGACGCTGTCGTTCCCGGAGGGCGGCACGCGCACCAAGCAGGACCGGGCGTTCGTGACGACGAACGACGAGAGCGGGTCGTTCGAGAACGAGATCAGCGTCGAGGTGCGCTCTCCGGTGGAGACGAAGTCCAACTCGGTCGCCTTCTCGGTCACCTGTGGGACGGAGACCCCGCCGGACGGGGTCTCCCCTTCGCCTTCAGTGAGTTACTGAGGGTCAGGTCCGATGCGGTGACGCGGATCAGGCCGCGCCGTTCAGTACGGGCAGGTAGCCGCCGGACTGGCCGGCCGCCTTGGGGTGGTACGACTCGCCGATGTTGAGCCAGTTGACGCTGTGCAGCCAGGAGCTGCTGGAGCAGATCTCGTGGTTGGTGAAGGTGCCGCGCACATCGCCGAAGACGAAGGAGTGCGCCTGGGCGCGGGCCTTCACGGCGTTGTTGAGGTAGTCGGAGGCGTCGTTGATGGCCTTGCGCTTGGTCTCGGACAGCCCGAGGCAGGACTGGCCGAGCTTGTAGAAGCGCGGGTAGCCGAGCACGACGACACGGGCGTTGGGCGCCTTGCTGCGGATCGCCGAGTAGACGCTGTCGAGCTTGCCGGGCAGCGTCGAGTCGACGTACGCCTTGGCGGTGTTGATGCGGGAGATGCAGGTGCTGTCGGACTGGAGCACACAGGTCGTCATGACATCGGCGAACCCGGCGTCATTGCCGCCGATGCTGATGGAGACCAGCGCGGTGGAGGAGTTGAGCGGGCCCATCTGGTTGGCGAGAACATCACCCGTTCGGGCGCCCGAGCAGGCCGTGAAGGCGAACGACGAGGGTGAGTTGGCGGCCGCCCAGAGGTAGGGGTGGGCCTTCGTGCTGCGCTTGCAGTCGCCGCTCGATCCGATGTAGCTGCCGGCGCCGACGCCCGAGGCGTAGGAGTCACCGAGCGCCACATAGGGCCCGGTGGCGGCCTGCGCGGAGCCGGCGCCGGTGAGTACGGCGCCGACGGCGAGGATGAGTGAGCCGACGTATGCGGCAATTCGGGAACGTCTCATGGAACCTCCCTTTAGCAGGATCTCTGCCACATCTGTCGTAGCAGCTACGCGTGTTGACAGGAAGTGTCCATGTCAAGATTTTCAGTACCGAACCACCCTGTTTCCTGTGCGTTCGCTGTGGGTTCGATTACGTGCTCATGACAGATTTGTTGACAGCTCCTCAACTCCCTTGTTCCGCAAGGGAGTTGCCCCGAGGCTTGAGCCACCCCACAGACGCGCCCCCACCCAAGTGCGCGTCGCCGATGAGGAGGACTCCCTCGGATGGCACAACTGCGCAGCAAAAAGCTTCGGTTCGCCGCCGCAACCGGCCTGGCGACCGCGGCACTCGTCGGCGGACTCATCTCCCTGCCCGCTCAGGCCGCACCGGCCGAGGGCAGGGTCCTGGCCGCCGATTCCCTCACAGCGATCAAGGACAGCTACATCGTCACGCTGAAGAAGGGCGCCGGTCTCAAGGCGGCCTCCAGCGCGGGCAAGAGCCTGATCAAGGAGTACGGCGGCAAGGTCGACAAGACGTTCGGCAAGGTCCTCAACGGCTACTCGGCGACCCTCTCCGCGGCCGAGGCGAGAAGGCTCGCCGCCGACCCGTCGGTCGCCTCCGTCGAGCAGAACCAGCGCGTCCGGCTGACCGACACCACACAGTCCAACGCGCCCTGGGGCCTGGACCGCATCGACCAGACCTCGCTCCCGCTCTCCGGCACCTACACCTACCCGGACAGCGCGGGCAGCGGAGTGACGGTCTACGTCATCGACACCGGCGTGCGCATCACCCACTCCCAGATCAGCGGCCGGGCCAGCTACGGCTACGACGCCGTCGACGGCGACACCACCGCATCCGACGGCAACGGCCACGGCACGCATGTGGCGACCACGATCGCGGGCTCGACCTACGGCGTCGCCAAGAAGGCGAAGATCGTCGCGGTACGGGTGCTCAACAACAGCGGCTCCGGCACCACGGCCGGTGTCATCGCGGGCATCGACTGGGTGACCGCCAACCACTCCGGTCCCTCGGTCGCCAACATGTCGCTCGGCGGCGGCGCCTCCACCTCCCTGGACACGGCGGTCGCCAACTCCATCGCCAGCGGCGTGACCTACGCGGTCGCGGCGGGCAACAGCAGCGCCAACGCCTCCTCGTACTCCCCGGCCCGGGTCGCCGCCGCGATCACGGTCGGCGCCACCACCAGCACCGACGCCCGGGCGAGCTACTCCAACTACGGGTCGGTTCTGGACATCTTCGCGCCCGGCTCCTCCATCACGGCGGGCTGGCACACCAGTGACAGCGCGACGAACACCATCTCCGGCACCTCGATGGCCACCCCGCACGTCGCGGGCGCCGCGGCGGTCTACCTGGCGAACCACACCTCGTCCACCCCGGCCCAGGTCGCCTCGGCCCTGACCGCGGGCGCGACCACCGGCAAGGTCACCAGCCCCGGCACCGGCTCCCCGAACCGGCTGCTGAAGCTCGTCCCGTAGGGCCGGACCACAGGTTCACCTTCCGCACCAGCCGTTCCCCGGAGGCGCCCCACCGTCTCCGGGGAATCGGTCATTCTTCAACCATCGCCGTCTTGACTCCCGCAGCGCGACTGCGCCACATTGAAGCCCGGCATCCGGCGCTTCGGGGGGCAAAGTCGCCAATGCAGACCTTAAGGATCAGACGCACTTCATCGGACGGCGCCCGGCGCGTGCGACCAGGACCGGAGGATCTGGCGCCGCTGCTGGCGGGGGCCGCGACGGCCGTGGGGGCGGCCGGAGCACTGCTCGCGCTCGCCGACAGCGACTCGCCGCTGCGCGGACCGCTCACTGTCTTCTTCCTGCTCGCGGCACCGGCCGCGGCCATCGCCGTCGCACTGCGCGGCCTGGACCTCTTCGGCCGCGTCATCGCCGCGCTGGCGGGCGCGGTCGTCGTCAACATGCTGGTGGCACAGGCGATGCTGGCCGTGCACCGGTGGTCGGCCGAGGGCGGCATCGTCGCCGTGACCGCGATCAGCTCCCTTCTGCTCCTGCTCGTGTCGCTACGGCGGCTGCGCGGCCGTACGGAAAGAAAGCGGACTGTCTGACGTGGACATCAGCGTGTACCGTCCCGGCGAGCTGACCGCCGCCGACCGGACGGCGTGGACGGCGATGCAGTCCAAGGCCCATCTGCACGGTTCGCCCGAGCTGGCGAACCCCTTCCTGTCACCCGAGTTCACCCTCGCGGTCGGCCGCTGCCGGCCCGGGGTGCGGATCGCGGTCGTCCGGGAGTCCGGCGAGCCCGCCGCGTTCTTCCCGTACCAGCGCACCGCGACCGGAGTCGGCCGGGCCGTCGGGCTCGGGGTCTCCGACGCCCAGGGCGTGGTGCACCGGCCCGGGTTCGAGTGGGACGCCCGGGAACTGCTGCGCGCCTGCGGGCTCGCGGTGTGGGAGTTCGACCACCTGGTCGAGGGCCAGAGCGCGTTCATCGGCTCGGCCACCGGGACGTACCCGTCACCGGTCATGGACGTGGACCAGGGCTACGAGGCGTATCTCGCGCACCTGCGGGAGCGCTCCCCCAAGTTCACCCGGACCACCCTCGCCAAGGAGCGCAAGCTCGGCCGCGACCACCAGGGCGTGCGGTATGTGCACGACGAACGGGACCCGGCCGCGCTGCGCACCCTGATGGAGTGGAAGTCGGCGCAGTACCGCCGGACCGGGCGCAGCGACCGCTTCGCGCAGGAGTGGATAACCCGGCTGGTGAAGCACCTGTTCCACACCCGGACCGACTCCTTCGCCGGCGTGCTGTCGGTCCTCCACGCCGAGGGCCGCCCGATCGCCGCGCACTTCGGACTGCGCACCGAGCGGGTGCTGGCGTGCTGGTTCCCGGCGTACGACCCGGCGTTCGCGAAGTACTCCCCCGGTCTGGTGCTGCACTTGAGGATGGCCGAGGCGGCCGCCGCCGACGGCATCGCCTATCTGGACCTCGGCCGGGGTCAGAAGGAATACAAGGACTCCCTGAAGTCACGCGAGCTGAGCGTGGCCGAGGGGTGGGTGACCCGGCGTCACCCGGTGGCGTTCGGTCATCGGGCCCGGCGTGCTCCGGTACGGGCGCTGCGCAATGTCGTGGTGTCCCGGCCGGAGCTGTTCGAGCCGGCCGACCGTCTGCTGAAACGAGTGGGAAAGATCCGCTCAGGTCGGAAGTAACGGAAAAACCAACAAAAACGTGAGTCCTGGTTTCAGGTCTTGCCATACGGACGCAATCGTCAATACCGTCGTACATCTCACCCGCAACGGACCATCATTTGCGCGGACCAGGGGAGGGCTCAGGGCCGCGGTGGCACCGGCGCGGGGCGCGGTAGGGGGGTGCCGCACTCGGCCTGCGTACAGGAGGACGTACGCGTGACCGGGGCGTGCCGCGCAATCGGCTCTGCCGCCTTGGCAGGCCGGTGAGTTACGCCAGCAATAACCCCCCTTTCGAACCGGACACACAGCCGGGCCGCCCCAGGGGCGGGCGGTCCACCGGACGAGAGGGACCGACTCATGAGTTCAGTACTGCGCCCGGCAACGGGCGACAAGTACCGCACAGCCGGGAAGTACCGGCCCGTCTCCTCACACCTGGCCATCGCGCCGCCGGTGAGCGTCGTGATCCCCGCCATGAACGAGGCGGAGAACCTGCCGTACGTCTTCAAGACCCTGCCGGACTGGATCCACGAAGTGGTGCTGGTCGACGGCAACTCCACGGACAACACCGTCGAAGTGGCCCGCGAGCTGTGGCCCGAGGTGAAGGTCGTCGAGCAGCGGGGCAAGGGCAAGGGGGATGCCCTGATCACCGGGTTCGAGGCCTGCTCCGGTGACATCATCGTCATGGTCGACGCGGACGGCTCGGCCGACGGCCAGGAGATCGTCAGCTATGTCTCGGCGCTGGTCTCGGGCGCCGACTTCGCCAAGGGGTCCCGTTTCGCCAACGGCGGCGGCACCGATGACATGACGTTCATCCGCAAGCTCGGCAACCGGGTGCTGTGCGCCGTGGTGAACCGCAAGTTCGGCGCCCGCTACACCGATCTCTGCTACGGCTACAACGCTTTCTGGCGGCACTGCCTGGACAAGATCGACCTCGACTGCACCGGCTTCGAGGTGGAGACCCTGATGAACATCCGGGTGGTCAAGGCGGGGCTGAAGGTGCAGGAGATACCCAGCCACGAGTACCTGCGGATCCACGGCACCAGCAATCTGCGGGCCGTGCGGGACGGGCTGCGGGTGCTGAGGGTGATCCTGAAGGAACGCTCCAACCGGCGTGACCTGCGGCGCCGTGCCGGGCGCTCCCCGCTGCTCGACTCGGTCCGGGGAGAGGTGTCTTGAGCGGTCCCGACATCTCCGTCGTGATCTGCGTCTACACCGAGGACCGCTGGGAGGACATCCTCGCGGCGGTCGCCTCGGTGCGCGCGCAGTCCCGTCCGGCGCTGGAGACGCTGCTGGTCGTCGACCACAACGAACCGCTGCGCGAACGCCTGGCCAAGGAGTACAAGGAGGCCGGCGACGTCCGGGTGCTCGCCAACGCGGGCCCCCGCGGGCTGTCCGCGGGCCGCAACACCGGGATCGCCGCCTCCTACGGCGACGTGATCGCCTTCCTCGACGACGACGCGGTGGCCGAGCGGGACTGGCTGCGGTACTTCGCCGAGGGCTACGCCGACCCGCGGGTGATGGCGGTCGGCGGGCGCACCGAGCCGATCTGGGCCTCGGGGCGCAGACCGGCCTGGTTCCCGGAGGAGTTCGACTGGGTGGTCGGCTGCACCTACCGCGGCCTGCCGCCGGGCCGCGTCCCGGTGCGCAACGTCCTCGGCGGCAACGCCTCGTTCCGGCGTACGGCGTTCGACGCGGCGGGCGGTTTCGCCACCGGCATCGGACGCGACGGCGACCGGCTGCCGCTGGGCTGCGAGGAGACGGAGCTGTGCATCCGGCTGACCCGCGCCGTGCCCGACGCGCTGCTGCTGATCGACGACCGGGCGGTGATCCACCACCGGGTGCCCGCAGCACGCGAGCACTTCGGCTACTTCCGCACCCGCGCCTACGCCGAGGGCCTGTCGAAGGCACTGGTCGCGCGGAGTGTGGGCGCCGACAAGGGACTTGAGTCCGAGCGCCGGTACACCACCCGGGTGCTGCCCGCCGGGGTGGCGCGCGGGCTGCGCGACGCGGTGCTGGCCCGGCCGGGCGGCGCGGGGCGCGCGGGCGCGATCGTCGCCGGGGTGCTCACCGCGGCCGGTGGGTATGTGGTCGGGAGTGTCCGGGCGCGCAGGGGCGGGGCCACCTACTCGGTGGCGGCGATCGAGGGGGACGGCGGTCGAGGGGGCGGCGATGAGTAGCGGGACGGTGCGCGACGACACCGCCGTGCCGATCCTCATGTACCACGCGGTGTCCGCCGAGCCGAACGACGCCACCCGCACGCTGTCGGTGGCGCCCGAGGCGTTCGAGGAGCAGATGGCGGTGATCGCCGACCTGGGGCTCACCCCGATCGGCACCGCCGAACTCGCGGACCGCTGGCGGCGGGGCCGTCCGCTGCCCGCGCGCCCGGTCCTGGTGACGTTCGACGACGGCTACGAGGGCGTGCACCGGCACGCCCTGCCCGTGCTCGCCAAGCACGGCTTCCCGGCCACCGTCTTCGTCTCCACCGGCTGGCTGCGCGGCCCGTACGACACCGGCGGCGCCCTGGACACCATGCTGGACTTCGACCAGGTGCGCGAACTGGCCGCGGCCGGGCTGGAGATCGGCGGCCACAGCCACACCCACCCGCAGCTCGACCAGCTCCCGGACGAGGCGCTGCGCCGGGAGCTGATCCTGTGCAAGGAGATTGTCTCGGACCAGCTCGGCACCGTCCCTGCCTCGTTCGCCTACCCGTACGGCTACTCCGACCGCCGGGTCCGCCGGGCGGTGCGCGAGACGGGGTACGCGCAGGCGCTGGCCGTCGGCAACGGCCTCGCCCGCCGCCGCCAGGGCCCGTACGCGCTGCGCCGGGTGACCGTGCGCCGCGGCACGGGCGCCGAGGAGTTCCGGCGGCTGGTCGAGGGCCGCGCGATCACCCGCACCTTTGCCCGGGACCTGGCCCTGACCAAGGGCTATGCCATGGTCCGCCGAGCACGACAGATACGCCGGAAGGCCGTCCGAACCCGTGTCTGACACCACGACCACGACCGAGGCCGCGCAGTCCGCCGCACCGGCGTCCGAGCACCCGGCGCGGGGCAGCCAGCTGTTCCGCAACGCCTACGCCCTGATGCTGAACACCGGTATCTCCGCGGTGCTCGGCCTGGGGTTCTGGCTGGCCGCCGCCCGCTACTACTCCGAGTCGGCGGTCGGCCAGGGCTCCGCCGCCATCGCCGCGATGAAATTCCTGGCGGGGCTGACCGCGGTGGCGCTGACCGGGGCACTGGCCCGGTTCATCCCCATCGCGGGGCGCGCCACCGGACGGCTCATCCTGCGCACCTACGCGGGCAGTTCGGTGATCGTGGCGCTGGCCGCGGGCGTCTTCCTGCTGACGCTGGACGCCTGGGGGCCGTCGTACCGCTTCCTGGACACACCGCTGGCCGGGATCGGGTTCGTGGTGTCCGTGATCGCGTGGAATTTGCTGACCCTGCAGGACGGGGTGCTGACCGGGCTGCGCAGCGCGCTGTGGGTGCCGGTGGGCAACACCGCCTTCTCGGCGGTGAAGCTGGGTCTGCTGGTGGCGTTCGCGGCGGCGATCCCGACCACCGGGGTCTATGTCTCCTGGGTCGCGGCCATCGCCATCTCGGTGCTGCCACTGGGCTGGCTGGTGTTCCGGCGGCTGGTGCCACGGCATGTGGAGGCGACCGAGGGCCACGCGAAACCGCCGTCGTGGAAGGAGATCGGCACCTTCCTCGCGGGCGACTACACCGGCTCGCTGTTCTCGCTCGCCGTGGTCTATCTGATCCCGGTGATCGTGGCGGCACAGGTCAGTTCCGAGGACAACGCCTACTTCTACATCACCGCCACCATCGGCGGCACGGTCAATCTGCTCGCCATCAACATGGGCGCCTCGCTGACCGTGGAGGGCTCGCACGACCCGGCCCGGCTCTCCGTGTTCACCCGGGCCGCGCTCAAGCGCATGGCGAAGATCATGGTGCCGGTCGCGGCGGTCCTGTTCGTCGGGGCGCCGTGGATCCTCGGGGTGTTCGGCTCGGGGTACGCGGACGCGGCGACCCCGCTGCTGCGCTGGTTCGCGGTCGGCGGGCTGCTGCGGGTCGTGATGGAGACCTACTTCGCGGTGCTGCGGGCCCAGAGCCGCACCGCCGGACTGGCCTGGCTGCAGGGCCTGTTGTGCGCGCTGGTGCTGGGTCTGACGCTGCTGCTGCTCCCCCGGATGGGGCTGACCGGCGCCGGTGTCGCCGAGATCGTCGCACTGGCGGTGATCGTCACGATCGCGGCACCCAAGCTGTACCGGACGGTGCTGACCGCGCCGCCCGAGGTGCCGGAGGACTCGGCGCCCGACGGCGACCTCGCCGATCTGGGCACGCGCGACCCGGGCGAGGCCGGGCGCAGGCGGGGGCCGGCCTGGGCGCTGGACTCCGACACGCTGGGCCTCGGCATCCATGTCGACTTCGACCACCTGGACCGGCGGCCCGATGTCCGTCCGGGCCCCGGCACCCCGCCCGCCGGGCTGCCCGCGGTGCGGCGGCCCACCTGGGCCGTCGGACTTCCGGTGGAGAAGCTTCCGGCGGAGCAGAAGGAGCCGGAGGTGGACGCCCCGTTCGAGGCGGAGGAGAAGGCCATCGTCCCGGAGGTACCGGTGGCGCCGGCACCGGAGGACATCCCGGCGACGGTACGGGAGGAGCAGGCCGAGCCCGTCGCGAGCGCGCTGCCGACCCGCACCGGCGTGGTCCTGGGCTGTCTGCTGATCGCGGCGCTGCTGCTGTACTGGGTGCCCGCGCTGCGCCTGACCGAGGCCGACCTGGACGGCATGGGCGGGCTCG
This sequence comes from Streptomyces sp. DI166, assembly GCF_900091315.1. Taxonomy (GTDB): domain Bacteria; phylum Actinomycetota; class Actinomycetes; order Streptomycetales; family Streptomycetaceae; genus Streptomyces; species Streptomyces fuscus. The sequence continues at coordinate 12,186 of NZ_FLSP01000053.1, forward strand.
GGCTGATCTCGGTCCTGCCCACGCCGACGCTGATCGGCGCCGGGCTGCTGGTCACGGTGTTCGCCTCGCTGCTCTGGCTGGGCCGTGAGCACCGGACCCTGCTGCTGGTCACGCTGCTGGCGACGGTGGTGTCGCTGCACGCCCTGCCCGCGCTGATCGAGACCGAGCCGCGGTTCGCCACGGCCTGGCAGCATCTGGGCTTCCTGGACTACATCGACCGCACCGGGTCCGCCGTACCGGACCTGGACGCGCGCTGGAGCTGGCCGGGCTTCTTCGCGGCGGCCGCGTTCGTGGCGAAGGCCTGCGGGGTCTCGGACTTCACCGAGGTCATCCGCTGGTGGCCGCTGACCATGCAACTGCTGTACCTGGTCCCGATGTTCCTGCTGACCCGTTCGATGCGGGCGAGCTGGCGGGCCCGCTGGACCGGGATCTGGATCTTCGTGCTCAGCGGCTGGGTGGGCCAGGACTACTTCTCACCGCAGGGCTTCACGTACCTGCTGTACCTGGTGTTCGTGGCGCTGCTGCTGGTCTGGTTCCGGGCGCCGCGGGTGATCTGGACGAAGGTGCGGCCGGGCGAGCTGGAGGTGGAGCCGACCAGCCGACTCCAGCGGGCGGTGCTGCTGCTGGTCGTGATGGGCCTGTTCGCGGCGAGCGTCCCGGCCCACCAGCTCACCCCGTTCGTGATGCTGGGCGTACTGGCGGGTCTGGTGGTGCTCGGACGCAGCGAACTGCGCGGGCTGCCGCTGCTGTTCGGGGTCGTGGTGGTGTCCTGGATCGGCTTCATGGCGGAGCCGTACTGGTCCGGGCACTTCGACGAACTCTTCGGCGGCGTCGGCGGGGTCGGCTCCAATGTCTCCTCGTCGGTCTCCGGGCGGATCGAGGGCGGCAGCTCCACCCACCAGCTGGTGCTGTACGCCCGGGTGCTGCTGGCCGGCGGGGTGATGGCGATGGCCTGCTGGGGCTGGTGGCGCCGCCGCGACCACAAGTACCGCGAACGCTCCCTGCTGGTCCTGGCCTTCGTACCGTTCCTCGGCTTCGGCATGCAGAGCTACGGCGGCGAGATGGCGCTGCGGGTCTTCATGTTCGCGCTGCCCGGCGCGGCCCTGCTGGCGGGGCTCGCCCTGTTCCCGCGTACCGGGGTCACCGCCGAGGAGCGCGACAAGGACCGGGTGAGCCTGGCACCGCTGGCCGCGCTGATGGCGGGCCTGGTCCTCATCGGCGGGTTCCTGGTGGCCCGGTGGGGCAACGAGCCGTTCGAGCGGACCAGGTCCGGCGAGATCGCCGCCATGGAGTACGTCTACGCCCACGACGACCCGAGTGTGCGGCTGCTGTGGCTGAGCGACGACCCGGTCAACGTGGTCACCCCGTCCCTGCCGTGGGGGTCGCGGGACATGGAGAAGGTGGAGTACCTGCCGACCCAGGCGCCGGTCGATCCGGTGCTGGTGTCCGGCCTGGTCAAGTCGTTGAAGGACGCGGGCCCGAACTCGTATCTGATGATCAACCGCGGTCAGGTCACCTATCTGCGGATGGACGTCGGCTACGCGGAGAACTGGGAGCCGCGGCTGATCGAGAACCTCGACAAGCGACGGGAGCTGAAGAAGGTCTTCGCCAACCAGGACGCCACCATGTACGCGCTGCGCGAGCAGCCCGCGGGCGAGGTGCCGAAGGCCGATCCGGGGCCGATCGGTCCGCAGGTGACCTGGACGCCGTGGTCGGTGGTCGGGGCACTGGCCGCGCTGGCGCTGATCGTGCTGCTGGGCGCGCGCGAGGTGGTACGGGTCGCCGTGCGGCCGAGCGTGCGGCAGCTGCGGTGGCTGCAGAGCACGTTCTGGTTCTCGCTGCCGCTGCTGGCGGTGCTGCTCGCCTCGCTGGTGCAGCGGTTCCTCACCATCAAGTAGGAGGCGCGGTCAGGTGGCCCGGTCGAGCCACCTGACCTCGTACGCCTGGAGTTTGACCCGCTTGCCGTCGACAGTCGCCGTCGTGGAGCGGTCCAGGGTGTTGACGACGAGGGCGGTCCGGTCGGTGGCCAGCACGCGCAGGTGGTCGGGCGCGGACAGGTCGCGGTACTCGGTGCCGGGCGGGAAGGCGGCCGCGAACCGGGACAGCAGGCCGTACAGGGGCAGTTCCCGCCCGCCCTCCGCCCGGTCGGTGGGGGTCCACAGGCAGCCGGGGCAGTCGGTGCCCTTCTCCGCCTCGGGGTTCCAGTAGAAGCCGGAGGTGGCGCCGCCCCTGGCCATGGCGATCAGTCCGGCGGCGTGCACGGCCGCCCGGCGGGTCTCGGACCAGCCGTGCCGGTTGTCGTCGCCGTCGGCGGGCTCGACGTAGTACTCGGCCCACCACAGGGGCAGTTCGCCCCCGGTCTGCCGCCGCACCCACTCGCCGACGGCGGTGAACTTGTCGGTCGCCGCGAACTCGTCGGGGAGCAGTTCGTCGTGCCGGGTGTAGCTGGAGCCGTCCACCACCACGAAGTCGGCGCCCGCCTTGTGCTCGTTCCAGTAGGAGAAGGCGTCCAGCACGCGGCGGTCCATCGCGCCCCAGGCGCCCTTCAGGGTCGGGGAGGCGTGCGTCTCGCGCGGGTCGAGGCTGTCCATCACCAGGTAGGGGCCGCCGACCTGGATCTGGGGGTTGACCTTTTTCAGGGCGCGGTAGACGCGGTTGTACAGGTCTGTGTAGCCCTCGTGGTCCCAGCGGGCCTCGGCGTCGTTCCAGAAGCCCTTGAACTCGTTCCACACGATGAAGTGCCGTACGTCCGGATACCGCTTGGCGACCGTGGCGGCGAGCGCGGCGAAGTCGTCGAAGTGCTCGGGGTCGGGGGCGGTCTCCAGGGCGGCCTGGCTCCAGTCGGTGTTGTCGACCCCGGCCTCGCCGCCCTTCATCCAGTCCGGCGCGCAGCACAGGGTGACCACGGGGGTGCCGCCGGAGGCGCGCACGAAGTCGATCCGGCGGTCCATGGCCTCGAAGTCGTAACGCCCCTCCACCGGTTCGGGGTTGTCCGCGCCCCAGCCCATCAGGTGCTGGATCTGCGGCAGTCCCCCGCTGTCGGCGATCCGCCGCTCGACCCGCTCGGACGCCGCGGAGCTGCCCTCGTCGGCGCTGAACTGGGTGTGCGTGAACCCCCAGCCCACCTCGGGTTCGGCCGCGCCGTTCACGGGGGCGGGGGTGCCGTGCACCTTGTCGCCCTCCCGTGAGGTGCCCGCGGTGCTCGCGCCGCCGTCGGGAAGCGTGTTGAGCAGGGTCACCACCAGGGCCAGAGCGGCGGCCCCCACACCGAGCAGCGCGGTGAGCCGCCACCGCCGTGCCCCCGAATTCCACCCATGTCGTCCCATCGAGGGCAACGGTAACGGCGGGAACGGCCGCGGTGGCAGGCTTTGGTGCTCAACAGTCCTGTTGCAATCGCCGATCACCGGCCTCCGCGTGGAAATCCAGTGCACGACGGGCGTTCGTGCCGGATCATGACGACATGTCTGCGAACCCACACGACGCTCTGCCGATCCGGCTCAACGTCGACGACAGCGACTCCCCGTCCGATGTCGTCGACGCGCTGTTCCTCGGCCGCTTCGCGACGGGCGAGCAGCCTTACTCGCACGCGGCCAACATCGACCGGGTGCGCTCCGGCGCGACCCTGCTGCCGCCCGGCGCCCGGGTGCTGCGCGTGGCCCGTGACGACGACCGCAGCGCGACGCTGGCGGAGGGCGACGGCTGGACCGTGCTGATCTCCCGCTGGAGCCGCGGCGCCGACGTCACGGTGACCGCGACCACCGCGGAGCTGGCGAAGAAGGTCCTGGAGCAGGCCACCGACGGCGCGGCGGACGAGCCGGAGCCGCAGCCGGAGAACGTCACCATGGGCTTTTGGTACGTCTCCCCCAGGCGCGGCCCGCACCGCACCACCCGCCAGATCTCGGCGGGCACCTGGGAGGAGGTGCGGGCCAACTACACGGCGCCGGTGGCGGACGCGATGGACCGCCTGATGAAGACCACGCCGGAGGACATCGCGGGCCGGCTGCTCCTGCTGCACGGCCCGCCCGGCACCGGCAAGACCTCCGCGCTGCGCACCCTGGCCCGCTCCTGGCGGGACTGGTGCCAGGTGGACTGCGTCCTGGACCCCGAGCGGCTGTTCAGCGATGTCGGCTATCTCATGGACATCGCGATCGGCGAGGAGGACGGCACCGGCAAGGGCCGCTGGCGGCTGCTGCTCCTGGAGGACTGCGACGAACTGATCCGCGGCGAGGCCAAGCACACCGCCGGGCAGGCACTGTCCCGGCTGTTGAACCTCACCGACGGGCTGCTCGGCCAGGGCCGCAATGTGCTGGTGGGCGTCACCACCAACGAGGACCTGGAGCGGCTCCATCCGGCCGTGGTGCGCCCGGGTCGCTGTCTGGCCCGTATCGAGGTCGGTCCGCTGACCAGGGACGAAGCGGTGGGCTGGCTGGGCACCGAGGAGGGTGTGGGCCGCGAGGGCGCCACGCTGGCGGAGCTGTACGCGCTGCGCCGGGGCACCTCGCCCACGGCACTGCCGGAGCCGCGCGGCGGGGCGGACGCGGGGCTGTACCTGTAGCGCCCGGCCGCTCCGGTGCTTTGATGGTCGTATGACCCTGTTCGTCGGCACGTCGGGGTGGCAGTACAAGGACTGGCGGGACGTCCTGTACCCGCCGGGGTGCCCGATGCGGCTGTGGCTGGAGGAGTACGCGGCACGGTTCGCGACGGTCGAGCTGAACAACGCCTTCTACCGGCTGCCGTCGCGGGAGAACTTCGCGGCGTGGCGGGAGCGGGTGCCCGGCGACTTCGTGGTCGCGGTGAAGGCCAGCCGCTATCTGACCCACATCAAGCGGCTGCGCGAGCCCGAGGAGCCGGTGCGGCGGCTGATGAGCCACGCCGAGGGCCTGGGCGGCCGGCTGGGCCCGGTACTGCTCCAGCTCCCCCCGACCCTGCGGGCCGACCCCGCCCTGCTCGACGCCTGCCTGGCCTGTTTCCCGGCCGGGACGCGGGTGGCGGTGGAACCCCGGCACGACTCCTGGTGGACCCGTACGGTCCGGGAGGTCCTGGAGTCCCGGGGCGCGGCCCTGTGCTGGGCGGACATCCTCGCCCGCCCGGTCGCCCCGCTGTGGCGCACCGCGGACTGGGGGTACGTCCGTTTCCACCAGGGCCGGGCCCGGCCGTGGCCGCGCTACGGCAGACAGTCACTGTCGACCTGGGTGACCCGCATCGCGCAGACCTGGCCGGACAGCCGGGACGTGTACGCGTACTTCAACAACGACCCCGGTGGGGCGGCGGTCCGGGACGCGGTGGTGTTCGCCCGGCTGGCGGCGAGGGCGGGCCTGACGGTGACGCGGGTGCCGGAGACCGTGCCCGCGTGACGACGTCCGCTCAGCCGGTCCCGTACACCGCCCGCAGGGCGTCCCGTGCGGCGGACAGGGCCTCCTCCTCCGCGAGCCCGAGCCGACGGACCCGCTCGGCGTACGCCTGCGCGGCGGCCGCGGCCTCCCGCTCCGCGGCGGAGCCGGCCGCGGCCACGAAGGTGCCGTTGCGGCCCCGGGTCTCGATCACCCCGTCCGTCTCCAGCGCCCGGTAGGCCTTGGCGACCGTGTTCGCGGCGAGGCCCAGCGCCTCGGCGAGCCCGCGCACGGTCGGCAGCCGGTACCCGACCGGCAGCACACCGGCGCGCGCCTGCTCGGAGATCTGCGCCCGCACCTGCTCGTACGGCGGCGCGCTGTCATCGATGTGGATCTTCAAGGTCACGGACCGATTGTCCCGTACCCGGCGGAAAATAAGAGGCAGTGGGACCTGCCCCGGTCGTAACGTGCGGCCACATGACTGTCATCGTGCGCGAGATCGGACCCGGCGTCCGAGCGGACCTGGAGGGCTTCGCCACCGTGCGGCGAAAGGCCCTGCCGTTCTTCATCCTGACCCCGGACTCCCTCGCCTACGACCTGGACCACTACCCCGCCGCCGCCCACTACCGGCCGCTGGTGGCCGAGGCGGACGGCGAGATCATCGGCAGCGCGCAGGTGGGCCTGCTGCACGAGAACCCGGGACCTTCGCAGGGCTTCGTCAATGTGTACACGCGCCCGGACCGCACCCGCCGCGGCGCGGGCACGCTCCTGGTGCGGGCCGCCGAGGAGTATCTGGCCGGTCTGGGGGCGACCCGGCTGCTCGCCTGGGTCCTGGACGAGCCCGCCAACCGGGCCTTCGCCGAGGCGCACGGCTACCGCGCCGGCCGCTCCGCGCACTTCCTCCGCCTCGACCTCGCGCGGCTTCCGCCGCTCCAGGAGGTGCCGCCGGGGGTGGAGCTGCGTACGGCCGCCGACTTCGCGGACGACCCGCGGCCGTTGTTCGAGCTGGACGCGGAGACCACGGCGGACGAGCCCGGCGAGGCGGGTCCGGCCGAGCTGAACTACGACACCTGGCTTGACGACACCTGGCGCCACCCGCTGACCGACAGGGCGCTGACCACGATCGCCGTGGTCGACGGCCGCCCCGCCGCCTTCACCGCCGCGCGCACCGACGGCACCGGCCGCTACGGCACCGGTATGACCGGCACGGCCCGCGCGTTCCGCGGCCGGGGCCTGGCCAAGCTCGCCAAGAACCACTCCCTGCACCGGGCGCGTGAGGCGGGCTGCACGGAGGCCTTCACCGGCAACGACACAGGAAACGGACCCATGCTGGCGATCAACAAGTGGTTCGGCTACGAGATCTGCGCGACGGAGGTGCGTTATGTCCGTGAACTCGGCTGACCGCGAAGGGCAGGTGGACGTGGTTTTGGTGAAGGCGGGCCGCACGAAGATGCGTTACCCGGCCACCCTCCTCCAGGACGACGGCACCCGCATCACCGTCCGCGCCGACTTCGCGAGCGACAAGCCCCGCGACTTCGGCTTCGTCCGCTTCGAACCGGGCGACGTCTTCACCGAGTACTACTGGCGCGACCGCTGGTACGCGATCAAGGCGGTCCACACCTCCCGGGGCACCCTGAAGGGCTGGTACTGCGACATCGCCCGCCCGGCGACCTTCCAGGGCACGGAGTTGGTCGTGGAGGACCTGGACCTGGACCTGTGGCGCTCGGCCGACGCCACCGACATCCGCCGCCTGGACGAGGACGAGTTCGAGGAGAGCGGCCTGCGACACCGCGACCCCGAGGCCGCGGCGGCGGCACTGGCGGCCCTGACCGAACTGGAGTTGCTGGCCCACTCCGGCGACTTCGAGTCCCTGCTGACCTGAGCCTCACAGCCGCGCCACCACGGCATACCGCTCGTCGTCGACCTCCTTGCCCCACAGCCGCGGATCCCCGGACAGGTGTTCCAGGCACACGTCCGGGACCAGGGGCGCGAGCAGACCGGCGAGCCGCTCGGCGGAGATACCGACGGGGCTGACGCTGCCCCACACGCCCTCGACCAGCACGAGCCGCCCGCCGGGCCGCAGCAGCCCGCGCCAGTGCCGCAGGACGCGCTCGGGGCCGGGCAGCGCCCACAGCACGTGCCGGACGAGCACCACGTCGAACCGCTCCTCCCCCACGGGCGGCACCGCCGCGTCACCGACCAGGAACGCGGCGTCACGCCCGGCGAGCTTGGCGCGGGCGAGGCCGATCATGGCCGGGGACCGGTCCACGCCGGTGACCCGGTGCCCCTGCTCGGCCGCGAGCAGCGACAGGCTGCCGGTGCCGCAGCCGAGGTCGAGGACGTCGCCGCGGCGGTCCGGCAGCCAGGTACGCAGCCGGTCGGCCCAGGCCCGGCGTACCTCGGGGTCGCGCAGACCGTGGTCGGGCTCGTCGTCGAAGGTGGCCGCCGCCGCGTCCCAGTCGGTACGCGGCGCGGTCGTGTCGTCACCGTCGTGTGTCATACGGCCGAGATTGACATCCTCCCCGCCCTAAAGGGCGGGGATTCCTGGCTCACGTTGGCTGGGGACCAGCGGTCCGCCGGCTCTTACACGATCAGCACCAGCCGGGTTGAGACCAGCCCGGACCAGCATCACGCGGGCGGAGTTCTTGTCCCTGGGGGATACGACTCCGCACGCGGTGCAGGTGTAGGTACGTTCTGAAGGAGGAAGTGCGTGCTTGGTTCTCGCTCCGCACGACGCGCAGTCCATGGTGGTGTGCGCGGGATGCACGAGGCGGATGTCCCGTCCGTGCTTGCGGCCCATCTCGATCAGGGCCGTCTTGGTGGCGCCGATCGCCGCGTCGGCGGCTTTGCGGGCCATGGTGGTCTTCGCGAGGAACTTCGGCCGGAAGTCCTCGACGGCGATCGCGTCATGGTCGCGGACTACGCGCTTGGCCCACTTGCGGGCGGTGTCCTGCCGCTGCCGGGCGACCTTCTTGTGCAGCTTCGCCGCCTGCGCCTGCGCCTTCCGGTAGCCCTTGGATGCGGCCTGTCCCCTGTCGGGGCGGCGGCGGGCCATCATCCGCTGGTAGCGGGCCAGCTTCTGTGCGGCGGTCTTCCCGTGCTGGGCGTGCGGGAGGTCGTGCGCGTCGCTGGTGGTGGTCGCGGTCTCCCTGACGCCCCAGTCGACGCCGAGGACCGCGCCCGTGGCGGGCAGCGGCTGCACCTCGGAGGCGACGACGAACGACGCGTACCAGTGCCCCGCGCTGTCCTGGTAGACGCGCACCGAGGTGGGTGCGGCGGGGAGGTCGCGGGACCAGACGACCGTCAAGACGATCCCGCCGGCGACGTGCAGGCGGCCGTCCTTGAGGCGGAATCCGCGCTGCGTGTAGTTCAGGGTGGGCAGCGCCTCGCGCTTCTTCTTCGGCTTCGGCATCCCGGCGCGCTGCCGGAGCGGAAGCCGGGCCTTGATGTCCTTGAGTGCCTTGGCGCGGGATGTGGCGAAGTCGCGGATGGTCTGCTGTTGCGGCACCGAGCTGCCTTCGCGCAGCCACGACATGGCGGTGCGGGCCTCGGTCAGCATCTTGTCGAGCTGCGCCGGGCCGCACGTCGTTTTCTCGGCGGCGTCGCGGTTCAGGTGGTGGACCTTGCGGGACATGGCCACGCACTCGTTCCACACCCACCGGCAGCGCGCCCACTCGGCTTCAAGGCCCGCGCGGGCGGTCGACGACACCCGGAGCCGGTAGGTGTACCGGGCGTGCCCGGCGTCCCCCGAAACCTTCTCCCGTGTCGCCATGACACCACTCTACCACCAGCCGACCACTCGAAACCCACTACCATGGGGTCATGGATGAAGAGAAGCGCATCACGCTCCGTCTGCCCGCCGACCTGCACGAGTGGCTGGCCGCTCAGGCCAAGTCCGCCCGCAGGTCCCTCAACTCCGAGATCGTCTACCGACTGGAGGTCGAGCGCGACACCGCCGGGGCCGACGCCGAATCGCCCTGACGGCGATTCGGCTTTTCCTGCCCTGCTCCGCAGGAGTCCGATTCCTCCCCGGCCTGAAGGCCGGGGCATCCTCGGAGGGACCCGGTGACACGCGCCACTGACAGGCAATTCGTGACAACCACCACTGACAGGACACCCGGCGATGAGGAACTCTCGGCGAAAGGGTCTACCACCGTGCCAACGCGGGAACTCGGTAGGCACCGAAGGAGGCAGCCATGCGCCGCATCACCGTGCAGAAGCCCCTGAAAAAGAGCCAGTCCGGGCGGTCCGCCCGCGACGAGGCCGACGAGCGTCCCGCCGGTCGTCCGGAGGTCCGCAAGGACATCGCACGGACGTGGTGGCCGGACGGCTGATCCGGACCGGTTGAATCCGGTCCTACCTGATCTCAGTCTGAGTGCTTCCTTAAAGCGAGCATAAGGATCTCCATCACCCGCCTCCAACAGGCGATTTCACGGTTTTCTCGGGCTAGCTTGCTGATCGCCCCCACGGGCCCGGCAAGCAACCGACGACCGTTCCCCAGGAGTTCCCCATGCCCGCACGCCGCAGGGTCGCCACCACCGCGTCTATCGCCGCCGCCGGCGTCGCGCCGCTCGTCCTGACCGCGCTCGGCGCCGCGCCCGCGGCGGCGCACGGTTCGATGGGCGACCCCGTCAGCCGGGTCTCGCAGTGCTACGCGGAGGGCCCCGAGAGCCCCGAGTCCGCCGCCTGCAAGGCCGCTGTCGCGGCGGGCGGCACACAGGCGCTGTACGACTGGAACGGCATCCGCATCGGCGACGCGGCCGGGCGCCACCAGGAGCTGATCCCCGACGGCAAGCTGTGCAGCGGCGGCAACGACGCCTTCAAGGGCCTGGACCTGGCGCGCGCCGACTGGCCGGCCACCTCCGTCAGCAGCGGCTCGCACACCTTCAAGTACCGCGTGACCGCCCCGCACAAGGGCACCTTCAAGGTGTACATCACCAAGGACGGCTACGACCCCACCAAGCCGCTCGCCTGGGGCGACCTGGACCTGGCGAACCCGGTCGCGACGGCCACCGACCCGGCCGCGTCCGGCGGCTTCTACACCTTCTCCGGCACCCTGCCGAAGCGTTCCGGCAAGCAGGTCCTGTACGCGGTGTGGCAGCGCTCGGACAGCCCGGAGGCGTTCTACGCCTGCTCCGACGTCACCTTCGGCGGCTCCTCGGGAGGTGGCGGCACCACGACGCCCGAGACCTCCCCCGCGCCCACCGCCTCCGCCCCCTCCGAGGAGCAGATCGAGGACGGCGCCGACCAGTCGACGATCGAGCACGGCGGCCACGGCGACCAGGACGCGAACACCACCGCCGACCCGGTCGACGAGAAGGACGACGCGAAGGACAGCGCGGACAACGACGCGAAGAACGACGCGAACGAGCCTTCCGCCGAGCCCAACGAGCCCAGGGCCGACGGTGTCGGGCAGAACCTCGCCGAGACCGGTGGCGACAGCTCCACCGGGTACCTCGCGATGGGCGGCGCGGCGGCGCTCGCGCTCGGCGCAGCGGCCCTGTTCATGTCGGTCCGGCGGCGCGCCACGAACGGCCGCTGACCTCCAGAACTCCGGGGTCCGACCGGCGGCTCAGGCCGGTTGGACCCCGGCGGTGCTCAACTGAACACCGACGCGCAGGTGGTGGGCTTCGCCTTCGCCGGGTCGAGGGCGTTGGCCACCTCGTGGAAGGCGATCCGGTCGATCAGTCCGATCGCCACATGCTCCGAGAGGTCCACCGGGCACAGGTCCTGGAGCAGCACGTTGCGTACGTTCGACCCGCTCAGGAACTGGCTGCGGTAGGGCGTGACCACCTCGTCGTACTTGGTCGCGATCACCGTGTACTTGACGCCCGGCACGGTGTCGCCGCCCGCGTTCAGCTTGGTGAGGAACGCGGAGCCGACGATCTGGTCGGCGAGTGCGGGCGTGAGGGAGGAGATCAGGTCCTCGGCGCCCGGGAAGAAGGGCAGCAGATTGGTGAGCCCGGACAGATTGGTGCCGTGGTTCGACGGCGCGATGCCGACGAGGGCGTTCACCTCGGCCGCTCCGCCGAGGAACTTCAGGTAGTAGCGCGGCATCATCCCGCCCTGCGAGTGGCCGACCAGGTCGACCTTGGCGGCGCCGGTGGCGGCGCGCACCTTGTCGACGAAGGCGTCCAGTTGCTCGGCCGACTTGTCGATGGGCCCGAGGCCGTGGAAGAACGGCACGCCGGGCAGCTGGCCGTAGTCGAGGGAGAAGACGCAGTAGTTCCGCGCGGTCAGATAGGGCGCGAGGCCCAGCCAGTTGTCGACGGAGTTGCCGAGGGTGCCGTGCACCAGCACGACGGGGCGCGGGTGGGCGCTGGAGGGCTTGCAGTTGTAGTTGTTCCAGCCGGAGCTGGGCGCGGAGGCGGCCTGAGAGGCGGAGGCGGGGACGAGGGTGACCGTGGCGGCGAGCAGGAGGCCGAGGGCGGGTCTGAACAGTCTCTTCCAGGGCAGCATCGGGTGATCTCCTTGCGGCTCAAGGGAGTGGCGATGGCCTTACGCCCTGTGATCCGGATCACGGGATGCTGGTTCACTTGTCAAGTTACGGACCAGTAGTTCAAGTGGGAAGTTACGCGTCAGTAAAAACTTCCAGTGCTAACCGGTCACCACGAAGGGCGCACCGGCCCGCTGGGCGCGATCCCCAGCAAGTGCCGCCTGAGCTGCGCAACTTCCGCCTCACCGAGCACCGAGCACCACTCCCGCACCACATCGGCCGCCGCCTCCTCCGCGGCCCGCGTGTTGGCCCACCCCAGCTCGGTCAGCACCAGCAACCGGGCCCGCGCGTCGCCCGGATGGGGCCGCCGCTCGACGTACCCCTTGCGCACCAACTCCTCCACGAGCTGGCTCGCCGCCTGCTTGGTGACCCCCAGATGCGCGGCCACCTCGGACACGGTCGCCCCGCCCGCCGCGATCCGCGTGAAGGCGAACCCGTAGGCCGACTTCCCCTCGAAACCGCGCGCGACGACACCGTCGTTGATGCGTCGCACCAGCTCACCGGCGGTGGCGAGGAGCGCGAAGGACAGGGAGAGGGCCTCGGAGTTCTGCACGGGGGCATTCAAACACCCTTGACGATCCGGTCAAGCGGCTTGACCATGGGGACAGTCAAAGTAGTCAAGCAGCTTGACTACTTCCGTGCAGGGGGAGAGCCATGCCCGTCATCCGTTCGTCCGAGGCCGTGACCCATGAGATCCACGGCGCCCGTTTCGTCTCGTACGCCACCCCGCTCACCGGCAGCAAGGAGCTGTGCGCCTGGCGCGGCGAGGTCCCGCCGGGCACCAAGGCACCGGCGCACACCGTCAGCAAGGAGGAGATCCTGCACCTCCTCGTCGGCACCCTGCGCGTCACCCTGGACGGCGACACCGCCGACCTCGCGGCGGGCGACACCCTGATCGTCAACGCGGGCTCGACCCTGGCCGTCGAGAACCCGACCGATCAGACCGCGCTGACCTGGGTGACCACGTCCGTCGGCCTGACCGCGGAACTGGCCGACGGCACCGTACTCACTCCCCCGTGGGCCAACTGACCCGCGCCACCAGCAGTTCGGAGCGCACCAGCTCCAGCAGCCGTCCGACCCAGTTGCGCCCCTGGCCGTCGCGCCCGTCCGTCCAGTACGGCGCCTCGTAGAAGCCGGTGTAGCTGATCCGCGCGTCCCCGGTGGACAGCAGGACGTCGGCCAGTCCGGGGTGCTGCCCGAACTTGGCCCGCAGCAGCTCGCCCATCACGCCGGCCCGCAACTCGGCCCAGCCGTCCCGCCGCGCCGCCCGTCCGCCCAGCTCATGGGCGTTCCGTGGGGTGGCCGCGGCACGGATGCGGTCGTGGTCGGCGGGGTCGGCGGCGGACAGGGCCCAGTAGGCGTGCAGGACGGAGGGGTAGGTCCGGCCGCCGAACTCGACCGGCACGGGATAGTCGTTGCGCAGCACGAACAGACCGGGGGTCTCGGGCCAGCCCCGGGGGTAGACGGTCTCGTGGGACACGAGGGCCGGGCGGACGGGGCCGTCCCGGTCGTCGGCGTGCACGACGGCCCGCCATTCCTCCTGCTTCTCAACGGATTCGTCACCGCGGTCGAAGTACTCCATAGCTTCCCGGTGCATCTCGGCGGTGACCACGGGCCCGTCGCCGTCGACTGCCTCCCCGAGGTCGGTGAGCAGGATCCGCAGGGGCCGGTCCTGGCGGTCCATGTCCCCGAGGACGTAGACCCGCAGATGCGCGGGCACACCCAGGTACGCCGCGCGCAGCAGCTCGCGGCTGGCCTCGGTCCGCTCCCGCCGATACCGCCGGATCGCCTCCATGAGCCGGTCCCTCACGGTCGTCCGCCCGCCCAGCTCCTCGATCTTGTCGATGACTTCGAGGAGGAAGCTGTCCGGCGTGCACACTTCCGGATTGCGCGAGCGCCACTTGGACACGTCCGCCGGAGGTTCGGGAGCCCAGGGGCTCCGGGCCGTGATCCAGCCGGACGCGAGCGACTCCGCCAACTCCTCCAGGTCCAGCCACTTCTCGCAGCGGACGGCCCCGTCCGCGAAGACATACAGGTCCTCGACGACGTAGTCCTCGCTGTACGGAACCCACTGCCACACGTGGCACCAGGCCCCGTCGATCCGCTCCCCGTCCACGACCCGATGGGTCGGCCCCCGCCAGCTCATGACCGCACCCTACGCGCTCACGCCGCCAGCGACCCCGGCACCACCGCTCGCGGCCCGAACTTCGCCCGCACCCGGTCCGCGACCTCCTCGATCCGGCGGACCTTCTCGTCCACGGGGTCGAAGCTGAGCTGGTAGGAGGCCTCCTCGGCGGAGTCGAGGCCCTCCGCCCGCAGCGCCAGCGACCGCACCCGGGCCCGTTGCAGGCCCAGCGCCTCGTACATGCCGTACGCCACGCGGGTCAGCGCGGCCGAGTGCGCGGTGGGCTCCTTCAGGGTGCGGCTGCGGGTGGTCGCGGAGCGGTCCGCGTACCGCACGGTGAGGGTCAGGGCGCCGCACACCTGGTCCAGCGCCCGCAGCCGCATCCCCAGTTCCTCCGCGGCCGAGAGCAGGGCGCGGCGGTGCCGGTCGGGGTCCAACTCGTCGCGGCCGAAGGGCCGTTCGGTCATCAGTGAGCGGGCGATCCCGTTCGGCACCACGCGTCCGCGGTCCACCCCGTTCGCCTTCTCCCGCAGCTCCCGTCCCGCCTTCGCGCCGACCAGCCGCTGCAGGGTGGACAGCGGGGCGGCGGCGACCCGGCCGAGGGTGTCGAGTCCGTACTCGCACAGGATGCGCGCGGTCGCCGTACCGACGCCGGGCAGCGCGCCCACCGGCTTGTCGGCGAGGAACTCCACGACGGCTTCCCGGTCCCCGGGCACCGCGCATGTCACCCCGGGCCGGGCCTCGCGCAGCGCCATCCGGGCCAGCATGGTGCCCGGCCCGGCCCCGATCACGCAGTCCACGCCGTACAGGGCGAGCGCCCGCACCCGGATCACGGAGGCCAGCTCCACCGCGCTGCGCCCGAAGTACCGTTCGGCGCCCCGCAGATCGACCAGCGCCCCGTCCGGGGGCAGCGCCTCGACGACGGGCGAGAACTCCTCCAGCAGCCCGAGCAGCCCCGGCAGGGCCGCCTCGTACATCGGCGACAGCTGGAAACGTACGCAGAGGATGGTCATCCCGCACTCCCCGGACTCTGGTGCCACAACTTCCGTGTCTGCGAGGGCTCCTGACCCGCGGGGCGCAGATCGGCCCACGGATGCATTTCGTAACCGGTCGGCATCTGGATGCGCCGGCCGCCGGTCGGGTCCGCGCCCGCCTCGGGCACCGGCTCCGCGAGCCGCGCCGCGACCACGTCCAGCCCTCCTTGCGCGCGCAGTTCGACCAGTTCGGCGAGGTTCCAGGCGGCGGACCCCACCACGCTGAGGCTGCGCGGGCCGCGCCGCTGCACCACTCCGCGCACCAGCAGCAGCCAGGAGTGGAAGACGGTGTGCGCGCAGGCGTCGTGGGAGTCGTCGAAGAAGGCGAGGTCGACCAGGCCGGTGCCGTCGTCGAGGGTGGAGAAGATGACCCGCTTGCCGGACCGGATCGGCGGCGTCTGGGTGGCCGCCTTGGCGCCCGCGACCAGCACCGTCTCCCCGTGCCGCGCCTCGCGCAGCCGGCGCGCGCTGACCACGCCCAGCTCGGCCAGGAACTCCCGGTGGTCATCCATGAGATTGCGCGAGGCGTCCATGGACAGCACCCCCAGCTCGGCGCTGAGCCGCTCGGCGGAGGACAGGTCGGGAAGACCGGCCGACGCGGTCTTCCGCCCACCGGTCAGCGGCAGTTGACCGCCGCCCGCGCCCCGCGCACCCCGGTGCAGCTCGGTCAAGTGCAATTGCAGATCACGCCGGTTGGCACCGAAAGCATCCAATGCGCCAACCTGGGCCAGCCGTTGGGCGAGCGGACGGCTCGGGCGGGCCCGCTCCCAGAAGTCCAGCAGGGAGGCGTACGGCCGCCCCGCCGCGATCCGCTCCGCCTCGGCCTCGCTGATGCCGTGCACATCGGAGAGGGCGAGCCGCAGCCCCCACACCTCCGGTGATTCAGACACCAGTTCGATACTGTGGGCGACCGCCGACCGGTTCACGTCCAACGGCAGGATCGGCACCCCGCGCCGCCGCGCGTCCGCCAGCAGCAGCCGCTTCGGGTACATCCCGGGGTCGTGGGTGAGCAGTCCGGCGTAGAAGGCGGCCGGGTGGTGCGCCTTCAGCCAGGCCGACTGGTACGTCGGTACGGCGAAGGCGACCGCGTGCGCCTTGCAGAAGCCGTACGAGCCGAAGGCCTCGACGATCTCCCAGGTCCGCCGGACCGTCTCCGCGTCGTACCCCCGGGCCGCCGCGTGCTGCGCGAACCACACCCTGATCCGCCCCTGCGACTCCGGGTCGGACAGCCCGCGCCGCACCCGGTCCGCCTCGGCCCGTCCGCAGCCGGTCATGATGTCGACGATGTCGATGATCTGCTCGTGGAAGACGACGACCCCGTACGTCCCCTTCAGCGGCTCCTCCAGATCCGGGTGCGGATAGCGCACCGGCGCCCGCCCGTGCCGTGCCTCGATGAACGGCCGCACCATGTCGGCGGCGACCGGCCCCGGCCGGAAGAGCGAGATGTCGACGACGAGATCGTGGAAGGTGGCCGGCTGGAGCCGCCCGACCAGATCCCGCTGCCCCGGCGACTCGATCTGGAAGCAGCCGAGCGTCTCGGTGGAGCGGATGAGCTGGTACGTCGCCGGATCGCCCGGCGGTACGGCGTCCAAGTCGATCCGCTTCCCCGTCGCCCGCGCCACCTCCGCGACCGCGTGCGCCATCGCCGACTGCATCCGCACCCCGAGCACATCCAGTTTGAGCAGCCCGAGGTCCTCCACGTCGTCCTTGTCGAACTGCGCCATGGGGAACCCCTCGCCGCTGGTCGGCATGACCGGCGTACGGCTGAGCAGGGAGGCGTCGGAGAGCAGCACTCCGCACGGGTGCATGGCGACCCCGCGCGGCAGCGCGTCCAGCGCCTCGGTCAGCTCCCACAGCTTCCCGTACTTCTCCTTCTCCCCCGCCAGCTCCCGCAGTTCGGGCAGCTCCTCCAGCGCGGCCCGGGCGTCGCGGGCCCGGATGTGCGGGAAGGACTTGGCGATGCGGTCGATGTCGGCGGGGTCCATGGACAGGGCCGCGCCCACGTCCCGGACGGCGTGGCGCACCCGGTAGGTCTCCGGCATCGCGACGGTGGCCACCCGCTCGGTGCCGAACCGGTCGATGATCGCGCGGTAGACCTCCAGCCGACGGGCGGACTCCACGTCGATGTCGATATCGGGCAGCACCATCCGCCGCTTGGACAGGAAGCGCTCCATCAGCAGCCCGTGCTCGACGGGGTCGGCGTGCGCGATCCCGAGCAGATGATTGACGAGCGAGCCCGCCCCGGACCCCCGCGCCGCCACCCGGATACCCATGCCCCGCACATCGTCCACGACCTGAGCAACCGTCAGAAAGTAAGTGGCGAAGCCGTGATGGGCGATGATGTCCAGCTCGCGATGCATCCGCTCCCAGTATTCGCGCCGGTCGGCATACCCCTTGAGCACCATCCCGGCCGCCGCCCGCGAGGCGAGCACCCGCTGGGCGGTACGGCGGTCCGCGCCGACCAGGTGCGGCTCGGGGAAGTGGACGGTACCGATGCCGAGGTCGTCCTCGGGGTCGACCAGGCACTCGGCGGCCGTGGCCCGCGTCTGCTCCAGCAGCCGGTGCGCGGTGTCCCGCCGGAAGCCCGCGGCCTCCACGATCCGCTCGGCGGCGTGCAGCATGGCGGCGGCGTCCTTCAGCCACGCCTCGCCGGAGTCCAGCTCCTTGGCGGGGTCGATGGGGACGAGCCGCCGGGCGGCGTCCAGGACGTCGGCGACCGGTCCCTGTCCGGGGTCGGCGTAGCGGACGGCGTTGCTGAGCACCGGCCGCACCTTCTGCTCGGCGGCGAAACCGACGGTACGGGCGGCCAGCCGCAGCGAGCCGGGCCCGGTGCCCTTGCGGCCGTGCCAGACGGCCTCCAGCCGCAGCGCGTCCCCGTAGACCTCCCGCCAGGGGACGAGCAGCCGGGCGGCGCGGTCGGGGCGCCCGGCGGCGAGGGCGCGGCCGACGTCGGAGTCGGGGCCGAGCAGGACGGTGAGGCCGTCGCCCCGGTTGGCGGACCGGGACAGCAGCGGCGGCCCTTCGCCGGAGTGCGCCGCCGTAACGATTCGGCAGAGGTCGGCCCAGCCGCGGGCACCGTCCCGGGCGAGAAAGGCGACCCGAGGTGTCGACTCATCGACGAAAGCACCCCCACGGACAGGAGCACGACGCTTCTCCCCCCGCACACCTTCCCGTCCGGCCCGAAGCCCCTCCACCGCCAGATCGACGCCGAACAGGGGACGCACCCCCGCCCTGGCGGCGGCCTTGGCGAAGCGGACGGAGCCGGCGAGGGTGTCGCGGTCGGTGAGGGCGAGGGCGTCCATGCCCCGCTCGGCGGCACGCTCGGCCAGCCGCTCCGGATGGGAGGCGCCGTAGCGCAGGGAGAACCCGGAGACGGTGTGCAGATGCGTGAAACCGGGCATCCACACCTCCGAAATCGAACATCAGTTCCCGACAGCCTCACCCCCACCATAGACCAAAACTCGAACGTCTGTACGACAACCGTTCGGCCCTCCCCCACCTGCGGAAACGCCCCTCGCCTCGGACCGTGGGGACATGACACGGAACGGCTTTCTCGCCGAGGTGAAGGACGCGGTCACCCCACGCGCCACCCTGCTCGTCCTCGGCGTGCTCGCCCTTCAGCTGCTGTTCATCGCCTCCTACGTGGGGGCGCTGCACGACCCGAAGCCGAAGGACGTGCCGTTCGCGGTGGCCGGCCCGCGAGCCGCGGCCGAACAGACGGCGACCAGGCTGGACCGGCTACCGGGCTCCCCGCTGGACCCACGCGTGGTGGCCGACGAGGCGACGGCCCGGGACCAGATCCTGAACCGCGAGATCGACGGAGCGCTGGTCATCCACCCGGACCGCACGACCGACACCCTCCTGGTCGCGAGCGGCGGCGGCACGGCCCTCGCGGTCACCCTGGAGAAGTACCTGACCACCCTGGAGACCTCCCAGCAGCGCACCCTGCGAACGGTGGACGTGGCCCCGGCCTCCCCGCACGACTTCAACGGACTGTCGGCCTTCTACCTGGTCATCGGCTGGTGCGTCGGCGGCTATCTGTGCGCCTCGGTCCTGGCGATCAGCAGCGGCGCCCGGCCCGTCAGCCCGCACCGGGCACTGATCCGGCTGGCGTCGATGGCCGTGGTGGCGATCGTCGGCGGACTCGGCGGCGCGGTGATCGTGGGCCCGATCCTGGACGCGCTGCCCGGAAGCCTGATGGCCCTGTGGGGCCTGGGCTCCCTGGTCATCTTCGCCGTCGGCGCGGCCACCCTGGCCTTCCAGGGCATCTTCGGCATCATCGGCATCGGCCTGGTGATCCTCCTGGTGGTCATCGCCGGCAACCCCAGCGCGGGCGGCGCCTTCCCCCTGCCGATGCTCCCCCCGTTCTGGGAAACAATCGGCCCCGCCCTCCCCCCGGGCGCCGGCACCTGGGTGGCCCGCTCGATCGCCTACTTCAACGGCAACGACACAACCGACGCCCTGCTGGTCCTCTCGGCGTGGGCGGCGGGCGGCATCGTGGTGACCTTGCTGGCGGCAGAACTACGAGCGAAACGCACCCGCAGAGAACCCCACACACCGACCACCTCCAGCCCGTCCGCCACATGAGAACACAGGCCAGCTGTACTCAGCCCGTCCGCCACATGAGAACACAGGCCAGTTGCACTCAGCCCGTCCGCCACATGAGAACGCAGGCCAGTTGCACTCAGCCCGTCCGGCGTTTGAGGACGAGGCCCTTTCAGGGCCGACAGCGGGGGTCCGGGGGCGGCAGCCCCCGGGGACGGGACGGGTAGGGGCGGCGGGGGCGAAAAAACCAGAGAGCCCCGCCCCCACCGAACAGGGACGGGACTCTCACACACAGACCGTCAGCCGATAGACGCCCCCGTCACCGACAACGCCTCGGTCACCGGCTGGAAGAACGTCTCCCCACCGGAGGAACAGTCCCCGCTCCCCCCGGACGTGAGCCCCACCGCCTTGTCCCCGGAGAACAACGACCCACCACTGTCCCCCGGCTCCGCACAGACATCGGTCTGGATCAGCCCGTTGACGATGTCACCGTTGCCGTAGTTCACCGTCGCGTCCAGCCCGGTCACCACCCCGGAGTGCACCTGCGTGGTGGACCCACTCCGCGTGACCTCCATACCGACCGTCGCCTCGACCGCCCCGGAGATCGCCTGCGCGGACCCGTCGTAGAGGTTGACCTCGCTCGGGTGCTCCACGTCGGCCGTGTACTTCACCAGCCCGTAGTCGTCGCCGGGGAAGCTGGACACCTCATTGGTACCCAGCTCGTTCCCGTTCGCGTCCTGCCAGTTCGTGATCCCCTCGGTGCAGTGCCCCGCGGTCAGGAAGAACGGCTCCCCGCCCATGACCACGTTGAAGCCCAGCGAACACCGCCCCCGCCCGTCGGTGATGGCGTCGCCACCGGCGATGAAGGGCTTGAACTCCCCCTTCGTCCGCTGGAGTTCCGCCTTCCCACCGAGCCCCTCGACGACCTCGCCGAGCTTCTTCCACTCGGCGTCGGACACCGTACGGTCGGCGGTGACGACGATTCTGTTGGTCGTCGGGTCGGTCACCCAGGAGGTGCCCGGAATCGTCGCGTCCTTCTTGAGCGTGCCGCGCGCGCTCTTCAGCTCGGCCAGCGAGTTCGTCACGACCCGGGCCTTGGCCCCGGCCTCCTCGACCGCTTCCGCCGCGCTCTCGTCCAGGACGTTCACGACGAGGTTCTTGCTCTGTGCGTCGTAGTACGTGCCGGCCGCGGCGTTGCCGAGATCCTGGACCAGCGTCGAGGCGAGCTTTCCGGCCGCCGTGACCGACAGGGGCCGGGGCTCGGCGGTCGTCGAGGGCTCACTCGCGTTCGCAGTCTGGAAGGTGACTCCCGCGGCCACCAGCGCGGCAATGCCCGCGCCGACCGCGGCGGCCCGCCGCTTGGGTATGCGTCGGTGCTTCAACTCACGTCCTCCTGTGGGGGGTCGGCCGAGAGGTTGTGGGGACCCCTCGAACCGGAAGGCGTTCGGCCACAGAGGCGGCGCACAGCAAAAAGCCGCGTCCGTGCCGGTTGATCGCCGCCCACTATTCCGATCCTCACAGGGGGCACACAAGGTCGACTCCAGGACGTACACACGGCCGTCACACCACATCCCCGCCCTCTTGACCGCACACGGTCACTCCAGCCGGGTTCGCACTGCAAACACTGTGCAGGACAAGCCACATCGGCAGGCGCGACCTACTCCTGGCCGGAATCCGCCCTCTCCCGGTCCCGCTCCACGAGCGCCTCGGCAGCCGGCGCCGCGGCCACCGCCCCGGGCCCCGACCCCTGCCCCGGCCCCGCCCCCGGCTGCTGCGCCTTCTCCAGGAACCTCAGCAGTTCCACCGGGAACGGCAGCACCAGCGTGGAGTTCTTCTCGGCCGCCACCGCCACCACCGTCTGCAGCAACCGCAGTTGCAGTGCGGCGGGGGTGTCGGCCATCTGCTGGGCGGCCTCGGCGAGCTTCTTCGACGCCTGGAGCTCGGCGTCGGCGTTGATGACGCGGGCCCGCCGCTCACGGTCCGCCTCGGCCTGCCGGGCCATGGACCGCTTCATCGTCTCCGGCAGGGAGACGTCCTTGATCTCCACCCGGTCCACCTGCACGCCCCACCCCACGGCCGGGCTGTCGATCATCAGCTCCAGACCCTGGTTGAGCTTCTCGCGGTTGGAGAGCAGGTCGTCCAGCTCGCTCTTGCCGATGATCGACCTGAGCGAGGTCTGCGCCATCTGCGAGACCGCGAACCGGTAGTCCTCCACCTTGATCAGCGCGCTCGCCGGGTCCACGACCTTGAAGTACACGACCGCGTCCACCCGCACGGTCACGTTGTCCCGCGTGATCCCCTCCTGCGCCGGGACCGGCATCGTCACGATCTGCATGTTCACCTTGTGCAGCCGGTCCACCAGCGGAACGACCATGGTGAACCCCGGCTCCCGCACCTCACCCCGCAGCCGCCCCAGCCGTAGCACCACGCCACGCTCGTACTGCTTCACCACGCGCGCCGCGGCCATCACATAGACCACGCCCGCCGACGCGACCGCCGCTCCCGCCGCCACCAGTTCCTCGACCATCACGGCCCCCAGGGTCCGATGTGGACGCATCAGGTTGTCAGGTGCCCACCTGGTGTCTGTCTCGACCGTAACTCCGCGCCCGGGACAAGGGCGAGCCCCCGCACGCCGGTTGCGTGCGGGGGCTCTTCAGGCGCTGCCGGAGGTGTCCGGACCCGCTCCTAGAAGACGCTCATGCCGTAGGCGTTGAGGGCCTCCACGACGGGCTGGAAGAAGGTCGTACCGCCGGAGGAGCAGTTGCCGCTGCCGCCGGAGGTCAGACCGTAGGCGGTGCCGTTGCTGCCGTAGAGCGGGCCACCGGAGTCGCCGGGCTCGGCGCAGACGTTGGTCTGGATCATGCCGTAGACGATGTCACCGCCGCCGTAGTTGACGGTCGCGTTGAGCGCGGTGACCCGGCCGGTGTGGATGCCGGTGGTGGAGCCGTCCCGGATGACACTGGTGCCGACGGTGGGGTTGGCCGCGCGGACGATGTCCGTGTTGCCCGCGGTGCCCGACTTGGCGATCGAGGTGTTGGTGTAGCGCACCAGGCCGTAGTCGTTGGTCGGGAAACTGGAACCCGCGGTCGGGCCGAGGACGGTCGTACGGCCGGAGTTGGAGTACCAGGTACCCGCGCCGTCGGTGCAGTGACCGGCGGTGAGGAAGTAGTAGGCGCCCGAGCTGTTGCGGACGTTGAAGCCGAGGGAGCAGCGCCAGCTACTCGCATAGATGGCGTCGCCGCCCGCGATGTACTTCTGGAACTTGCCCGGGGTGCGCTTGATGGTGAGGGCGTCGGCGTTGGCGCCCGCCTGCTGCCGGATCTTGGCGATCTCGGCCTTGGAGACCGTGCTGTCGACGGTGACGACGACCCGGTTGGTCTTGCTGTCGACGGCCCAGGCGGTGCCCGGCACGTCGGCCTTGAGCACCGAGGTGCTCGCACTCTTCAGCTGGCCGGCGCTGAAGGTGGTGGGGGTGTCGGCCGCGTTCGCGCTGGGGATCGCGATGGCTGCGGCGGCCACGATGCCGGTGGATACGGCGATCAGCCGGGTCCGTCTCGTGATGCCGCTGCGGGGGGTAGTGCGCTTGATCCTCACTTTTCGTTCCTCCACATGGGAAGTCGGGGGCCCTCGTGGGGTTCGGGCCCGTGAGGCGCAGCCAGGAGCCGGACTCGTCCGGATTCCGAACACGCCGTGCCCCTGACAAGCGCTGTGGGGGAGTATTCGGCCGCACGGCCGATAGGCGCAAGAGCGCCTTTCGGCCGTCAACCGTTGAATCGCCTACCACCTGACGGGGTGTCAAGGCCCCGTCGCATGCCTCAGCAGTCGCACCCGCAGTCACAGCCGTCGCAGCAGCCGCCGTCGTCGCCGCAGCAATTCGAGCAGCAGTCACAGCAGTTGCAGCAACTGTCGCAACCGCCGCAATCGCAATTGGCGCACGGCCCTTGGCGCCGCTCACGCGACCAGGGGTCCTCGTACTCCCCGCAACAGACCTGACAGGTACAAGCCAAACCCAGCCATACCGCGCACCCCGCGAGCAGTCCCCGGCGGTCCCGCCGGGGCGGCTCGGGAGGCGGCCCGGCCGGGCCGCCCGGACCGCCGGGCGGCGGGGCGTACGGGGCGTGCGCGCAGGAGGGCGCGCCGAACGCCCGGTCCACCGACCGCCGCAGTTCGTGCACCAGCAGCAGGTGCACCAGATGCGGATCGGTGAACTCGACCTCGCGCAGCGTCAGCCGGATGCCGTGCAGCGCGTCGTCGGCCAGCCGCCGCGCCTCCGTCAGGGACGTCCCCGTCGCCGTCAGCGGGTTCCAGGCTCCTGACGCCGCGTCAGCCTCCCTGTCTTCCACGGCGTCCAGCAGATGCGCCAGCCGCCCGAACAGCCGCCCCGCCTCGGCGAGCGGCTCGGCGTTGGCCGGCCGCCCGGCCAGCACCGCCGTGTGCGCGAAGGCCGCGGCCGTGGCCGTCTCCGTCGGCTCGGTCACCACCAGCAGCGGGGTGCCGGGTCCCGCCAGCGCCTCGATCCCGGTCTGCCGGTCGACCGCGTCGACCAGCAGGGCGGTGTCGAACCCGACCGCGGAACCGCCGCGCGCCCCCGCGGCACCCCAGCTCGACGCGACCCGGCGCGCGGCCAGCGCCACCGGCTTGCGCGCCAGCAGGCCGTCCCCGTCGGCGAGATGGTCGCGCACTTTCGCCGAGGCCAGCACCAGCGAGACCGCCGCCGCGAGCCGGGCCCCCTCGCCCCGCGCCACCGACGCCGTCCGCATCCCGCGCAGCGGGCACGGCCCGGCGGTGCGCCGCAGCCCTTCGGTGCCGACGGACTGAGCCTCCGTCAGAACCGAGATCAGCAGCCCGTCGTAGTTGGTGACCACCCGCGCGAACTGACCGTGGTCCCCGCGCAACGCCAGGCACAGACCGCACAGATGGGCCATCCACTGACCGGCGAACCGCTCCCCCAGCCGGTGGCGGCAGGGCCTGACTATTCCGAACACGGCATCCCCCGAGGTTGGCGCGACATGGAGCCGCCGCATCGTACCGGCCGTCCCTGAGGCCCCGTTCACGGCCTTCCGCATCACCCGTACGCACCGCGCCTCACCCATACGCCGCGAAGAATAATATTTCACTCACAGTCAGCAGCCGTGTGTGTCACGACCCTTGGCACTACTGGGCTCTCGACGGATGCGCTGTGCACCAGTACCGTCACAAACCCCCCGCGCGGCGTCTATCCACTTGGCGCGCTGTCCGCATCATGGATGACCATAGGGATGCGGAATGCAAGAAAGACCGCTGTGAGAGGAGGCGTCCATGGGATCGGTGCGCAAGGCGAGTGCCTGGCTGGGCCTCGTTGACGACAACGATGACGAGCGTTACTACGACGACGACTACTCCGAAGGGACCGAGTCCGGGGATGCCTGGGTCACCGACCCGCGGGTCAAGGTGGCCGCGGACGTCGCCGAGGAGCGGGGCCGCCGGATCGGCACGGTCACCCCGGACAGCTTCCGGGACGCCCGCGCGATCGGTGAGATGTTCCGGGACGGCGTCCCGGTCATCATGAACCTCACCGCCATGGAGGCCGCCGACGCCAAGCGCGTCGTCGACTTCGCGGCCGGTCTGATCTTCGGCCTGCGCGGTTCCATCGAGCGGGTGTCCACCCGGGTGTTCCTGCTGACCCCGGCCGACACGGAGATCGTCAGCGGCGAGCCCGCGGCGCACCGCACGGACGGTTTCTTCAACCAGAGCTGAGGCAGGGCCGCCGCCACGGCCCTGCCCCGCTGTTCAGTTCTCCGGGCTCACCGGAAGGCGTCGATGCCGGTGAGTGCCTTGCCCAGCACGAGCTGGTGCATCTCGACGGTGCCCTCGTACGTCAGCACCGATTCGAGGTTGGTCGCGTGCCGCATGATCGGGTACTCCAGCGAGATCCCGTTGGCACCGAGGATCGTCCGCGCCGTACGGCAGATGTCGATGGCCTCGCGGACGTTGTTGAGCTTGCCGAAACTGACCTGCTCCGGACGCAGGCGGCCGGCGTCCATCCGCCGCCCCAGATGGTGGGCGAGCAGAATCCCCTTGTGCAGTTCGACCGCCATGTCGGCGAGCTTGGCCTGGGTGAGCTGGAAGCCGCCGATGGGCCGCCCGAACTGCTCCCGTGACTTCGCGTAGTCGACCGCGGCCTCGAAACAGGAGCGGGCCGCGCCCATCGAGCCCCAGACGATGCCGTAGCGGGCGTGCGACAGACAGCTGAGCGGCCCGCGCAGCCCCGTGACCTCCGGGAGCACGGCGTCGCCGGGCAGCCGTACCTCGTCCATGACCAGTTCGCTGGTGACCGAGGCGCGCAGGGACAGCTTGTGCTTGATCTCGGGGGCGGAGAAGCCAGGGCTGTCGGTGGGTACGACGAACCCGCGGATCCCCTCCTCGGTCTGCGCCCAGACGACCGCCACCCCGGCGACGGACCCGTTGGTGATCCACATCTTCCGCCCGCTGAGGACCCAGTCGCCGCCGTCGCGCTTGGCGTACGTGCGCATGCTGGCCGGGTCGGAGCCGATGTCGGGCTCGGTGAGCCCGAAGCAGCCGATCACCTCGCCGGCCGCCATCCGGGGCAGCCAGGTCTGCTTCTGCTCCTCGCTGCCGAAGCGGTGGATGGCGTACATGGCCAGCGAGCCCTGTACGGAGACCAGGGAGCGGATACCGGAGTCGGCGGCCTCCAGCTCCAGACAGGCCAGCCCGTACTGGACCGCGGTGGCGCCCGCGCAGCCGTAGCCGCTCAGGGACATACCGAGCGCGCCGATCCCGCCCAGCTCACGGGCCAGCTCCCGGATGACGGGCAGCTCACCGGTCTCGTACCACTCGGCGACGTGCGGCAGCACCCGGTCGGCGGCCCAGCGCCGCACGGTGTCGCGGACCGCGAGGTCCTCGGGCTCCAGCAGATCGTCGATCCCGAGCGGATCGGCGGGATCGAACGGGGGCAACGGCATGGGAGACCCTCCGGCAGCTCAAAACTAGCAGCGCTAGTCACGGATTGAAGGCCGACGTTACGACGCAGTCTCCACCACGTCCAGGGCGGCTACGCGGACACCCTGGCCTCGGCCACCTCGCGTGGCGCCGGGACCTCCACGGGAGCGGGGGCGGGCTCGCAGTTCATCGTGCGGGGAAGCCTGAGCGCCATGACCGCGCCGAGCAGCAGCAGCCCCGCGCTGACCAGCAGCGTCACATGGAGACCGTGCACGAAGCAGTTCCGCGCGACCTCGCGCAGGGTGTCCCCCGCGGTGCCGCCCAGTCGCCCGGCCACCTCGTACGCCTCGCCGAGCGAGTGGCCGGCGGAGGCCGACGCGGAGGCGGGGACGCCGGGGACGGACGACAGGCCGGGCGCGTACGCCGCGTTCATCACGGTGCCCAGCAGAGCGATGCCGATGCCCGCGCCGAGCTGGTAGGAGGTCTCGCCGATGGCCGCCGCGCCGCCCGACTGCTCCGCGGGCGCCTCGCTGAGCATCGACTCGTACGCCCCGAAGAGCGTGGTCTCCAGGCCGAAGCCCAGCAGGACGAACCCGGAGAGCATCAGGGCGGGGTTGTCGGTGTGGCCCATCGCGGTCAGCAGCACCACGGCGAACGCGGTCAGACAGAACCCGGCGCACACCATCCGCCGCGGCCCGAACCGGCGCAGCATGCGTGCTCCGGCGAGCCCCGCACCCATCGCCGCGAAGGTCAGCGGCAGCAGGCGCAGGCCGGTCTCCAGCGGGGACAGACCAAGGACGAGCTGGAGGTACTGCGCCGCGATCAGCTCCAGGCCGACCAGCGCGAGCATCGCCAGCACGATGCAACCCACCGAGGTGCTGAACGCGGGCCGCGCGAACATCCGCAGGTCCACCAGGGGGTGCTTGCGGCGCCGCTGACGCCGTACGAAGAGAACGAGCAGCGCGGTCCCCAGCAGCAGGGGAAGCAGGGTGAGCACGTCCGCCTCGCCGCCGCCGAGGCGCTTGACGCCGAGCACGACCCCGAACAGGCCCGCGGCGGCCATCAGGGCGCCGATCACGTCCCAGGGGCCGTCGCCGTCGCCCTTGGACTCGGGCAGCAGCATCCGGCCCACCGGCAGGCTGACCAACATCAACGGAATGTTGACGAGGAACACCGAGCCCCACCAGAAGTGCTCCAGCAGGAACCCGCCGAGCAGCGGTCCGACGGCCGCGCCGACCGCCGCCACCGCACTCCAGATACCGATGGCCAGCGCCCGCTCGCGCCGGTCGGGGAAGACCTGGCGCAGGATCGAGAGCGTGGCCGGCATGATCATGGCGCCGCCGACGCCGAGCAGTGCCCGGGCCAGGATCAGCACCTGGGCGGTGTCGGCGAACGCGGCCAGCGCGGAGGCGACCCCGAACAGGCCGTAACCGAGGAGCAGGATGCGTCTGCGGCCCACGCGGTCACCGAGCGTGCCGAAGAGGATCAGCAGCGAGGCGCAGACGAGCGGGTAGACGTCGACGATCCAGAGCAGTTCTATGGCGCCGGGCTTGAGGTCCTCGGTGACAGCGGGCACCGCCACGTGCAGCACGGTGGCGTCGACGGCGACCAGCAGCAGGCTGGCGCACAACACCACGAGGACGACCCAGCGGTTGGCACCGGCCCCGGCCGCCCGACGGCGCAGCGCGGCGGCCGTGGTCGTCCCGGACATGTACGTACCTCCCAGATGTTCCCTCGCGTTCGGCGGGCACACGGGGTGGGGACTCCCCGTGACTCGGCCGGGGAGGAGCGGTGGTCCCCGGCCCGCGCAACGAAGCGAGTGACTCGTCAGCGTACGCGAGTCCATGCCCCGACCGAGTGGCGGACCTCTCAGACTCCGGACACAACACGTGTGGCGTACGCCACTTTCCTCCCTCGTGTGGAGTACGCCGCGACCGCCCTCCCGGTTCCGCGCAGCACATGATCGAGGTCGTGCACAGTCTTTCCACACGCGTGCGCCTGGCGGCACCGGCCCTCGTGGGGTATGCCGCCGTACGCGCTCTCGGCCTGCTCGTCCTGGCCCTGTGGAGCGCGGCGCGCGACAGGAGCGCCTATCAACTGCTCACCGCCCGCTGGGACTCCCTGTGGTACGCGAGGGTGACCGAGCTGGGGTACGGCTACGAGGTCCGCCTGCCGAACGGCGACGTCCATTCGAACCTGGCCTTCTTCCCGATACTGCCCTGGCTGGAGCGGCTGCTCGCGGCGCTCACCCCGCTCTCGGCGGCGGACGGCGGGTTCCTGGTCTCCGCGCTCGCCTCGCTGGCCGCCGCCTGGGGGATCTTCGCGGTCACCGAGCACCTGTTCGGCCGCCGGGCCGCCGTCTGCGCGGTGCTGCTGTGGGCGGTGCTGCCGGTCGGGATCGTGCAGTCGATGGCGTACAGCGAGTCACTGTTCACGGCGCTGGCGGCCTGGTCGCTGTACGCGGTGCTGACCGGCCGCTGGGTGACGGCGGGCACCCTCGCACTGCTCGCGGGCCTGACGCGCCCGGTGGGGCTGGCCGTGGTGGCGGCGGTGTGGGCGGCCGGGATCGCCTCGTTCGTGCGGGACCGCAGCACGGCGCCCGCCGACCGCGCGCGGCACCTCAGGTGCGCCGTCGCCATGCTGCTCGCGCCCCTGGGCGCCGCCGGTTACGTCCTGTGGGTCGGTCACGACACCGGCCGGGGTCCGCTCGGCTACCTCGCCGTCCAGGCCGGCTGGCGCAACGGCTTCGACGGCGGCTACGCCTTCGCCCGTTTCGTCGGCGACAAGTTCACGTCGTTTCCGTCGGCGCTCGCCGGGCTCGGCCTGATCGTCGGCGTGGGCCTGCTGGTGTGGCTGTACGTCGTCTGTGTCCGCCAGGGCCAGCCGCTCCCGCTGCTGGTGTACGCGGGTGTGGTCACCGCCCTCGCCCTGTGCGCGTCGAGCTACTTCGGCTCGAAGCCGCGTCTGCTAATGCCCGCCTTCCCGCTGCTGTTGCCGCTCGCCCTGGCGCTGGCCCGGACACGGCCACGCACGTCGGTCCCGGTCCTCGGGCTGACCGCGGCGGCGTCGGCGGTCTACGGAGCGTTCTGGCTGAACGGCTCCGGTCCGCCCTGACCGCCCTGGGTCCGCCCGACGGCCTCACGCGAATTCCGTAGCGGCTTTCGATTCCTCAATTCATAAACCGCACTTAGCCGTACGCCGGAATGATCAAAGGAATTGAAGGGAAGCGTTTGCCACCGGTTGTGAACTCGCAGGAAATAAGCCCCTCCTGAGAGCAATCCCACATCACATCGTCATCACAAACCGGCGGTATGGACAGGCTTCAGAGCTCACTCGCTGTAACGTCGATTGGGTGCGTACCGAACGAAACCTCACCCGTCTGGACCGGGTGTTCGCGAGGCTCGACCGGGAGCCGGAACGGCCGGCCCACATCGACGTGCCGCGGATGAGCCGGCACCGGGTCGCGCTTTTCGCCGCGACCCTGGCCGTCTACGGGGCCATCGTGTGGGCCGTCGTCAGCACCTCGTGGCTGGTCCGGCTCGACTGGCAGGTCATGTTCTTCCGGCCGTACGAGCAGTGGTCGGAGATCCACGCATTCGTCGACTACTACGTCGTGCTCGGCCAGCGCGGCCCCACCGCGGTGATGATCGCGGCCTGGCTGGGCTGGCGCTCCTGGAGACAGCACACGCTGCGGCCGCTGCTGGCGCTCGCCACCTCGCTGCTGCTGCTGAACGTCACGGTGGGCGCCGCCAAGATCGGCATGGGCCGGCTCGGACCGCACTACGCGACCACCATCGGCTCCAACGAGATGTGGCTCGGCGGCGATATATTCCCCAGCGGTCACACCGCCAACGCCGTGGTGACCTGGGGCATCCTGGCGTATCTGGCGTCCACCCCGGCGGCCCGCCGCTGGCTGTCGGCCCTGTCCGCGGTGACCTCCCTGGGCGTGGGCCTGTCCACCGTCTACCTCGGTACGCACTGGCTGAGCGATGTGCTGCTCGGCTGGGTCGCGGGTCTGCTGATCCTGCTCGCGCTGCCCTGGTTCGAGCCGCTGATCGCCCGTACCGAGGCGGCCATCTTCGACCTGCGCGACCGTCGGCGCGACCGCCGCGCCGGTACGGTGCCCGCCCGGCCGACCCCGGTGCAGGTCCCGGTGCGGCACAAGCCGCGCGAGTCGGCCCAGGACGTCTCCCCCACGGCCTGTACGCCGAAGGCCCCGGTGTACCTGGCGCCAGGCCCGCACTCGGCCCGCTCGGAGCGCACCCCGGTCACCCCGGTCGGCAGCCGACGGCCGCCCCACACCGACCGCGGCACCCGTGGCACGGCCTCGACCGCCCGCCCGGTGACGTAGTCCGGGAAGGACGGCGGGGTCCGGTACGCACCACCCTCCCCGCACCGACGGCCCCGGCCCCTCCCAGGAGGAGCCGGGGCCGTCGCCGTCACGGAGGCCGGTGGCCGGTTCAGCCCTTCCAGGCCCGGGTCACCCGCCCGTCGCGCACCTCGAAGTTGAGCCGTCCCGCGCGGTACTCCATGGTGATGATCGCGCCCGGCGGCAGTGACCGTACGGTGGACCAGCCCCGTTCGCGGGCCAGCCGTTCGGCCCGGTCGGCGGCCAGTCCGAGATAGCTGTCCGGCTGGTCGTGGGGTTCTGCGGGGGGTTTCGGAATGGGTGCCATGCCGCCACGCTAGGCGTTGTGCGCCGACCGGGGCCAGGGCGGGGGGCATTTCGGGCGGTCGTCCCTCTCCTGTCACGCTTGTGTCACAAGATCACGACACACGTTTCAGTCGCAGCACGTCACACGTGCGAGCGGTTCACTACGCCTTTCGCAGGTATTCGAACGTAATTCCCGCGTGTCGCGCCGACGCGTCCAATAGGGCAGCGGAAAGTTCCGGGAGAACTCCCCCCGGACTCCTTTCTTCCCCGATTCCGCGCGGGTTCCAGGGAACTGACGCCCCGCGGGAATTGCCCCGCACCGGTTCGGCCGACCCTCGTACGCCCCCTGTCGGAGCGTGCGGTGGCGCGAGCATCATGGCGTGGGCTCGCGGGTACGCGTGGCGCGGGCTTCAGCGGGCCCGGGGCAGGCGAGCGAAGGGGCGAGCGAGCGATGGGCACTCATGCTGTGCAGGCGCCGGAACGACCCGTGCGGAGCAGGCGGAAGGGCCGGGTCGTCGTCGACTGGCTGACCACCACCGACCACAAGAAGATCGGCCATCTGTACCTGATCACGTCGTTCCTGTTCTTCCTCGTCGGCGGTGCGATGGCGCTGCTGATGCGGGCCGAGCTGGCCCGGCCGGGGCTGCAGATCGTCAGCAACGAGGAGTTCAACCAGCTCTTCACCCTGCACGGCACGATCATGCTGCTGCTCTTCGCGACCCCGGCGTTCGCGGGCTTCGCCAATGAGCTGATGCCGCTGCAGATCGGCGCGCCGGACGTGGCGTTCCCGCGGCTGAACATGCTGTCGTACTGGTTCTTCCTGTTCGGCGGCCTGATCGTGCTCGGCTCACTGCTGGTGCCCTCGGGCCCCGCCGACTTCGGCTGGTTCGCCTACGCGCCGCTGAACAGCGAGGAGCGCTCCCCCGGTGTCGGCGCCGACCTGTGGATCATGGGGCTGGCGCTGGCCGGGTTCGGCACGATCCTCGGCGCGGTCAACTTCCTGACCACGATCATCGGGATGCGCGCGCCCGGTATGACGATGTTCCGGATGCCGATCTTCGTGTGGAACACGCTGTTCACGTCGATCCTGATCCTGATGGCGTTCCCGGTGCTGGCGGCGGCGCTGCTGTGTCTGGAGGCCGACCGGCGCTTCGGCTCGCACATCTTCGACGCGGCCAACGGCGGGGCGCTGCTGTGGCAGCACCTGTTCTGGTTCTTCGGCCATCCCGAGGTGTACATCATCGCGCTGCCGTTCTTCGGGATCGTCAGCGAGATCATCCCGGTCTTCTCCCGCAAACCGCTGTTCGGCTATCTGACGCTGGTCGCGGCGACCATGGCGATCACGGGTCTGTCGATCGTGGTGTGGGCGCACCACATGTTCGCCACCGGTGCGGTGCTGCTGCCGTTCTTCTCGTTCATGAGCTTCCTGATCGCGGTGCCGACGGGGGTGAAGTTCTTCAACTGGACCGGCACCATGCTCAAGGGCTCGCTCTCCTTCGAGACCCCCATGCTGTGGTCGACGGGCTTCCTGGTGACGTTCCTGTTCGGCGGGCTGACCGGGGTGATCCTGGCCTCGCCGCCGATGGACTTCCACGTCACGGACTCCTACTTCGTGGTCGCCCACTTCCACTACGTCGTCTTCGGCACCGTCGTCTTCGCGGTGTTCGCCGGGTTCTTCTTCTGGTGGCCGAAGTTCACCGGGAAGATGCTCGACGAGCGGCTCGGGAAGATGCAGTTCTGGACGCTGTTCGTGGGCTTCCACACCACGTTCCTGGTGCAGCACTGGCTGGGTGCGGAGGGCATGCCGCGCCGGTACGCCGACTATCTGGCCGCCGACGGGTTCACCGCCCTGAACACGGTCTCCACCATCGGCTCCTTCCTGCTCGGCCTGTCGACGCTGCCGTTCCTCTACAACGTCTGGAAGACGGCGAAGTACGGCGAGAAGGTGGAGGTCGACGACCCCTGGGGCTACGGCCGTTCGCTGGAGTGGGCGACGTCCTGCCCGCCGCCCCGGCACAACTTCACCAGTCTGCCCCGGATCCGCTCGGAGTCCCCGGCGTTCGACCTGCATCACCCCACGTTCGCGGCGATCGCTCAAGAGCCCTCGACAGCCGGTCCCGAGCGGTCCTGATCGCGTCGGTCAGCTCGACCGGCTCCAGTACCTCGAACTCGAAGCCCAGCAGCATCACATGGATCACCATGACGTCCAGGTTCCCGGCGCCGGTGCGCAGCAGACAGCTGTCCGGCCCCTCCGGCTCCAGCACCCCGGCCGAGGGCGAAATGTGCTCGGCTGCCTCCTTGACGGGCACCAGCAGCCGGACGAGGGCGTGGGTGGCGTACGCGCGCGTGGACACGCCCCGGGAGACGTAGGCGGCGAGGTCGTCGGCGGGCGGACGGCGCGGGGTGAAGCGGGGGCCGTGCGGGGGTCTGGGTACGACGCGGTCGACGCGGAAGATGCGCCAGTCCTCCCGGTCCAGGTCCCAGGCGACCAGGTACCAACGCCGCTCGGTGCACACCAGCCGGTGCGGTTCGACGCGGCGGCGGCTGGGTGTGCCGTCGTGCCCGCGGTACTCGAAGCGCAGTTGCTCGCAGTCGCGGCACAGGTGGGCGAGTTCGGTGAGCAGACCGGGGTCCACGCCGGAGGGCTGGTCGCGCAGCATCGGCACGGTGAAGGCGTTCAGGGCGCTGATGCGGCGGCGCAGCCGGTTGGGCAGCACCTGCTCCAGCTTGGTCAGGGCCCGCACGGAGGTCTCCCCGATGCCCTCGATGCCCTGTCCGGCGGCGGTGCGCAGTCCGACGGCGACGGCGACCGCCTCGTCGTCGTCGAGGAGCAGCGGGGGCAGTTCGGCGCCGGCGCCGAGTTGGTAGCCGCCGCCTGTTCCGGGGCTGGCGTTGACGGGGTAGCCGAGTTCGCGCAGCCGCTCCACGTCCCGCCGCACGGTGCGGGGGGTCACCCCGAGGCGTTCGGCGAGTTGCGCGCCGGACCACTCCCGGTGTGCCTGGAGGAGGGAGAGGAGGCGCAGCAGTCGTGCTGAGGTGTCCAACATGGCGCCGAGTCTGCCAGCGCGACCGGACAGTAACGGTCCGCGACGCTCAACTCGGAGAAGAACTAGGACAATTCACGGTCACTTCGGTCATCGTCACCCCTCTCTCAGGGCTGGTAGGGCAACTGGGGCACCTCGAAGCAGTTCTCGTCCATCTCGCCCTGGGAGACCCAGCCCCGCCCGTCCTGCCAGCGGGCCACCGACAGACACGCGCGCCGTGTTTCCGGCGGCTCGGCCAGGTGCTCGAAGCTCACCGGGAGCAGCAGGCCGTCGGCGGTGAAGTTCTGGCTGCGGCTCATCCAGCCGTCCACGCACGCGCGCGTGACGCCCTCGTCGGCGCAGGCCCGCGCCGCCTCCGTGAACCAGCGTGCCGCGGCCCACCCCTCCAACTGCCACTGCGAGTGGGTCTTCAGGCCCTCGGTGGCCGCCCGGAACTCCCGTACGGCCGGCTGGTCCGTGTCCTCGAAGTTGCGGCTGGAGCCGGTCGCCCACAGGGCGTTGCGGCAGCGCGGGGCGTCCTGGTAGTCGTCGGCCACCGTGGAGGTCCAGTTCTGCACATTGGTCACCTTGGCGGTGATCTCCACGCCCGCGTCGTCCATGGCCGCGCACAGGCGGGCGTTGCCGTGGCTGTCGATGGCGTCGAAGACCAGGTCGGCGCCCTGTTCCTTCAGGTCGGCGGCGACGGCGCGGAAGTTGGGCAGCGCGAAGTCGACCTGCTCGGTGACGACCTTGTACCCCTCCGCCCTCAGTCCCTGCTCGACCAGGCGCGCGTAGGCGGCGGAGGCGGACTGATTGTACGAGACCACGGCGGCGGTGCGGGCGCCGTGCTCGCGCTTGAAGTACCGGTAGACCTCGGTGCCGCCGTACAGCTCGCCGTCCCAGCCGGTCGTGCCCTCGCGCGGGGTGAGGCTGCCGTAGATGCCGTACAGGTGCGGCCAGGTGTCGTAGGCGGGGCCGATGGGCTGGCCGCCGATGTCGGGCACGCGCGCGCGGGAGACCCGGGAGGCGCCCGCGTAGTCGAGGGCGGTGGTGGCGACGAGGGCGACGACCTCGTCCTCGTCGACGAGTTCGTGCACGCACTCGTTGTTGCCGACCCCGCTGCCGCCGTCGTCGCACAGCCGCACCTCGACCGGCCGCCCGTCGATGCCGCCCTGCGCGTTGAGGTGCTCGAAGTACGCCTTGGCGCCGTCGCGCGGGCCGGTGAAGGCGTTGCCGCCGACCGGGCTGGTGGCGCTGGTGATGATGCCGACCCGGATCGGCTCGCCCGCGGTCGAGGGGGTCGTACGGTCCGGGCGGGTCCCGTCCTCGAAGTCGCTCTCCGGCAGCCGGCTGCCGCAGGCCGCGCTCAGCGCGAGCAGCAGCAGCGCGGCCAGCGCCTCAGCAGCCCGGAACCGGCGACGCCGAGCCATTGCCGCTCAGTTGCACCAGCGCGCACAGGGTCTTGGCGGACACCTTCCAGCTGCCGTCCTGCTCCACGGCCGTCCCGGAGGCGTCCGGCAGGGCGGTGGCGCCGTTCAGGGTCAGGGTGTACGTCACGTCCGCCTCGGTCGGCGAGGTGAAGGCGACCTCGGTGACCTGGGCGCCGACCTGGCCGCCGCGCTCGTCGCCGCTGAACGCCTGGAGCACCGGGGCCATCTGCTCGCCGTTCTCCAGGACGGTCTGCTTGTCCTCCAGCGAGGTCTTCGGGTCGAAGAACTTCTGCCAGTTCTGCTTGATCTCCTGCTCCGCCGCGGCCGCGTCGGCGGGAGCGGAGGCCGGGGCGCTCGTCGTCCGTTCGACGGACGGGGTGGGCGGGGTGGATTCGCTGCCGCCCTCGTCGTCGCTGCATGCCGCGAGCGCCGGGGCGAGGAAGAGCAGCAGGGCGGCCGCGAGTGCCGTGCCGCGCCCCGTGTTCCGCCGACTGAGGTCGCTCCCGAGAACCATCTGGCTCACCACCGGGTGTCGGTCCGGGCCGGGTGCGCCCGGTGCTTTCAGGGTCAGCTTCCAGAAGGCATAGTGCAAGCCATCGGCTGACATGGACAGACACACGACGTGTGAAGCCAGAGGAGCCCGACATGCGGACAGCCCGACTGCGGACCGTGCACCCCGTCCTGTGGGCGGGCTGGACCGCCCTCGCCGCGGGTGCGGTGCTGTGCGTCCTCGGCTGGTACGGCGTCTCCGGTGAGCGGTTCGCCGAACGGCAGCTGCCCTACCTCGCCTCCTGCACGGTGCCCGGCGCGGCCCTGATCGTCGCCGGGGCGGTGCTGCTCACCCACGGGCGGGGCGCGCTCGCCGCCGCGCGCGTGGAGGAGCTGTACGGCCTGCTGGTGGCCGCCGAACCGGCCGACGAGGGGCCGGGGCAGCAGGCGTCGGCGCCGCTCGCGGTCAGCGCGGACCGGCTGATGGTGCCCGGCGGCACCCTCTTCCACCGGGCGGACTGTCCGCTGGTGGCGGGGAAGGCGGAGGCGGTGCCGGTCGACGCGAAGCTGGTGCGCAGCGGCGAACTGGGCCCGTGCCCGATCTGCGAGCCCGCCGCGGCGGACGACTGATGTCGTCCCTCACCTACGACCTCACCCTGGCCGGCCTGTCGGTCGGCAGCGCCGCCGCGCTGACCGGCATCGGGCTGGTCGTCACCTACCGCGCGACCGGCGTGCTCAACTTCGCGCACGGCGCCATCGCCATGGTGTGCGCGTACATGCTGCGGCAGTGCGTCGTGGAGTGGGGCTGGCCGCTGTGGGCGGGGGCCGCGCTGACCCTGCTGGTGCTGGCGCCCGCGATCGGCATGGTGCTGGAACGCTTCGTCTTCCGCCCGCTGTCCGTCCTCGGCAGCGATCCGGCGCAGACGCTGGTGGCGTCCATCGGGGTGTTCGTGCTGCTGGTGGGCGGTGCGGCGCTGCTGTGGGGGCAGGGGGCGCGGGACGACGCGCCGGAAGTGCTGATGTCGGCGGACCCGTGGGGGCAGCTCGCGGTGGTCCTGGTGCTGGCGGCGGCGGTCGGGGCGGTAGTCCGCTGGACGCGGTTCGGGCGGGAGCTGCGGGCCGTGGTGGACGACCGGCAGCTCGCGGTGCTGGGCGGCATCGACGCGGACCGGGTGACGGCGGCGGGCTGGGCGTTCGGCTCGTTCACGGCGGGCCTGACGGGGGTCCTGCTGGCGCCGTACGTCCGGCTCGACCCGTACGGGCTGCCGCTGCTGGTGATGGAGGTGGTGGCGGTCGCGGTGGCCGCCCGGATGCGGAGCCTGCCGGTGGCGGTGCTGGTGGCGCTGGGGATCGGGGTGGCGCAGAGCCAGCTGACGCGGCTGCACCCGTCGGGCTGGCGCGAGCCGCTGCTCCAGGCGGTGGGCGCGAACCTGTTCGTGGTGGCGCTGCTGGTCGCCGCGCTGGCCCTCCCCCGCGTCGGCACCCGGGACGCGCTGCCGCGCACGGCCACCGCGCGGGTGCCCACCCCGCAGGGCGCCTGGACAGTGGCGGCGGTGCTGTTCCTGCTGCCCCTGGGCTTCGCGGGCTCGGACCTGCACACCTCGGTCCAGGTCCCGGCGCTGGCCGTGGTGCTGCTCTCCCTGGTCGTGGTCACCGGCCGGGGCGGTCAGATCTCCCTCGGCCAGGCCGCCTACGCGGGTCTGGGCGCCCTCTTCACGGCCCTGCTGGCAGCGGGCCGCTTCCCGGGCCTGCCGCGCCTGCCGGAACTGGCGGCGCTGGCCGTGGCGGTCCTCCTGGTGGCGCCCCTGGGCCTCCTCACCGGCTGGCCGGCGATCACCCGCAGGGGCCTGGCCCTGGCCCTGGCCACCTTCGCGGTGGGCGTCGGAGTGAGCCGCTTCGTCTTCGCCCAGCCGTACGCCACGGCGGGCCTGTCCCTGGGCCGTCCGGCGGGCTTCGAGGGGGACCGCGCGTACTACGTCCTGGAGCTGGCGCTCCTGGCCACGGCCCTGCTCGCCACGTGGTCCCTGCGCCGGGGCCGAACGGGCCGCGCCCTGGCGGCGATGCGTGACCACGAGGCGGGCGCGGCGGCGACCGGCGTCCCCGTCCCCTCCCTCAAACTCCTGGCGTTCGTCTCCGGCGCGGCGCTGGCCGCCCTGGGCGGCGGCATGCTCGGCATGGGCCTGCGCGCCTTCGACCCGGCCGCCTTCGACCCCGTCCGCGGCCTCCTCTGGTTCGCCGCGATCATGGTCCTGGGCGCCGACAGCACCCTCGGCGCCCTGGCCGCGGCTGCCCTCCTGGTCGGCCTGGACGCAGGCACCCGCGGCGGCGTGGCCGCGGCCCTGATCGGCCTCCTGGCAGTCCTGATCGGCCGCTTCCCGGGCGGCCCGTACGAGGCCCTGCGCACGGCGGCGACCCGCCTGCGCGTCCGCCCGTCGAGTGCCCGGTTGTCGGACAGGGGGAGGGCGGTACGGGGCCTGCTGCGGGAGCAAAGGAAGTTGCCCGAGACGGCGGCACAGAACGATCTGACGGCCGCATCGGAGCCTCCGCGGGCGGGGTCTGAGCGGGCATCGGAGTGGCCGGGACCGAATGGGGTACGGGCATCGGCACGCCGCGGAGCTGACTCGACACGGGCGCCGGGAGATCCGGCGACAGAGCCCGCGCCGCCCCCGGACCGGGCCGCCGCGGAACCCCCGCCAGCCGTATCACGACCCGCAGCCGCCGACGGCGGGTCACCCCCACCAGGGCCACCCGCACCCGACCACGAAAGCCGCTCGGGTGGTGCGGGTGGGAAAACAGACCCGGCCGAAGGCCGGGGGCCCACCCTCCGGGCCCGCGCCCTGCACGCGGCCTACGGCAGCTTCAAGGCCCTCAACGGCGTCGACCTGGACATCCACCCCGCCCGCATCACCGCCGTCGTCGGCCCCAACGGCGCCGGAAAGAGCACCCTGTTCCACTGCCTGGCAGGCACCCTCCGCCCCGCCCAAGGCCACATCCACTACGGCGACAGGGACATCACTCCCCTCCCCGCCCACACCCGCACCCGCCTCGGCATCGCCCGCACCTTCCAACAGCTCTCCGTCTTCCCCACCCTCACCGTCGCCGAGAACGTCCACGTAGGAGCGGAACAGGGCCGCACCAGAAACCCGGAAGCGGCGGAACAGGCCCTGCGCCTACTGGGCCTGGACGCCGTCCGGACCGCCCCCGCCGCAGACCTCCCCACCGGCACCCTCCGCCGTGTGGAGCTCGCCAGAGCCCTCGCCGGACAACCCCGCGTACTCCTCCTCGACGAACCCGCCGCCGGCCTGGACACCGCGGAGGTCGCCGCCCTCTCCCGCGTCCTGAAGGCGCTCGCGGCGGATGGCACCGCCCTCCTGGTCGTGGAACACGACCTCGACCTCGTCGCCGATCTGGCGGACATCGTCCACGTCATGTCCGCGGGCCGCGTCATCGCCTCCGGCCCCCCGGCCCACGTCCTCGAAGCACTCGGCGCCCAGGAGACCCCCGTATGACCCTCTCCCTGCGCCACGCGCGCGTGCGCTACGGCCCGCTGGAGGCCCTGCACGGCATCACCCTCGCCGCCCCCGCCCCCGGCCTCACCGTCCTGCTGGGCCGCAACGGCTCCGGCCGTACGACAACACTGCGCGCCCTGGCCGGGACGCTCCCGCTGTCCGCGGGCGCGGTGGTGTGGGACGGAGTCGACGTGACCCGGGTACCGGCGTACGAGCGCGCCCGCAGGGGCCTGTGCCTGGTCCCCGAACGCGGGGCGGTCTTCGGCTCGCTCACCGTCCGGGAGAACCTCGAACTCACCGCCCGCGCCTACGACAGGGCCCTGGACGCCTATCCCCGCCTGGCGGGCCTGCTCGACCACCGCGCGGGCACGCTCTCCGGCGGCGAGCAGCGGATGCTCGCCCTGTCGAGAGTGCTGCTGGCCCGCCCGCGCGTGGTGCTCGTCGACGAGGCGGCGCAGGGCATGTCATTGGCGGTCGCGGCCCGTACGTACGAACTCCTCGCCGCCCTCGACGCCTGCGTCGTCCTCGCCGAGCAGCGGCTGCCGCCCGCCCTGCACGGGCACCCGGCGCTCGTCTACGAACTGCGCCGCGGCGCCGTGGTGTTCAGCGGCGAGGCGGCCGAGCTCAGAACCGCTCCAGGGGCGGCCCGAAGACCGCCCCGGAGCGGGTCGCGCCCTGCGGGATGACGAGCAGCATGCCGGGCCTGATCCGGTTCGGATCGGACCCGATGGTCTTCTTGTTGGCCTGGTAGAAGGCCGGCCAGCCGCCCTTGACCTTGTACTTGCGGGCGATCGAGGAGAGCGTGTCACCGGACTTGACGGTGTGCATCCGGCCCTTGAGCCCGTACCGCTTGGAGCACACGGGCCAGGCGCCCCAGCCCTGCACGGCCAGTACCTCCTGCGCGACGGCGATCTGCTGGGCCTTGGTGGCGAGATCCGCGCGCCGGGCGTACTTCAGGCCGCCGAACTCCTCCCAGGTGGGCTGCCAGAACTGCAGTCCGCCGTAGTAGCCGTTGCCGGTGTTGATGTGCCAGTTGCCGCCGCTCTCGCACTCGGCGATGCAGCCCCAGGGCCACCCCTGCTTGGCGCAGGCGTACGGCGGTGCCGAGGCCTGGGCTTCTCCGGGGGCGAGGACGGGGAGCAGTGCGGTGGCGAGGGCGAGGGTGATCGGCGTGCTGATCATCGGACCACGCTAAGCAGCCCGCGGCGGGTCGCGGCCGTGCCGCGTCGGTGTGCCGCGGGGCCCCACCCGGTCGGCGGACCGGGTGGGGCCTTGGTGCCCGGCGAGGGGGAGTCGCGTCAGATGCGAAGACGCTGACCGGGCACGATCAGATCGGGATCACCGCCGATGACGGCCCGGTTGGCGGCGTACAGCCGCTGCCAGGTGGTCCCGTGCCGGGCGGCGATCCCGCTCAGTGTGTCGCTCTGCCGGACGATGTGCTCGCCACGGGACGCGCCGCGGTCGGTGTGGCTCGTGGAGCGCTCCGGCGCCTTGGGCGGAGTGGTCTTGGACGGTGCCGCCTTGCGGGGCTTGGGCGCGGTGTTCGTCGCCGGCGCGGCGGGCGCGCTGCCGTACGCCCCGGCGCGGGCCGAGCAGGTGGGCCAGGCCTGCCAGCCCTGGGCGCGCTGCACCTTGGTGGCGACGGCGATCTGCTGGGCCTTGCTGGCCCGGTCGGCGGTGGGCGCGTAGGCCGTGCCGCCGTAGGCGTTCCAGGTGCTCGCGGAGAACTGGAGTCCTCCGTAGTAGCCGTTTCCGGTGTTGATGTGCCAGTTGCCGCCGCTCTCGCACTGGGCGATGCGGTCCCACACCCCGCCGTCCGCCGCCGCGGCCTGGCCGGTCGCGGCCAGCAGTCCGAGCGGGGCGAGCAGTGCGGCCCCGGCGAGGACCGCCGTGGTACGCGCCCTACGGGCGTTGTCGCGGGTGGTATCGGCACATTCGGACATGGAGTCCCCTCCCGACTGACCCGGGCTCCCCCAGGGCCGGGCGCGTTCCGCGCGCTGGGTCGCGGTGGTCGCGCCCCGCCCCGTCCGCCGGTGGGGTCGTGCTGAGGACGTGCTGTGGTGCGGCCGGCGGACGTACCCGAGCGGTGCTCCGTGCACACGGCGGAGGAATGTAGGGAGGGTGACCGCCCGGCATCAACCAACTCCTTGTCATTCCTGGCCAGTTCGCCGTTACCGCGGGTATCGGCGAATTCCGGCCACCCACTTCATTCCCTGATTTCATGATTTGTCGACCAGCCACGGCCGTGATCTGTGACTCACTTCACGGAGCCAACTACCTTGACGTGTCATCGACTTGACCAGGAGTACCGGATTCCGCGGGCGATGTGACCGTCCGCGACGGATGGTTCTATTCCGTTCGCCCTGGTGCGTGACTCCCGCCACAGATCGGGCGTTGTCTTCTTCATGAGCCCGGGACCCACCCGGATCACGGGCCGGGAGCCACCCGGCCGCGCCACGTACCACATCCCGAGGGAGCCACCCGTGCCGCGCATGCTCGACGTCAGCGACGAGGTACGCGCCGAGATCGGCGACGAAGAAGCCGACCGGCTGCTCGCCGGAGACAACGCCCCCGGCAGTTACGACTGCACGTCCTGCCGTACTCCGGGCGACTCCGCCCAGGAGCGCACCAGCACCGTGCTGTTCGTCGGTGACGAGACCGCCGTGCTGGCCTTCGCCCACGCAAGTTGCCTGCCCTCCCAGGTCGTCCAGGTCACCGAGGAGCAGCTCCAGGGGGCCGTCCGGTCCATCACCGGCGACAGCGTCGACCTGGAGCCCGACAAGGTCGTTCCCGAGCAGGCGGTGCTCGGGGTCACCAGCGGACTGATCCTGATCGCCGGGGAGTTGCACCCGGCGCTGGTCGTGGAGCCGACCGCGCCCATCGTCCGGCCCGGCTCCACCGCGGCGGGCGACGACTTCCTGCCGCTGCTCATCGAGCAGGGGTTCATGCCACTCACCGCGATCGAGTCGGTGCCGCCGGTGCTGCACGGCTGGTCGGTACTGCTCGCCATGGGGCAGCTGCACGCGGTGCTCCAGCCCGGCGCCAACGGCGGCCAGCCGGTGGCCTGGTGGCAGGCGCACCAGCCGCTCCAGGTGACCGAGGGGTGGCGTACGGCGGCCAACAAGCACCAGCAGGTGCTGATGTTCGCGGCGCCGGTGGGCTCGATCGGGCGGCAGCCGCGGGAGGACCTGCTGCGGGACGCTCTCGACAAGGCGGCGGCCAACGGGAAGTTGGTCGCGTGCGCGCTGCCGCTGGCCGGTACGTGAGCGACTGAGGGCCGGGGGGTGCGTGCGGTCCGGCGCGCGCGGGTCCTTCGTGGCCGTCGCGCAGTTCCCCGCGCCCCCGGACGCGAGTCCCCTGACCGCATCCCTTGATCTGCCCGGTCGTTTGGACATACGTGCACGCA
The DNA here is from genome assembly GCF_900091315.1 of Streptomyces sp. DI166. Lineage (GTDB taxonomy): Bacteria > Actinomycetota > Actinomycetes > Streptomycetales > Streptomycetaceae > Streptomyces > Streptomyces fuscus. The sequence goes on from NZ_FLSP01000053.1 coordinate 55,166, forward strand.
TACGATGTTTCTCCATCGGCCACGCCGATCTACGACGCGCTCTACGCCGAGTACGTCAAGTCCTTCCGCACGCTGCCGGGTGACCGCAGCGGCGAGGAGGATCTGGGGTTCACCGCCTTCGGGAACATCCCGCGCAGTACGGGCTCCTACGGCGGACACCGGCCGGGTTCCTTCAGCAGCTCCTACAGCGCCTACAGCGCGGGCGCGCACAGTGCCCGGCAGTCGCAGTGGCAGCGCGTGGGGCACATCGGACCACAGGCGTCCGGCACCACGCACGCGGCGCTGCAACCGGTTCCCCGCGGAAACATCTGAACGCGGAAGAGGGCGGCCCCGCGCGGGGCCGCCCTCTTCCGTGCCGTACCGGCTACTTCTTCCTGCCGCGCTTCTCGCGGACCCGGACCGAGATATGGATCGGGGTCCCCTCGAAGCCGAACTCCTCGCGCAGGCGGCGCTCGATGAAGCGCCGGTAGCCCGCCTCGATGAAGCCGGAGGCGAAGAGCACGAACCGCGGGGGCTTGGTGCCCGCCTGGGTGCCGAAGAGGATGCGGGGCTGCTTGCCGCCGCGGATGGGGTGCGGGTGGGCGGCGACCAGCTCGCCCAGGAAGGCGTTGAGGCGACCGGTCGGCACCCGGGTCTCCCAGCCCGCGAGGGCGGTCTCGATGGCCGGGACCAGCTTCTCCATGTGGCGGCCGGTGCGCGCCGAGACGTTCACCCGGGGCGCCCAGGAGACCTGGCCCAGCTCGGTCTCGATCTCCCGCTCCAGGTAGTAGCGGCGCTCCTCGTCGAGGGTGTCCCACTTGTTGTAGGCGAGGACCAGGGCGCGGCCCGCCTCGACGGCCATCGTCACGATGCGCTGGTCCTGCACGGAGATGTTCTCCGAGGCGTCGATCAGCACGACCGCGACCTCGGCCTTCTCCACGGCGGCGGCGGTGCGCAGCGAGGCGTAGTAGTCGGCGCCCTGCTGGAGGTGGACCCGCTTGCGGATACCGGCGGTGTCGACGAACTTCCAGGTGACCCCGCCGAGTTCGACCAGCTCGTCGACCGGGTCGCGGGTGGTGCCCGCGAGTTCGTTGACTACGACGCGCTCCTCGCCCGCCACCTTGTTCAGCAGCGAGGACTTGCCGACGTTCGGGCGGCCGATCAGGGCGATGCGGCGCGGCCCGCCGATCGCGGTGCCGAAGGTCTGCTCGGGGGCGTCCGGGAGCACCTCCAGGACGGCGTCCAGCATGTCGCCAGTGCCACGGCCGTGCAGCGCGGAGACGGGGTGCGGTTCGCCGAGGCCGAGGGACCACAGGTAGGCGGCGTCCGCCTCGCCGCTCGGGCCGTCCACCTTGTTGGCGCACAGCACGACGGGCTTGCCGGCCTTGCGCAGCAGCCGTACGACGGCCTCGTCGGTGTCGGTGGCGCCGACCTTGGCGTCGACGACGAAGACGACGGCGTCGGCGGCCTCGATGGCGTACTCGGCCTGCGCGGCGACGGAGGCGTCGATGCCGAGGACGTCCTGCTCCCAGCCGCCGGTGTCGACGACCTTGAAGCGGCGCCCGGACCACTCGGCCTCGTAGGTCACGCGGTCCCGGGTGACCCCGGGCCGGTCCTCGACGACGGCCTCGCGGCGCCCGATGATGCGGTTGACGAGGGTCGACTTGCCGACATTGGGGCGGCCGACGACAGCGAGGACGGGCAGCGGACCGTGGCCCGCCGCCTCGATGGCGCCCTCGACGTCCTCAAGGTCGAAGCCCTCTTCCGCGGCGAGCTCCATGAACTCCGCGTACTCGGCATCGCCCAGTGCTCCGTGGTCGTGCGCCTCGCCCGAGCCCTCGGAGGGGATCTGGTCGTTCATGAAGTCCGTACCTCGTTCAGTGTGGTAATCGGTGGACCCCCCGGACGCGCCGGGTGATCCACTACTCAGTGTCGCCTAGCGACCGGTCAGTCGCCTGGCGTTTTCCAGGTGCTCGGTGAGCTGCTTCTGGATCCGCTCGGTCGCCTCGTCCAGCGCCTTGCGGGTGCGCCGTCCGCTGCCGTCGCCCGCCTCGAAGGGGTCGCCGAAGACGACGTCGACGCGGGAGCGCAGCGGGGGCAGCGCCTTGACCAGCCGGCCTGGCCGCTCGGAGCTGCCCAGGACCGCCACCGGCACGATCGGCGCGCCGCTGCGCACCGCGAAGTAGGCGAGCCCGGCGCGCAGCGAGGCGAAGTCGCCCTCGCCCCGGGTGCCCTCGGGGAATATCCCGAGGACGCCGCCGCTGTCCAGGACGCCGAGCGCCCTGGTGATCGCGGTGCGGTCGGTGCTCGCGCGGTCCACCTTCAGCTGGCCGATGCCGGTCAGGAAGGGGTCGAGCGGTCCGATGAACGCTTCCTTCTTGATCAGGAAGTGGGTGGGCCGGGGCGCCACGCCCATGACCATCGGGCCGTCGATGTTGTGCGAGTGGTTGACGGCGAGGATCGCCGGACCGGCGGCCGGCACCTTCCAGGCGCCGAGCACCCGGGGCCGCCACAGCCCGTACATCAGACCGACGCCGATGCGCCGTCCGACCTCGGCGCCGCGCACGGAAGGCAGCTCGGTCACTTCCCGGCCCGCTTCTCCTCGACGAGGGTCACGACACACTCGATGACCTGCGGAAGCGTCAGCTCGGTGGTGTCCACCTCGACCGCGTCGTCGGCCTTGGCCAGCGGCGAGGTCTTGCGGGAGGAGTCCGCCGCGTCCCGCTTGATCAGGGCCTCGCGGGTGGCGTTGACGTCGGCGCCCTTCAGCTCACCGCTGCGCCGGGCGGCGCGGGCCTCCGGGGAGGCGGTGAGGAAGATCTTCAGGTCGGCGTCCGGCAGCACGGTGGTGCCGATGTCCCGGCCCTCGACCACGATGCCGTCCGCCGCGGCGGCCGCGATGGACCGCTGCAGCTCGGTGATCCGGCTCCGCACCTCGGGCACCGCGCTGACCGCGCTGACCTTGGAGGTGACCTCCTGGGTGCGGATCGGGGCGGCGACATCGGTGCCGTCGACGTGGATCGTGGGGTTCGCCGGGTCCGTACCGGAGACGATGTCCGGCTTGCCGGCCGCGGCGGCGATCGCGTGCGGGTCGTCGATGTCGATGCCGTTGGTCACCATCCACCAGGTGATCGCCCGGTACTGGGCGCCGGTGTCCAGGTAGCTCAGGCCGAGCTGCGCCGCGACGGCCTTCGACGTGCTCGACTTGCCCGTGCCGGAGGGGCCGTCGATGGCGACAATCACGGGCTTGGCGGCGCCGTTTTCCACGGGGGGACACCTTCCTGGTGCGGTGCGGAGGGGTGTGCGGGACGCGAGCGCGCCCCGCACAAGGTTACTGGGTGCGCGTCACTCGTCCGGACGGCCGCCTCCCACCGGACGGCCCGGCGCACTCCCAGCCCGTCCGGCCTTCGAGAACGAGACCCCTCCGCCCCCAGCCCGTCCGGCCTTCGAGAACGA